>NZ_PQBX01000056.1:451787-785539 GCF_002964625.1 Pseudoalteromonas sp. T1lg21
GTCTTGTGGGGCGTATAATAAAGATTTCAGAAAATATGTCAAACACTTTTCAAGGAAAATCGTATAGATGGTTATAGATTGTCCACTACGAACAAAAACAACTCAGTTTTGTCTAGCCTTTCGCCGTTTTTTCTTTATCACTCAATGGCTCAAGACCCGTCAATGGGATCAATTCATCAGTTAACTCTGCGAGATATTGATCTTGATAGCCCAATTGTTGGAATTCGGCGATGCAGGCACGGTAAAAAACTTCACGCTGATGCTCGCTTTTATTTGTATCTGTTGGCAACTGCGAAGGCTTTTTTGTCATTATTATTAAGTCCATTTATGCATTGAACGAGAATTGCGCAATGATGTCATATTTTGGCTAAAAATAATACTATTGGCCTTGGGATTTGTAGAAAAATTTTACAACTTAGTAACTTTGTTGGAAGACTAATTCAGCATTCCTTTTTAGATCAGGTAATTACATTTTAGTAGTTAAGTTACACGCAATAAAAATCAGAAATTTCTGATAACAAAAACGCCGCTAAAAAGCGGCGTTTTCAAGACTTTTAGCTGATTAATCAGCTTGAGGACGCATGTGTGGGAACAGGATCACGTCTTTAATTGTTGGTGAGTCAGTAAATAACATCACTAGACGGTCGATACCAATACCCTCACCCGCTGTTGGCGGTAAGCCGTACTCTAACGCACGAATGTAATCTTCGTCGTAGTGCATTGCTTCATCATCACCGGCGTCTTTCTCTTCAACTTGACGCGCAAAACGTTCAGCTTGATCTTGTGCATCGTTAAGCTCAGAGAAACCATTCGCTAATTCACGACCACCTACGAAGAATTCGAAACGGTCAGTTACAAATGGGTTTTCATCGTTACGACGTGCAAGTGGAGATACTTCCCACGGGTAAGCGGTAATGAAAGTCGGTTGAATTAACTTATGCTCAGCAGTCTCTTCGAAGATTTCACATAAGAACTTGCCTGGGCCCCATACGCAGTTTTCTGGGATCTTAACGTGTACTTGCTTCGCGTACGCTTTAAGCTCTTCAAAATGGTTTTCAGGGTCATTAAATACTGCAGCATCAAAGTCTGGGTTGTACTTAAGGATAGCTTCGCTCATTGTTAAACGAGCAAAAGGTTGACCAAAATCGTACTCTACTGAATCTACCACTTCACCATTTTCGTTTTTAGTTGTGTTTACAACAATTGGTGAACCAAGTACGTCTGTCGCAACAGTACGTAGCATGTCTTCAGTGATGTTCATCAGGTCAATGTAGTCAGCGTATGCTTGGTAGAATTCGATCATTGTGAATTCTGGGTTATGACGCGTTGATAAACCTTCGTTACGGAAGTTACGGTTGATTTCGAATACACGCTCAAAGCCACCCACAACTAGACGTTTTAAGTAAAGCTCAGGAGCAATACGTAAGTACATGTCGATATCAAGTGCATTGTGGTGTGTTACGAATGGACGAGCAGACGCACCACCTGGGATCACTTGTAGCATAGGTGTTTCAACTTCCATGAAGTCACGATCTGCTAAGAAACGACGGATACCTTCAACAACTTTTGAGCGAATACGGAAGGTTTCACGTGTCGCTTCATTAGTAATTAAGTCAACATAACGTTGACGGTATTTAGTTTCTTGGTCAGATAAACCGTGGAATTTTTCAGGTAACGGGCGTAATGACTTAGTCAGTAACTCATACTCTGTCATTTCAACGTATAGGTCGCCTTTACCAGATTTATTTAGTGCGCCTTTAACACCGATGATGTCACCGATATCAAGTTGACCGTATTTTGCTTTTAATTCTTTTTGTACGTCTTTTGACGCGTACGCTTGAATTTGGCCTTTCATGTCTTGTAACGCAAGGAAAGGACCACGTTTAGCAAGGATACGACCTGCTACTGATACAACGTGCTGCTCAGCAACTAATTCATCTTTCGATTTATCACCAAACTCAGCTTGCAAATCAGCCGTGTAATGTTCACGACGGAATTGGTTTGGATGACCGTTGGCTGGGCAATTTTCGCGGATTGCGTCTAATTTGCCACGACGCTCAGCGATTAACTTATTTTCGTCTTGGATTTGATCAGTCATTTTTTAGCTCTTTTTTAGCTTGGTGGTTATAGGCCAGATTTAAGGCTGGCTTCAATAAATTTATCTAAGTCGCCGTCAAGAACCGCTTGTGTATTACGGTTTTCAACGCCGGTACGTAAGTCTTTAATGCGCGAGTCATCAAGTACGTATGAACGAATTTGACTACCCCAGCCAATATCAGATTTAGCATCTTCTTGGCTTTGTTTCTCAGCATTTTGCTTTTGAATTTCGAGTTCAAACAACTTCGCTTTTAACTGCTTCATTGCTTGGTCTTTATTCTTGTGCTGTGAACGCTCGTTTTGGCACTGTACAACCGTATTGGTTGGTATATGGGTAATACGAACCGCTGACTCTGTTGTATTTACGTGCTGACCACCTGCGCCTGATGCACGGTAAACGTCAATACGTAAGTCTGCCGGATTAATATCAATTTCGATATTATCGTCGATTTCTGGGTAAACGAATGCCGATGCAAACGAGGTATGACGACGACCACTTGAGTCGAACGGGCTCTTACGCACTAAACGGTGAACACCTGTTTCTGTACGTAACCAACCGTATGCATATTCGCCCACGAAGCGCACAGTTGCGCCCTTGATACCAGCCACATCACCATCAGTTGCTTCAACAAGTTCAACTTTAAAGCCTTTTGCTTCACCCCAACGTAAATACATACGCAGTAGCATGTTACACCAGTCTTGGGCTTCAGTGCCGCCAGAACCTGATTGTAAATCAAGGTAAGCATCGTTTTGGTCATGGTCGCCTGAGAACATACGACGGAACTCTAGCTTTTCAAGCTGTGCGTTTAAATCGCCTAATTCAGCTTCAGCTTCAGCGAAGGTTTCTTCATCTTCAGCTTCAACAGCAAGCTCGACTAACCCTTCAACATCTTCGGTACCTGACACTAGATTATCAATGGTCTCAACGATAGCTTCGAGTGCCGACTTTTCACGGCCAAGTGCTTGAGCTCGCTCTGGCTCATTCCACACTGCTGAATCTTCAAGTTCTGCGTTAACTTCTTCTAACCGCTCTTTCTTAAGAGGGTAGTCAAAGGTACCCCCGAAGCAGTTCAGTACGTTCGCGAATTTCCTTGATTTGATTAATCACAGGATTCACTTCAAACATGTACATTACTCCAAAATGGCTGATTTACCGCGCACCGATATCGACAATAAATACGGTAAATTATCTACAAATATTAAAAACGCCCGATTTTAACAAAAAACCGAGCGTTTTATTAGCCTTTTATGTCGATTATAACGATATTTTTATGTCGCTTTTTGTAGCTCTCGAATAATCAACTGTAGCGAGAATTTACCACGGAATTCATTTATATCGAGTTGATAAGCAGCTTTCACATAACGCACTTCGGTATCTGGCCATGCACGCACATCAACACCAAAGGCAATGCCATCAACTAACCGTCCAGATTGATGTTTTAAAACCAGTTTTAAGTGTTTTTCACCAACAATGCGCTGCTGTATTACTTCAAATACATGTTCGAACACTGGTTCTGGAAATTGCTGTCCCCAGGGGCCGGCATTTTTTAGTAAGTTGGCAAATTCCATCGAAAAGCACTCATTAGGTAATTCACCATCGGTAAGTAAAATACTTTGCTTATGCTCTTCAGTGAGTGTGTCTGTCACCATTTGCTCAAACACGGTTTTAAATTCAGTAAAACACTGCTCATTGATACTCAGTCCGGCCGCCATAGCATGACCACCAAATTTACTGATCAAATGCGGATAGAGTGTATTTACTCGCTCGAGTAAGTCTCGCATATGCAGCCCTTCAATAGAGCGGCAAGAGCCTTTGATTTCGCCATTATCGCCAGCGGCAAAAATAATCGTAGGACGGTGATACTTTTCTTTTAAGCGGCCAGCCAAAATACCAATGACACCTTGATGCCAATCAGCTTGATATAAACAAATGGCATCAGGTACTGACTCAGTTTTAAATGCTAAACGGTCAAGCACAGCTTGTGCCTCCGTTTGCATGCCCTGCTCTATTTCACGGCGCTCATGATTGAGGCTGTCGAGCTCACCAGCAATTCGGCGTGCTTGGTTTATATCATTAGATAACAAGCAGGCTATACCTAAACTCATATCATCTAAACGCCCTGCTGCATTTAAGCGTGGCGCCAATGAAAAGCCAAAGTCACTGGCACTTAAACGGGCTGCATTGCGATTTGCCACTTCAATGAGAGCACTAATACCAGGTCGTGTTTTACCACTACGAATACGTGCTAAACCTTGATGAACTAAGGTACGGTTATTGGCATCAAGCGCGACCACATCGGCCACGGTACCAAGGGCTACAATATCAAGTAACTCAGCCAAATTTGGCATTGGCTGATGCTGAAAATATCCTTGTTCACGTAAGTGGCTACGTAAAGCAATGAGCAGATAAAAAGCAACCCCAACGCCAGCTATCGACTTCGATGGAAACTGACAATCATGGCGATTCGGATTCACGATAGCGTCGGCATCTGGTAGGGCTTCACCTTGCAAATGGTGATCTGTAACCAGTACCTTAATACCCGCTTGCTTTACAATGGCAATGCCATCAATACATGAAATACCGTTATCAACAGTGATCACCAGCTCGGGTTGCATAGTCACTATTTGCTCAGCAAGCGCAGGACTTAAGCCATAACCTAGGCTGAATCTGTCTGGTACCAAGTAATCAAGGTTCTTTAAGCCAAACATAGCAAGACCTTGCATTAAGGTTGCAGTGCTGGTTGCGCCGTCGGCATCAAAGTCTCCGACGATTAACACGCGACTTTGAGCTGCGAGGGCTTGTTGCAATAGCACCACAGCTTTGTCGATATCTTTAAACAACTTAAAGTCATGTAATGTCGCAGCACTGTTATCGAGTTCAGTGGCATTTTGCACCTGACGAGTCGCATATATTTGCTTAATTACAGGGTGTAAATGGTGTGGTAGATGCGAATCATCAACACGAGGACGAGCTTGAATTATTTTTTCCATGTCGGAAACGGTACTTCTTAGCTTAAGACAAATAAAAAAGGCCTACGACAAATAGGCCTTTTCGTTAAAAAATCAGTTATGAAGATGTTTTTGGTAAGGCATCAAGCGCTTGGCTAATTTGCGCAGCTGATTGATAACCTGGGATCATGGTGCCATCTTCTAAAATAATTGCTGGAGTACCCGACATTCCAAAGCTTTGACCTAGCTGGTAGTGCTCTGCAATTGGTGCGTTACAACCAGGCACTGCAGCGACTTCTGCACCTGCTTTTGCTTCTGTTAATGCTTCAGCAGGGTCTTTAGCACACCATACATTCATTAAATCTTGGTAACCTTTACCACGTAAACCACCACGTGGGAAAGCAAGGTATTTAACGGTGATACCCGCTTCTAAGAAATCATCAAGTTCACGGTGTAACTTACGGCAGTAACCACAGCTGATATCGGTAAATACCGTGATTGAATGCTTTTCGTTTTTCGCTTTATAAACGATCATCGAATCTTCGTACTCAGCAATGCCTTCTTTACGTACATCGCTCAGTGCATGTTCTGTTAGATTGACTCGGTTATTAAGGTCAATCAGTGTTCCTTGCATTAGAAATTGACCGTCAGGGCTTGCATACAGCACGCCTTTGTCAGTAATTAGTTCTTTAAGGCCTGCCACTGGGCTTGGATTGATTTGCTTAACGGTTACGCCTAATTCAGCAAACTTAGCAATAATCGGGGCATCAGCAGCGTCTGTTGTTGATACGCCATTGGCAAACACATTTAAGCTTGTGCCTAGTAGTGCTGTGGCTAAAACTAACTTTTTCATAAATATCCTATATCCTGATCATTTTTTATATAGACCGGTACATCTTTAAAAATCTTGCACTAAGCACGTGGATGATGTTGCTCGTGTACCGACTTCAATCTTTCATTCGCTACATGGGTATAAATTTGTGTTGTTGATAAGTCACTGTGACCTAACATCATTTGCACGACTCTAAGGTCCGCCCCATGATTAAGCAAATGCGTTGCAAACGCGTGTCTGAGCGTATGCGGTGATAACGGCGATTCAACTGATGCCAAAATAGCATAGTGTTTGATGCGATGCCAAAAAGTTTGTCGTGTCATGCCAATCCCGCGCTTAGATGGGAACACAAAGTCAGTGGCATGTTTAATCATTTGCGAACGGCCCACTTTTAAAAACTGCTCAAGCCAGTACATAGCTTCTTCACCTAGGGGAACTAAGCGCTCTTTATTACCCTTACCTTTTACAAAAACCACCGCTTGACGCAAATTAATTTGCTCCATTCTAAGTCCCACCAGCTCTGTAACACGAAGCCCTGTGGCATATAACAGCTCCAGCATGGCTTTATCACGAAGCCCCATTGCATCTTCTATATCTGGGGCTGCAAGCAGTGCTTCTACTTCTGCTTCTGACAGTGTTTTTGGTAATGACTGCCCAGCTTTTGGCTGAGCAATATTGACCATCGGCGAATCGGTAATGGCTTTTTCGCGCACAAAATACTGATAAAAACGCTTCAGCGCGCTGATGCTACGCGCTGTGCTGCGCGACTTCAGTCCTAAATCAACACGGTATGCTAAATACGCTTCAATATCATCTGAGCGGACAGCCAGTAGGTCTTTATCTTTTAAAAATTGGCAAAACTTTTCAAGGTCACTGCGATAAGCGGCTAATGTATTTTCGCTAACTCCTTGCTCAAGATACAGCGTATCTAAAAATAACTCTAAATGTTCGGCGTTATTTGTGTCATTACACCTTTTTGGGCTTGTGAATTATTATCAGCCACGCGTACTCTCATCCTTATCAAGGTATCAATTGATTATACCTTACGGTAAACTTACGCCTATCATATCAGGCAAATACACAGTGATAAATACGATGCAGATTGGTTTATTTTATGGTTCTACAACCTGCTACACAGAAATAGCAGCCGAGAAAATTCGCGATATTATTGGTCACGACATCGTGAGCCTTCACAATATCAAAGATGAACCATTAAAAAATGCAGAGCAATTTGATTTCGTTATCTTCGGCATTTCAACTTGGGATTTTGGTGAGTTGCAAGAAGATTGGGAATCAATTTGGGACGACATTAAAGATGTTAACCTAAACGGCAAAACCGTGGCTCTGTTTGGTATGGGCGATCAACAAGGTTATGGTCAGTGGTTCCAAGATGCACTTGGCATGTTACATGATGAAATTTGTGATCAAAGCATTACCTTGCTTGGTAAATGGCCTAACGATGCAAGTTATGAATTTGAGGCTTCAAAGGCACTCAGCGAAGATGGCAAACAATTTGTAGGTCTAGCCCTTGATGAAGACAGCCAATACGAGCTCAGCGATGAGCGTATTGCAAGCTGGGTTGAACAGGTCATGACTGAGTACAGCGAAAGTTTGTAAATCATGAATAAAAAAGCCAAGCATTGCTTGGCTTTTTTAATGGTTATTCAACGCGTTGCCAATATTGATTACGATAGAAAAACGCAATATAACCGCGCACTTCTAACACCTTGCCTTGTTCTTGTGGAGTTAGTTTAAGGGTATAGGTTTTACCATTGTTTGGGTCCAAAATTTCACCCTCTTGCCAGCTACCATCACCAGCATCTTTAGCACCTTCAATAATTTGTAACCCTAAAATAGGCTGATTTTTCTTATCACCTTTACACTTTTCGCAGATTGCATCTTGTTTAGCTGGGTTAAGGATTTTTTCGACACTGCCAACCAATACACCATTTTGCTCACTAATACGTACTAAAGATTTCGCTTCATTGGTTTCTTCGTCAATGGTTTTCCAAAGACCCACAGGCGTCATTGCGGCAAAGCTCAATTGAGAAAATAATAAGGCAGATAAAGCAATTGATAAACGTAACATAAAAAACTCGTATAAAATTTAAGACATTGGCACTATAACAGGGCTTGGTTAATCACACCATTTTGTTATGATCATACAAAGACAACACATTGCGAGGGAACACAATGAGTCAATTCACATTAATTACCGGTGATATTGTCAGTTACGACAGTAATCAGGTTGCCACAATAAACGCCATTGGCGAAATAAAAATAAATCGCTTTGCTGAGCCATTATTTATTCCTGATAGCGCTAAAGCCGCCATTGAACTAGGTCGGCTTGATGATAACTTGTTTAATTTAAAAAAGTTATTACGCTCAGGCTATGCCGACCCTTGCCCAACAACCCGCGTACTAATTGAAACCACAGAGCCTTTACCTGACATCAAAGGTCTGCTAATCAAACGCCGCTTTAGCATTATTGATTTTTGCAGCGCCGAAATAGAAAAGTCGCACAGTAAAGCCGTGTTAGACGCCCTATTAGAGCTTGAATATGTTCAGCAAATTCAGCTTGATGAAGTCATGCAATTACAACCACCTTCCATACAAAAATCACAGATATAATTACATGTTTAGGTAAAAAGCTTTACATAGCTCTTTATAATCTTGGCTATAGCTGCCATCAGCTGCATGTATGGTTAACGATGATGTATCACATTCGCCGTTGTTTTGGCTGAGTAGCAACAAGCTGCGACTTGGTTGTTTTTTCTCGGTTGTACGTACCAAGCAATGGCGATTTAAGTACCAGCCTGCCTGCTCAGCTACCGCAATGAATTGTTTTGCCTCTACGCAAGGCAAAATCACATTCAAAAGCGTTTTGCCGTGGCTAATCCTAGTACACGCTTCTATCAATTCGCTGAAGCTAAGGCCGTCAGTATGACGGGCAGTATTTCGAGCATCATTTTCACCTTTTAGGCTCCCATTAAAATACGGTGGATTGGTGATGATCGCATCAAAAGGCTCTGCTGCGCTAAACGACTGTACTGCTCCTTCGAAAAGGTTTATTTCTGGCCAAGGGCTAGCGGCAAAGTTATCTCGGGCATCACTGCAGGCACCCGTGTCTATTTCAATGGCACTCACACTTGCATCAGACACTCTTTGTTTTGCCATAAGCGCCAGTAATCCAGTGCCTGTGCCTATATCTAAAATGCGCTTAGCTTTATTTATATCAGCCCATGCACCTAACAAAATACCATCGGTCGACACTTTCATCGCCGTGCGTGTTTGCGTTACCGTAAATTGTTTAAACACAAAGCCTGACATTTTTTCACCTTTTCATTCACCACAGCCGCGTTAACGCGTATAATTAGGCTCAATTGTCCTCTATTTATGTCACTCTATGCAATTTTCTGAATTTGATATCGATAACAAGCTGTTAAATGCCATTAATAAAATGGGTTTTGATACGCCAACCAGTATTCAACAACAAGCGATCCCTGAAGCTCTTCAAGGTCGTGATATTTTGGCATCTGCCCCTACTGGTACGGGTAAAACAGCCGCGTTTTTGATCCCTGCAATTCAATACTTGCTTGATTTCCCACGTCGCGATCCTGGCTTTGCGCGCGTATTGATCATGACGCCAACCCGTGAACTTGCTTATCAAATTCATGAGCAATGCGAATTACTTGCAGCACAAACTCATCTTAAAATTGGGGTTGTGACAGGTGGTATAAACTACGGGACACACAGAGAAATATTCGAAAGCAATAACGACATTCTCATTGCCACACCAGGGCGTTTAATGGAGTACCTTGAAACAGAGAACTTCCATGCTGAAAATGTTGAGGTGCTTATTCTTGATGAAGCTGACCGCATGTTAGACATGGGTTTTCGTAAAGAAATGCTTCGTATTTGTGATGAAGCACGTAACCGTCGCCAATGTTTCTTATTCTCAGCCACCCTTGAAGGTGACAGCGTAGAGTTATTTGCGGAGCGTATCTTAAACGATCCGGCACTCCTTGAAGCCGAATCTTCACGTAAAGAGAAAGGCAAAATCCACCAATGGGTTCACCTTGCGGATGACTACGACCACAAACTTAAAATGTTGGTTGAAACGTTAAATGGTGACGACATTCATAAAGCGATTGTGTTTGTTAAAACTCGTGAGCGCTTAGAAACATTAATTGGTGAGTTAAACAACGAAGGCCTTCGTGTTGCTTGGTTACGCGGTGAAATGCCACAAGATAAACGCATGAAAGCGATGGAAAATTTTCACTCAGGTCGCAATAATATCTTAGTTGCAACGGATGTGGCTGCACGTGGTATTGATGTTGCTGATATCAGCCATGTTATCAACTTTGATATGCCTCGTACCGCAGACGTTTACGTACACCGTATTGGCCGTACTGGCCGCGCTGGTAAAAAAGGTATTGCGATTTCATTTGTTGAAGCACACGACGTGGCAATTTTAGGCAAGGTTGAGCGCTACATAGAGCAAAAGCTTAAACGCCGAGTGATTAAAGGCTTTGAGCCACAGCACAAAGAAGCGAAAATCCCCTCTAAAAAGAAAAAAGATCCAGTAAAAATGAAGGCTAAGAAAAAAGCCAAAGCTAAAGTGAAGAAGAAAAAGTAGCTTTATTACCCTTACTGAAAAATGCCGAGCTTGTCTCGGCATTTTTGTACCCTACCCGTTTTTACATAATGAGTGTGTAATTAGTTCACACTTTATTACCCACCCATCCCATTAATACAAATCAAACTCATTAAAATCAAAAGGTTAAACTTTGGAATAATAATTGTAACTGGTTCAGCAATAGTTCACAGCAGACTACATTAACGAGGGAATTGTATGAGCCGCTTCAAATTAACCGTAGTACTTACATCATTAAGCTGTATTTTTTTACTTGCATGCGCAACGAACGTAAGCGCCAATACTAGCGTACTAACGACTAGTACATCGGCTCAACCGCGCTTACAGCAAATGGCACTGCAGAAATTAACAAGCAATCCTAATTTTCGAATTGAAAACCTACAAGTGATTGTTGATGGTGATACTGTTGAACTAAAAGGCATTGCAGAAACAGGCTTTCAACGAGCTTTAGCACAAAAATTTTTAGAGCATAGCCAAGGTGTGATGCAGATAAAAAACAACCTTAAAGTGAGTAAGCTCAATCACCCATCACTTTAAGGCTAGATTTACAGAGGGGCTTGAGATTATGCGCCGCTTGCTTGCAGGTTGATAAATTTCGCAAGCTCTTCTGGTTGACCCATCAGCATTTGAATTTGCTGATTAATCTCCATCATGCCTTTACCTTCAGGTAATTTTGCCGACACAGAGAAAGACGATAAGCCATTCACAAAATTAGTGATCGCTGCCGCAAGTTCTTCACTCACAGGAACTTGCTGTAATTGCATAGCTACTACTTGCTTAAATTGCTCATGCGTCATACCTTGCGAAGTTAAGAAGCTATCGACCACGGCTTTAAGCTCACCTTCATCAGCTATCGACAGATTAATACGGCGCGGCTCTAACTGAGTGAGTGCTGCCATCATCTTTGATTGCTGTTGTAACTGCTGCTCTAAGGTTAGCTGGCCATCCGCTGCTTCATTTTGCATTTGACTCGCAGCAAGTGATGCTTCCATTAACGCTGTGGTTTTAGCTAAACCAAGATTGAAATTCACATCAGCCACCTCATTCGCAGTCACTTTAAGTGCAAAGTCACTGTCGCCTGAGTCTTTATTGTAATCAAGTGATGAATTTACGTTATAGCTTGTTGATGCTAGCTTGTTATTTGAGTTTTCTGGTAGCTGTGCTAAGAACTCATCGCTAAAACGAAAGTTAGTCATCACAAAGCCTGTGTGCGGTGGTATCGCATCAACTTCATAACCTGACACATCAATGCTGTCGATAGTTGCAACAGGCTCATTACTTAAACTATTTGAAACAGTGATATCAGATAACTGCATGCTGCTATCAAAAATACTTGCTGAGATATCACTGTATTTAATATCTACACCGCTTTGAATTGATAACGCACTAATTTGCTTATCAACCACCTTTTTCACTTCCTGTGTAGCTGCGTAATTTGCGTAAGCCACGCCACCGACAGCCGCAGCAACAACCGCTGCAATAATTAACTTCTTCATTTTATTTCCTTTAATTGGTGTAATTTTTTTATCAGTGTATCAAATTGTATTTAGTTTATTAACGACAATAGTTCATGCACCGTTTTCACCGGCGTGATCTTCGCCCCAAGGCCTTCCATTGATTTATGGTAATTGCGATGCGGGATAAAAATCTCGGTAAAACCATGCTGAGCAGCTTCTTTGACTCGAGGTACGCCACTGTCGATTGGTCTTACATCACCATTTAAACTTAGCTCGCCCATAATACAGGTGGTGCGGGGTACAACAAACTCGTTCAAGCTGCTTAATAACGCTGTTACTAATGCTAAATCGATACAGGTTTCTGACTCATCGATTTTTAAGCCACCGACAATGTTGAAAAAAGTGTCGTGAAAGATTTTTGTTTTTGTGTGCTTACGCAAAATGCCCGTCAGCATCTTGATGCGGTTCATGTTTAAACCAACACATACTCGCTGCGGGAATTCAGCTTCGGTTTCTGTGGTTAAACATTGGATTTCGAGTAGTAAATTACGGTTACCTTTACGGATACAGGTGATTGCAGAGCCCGGAGATTCAGTACTCGAGCCTGACAAAAAGATTTCACTTGGGTTATCAACGCTCAGCATTCCGCGCTCACACATTCTGAAAATACCCACGGTGTCGATATCGCCAAAACGGTTTTTATTAGCACGTAAAGTTCTGATTTGCCCATCGTTGGTATCGATATGCAATAAAGCATCAACGATATGCACGAGTGTTTGCGGCCCTGCAATTTCGTTATTTTTGTTTACATGGGCAATGATGAACATAGTTACATCATTTTGCTTACAATATTGTGTTAAAGCTTGCGCTGCACTTTTAACCTGCGATGGCGAGCCTGGGCTACCATTTGCCGTTTCTGTTACCACAGCCTGAATTGAGTCAATCACCGCGAACTTGATTTTGTTTTTATCAAGTTCTTCAATGATGGCTTCAACGCTGGTTTCAGACAGTAAGTAAAGCTCGTCTTCGTTGTAATCTAAACGTAGGCGATTCACACGGTTTTTGAACTGCGATAGAGACTCTTCAGCTGTACAGTATAAAGACGGCATCAGTTTTGACATACGTGCAACTAAATCTGAGAGCAAGGTAGTTTTACCAGCGCCAGGGTCGCCAGAGATAATGTTAACTGAACCTGTCGTTACACCACCGCTCAATACTCTGTCTAGCTCGCCGATTTCGGTAAGGCGTTTTTCGGCCTCAGTGGTTGCCACTTCATTTATTTTCTTTGAGCCACCGCCTGCGATACCGGCATAACCTGCCACTACCGCACGGCTTGCCGCTTGCTTTGATTGCCCTGCTGAAGGCTTAAATTCTGCCAGCGTATTCCATGCTCCGCATTTACACTGTCCTTGCCAACGCTGATAGTTCATGCCGCACTCAGTGCAGACAAATTCGATTTTTGCTGATTTTGCCATTCGGCCTTACCTATTTTTGTAGCTGATTTGTGACTATTTCTGTATTTTCAAGCATATAATAGCTAAAGTAAAACTTATGACTCAGACGATTAAGTGAGAGTCATTTTTATAATCACAAAAGATAATATGTTGTAACTTGACCCCCTGAAAAACGCTTAATTTAGCTAAGTGCTTAATTAAGAAATAGTTAAGGGCACAGTTTTTGCTTACAAATAAAACTTTACAGTGCTTGCCATTTAATTGGCGAATACATATAACAATAACGAATAAAATAAAAAAGTAGTTACACTGCTTTGGCTTTAAATAGCCCGTTAGTATACCTACTTTTTTAGATAGACGGTGATGGTTTTATAAATGGCTGAAGACATACTGCTTAAATATGAAAGCCTAGTTGAAGAACTAAAGGCACATTTAGGCACTCCCCAGTTCGACAAACTGTTTAAATCAAAGACAGCTAGCTTAACTAAGCCAGAGCAGTTTCTGATCAAAATGGAAATGTCGCGCTTATCTCAGCCAGTGGCACGCTTTATTGATTTACGTGGTCAAGTAACCGGACAAGTCAAACCCTACGAATATGATGGCAAGCAACACTTTATGGACGATACCGCCATTGAAGTGTTTGAAGATGCTATAAAACGCCACGGTGGTTACACACTTGCCGTTTACGAAGCGGTAATGAACACCGAAAATAATCACCGAGTGATGCAAAAAAAAGCCGCAGAACAAGCGTTAACGGACGATAGTACAGCCCCAGAACAATCTGCCAAGGTTATTAAGTTTGCATCCTATGAAAGTCGCCGCGAAGAGCGGATGAACTATTCAATTAAAATCACCGTTGAGCTTGATAAAGACAGTAAAGTTGCGGCATCTACCTCGGATATTTCCCTAAGTGGTGCGAAAATAAAATTAGCGCCTCGCTATCAAGTTAAAAAAGGCCAATTAATTGGTCTGCGCTTAGTCGGCCTAGAACAAGACTTTGAGCTGGGCTTAAAAAACGGTATTCAATATGAAGTAGTTGCGGTAGAAAAAGTCTCTCGTGAGTACAATCATGTACGCTTAAAACGCACTTTTATTGAAAATAATGAAAAGTTTGATGAGTTCTTAGAAAGCTTTATTCATGGCAACAAACGTCGCTATAAAGTGAACTTAGACAATACCCTGGATGCAGTTGTATCGAAAGGCTACGAGCAATACTACATTCCACGTGTTACCTCGTTTTACACTTTTTTAAGCTTACAAGGCGATAAGCTTTACCCTAGCCTTGCGCTCACTACTGAGAATAATATTTTTATTCAGCGCTATTTTTGTGATGAACGTAAGTTGTCATGCTTATATAGCATTATAAATCAGCAGCGCTTAGGTCATCTACTCAGCTCACCCGATGCCGTAAAAGAAGAATACCTGTATACCTTCACTCACACCGTAGCGGGCAAGATTTATTATTATTCAGCCACTCGAACTGAGCTTGAGAGTCAGCCACAACTGAGAGATTTATTCCTCGGATTTGGTAGCCAAAAAGACAGCTGGCAATGCTTTAAGCTTCAGTTGATGCCAAGCCACCCGGAAGATTCATACATTCCGTTATCTCTACCTAGTAGTGCTGGTAAAAATATCGAAAAACTTAATAAGCCCCCTACACCACGGGTGCAAGGGCTGATCAAAGATGTTAAATACCTACTGATATTGACCTCGATCGGCACTAAGTTTGAGCAACAAACGTACCAGCAACTTGATTACAATAAAGATGCAGTAAATCAGCTTAAGCAATTTGGTCACAGCAAACATAAAACGCCTCCTCATTTAGAGCCAGTGGCGCTTGAATATGTGAACCTTCGGGCACATAAACGCTACTTGTACAAAACCGCAGTCTCTATTACTCAAGGTGAAGAGCTTATCACGGGCCACACCCGTGACTTATCTGTGATGGGCTTACAAATAGAGTGTGACCATCCGGTTGAGTTCAAAAAAGGCGATATCATTAAGTTAAACTTGCCTGATTTGCAAAAAATTACCAAAAAGCATGATTTAACAAATTTGGCTTATGAAGTGATGGCAGTGAGTAAATCACTGACAACAGTGAACTTAAAAGTGCATCGTATTGGTGACTTACCCCATATGGCAATTAAGTTTTTTACTGTATTAATCGATAACAACAAAGACAAATTACGTGTTTGTGAAGAAACCCCAAAAATTCCGGGATTATCGACCGCACTTAGAAATATGGTGACCAAAAGCGTATGCCAATTTCCGTTTTATTTACACAAAGAAGCAGCTCACTTTAAAGCTGGCGCTATTGGCCAAGGCTTATACCCTAGCCCTCTTCATGTATTGCTGCAAAACTTTGCGTTATTAAATGAGACAACCAGCATTGATGGATTCTTATCAACGGATCAAATCTCTGAGGTGATCACCCCATTAATCAAAGACCGCAGTCGCCAAGATCCCCCCTTACCATTTACCCTGTTTGTTCGCTTTGATCCGCGCCAAGCTGTGATCAGCGATGCAATTACCAGTCGTTGTATTAGTGAAGATGACTACAAACCACAAACTTTGTTTGTGAAAAAAGCGCTGAAAAACGATTTAGTCTTTGTGTTTCGCTTGTATGTGTCACGGACTGGCCGCCCAGATATTGATTACTTAGCGAATGAGCTGAAATATATTAGTCAGTACGCATTACACAAAGCAAAAGACCTAGAAGAAGCGCTATGGGCAGTAGCCGGTGTGGGTGATTTGATTGATATAACCGAAGAAGCGCTTACCCATTTTGATATTGACCAAAGGCTGATCACGGAAATGAGTAAACGCAAAGCAACTTGGTTAAAGCGAGTAATCTAACGGGAGAGTGAGTAAGTAAGCAACTTGCAGTAATGAACCTTCATTAATTGCAGTTTGTGCTTGCTCAACCACTTTCGGTTTACCGTGCACAGCAACACCAAGCCCTGCCGCAGCCATCATTTTTAAATCATTAGCACCATCACCCATGGCAACAGTTTGGCGGTTATTTAAAGTCAGCTTTTGTTCGATTCGTTTAAGTACACGGGCTTTTTCTTCTGCATCAACAATTGTGCCTATCACCTTGCCTGTTAAACGGTTATCTTTAAATTCGAGAGTATTCGCATGCACTTCATCTAAATCAAGCAGTGACTGCACTTGCTCTGCAAAAGGCACAAAGCCACCCGATGCGATTGCTAAATGCCAGTTATGCGCTTTTAGGTATTGGCATAATTCACTCACGCCCGGCATAAGCGGTAAACGCGCTTTTAAGCCGTCAATTAAATCTACATCGATGCCCTCAAGCTTCGCGACACGCTGCTTTAAGCTTTGTGCAAAGTCGAGCTGCCCGGCCATAGCTTGCGCGGTTACAGCGGCAACTTCGTCATACACATCGGCAAGGCGCGCAATTTCGTCGATACACTCAATAGTAATGGCTGTTGAGTCCATATCCATTAGTAATAAACCTGGTTCATTCACCGTGGGTGGATTCGTTAATTGCACCAGTTGAATCCCCAATTGCTTAGCAAACTCAACTAATACCAGCGGACTTAGTACGCTTGTTGTATCGCTATGAAAGCTCCACGCTGCTGGCAAATCGGCAATTGGCTGATAGCAACAAAGCGATAAATTGCTAGCCCCTTGCGCTGCTAAAAATTCGCTAATCGCAAGCAATTGCTCAGCATTAAGCTCATTACCAAAAGCAACACTAAACACGCCTTGATTTGCTTTTGGCGTAAAGTCTGTTGTAATAAGGTGTTTGTTTTCAATTTTATACCAGCAATTTAGGCTGATTTGTTCTGCTAAATTTGCTGAAGGTGTAGCAGCTAAGCTAAGCTGTGACATAGTGGCTCCACATTAGACTTATGTCTGTCCTTGGTCGTGCATTTGCTACTCGCACTCAAGGGGCTGTTAAAGTTATCATGTTGTACCATCAAATTTAAAAGCTGTCAGTAACGTATACGGTGACTATGAAAAATAACCAACTTAAAATTCCCTTTTCAGCCACTTATCGCCAACGTGTTGTGCGTTTAAGCTTGGCTGCGGCCTGTTTTGTGCTGTTAAGTTGGGTTGCCATGAATAGTAGCTTTCAAAGCCACCAATTACTTTATGATAGCGCTGACAGCACAGCGATAAGCTTAACCAAGTTTATGGCACTAAATGCAAAAACCCCACTGCAAGAAAAAAACAAACCCGAGTTAAATGCGTTATGTAATCATATTGCTGAAGATGAGTATGTGTTAGCGGCAACGATTTACGATCAACAAGGTATCCAAATTGCTGCCAGCGATAATTGGCAAAGTCACCACACCTTTGGTTTATTACCCGATTCAACGCCGGGTATTAGCAGACTCAAAACCCCATTTGTAGAACCAGTGATAAGTGATGATGAAAGACCAATTGGTTTTGTGTCAATTACCTATTTAACGCAGGCTTCTATTGCAACTAGCCACAGTAGTTTTCATGATTTGGGCCGCCAAGTATTATTAATGTTAGTGATCACCTGTATTTTTACTTGGCAGCTAGGCCGTGGGTTAAAACACTGGCAAATCAACCGTTACATCAAAAAAAGCGCTGAGCAAGAATCATAAAGTTCAGCAGCCAATTGCTGCTTTGCATCCCCTGTCGCGCCTTTAAGCTCACATAAACAAGTGAATAGATCACGCACCTTTAGCGGCGTATTAACTTGGCCTTGAAAGCCAACTAACGGCATTGATGGCGAGTCGGTTTCAAGCACTAAATGCTGTGGCTCAATTGCGCTTATGACTTTACGAGTTTTAGCAGCGCGCGGGTAACTTATTACACCGCCGACACCAAGCTTAAACCCTTGTTTAATATAACTCTGAGCTTGTTGTTCTGAGCCTGAGAAAGCATGAATCACACCACCAAACTTTGGCTTGCAGCGTTTAAATGAGCGAGCAATTAAATCATGGCTTTGTCTGTGATGCACAATCAGTGGTAGAGCGAGTTGATTGGCAAGCTCTATTTGTCCTTCAAAAAGCTGTGTTTGCTTATCGAGGTTGTCGATACTGCGATCAAGTCCGCACTCGCCGATGGCAATAAACTGCCCTGAATGGTTTTTTGCTAACTGCTCCAGTTCAGCGAGATGATGAGTTTGGTGATCTGATAAAAAATAAGGATGTAAGCCTAAAGCAATTGAAATACTTGGCTCTGATTTAGCAAAAGAGAATAGTTTTGTAGATTGTGCCAAGCTCACACCCGGCACAATAAAATGCTCGATCCCTACTTGCTTGCATGCAGTGATGAGCTCTGTGCGAGTCTCATCAAATTCGCTAAAATCAAGATGACAGTGGGAATCGATAAAACGCATTTACGGATTTAAACGACCAAACTGCCAACTGCCGTCGGCTTGGCGTTGATACATAAAGCGGTCGTGTAAGCGGTGTGCTCCGCCTTGCCAAAATTCGATTTTAGTAGGCTCAACACAGTAGCCTCCCCAAAAATCAGGCAATGGAATTTCACCCTCAGAAAACTTTTGCTTCATTTTCGCAAATGTTTCCATTAATACCTTACGTGATGACACAGGACGACTCTGCTGAGATGCCCATGCTGCTAACTGGCTTTCTTTAGGACGCGATAAAAAGTACTTAGCCACAGCCGTTGTTGGTAAAGGTTTAGCTTCACCATAAACAATGACTTGTCGCTCCATATGGTGCCATGGAAAGTGCAGAGAGATTTTGTTATTACCTTTGAGCTCCTGCGCCTTGCGCGAGCCAGTATTGGTAAAAAACACAAAACCATTTTCATCAAGATGCTTTAACAGCACGATACGCTGCGAAGGCTGACCATGTTCATCAACCGTTGCAACGACCATCGCCGTAGGATCAGGCAAATTAGTGGCAACAGCTTGTTCAAGCCATTTTTCAAACTGCTTGATTGGAGATGCATCAAGCATGTCTTCAGATAAACCATCCTGTAAATATTCACGGCGAATATCTTCAAGTTTCATAAAATTCCCTCTATCGCTACTATCAGCTATCAGCTATCAGCTATCAGCTATCAGCTATCAGCTATCAGCTATCAGCTATCAGCTATCAGCTATCAGCTATCAGCTATCAGCTAAAGATTAATCAAGGTTGTTGAGCTGTCAATTTGTTGGGTTTCGCTACGCTCTACCCAACCTACGAAGCTAGGTTCTAGGCTCTAGGCTCTAGGTTCTAGGCTCTAGGTTCTAAGTTCTAAGTTCAAAGCTCTAGGCTCTAGGCTCTAGGCTCTAGGCTCTAGGTTCTAGGTTCTAGGTTCTAGGCTCTAGGCTCTAGGCTCTAGGTTCTAGGTTCTAGGTTCTACAAGCTACTCCCCTCGCGCCTAGAGTCTAGGGCCTTCGATTTATGTTGGGTTTCGCTACGCTCTGCCCAACCTACGGTGCTAGGTTCTAGGTTCTAGGTTCTAGGTTCTAGGTTCTAGGTTCTACAAGCTACTCCCCTAGCGCCTAGAGTCTAGGGCCTGCGATTTATACTCGGTTTCGCTGCGCTCTACCCAACCTACGAAGCTATGAGTTCTTAAACGTTCTGCAAGTGTAGGAGTGCTAGCAAGGCAATGAGTTTATTTATGCCAAGGAGCATACGTGTTTTGTATGTGACTTAGGCTAAATAAACTCATTAACGCAGCTAAAGCGAACTACACGAAGCAGATTACATTTGCTCCATTACTTCGATACCTAGCAGATCCAATCCTGATTTCAGTGTCTTCGCAACCAAATTACACAGTACTAAACGGCTGTCACGAACACTTGGCTCTACGCCTTCTTTTAGAACTGGGCATGCTTCGTAGAACGTCATATATAGGCTTGCTAGCTCGTATAGGTATCCACATAATACGTGCGGTGTTGCTTCGCTGATCATTAGATCCAGTACTTCTTCTAGCTGAAGAAGTTTAAGCGCCAGCGCTTTTTCTTGTGGCTCGTTGATTGCAACGTCAGCTGTTAATGAGGCAGCATCGATACCTGATTTACGGAAAATACTTCGAACACGTGTGTATGCATATTGTAAGTAAGGCGCTGTCGCACCTTCAAAGCTCAGCATTGTGTCCCAGTTGAAGATATAGTCGCTAGTACGGTGCTTAGAAAGATCCGCATATTTCACTGCGCCAATACCTACTTTACGGGCAATTTCGCTACGCTCTTCGTCGCTTAAATCTGACTCACGCTCAGCAAGTTTAGCTGCTGCACGAGTGATTGACTCTTCAAGTAAATCAGCAAGTTTAACCGTACCGCCAGTACGAGTTTTGAATGGCTTACCGTCTTCACCCATCATGGTGCCGAATGGGCAGAATTCATAACTTGTTTCATCACGTAATAAACCTGCTTTACGTGCTGTTAGCTCAACTTGATTGAAGTGTAAGCTTTGACGTGCATCTACAAAGATTAGGATACGATCAGCACCTAGTTTATTTGAACGGTAATCACAGGCCGCTAAGTCAGTCGTCGCGTATAAGAAACCACCACCTGATTTCTGTACGATAAACACTGAAGGCTCGCCGTCTTTGTTAGCAAGCTCATCTAAAAACACCACTTGTGCACCATCAGATTCAACAGCAATGTTTTTGTCTTTTAATAGTGCGATGATGTTTGCAAGTTCACTGTTGTATGCACTTTCAGCCATGATGTCATCTGCTGTAAGTGTTACGTTTAGACGCTTGTAAACTTCTTCAGAGTGCTTTACAGAAGTCGCGATGAATAACTTCCACAGTTTTTCACAGTGTGCATCGCCACCTTGTAATTTAACAACGTAATCACGCGCTTTATCAGCAAACCCTTCTTCATCATCAAAGCGTTTTTTCGCATCGCGGTAGAAGGTTTCAAGGTCAGCAAGCGCCACTTTGTCTAAATCAACACCTTGATTGATTTGATCTTCTAAGTGCGCGATTAACATACCAAACTGAGTACCCCAGTCACCCATGTGGTTTTGACGAACAACTTCATCACCACGGAACTCAAGGGCACGAACAACCGCATCACCAATGATGGTTGAACGTAAGTGACCTACGTGCATTTCTTTAGCAAGGTTAGGTGATGAGTAATCAACAACCACTTTTTGCGCCGTTGCATGTGGTGCAACAGCCAGCTTTTCGTCTTCGTTTGCCGCTTTTAAGCTTGCTGATAAAAACTCAGGCTTTAAGTGAATGTTGATAAAACCTGGGCCTGCGATTTCAGTTTTTTCTGCGATATCAGCAAGGTCTAGGTTATCGATAATTTTTTGTGCTAGTTCACGCGGGTTTGATTTTAATTTTTTAGCCGCGCCCATTGCACCATTAATTTGGTAATCACCAAACTGCGGACGTGTGCTTTGCGTTACCGCTGGATTTGTATCTTCTGGTAATCCTGCTGCAACCATTGCAGCAATTGCTTTTTCGATTAAAAGAGTACGAATATTCATTGTAATTTTTACCTTTATGGCCCGCTGTGCGGGCACTTAAATTTGAAGCAGACTTAGCGTATTAGTTTTCGCGTGTGTGGTTAAACTTGATGTCTGGATAGCGCTCCATCGATAAGTTTAGATTTACACGGCTTGGCGCGATATAAGTAAGGTTATCGCCACCATCAAGCGCTAAGTTGCTTTCGCACTTACGCTTAAACTCTTCGAATTTTTTCGCATCATCACAGTGTACCCAGCGTGCTGTATTTACACTGACACCTTCGTAAATCGCATCTACGTTGTATTCTGCTTTTAAACGCGCAACAACCACATCAAACTGTAGTACACCGACCGCACCAACGATAAGATCATTATTAATAAGCGGTCTAAATACTTGCACAGCACCTTCTTCAGATAGCTGAACTAAGCCTTTTAACAATTGCTTTTGTTTTAAAGGATCTTTTAAGCGAATACGGCGGAATAATTCTGGTGCGAAGTTAGGAATACCACCAAACTTCATTTTTTCGCCTTGTGTGAAGGTATCACCAATTTGAATTGTACCGTGGTTGTGTAAACCAATGATGTCACCCGCGTACGCATCTTGCGCTCGCTCACGATCACCAGCCATAAAGGTTACGGCATCAGAAATACTGACTTGCTTACCAATACGCACATGGCTCATTTTCATACCTTGGCTATATTTGCCAGATACAATACGCATAAAGGCAATACGGTCACGGTGTTTAGGGTCCATGTTCGCTTGGATTTTAAATACGAAGCCAGAGAAGTTCTCTTCTGTTGCTGCTACTTGGCGGTCTTCTGTTTCGCGAGGTAATGGCGCAGGTGCCCACTCAGTTAAACCATCAAGTACATGGTCAACACCAAAGTTACCTAATGCCGTACCAAAATACACCGGTGATAGCTCGCCCGCTAAAAACAGATCTAAGTCAAATTCGTGTGATGCACCGACAACTAGCTCAAGTTCTTCACGCAACTGCTCAGCAAGTTCGCTACCAATTGCAGTATCAAGCTCAGGATTATCTAAGCCTTTAATAACACGCACTTCTTGGATTGTGTGGCCTTGACCTGTGCTATACAAAATCGTTTCTTCACGGTGAATGTGATACACACCTTTAAACTCTTTACCACACCCAATCGGCCAAGTGATTGGCGCACAGGCGATGTTAAGCTCAGTCTCAACTTCGTCTAATAACTCCATTGGATCACGAATATCACGGTCACACTTATTCATGAAAGTTACGATAGGCGTAGTACGTAAGCGTGTTACTTCCATTAATTTACGGGTACGATCCTCAACACCTTTCGCCGCGTCGATAACCATTAGACACGAGTCAACCGCCGTTAATGTACGGTAAGTATCTTCAGAGAAGTCTTCGTGTCCTGGAGTATCAAGTAAGTTAACCAGACGTTCATTGTAAGGAAATTGCATAACAGACGTAGTTACCGAGATACCACGTTCTTTTTCCATTTCCATCCAGTCTGATTTTGCGTGCTGGTTTGAGCCACGACCCTTTACGGTACCCGCTTTTTGAATCGCTTGTCCGAATAACAGAACTTTTTCTGTAATGGTGGTTTTACCCGCATCCGGGTGCGAGATGATCGCAAAGGTGCGTCGTTTATTAATTTCGGTAGTTAAATTAGACATGTAAGCTGCTTTTAGTCATAACAAAGCGCACTTAACTGCCTTATAAATTATAAAGCTCGGTGCGCACTGTAAAAATAAAATAGAATTGCCAAGCATTATACCTTGTTTGTCTTAGCCAAAAAAGCAGCGATTGTAAGTAATTATTCACCTTTGCTTTGCTATTTTCGTTGTTCACTTTTTTGCTAAGCTTGTGTAATCAAGTTGTAACGCATACTATTGATAAATTGCACGGAGGGATATCAATTTAGGTCATGAAAACCAGTAAGCTCAGTATTCGATTATTATGGTATATCACACCATTAGTGATCTTACCTTTGTTGTTTTTAGGTGGCTTTACGTTAACCAATGTGACCAATTCAACAAAAAAACAAGCTGAGCTAATTGTCAGTCGCTTTGTAGAGCAGCAGCAGCAAAAAATCTTCAATTACATTGACTCATTTCATTCGATTACTCGGTTACTTTCGACCTCCCCGGTATTGGCAGACTTTTTAGCCCGCGAACCCGAATCAAAAAATCAATATATTGAGCGCCTTGGCGAGTTGATGAATGTATTTGCCAGCTATTCAGAAGCTTACCCTGATATTGTGAGTATCAACTATGTTGCCCCAGATGGTAAAAGCGATGCGTTTTATTCAAGTCAATTAACCCCAGCTCCCGACAGCTACCCGTTTTTTGATCAAGTGCTGCAGTCAAACTTACGTCAACAGCAATTTATGATCCCCAAAGAAGATGGCTCAACTAGCCTGTACTTTGTGCACCCAATTTATAATATCGATTACTACTTAAAACAGCCGCAGCAGCTAGGGTTTATTGTTGTTCATGTTGAACCATCAATACTAAACGCCAGCATTTTAGAAGCGCCATTTAATAACACCTTAAATTTGTTTTTGACCACTAAGGGGCAGATTTTATTTAGCTCAGACTATGACTTACGTGGCAGCTATTTAAGTGAATATGAGCTTGAACAAATTAAGCGATTGGCTGATTACGGTAAACTAGCCAGTATTGAACTATCGAGTATCGACAAAGAAGAGCGCATTATCTACGCGGTACAAATGACCGACGGTGATTACTTTATCTCAACCACTCCCAAAGATTTGCTGTATCAATCAGGTAAAGCCATCAGCTTAATTACTGCGTTAATTGTAATTATCTCTGTGATTTCACTGCCTATTTTGATCTACATTGTGGTGCGCAACTTACTCCTCACCCCAGTCGAATTATTAGGGGCTGCAAGCCATCGGGTGGGTGATGGTGATTTATCTGTTTACTTACCTGCCCATACAAACGATGAAGTAGGTGTGCTTTTCAACGACTTTAACCACATGGTGAGTCAAATTCGTCATTACCAAGACGAACTTGAGGAATATAAGCATCACCTAGAAGAAAAAGTAGAAAGCCGTACCAAAGCGCTCGAAGCAATGAATAGCAAGCTAGAAGTGGCCATTGCCCAAGCTGAGCAAGCCAACCAACTGAAAAGCCGCTTTTTAGCGAATATGAGTCATGAAATTCGCACCCCACTAACCGCAATTATGGGCTTTACAGAGCAGCTCCTGCACAACAAAGATGCGGTGAATGATGAGCAGCATTTAAGTACTATTTTACGTAATTCTAAGCACTTACTTGAGCTTATTAATAACATTCTTGATTTATCAAAAATTGAGGCTGAAAAACTGGCTGTTGAACGCGGCCCATGCAATGTGGTGCAGCTTATTCATGATATTGATTCGATTATTCGCCCGTTGGCTAATGAAAAGCAACTGGCGTTTAATATTAACTACCAGCTGCCAGTACCCAAAACCATTAATAGCGATACCACACGTTTAAAACAAATTTTAATCAATATTGCCAGCAACGCAGTTAAGTTCACTGAGAAAGGCAGCATCTCAATCGATATAAGTTACAACAGCAATAAACAACATTTAGAGTTTGCGATTCAAGATACCGGTATTGGTATGTCAGAGCGTGAGGTTGAACGGGTGTTCAAACCGTTTGAACAAGCCGATGCGACGACCACACGCCGCTTCGGTGGTACAGGCCTTGGCTTGTGTATATCGAAGAACTTAGCCCAGTTGCTAGGCGGTGATGTGCAACTTATTAGCGAACCTGGAAACGGCAGTTGTTTTACCGTCCAAGTTGCTGCCCATTTAAATGCCGAGCAGTTACAAAATGAAGGCTTTATTCATAGCTATGAGCAGCTCTCACCAAGTAAAGACGTTCAGCTGTCATTCGCAGCGAATAGCTTTGATGCCAATATTCTGGTAGCCGAAGATAACCCAGATAACCAGTTACTGATCAAACTACTGTTACAAACTTGGGGGCTTGAGCCAGACATTGCCAAAAATGGGGCTGAAGCAGTAGAAATGGCATTGGTAAATGATTATCAGCTGATCATCATGGATATGCAGATGCCTGTCATGGGCGGCTTAGAAGCAACGCAAATGTTACGTCACGCAGCCTATGATGGCCCTATCATTGCGCTTACGGCCAATGTAATGAAAACCGATGTCGATACCTACATAGAGGCTGGCTGTGATGAAGCTCTAGCCAAACCAATCGACAAAGATGCTCTAGAGCAAGTGCTTGTAAGCTACCTACACATTGAAAAAGACAGTCAAAACAAGTGGGAAAACTTACTGAAAAGTGAAAAGTTCCAACAAATTAACGACAACTACCGTTCAAAACTACCTGATTACTTATCTCAAGTCGTGCAGTTGTATCGTGCTAAAGAGTGGGAAGCACTCCGCTCATTGGCGCACAGTCTTAAAGGCAGTGCGGGGTGTTTTAGTTTTGAAGCAATTCATAAGACCGCAGGCCAACTTGAAAATGCATTACGCAGTAATCAAACAGAGCAAGTTGAACAATGTTACAACGCACTTATCGATGCCCTTGAAGAGGCATCTTAAAGGGAAAAGCTCATCCCCATTAAAATAGCGTCTTCGTTGCCTGTCGCGGTTGGGTAATAGTTCTTACGCACCGACATATGTGCAAAGCCAGCACTTTCATACAGGCCAATAGCGGGTGCATTAGACTCACGCACTTCTAAGAAAAGATTTTCAGCTTGGTGCTGCTCGCCATGCTCAATAAAGGCATTTAACAATTGCTTAGCAATGCCCTGCCCTTGATACTTAGGCGCAACACAAATATCCATTAAGGTGTAATCAGGGCCCGCTTGTTCACCGATATAAAATCCAAGCATGTCATCGCCTTGAAAAGCAGCCAGGTTAAAGTAACGCCCAGCTAAACACGACAGCATGGTTTTCTCTGTCCACGGGTGACTATGGCAGGCGTTTTCAATAGCCATTAACTGGCTAATATAGCTTGCATCTACAGGTTTAAAGCTTATCAAGTTGCTCACCGATTAAAGACCAAAGTTGTTTTTTCTGTTCACTGTTAAGCTTCTCGCTAGGTAAAGCTAAACAGCCCTGTTGCCAACTAATACTTGCTGCTTTTACGATTTGAGTGATCACTAACGGCGCAAACGCTTTCTCGAGATCTTGGTGAAACTGTAACGGTAGCGTGAGGGTTTCTTGTTGAGTGTTTGGCATCTGTTCGCCAGAAATATCAGGCGCAGTTCGATAGTGTTGATTTAACTCTAAAGATTGTACAGAGAATATCGCAGCGTAACTTGGATTCATAACAACTCAATCATGATTAAGAGCAAGTAATATAGGGAGATTTGCGATTAAAGTAAAGAAGGAAGAAATGGCAGGGGCGGAGAGATTCGAACTCCCAACCGTCGGTTTTGGAGACCGCTGTTCTACCAATTGGAACTACGCCCCTGCAATGTCGTCGAATTATATAGAGCTTTTTTCAAAGGTAAAGTAAAAAAACACAGTTTTTAGTTTAACTGCTTCTTAAATAAACAAAACGGCGAATTAGCAAGCTAATTCGCCGTTTTTGTACCAATTCAGGTCAGAATAATAAAATTATTCCCACTCGATTGTTGCCGGTGGCTTACCTGAAATATCGTAAACAACACGTGAGATACCATCGATTTCGTTGATGATACGGTTTGAAACCACACCTAAGAATTCATAAGGTAAGTGTGACCAACGTGCCGTCATAAAGTCGATTGTTTCTACACAACGTAGTGATACAACCCAGTCGTATTTACGTGCATCACCCATTACACCTACCGATTTAACTGGTAAGAATACAGTGAATGCTTGGCTTACTTTATGGTAAAGCTCAGCTTTGTGTAGCTCTTCGATGAAGATTGCATCTGCGCGACGTAGTAAATCACAGTACTCTTTCTTGATTTCACCAAGTACACGAACACCTAAACCAGGACCCGGGAATGGGTGACGGTAAAGCATGTCGTAAGGTAGGCCAAGCTCAAGACCAATTTTACGTACTTCATCTTTAAATAGCTCACGTAATGGCTCTACAAGACCCATTTTCATGTCGTCTGGTAAACCACCAACGTTGTGGTGAGACTTGATTACGTGTGCTTTACCTGTTGCTGATGCAGCAGATTCTATTACGTCTGGGTAGATAGTACCTTGACCTAACCATTTAGCATTTTTCAGCTTTTTAGCTTGCTCATCGAATACTTTAATGAAGGTATGACCAATCGCTTTACGCTTATCTTCTGGGTCTGATTTACCAGCTAAGTCAGCTAAGAATTGATCTTCAGCATCAACCTTAACAATGTTTAGGCCAAACTTGTTGCCAAACATGTCCATAACTTGCTGACCTTCGTTTAAACGAAGAAGACCGTTATCAACGAATACACACGTTAGCTTGTCGCCGATTGCACGGTGAATAAGCATAGCCACAACAGATGAATCAACACCACCTGATAAACCTAGGATAACTTCGTCATCACCCACTGTTTGCTTAATACGCTCAATAGCATCATCGATGATTTTAGCTGGTGTCCATAGCTTTTCACAGCCACAGATATCAATTGCAAAACGCTCAAGTAAACGTTGACCTTGATGAGTGTGAGTTACTTCTGGGTGGAACTGTACGCCGTAGAAACGCTTTTCTTCCCATGACATTGCCGCATGTGGACATGTTGATGTTTTAGCAGTTGTTTTGAAAGTCTCTGGTACTTCCATCACTTTATCGCCGTGGCTCATCCAAACGTCAAGTACACCAGCACCGCCGTCAGTAATGTGGTCTTCGATAGCATCGAATAACGCACAGTTACCTACTTTCTCAACTTGCGCATAACCAAACTCTTTCTTATCAGAGCTGTGTACACTACCACCCAGTTGCATTGCCATTGTTTGCATGCCGTAACAAATACCAAGTACTGGAACGCCTGCATTAAATACATACTCAGGAGCACGTGGGCTGTTTTCAAGTGTTGTAGACTCAGGGCCACCCGACAAAATAATACCTTGTGGATTAAATTCGCGGATTTGCTCTTCAGTTACATCCCATGCCCATAGCTCACAGTAAACACCAATCTCACGTATACGACGTGCGATTAACTGTGTGTATTGCGAACCAAAATCTAAAATGAGAATTCGTGAATCGTGAATGTCTTTGCTCATGGAGTATCTCGTTAGTCAGGAACTGCTCTCCCAAAGGGAGATGATAAATAAATTAGGGCTAGCAAAAGCTAGCCCATGTAATTTCAATACCTTAAGGTAATTAACCTAAGCGGTAGTTTGGCGCTTCTTTAGTGATCTGTACGTCGTGAACGTGTGACTCACCCATACCCGCTGAAGTAACGCGAACAAATTGAGGTTTAGTATTTAACTCTTCAATTGTTGCACAGCCTGTTAAGCCCATTGCACTGCGAAGACCGCCCACTTGTTGGTGAATGATTGTCGCGATAGGACCTTTATAAGCAACACGGCCTTCGATACCTTCAGGAACAAGCTTGTCTGCTTCGTTCGATTTTTGGAAGTAACGGTCTGATGAACCTTCTTTTTGGTTCATAGCGCCAAGGCTACCCATACCACGGTAAGACTTGTAGTAACGACCTTGGTATAGCTCAACTTCACCCGGTGCTTCTTCAGTACCCGCTAACATTGAACCCACCATTACACATGATGCACCGGCAACAAGTGCTTTTACGATGTCACCTGAGAAACGAATACCACCGTCAGCGATAACAGGAATATCGCGGCCTTTTAAGCCTTCAACTGCGTCAGAAATCGCTGTAATTTGTGGTACACCACAACCTGTTACGATACGAGTAGTACAGATAGAACCTGGGCCAATACCTACCTTAACAGCGTCAACACCCGCATCAGCAAGGGCAATCGCACCTTCAGCTGTTGCAACGTTACCTGCTACGATTTGTAGATCTGGGTATGCTTGACGTGTTTGAGCAACACGGTCGATTACACCTTGTGAGTGACCATGTGATGTATCGATAAGTAATACGTCAACACCTGCTTCAACTAGAGCTGCGATACGCTCGTCAGTACCAGGACCAACACCAACAGCGGCACCTACACGAAGACGACCTTGCTCATCTTTACATGCGTGTGGCTTGTCTTGTGCTTTTTGATAATCTTTTACAGTGATCATGCCTTTTAGTTTAAATGCATCATCAACAACAAGAATTTTTTCAATACGGTGCTCGTGCATTAGACCTAAGATCTCATCACGGTCTGCACCTTCTTTAACAGTTACTAACGAATCTTTTTTCGTCATCACTGTAGAAACAGGCTGCTCAAGTTTCGTTTCAAAACGCATATCACGGCTTGTAACAATACCTACAAGGTTATTGTCAGCGTCGGTTACAGGGAAACCTGAAAAACCTTTTTCTTCTGAAAGTGCGATAGCATCAGCAATTGTAAGATCCGCAGTCACAGTAACAGGGAAAGAAACAATGCCCGCTTCGTACGTTTTAACTTTACGTACGTTTTTAGCTTGCTCTTCAATTGTCATGTTTTTGTGGATGAAACCTAAACCGCCCTCTTGCGCTAGAGCAATCGCTAAGCGTGCTTCAGTTACAGTATCCATAGATGCTGAAACTAGCGGCAAGTTAAGATTGATACCACGCGTTAAGCGAGTTGAAATATTTGCCGTGTGTGGCAAAACAGTAGAATGACCTGGTACAAGTAGTACGTCGTCAAAGGTAAGAGCTTCTTTAGCGATTCTTAGCATAGTGCAACTTCTCACATGTGGATCTGAGTATAAGGAATTGCGGCCAAATTTTATCAGCGTTATGAGCACGAGTAAATAAAATTATTCATTTATTTGTGTTAAAGTACACAGAGAATTTTTTACTGGGGTTTTTAATGGCTTTTACGCACTCAACACAGCCTGTTTATACGGTCTCGCGCCTAAATAAGGAAATTCGCCATGTTTTAGAACAAGGCTTCTCATCGCTTATCTTAAATGGCGAAATTTCTAACTTTATAGCCCCAGCATCAGGACACTGGTACTTCACGTTAAAAGACGACCGAGCTCAAGTAAAAGCGGCGATGTGGCGCGGCAATAATCGCGGCCAAACTTTTCGCCCGAGCAATGGTGCACAAGTAACCGTGCGTGCCCGCGTATCTTTGTATGAACCTCGTGGTGATTATCAACTAATTGTTGAACACATGGCCCCTGCGGGTGAAGGTTTACTAAAACAAGAATTTGATGCACTTAAAATGCGCTTAGCTGCCGAAGGCCTATTTAGCTCAGCCCACAAAAAACCATTACCAACTAATATTAACCGTGTTGGGGTGATCACCTCAGCCACAGGAGCGGCTATTCGCGATATTCTGACGGTGCTTAAACGCCGTGCACCGCAGCTTGAAGTCGTGATTTACCCAGCAATGGTGCAAGGCGCAGATGCCCACAGCCAATTAATAGAAAAAATAAACATCGCCAACCAGCGTAACGAAGTAGATGTGCTCATACTAGGACGCGGTGGTGGTTCACTTGAAGATTTATGGTGTTTTAACCATGAGCAACTAGCCCGCGCTATTTTTGCCAGTCACTTACCCATCGTTAGCGCCGTTGGTCACGAGGTCGATACCACGATTAGTGATTATGTCGCCGATATTCGCGCCGCAACCCCTTCTGCAGCCGCAGAACTTGTTAGCCCAAATACCGAGGAGCTATATAACAAGGTTACGCAGTTAGTTAGGCACTTAAATCACGCCTTTAAACACGCTTTAGCAGTAAAGCGCAGTACCGCGACTCAATTTGAACACCGCTTACAGCTTTGCCATCCGCGCAATCAACTTAACCAACAAACGCAAAAACTAGATGAACTTAGTTTGGCCTTACACAGCGCAATGCGTGGCAAAATCCAGCGATATGAGCGAGCACTTGCCAACCTAACACCACGCTTAATGCAACGCTCACCCGAAAAGCAGCTAGCGAAAAGCGAGCATCAACTGGCGCAATTACATGCAAGGCTTACACAAGCGATGCAGCAGCAACTTTCAAGTTCTCGAAACCAGCTTTCATTACAAGCGAGCCGTTTAGATTCTGTGAGCCCTCTCAGTGTGTTAGCGCGTGGTTATAGTATTACTAAAAACCAGCTCGGTGGCGTGGTGAAATCAGTTAACGATGTAAGCTCTGGTGAGCTTATAACCACCGAGCTTGCTGATGGTCAACTACAATCAAAAGTTGTTTGATATCTTTGATATCACTGCGTGCTTGCGATGATTGTTAGACTATCGTCACTTGAGGTGGTGGAGGTAAATTTAAATTGCTTCCACCAGCTTTGTTCCATCATTTTATCGGTCATGTTGCGCCAATAATGACTTGGCAAGTCATCAACACCCTCTGGTTGTAATAGCTTAAACTGACACACCGAGCTTTTGCATGAAGAAACACTCAGCTGTGGTTGCACAGGTAAATCTGCCATGATTAAAAAATCACTCATGGCTGTTTCCACTTGATAAGCCCACGCCTCATCGCGAGATTGCTCTTCTAACAAGGTATAAAGTTCATCTAGATGTGAGTCGATTTGCTGTGGAGGTATCGCACTTGAACGGTAACTGGCAATCACCGCTTGTTGGTTTTGAACTTGCAACTTTAGCTCTGCGACTTGTTGCTCAAGCTCGCTTTTGCTAACAGCTGCTGAACTATCTGAATTAATTTCAACAACTTGTTTATTAATAACAGGCGCTATAGCAGTGGCTTGCTGCTCTGGTGCTTGAGCTATTTGTTCTTCAACAAATTGTTGCTGATAAGTGTGTGGCTGTTGTGGAGTAGATTGAAAAAGTGACATAGCGACAGCGCCACATATAAATGACGCTGTAACAGCTAATCCGAAGAATAATTTAGACAATTCCATTGCTCTTTTATAGTGTAAAACTACAACATAGCACTGGTGTGAGAGGCATTACTAGCGGTAGTCGTACCATCGTCTAAAAAGTTTTGGTTCATGCTTTCTGCTGGACAGGGACAGCTCGGTTTGCCGACCACTTTAGCTGGCACCCCAACCACTGTCGTGTGCGCTGGAACCGCACTTAACACGACAGAGTTTGCACCAATACGCGCACCCTCTCCTACTTCGATGTTACCCAGTACTTTAGCACCTGCGCCAATCAAAACACCGGCGCGAATTTTAGGGTGGCGGTCACCTTGCTCATTACCTGTACCACCTAAGGTTACAGATTGTAGAATCGATACGTTATCTTCAATAACCGCTGTTTCACCAATTACAATCCCAGTTGCATGGTCAAACATAATACCATGACCAACTTTACAAGCAGGATGGATGTCAACGCCAAATACTTCTGAGGTTCTGCTCTGAATGAAGCGAGCAAGCTCTTTTCGGTTTTGCAGCCATAAGCAGTGTGCGAGTCGATGTGCTTGTATTGCATGGAAGCCTTTAAGATTCAAAATTACAGTTAAATAACTATCGGCCGCAGGGTCACGATCTTTAACTGCTTTTATATCATGGGCTACATGCGTCAGCATTAGGTCACATTTAACAAAGGCTTGGTCGAATAATTCTCGAATAGTAAATGCCGATACTACTGCATCAGCAAGTTTATTTGCCACAATAAAGCTGAGCGCCGATCCTAAGCATTCATGATTCAACACACACGAATAAACGTGACTTGCTAAAAGCGGTTCACGGGAAACGACTTCGTTTGCTTCATCTCGAAGCTTTTGCCAAATTTCATGACGCATAATATTGCCTTTCTAGTTGTACCTAACTGCTAAGCCTTAAGTTTAACGGATTTGTAGCAAGATGTACTAACCCGTTGTTTATTTGTTCTGGTTATATCTAATAACCAGAACAACAAACGTCTTCTTTACTGATTCATAGGCGCTTTTTAGGCAAACTCATATGACAGTAACAAATTAAGATGATAGGCGAGCTATTTAATTAAAGTGCTTATTTTTCAATAACAAGACAGATATGACATCTTGTTTGTCATATGCCAAAATAGGCACTGACATATCGCTGACGGCGTAAAAAACAAAAATAATCATTAAATTTACATCATCAACTTAACAAGGAAACGATGATGAAAAACGACGTACTAAACTCACATAAGCTAGGCAATAAATTTTACTTTCAAGATGGTGATAACCAAATCGCCTGCTTTGGTCACATCATGAGCGGTAAAGAAAAAATATATGTAAACGACGAATTGGTGAGTGAAAAGCGCAGCTTTGGCTTTAAAAGCAATCATGACTTTAACTACCAAGGTAATGCTTATACAGTCAAATTCGAGATGCAAAATATACTCACAGGCAAGGTTGAATGTTCGTTTTATAAAGCCGGTAAATTAGTAAAACAGAGTACTCAAACCTCACTTACTGATAATCCAAAACAAGTGGCTTTGGTTACCTTAGGCTGTTTTCTTGGTGGCGCAATATCGGGTTACGCTGTCGTTACTTTTATTGAACCATTTCTTGGGAAGTAAGTAATGCAACTGAACCCCAATACAATAAAAGCACTTAGGCTTAAATTCGATTGGACGCAGCAGCAACTGGCCGATGCCTGTGATGTAAGCCTACGTACCATTCAACGAGTTGAAAAAGAGGGTGCGGCATCAAAAGAAACCACCATGAGCCTATGTGCAGTGTTTGAAGTACGCCAAGGTGAACTCATTAAGCTCGATGACGAAGTATCAGAACAAAGCACAACACATGCTGTGAGTAAGCAGAATCTCGCTGCAATCGTAGCCGCTTCTTCGTTTGTCAGTTTTGCCCTTGGTATGGCAACGGTATTTGTTATTTTTTAGGAGTGAAAGATGACCAAAGAACAACGCGGCCACGCCACACTGTTCGGCTTTGTAATAGCAACCATGCTATTTGCGCTAGCAGTTAAAATTGGCGCAATGCTTTAGTATTTCCAAGCATATAAATAAAATATAACTGTCAGAACTGAGCGTTGAGCTAGGTGCTGGCAGTTTTTACATATCAGCACCTACAAATATCTGTAGATATCTACTTTCAAATAGCCAAGCTATAAATAAAAGACAACACCTTATTAATTGTTATTTATACAAACCACGGTGAAAACCCAGCATTTATTGCTAATCTTAAAGAAGTGGCAATGGCTAGGAACGAATGTGGTTGAATCAAAAGAGTTTCTAAAATCAATACTCGATACGATCTCAGAGCATATTGTGGTGATTAATGATTCGGGTGATATCAAGTTTGTAAATCGTAGTTGGCAGACCTTTGGCGATGAGAATAATTGCCAGTGTAACACCCAATGGGAAGATCAAAACTACCTTGCTATTTGCAAATCAGCCGCAGTCCATGGCGATGAATTTGGTGCAAAAGCCTACACCGGAATAAACCAAGTTATCAATCAACAACTCACCGAATTTTACCTTGAATACCCATGCCATAGTGATACCGAAAGCCGCTGGTTCATGATGCGCGCAGTGCCTTTAAAACTTGGCACAACAGGTTATGTTGTGATCAGCCACTTAAATATTACCGAACGTAAAATCGCCGAGCAGCAAGTACGAGAACTTGCTCGTATCGATGGTCTCACGCAAATAGCTAACCGACGTCATTTTGACGATTTCTATGAGCAAGAGTGGAGTCGCTGCGCACGTTTAAAGCACCCCTTGTCGTTAGCGATGATCGACCTTGATAACTTTAAGTCTCTTAATGACAACTTTGGTCATCTGGTGGGTGATATTTGCTTAAAAGAACTGGCAAAACTATTACCAGATTATACTCGCAGACCTGGCGACTTGTGCGCTAGATACGGCGGTGAAGAATTTGTACTGGTACTCGGTAATACGCAAAGCCATCAAGCACAAAAACTCGTGACGCGTTTTATGGCAGCGCTGAATACGCTTCAATTACCAGAGCTTGCCGGTCATCCCTTGACGGTTAGTATTGGTTTAGCAACTATTTACCCTAGTAGCAGTGATGATGCCATGTTACTCATTGAAATGGCTGATAGCGCGCTTTATCAAGCAAAAGAAGCAGGCCGAAATCAGCTTGTGATTGCTGATAACATCGAGCCATTAAACATAGAACAATGCCCCTAGTAAGGGGCATTGATTAGAGTCTATTAATCCAGTTATTACTGAAATACTTTTTCGACATCAAGTACTGCGATATTTTTTGCAGGTATTGCAAGCTTATAGTCTGCAATCACTTTATCTTCAGCAACAAGTTCTGCTGGTTTTTCAGCGTTATACACCATAGGTGATGTTTGCTCTGAGGCTAGACGTGTTTGCATGTCTTTGCCGTCACCAGTAATAAACACATAGTGAATATTCTCTGTTTGCAGGTTATCGCGAATAACACGGTTAACATCATCAAGGGTTAGCTTTTCAAGCTTGCCGCGCACATAGTCAACAAAGCTCTCTGTGTTATAGAACTCACTATCAAGCGCATAACCTAACTGACGATCTTGGCTTGCAACCATTTGTGGCACAAAGTTAATTAAGAAGTTACGAGTCGCTTCAAAATCTTCTTTACTGATGCCATTTTTAATCAGCTTATCAAGCTCGAATAATGCCGTACGCGTTGCGAAGTGCGCATCGTTATTTGAACGAAGCGGTCGTAACCACACTTGGAAAATTTGCTCTGAACGACCTAAGTTAGCATCAGGTTTAGTTTGGAACATACCACGCGGGAAGTACTCAATATATGCATAGTCACCATAGTTCATACCACGGGTTTGACGAATGCGCTGATACAAGAAGCTGTTTGAGCTGCGGTGTTCACCAAAGTAAGAGCGCACTAACCAAAGCGCTGTCCAGTCATCACTGCTACGAATTGTATCGATTGGGAAACCAAATGACACAGCGGTAGATTGCGCTGATTTTTCAACAATCGTTGCATGATGACCTTTTAGCACTGGCGCATCAGGGATCGTTAAGCGGCTTTCTTTACCTTGTGGAAGCGATGTTAAATCTTTCATCATAGTCGATTTAACATCACTCGGAATCGCACCAATTAGACCCACGGTTAGCTTAGATTGGGTAAACTGGTTAGCATAGAACGCTTTTACATCGTCAAGCGTCAGTGCTTCAAGGTCTGATAAATCACCATAGTTATAGCTTTCATACGGGTGGCCTTTATAAAGCTGATGATAAAGCACTTCTTTGCCTAGCTCTTCGTCATTTGACGCTTTCAGACCTGCTTTAATGCTATCAATAAGCTCTTTTTTCAGGCGTTTAAAATCATCTTCTCTGAAGCCAGGGTTTAGCATCTGATCGCTAACAAGTGCATACCACTTCGCAGCATTGTCTTTATGTACACGACCACGTAAAGAAATCATCTCTTTATCGATTTGATAGCCAAAGCTTCCCGCCAGTGGGTATAGCGCTTTTTGAATATCTTTGTAGCTCATGGTTTCTGAGCCACCTTGCGCTAGCATCGCAGCTGTGAGTGCCGCTAAGCCTTTTTTACCTTGTGGATCAGCTGCTGCACCAGTATTAAATAACCAGTTCACATCAACCAGTGGTGAGCTATTGGTTTTATCAAGTACTTTAAAATGACGCTCTGTTGGGGCTTGCTCGATACTGGCAACCAAGGCATTTAAATCAACTTCTTGCTCAAAACCAGGCACTGTATCAAGCGCCGACATTGTCACCGTGGTACGGCTTGAATCAACAAAATACTTGTTTGCTACCGCTTTGATATCTTCTGGCGTGATACTATCAGCCGTGGCGTACAGTTGGTTAATCACCTCTGGGTCGCGCTCAAAATGCATGTAACTTGCAAGTGTTGAAGCAATTGACTGTGATGAATCTAAGCCATTAATGAAGCTGTATTTTAAGTTAGATTTTAAATCCGCTAACTTTTGTGCATCAACTAACTCAGTACGTGCTTGTGCATAAGTACGGTTAATCGCATCACGGGCTTTAGCAAGGTCCGCTTCGTTTTCGACTTTTACAAACACATGTAATAAACCCGGATCTTTAGTATCTGGGTTATAGGTAAACATTTGACTGGCAATTTGTTTATCAACAACAAGCTCTTGATAAAGTGCCGAGTTGTTAGAGAAATACAGCTGCGAGATCAAATCAAGGGCTGCACGGTCTTTTTGAGTAGGATCCCATGCCGTGCCTTTGTAAGACACAAGCAACCAGTGACCTGGTAAACCATCATTTTTCTCATGGATGTATTTTGCTGCTTGTTGTTTAGGTTCAACAGGAATATCTGCTTGGTAATTCCCTTTTTTCCAATTACCCCAATGCTTTTTCACCATTGCCATGGTTTCTTGTGGATCCACATCACCAACTATGACTAAAGATACATACTCAGGCTTATAAAATTTAGCGAAGAAGTCTTTACCGTACGCCATTTGATCAGGCATGGCTTCAATGTCTTCAAAAAAGCCCATAGTGGTGTGCTTATACGTATGCTTTTCGAATGCTTCGTTACGAACGGCAGAAAGTAACTTACGAATTGGGCTGGCATTATTCTTTAAATATTCACCTTTTACAGTCAGCGCCTCAGTGCGGAACTGCTCTTCGCTGTAAGTCAGGTTTTGGAAAATATCAGCTTCGATTTCAAGTACTTTATCTAAATGCTCTTTTGAAAAGTTTAAGTGGTAGTTAGTGTAATCATTGGTTGTGTATGCACGATTATCAACACCTGAGTTCTTTAAAATATCTGAATACACATCTTGCGGAAATTTTTCAGAGCCTTTAAACATCATATGCTCAAAGAAGTGTGCAAAACCGGTTTTACCTGCTTCAACTTCATTACGTGAACCAACCGATACCGGAATCTGCAGTGATACGACATCAGGGTAATCAGTTTTTACTACCATCACGCGAAGGCCATTTTCAAGCTCTTCTAATAGGTAATCTTGGCTAAATACACGGCTATCGTCTTGGCTTACTAGCTGCTCAATTTCGACTTCTTTAACCATGGTTGACTGTGAATTACTTGCGCAGCCACTCAGCGCCAATGTTACAGCAACACTGGTTGCTAATAATCTAAATTTCATAATGTTCCCTTGTTAGTTATTTTTCTCATCTTCATTGCTGCTTGATTATGCATCAAAGTGCCAGAAAATATGAGGGTCAGCGCAATTATTTATGTAAACAGGTGTGTCAATTTAGCGAAACGCCCAGCATTCAACTTGAGTAAAATTCATAGTGATTGAAAAACTTTCAATAAAAAAATCTATCTAGACGTCTAAATGGCTGCTATATTGTTTGTCATAGACATTAGCACGAGCTGGAATGAGGATTATGGCTTTATCATTACAAGAGAAAATTGAAGACACCAATCAAGGCGTCTACCTAATTGGTACCACACCGCCAAAGTCAGGTACTGATAAAGCACAGCTTGAGACCATTGCCCAAAAGCTACTTGGTCGTTTACACGAAATTGAATACGACGGTGTAATCATTTACGACATTCAAGATGAAAGTAGCCGTATTGCAAAGCCCCGTCCTTTTCCGTTTAAAGAGACTGTCGATCCTCGTGAATACAGTCAGTTACTACGCAGCTTGTCGCAACTTGATGTGATCACATATAAAAGCGTAGCTCAGCGTGGTGAAGCTGAATTTAGTGAGTGGTTAAATGAAACACGCAATGACTTTGAATTAAAAAATTTAGTGCTAGTAGGCAGTCCATCATCTGATGGTGACATCAAATTGAGCCTACCTGATGCGTATAAAGCTTTAGCAAAGCAAGACAATGATGTGTTTTTAGGTGGCGTTACTATTGCCGAGCGTCATGCCAGCAAACGCAATGAACATGAGCGTTTAGTTGAAAAAACAGCACAGGTTGTAAGTTTTTCATCTCGCAAGCCGTTTACAATGCCCAAGCAACGATTGATTTGATCACTAGCTATGCGCGTAGCTGTAAAGCACAAGGCACAGCACCAAAACGCATTATTCTAACGTTTACCCCGTGTGGTGGTGAAAAGACCTTGGAATTTATGGAGTGGTTAGGTATTTCTGTACCAGAAGCGACTAAATACCGTATGTTAGATTCGGAAAACACCTTGAGTGAATCAGTGCGTATCTGCCGCGAAAATCTCGATTTAATTTTACAAAGCTGCGCGCATTTAGATGTACCGCTAGGTTTAAATATTGAGAGCTTAACCAACCGTAAAGAAGAAATTGATGCGTCAATTAACCTTTACCGTTTACTTAAAGCAACCATGGAGTTAAACCTAGCTGAGAAGCAAATAGCTTAACGTGCTGCCTTAGAGGCTTGCTTTTTCTCATACATATCTTCATCTGCTCGTTTTAATAGCTCAGCAAAGTTTTCTTTTGGCTGAGCTATTACCCCTGAACCAATACTTAAGCTCGTAACAGGAATGCCACGCTTCTCTAAATTCACTTGGAAAGTGGTATTGAGCTTATCAGCGATGCTGTCTATGCAATCACCGGGCTGAACTTGCAATAACGCAATAAACTCATCGCCCCCTAGGCGGCCGATAATATCGGTTTCACGTAGGCATTCTTTCATCGTGTCAGCTAAACAAATCAGTGCGAGATCGCCCACTTCATGACCATACGTATCATTGAGTGGTTTAAAGCTGTTTATATCGATAAATAAACAACTAATATCAAAACCAAGACGTTTCGATATATTTAATTTATGTTGGCAAAGCAGGTCTATTGCACGGCGATTATAAATATTGGTCAGTGAATCAAGCATGGCAATTTCACGCATCTGCGTAAAGTTGTCTAACAGTGCAAGGTCATCTTCAACCATATCGCGAAGCTGCTCGATTAACTCTAAAAAGCTAGGTTGGTAATGGGTTTGTTTAAAATCCATAACGCAAAAGGTGCCAAACGGATCACCACTTGGCCAACTAATGGGCACCCCAAGATAAGACTCAAAGCCATCTTTTACCAGCGGGCTGTCATCCCATTGACTATCTTGGCTGGCATGATCAACATAGAGCGGTGCCATATCACGCAGTACTTTTTTGCAAAAAATATTATCGTCAGCGCTTAATTCAGCCCCTGCATCGTAAGGGTTTTCTTGCTGCTCACTGGAGACGATAATGCGATAGACATCATCTGTTTTATGAACGATGAAGCCTGCGGGAGCAGAAAACAGCTCGGTCATGAGATCAATTGTTTTCTGCCACTTTTCTAAGGAGAACTGTTTATCAGCGCGGCGGAACGTCCATTTATTCTCTTCTAACATACTAAACTCTCAACTTTAGCCGGAGGGTAGTATAAATATATGCCAGATTTAGGAACGTCTCCTACTTTTTTGCCCTAAAATACGTTTTTTATCGCGAGAGCGGCGTGCCTTATTCGTATTTTTACGAACTTGCTTCGGCTCTTTGGTTAAATCAGGCTCATAGCCTGGTAACCACTGCGGTGTGAGTCTGGTGTCGAGTAAGATATCTATTTCGTCTAATAGCCACTGTTCATCGATGCTAACCAGCGACATCGCCATCCCTTTCTCACCAGCACGCCCTGTCCGGCCAATGCGATGTACGTAGTCCTCAGCCACATAAGGCAGCTCATAGTTAATCACATACTTTAATGAGGAAATATCAAGACCACGCGCAGCAACATCCGTCGCTACCAGTACTCTTGTCGCACCTGATTTAAAATTTTGTAGTGCTTTATCGCGCGCACCTTGGCTCTTATCACCATGAATAGACTCGGTTTTTAAACCGTCTTTACACATTTCTTTCGCAAGCACATCAGCGGTTTGCTTAGTGCGAGTGAATATCAGTACTTGCTGCCAATTTTTCATGCCAATCATGTGTGATACCAGCTCACGCTTACGGTCTTCATCAACCGCATAAACTAGCTGCTCAACTTCAACCGCTGCTGAGTTGCGTTTATTCACTTCAACTAGTTTAGGATCATTTAATAACTGCTTACTGAGTTTAAAGATGCTGTCGTCAAATGTGGCTGAAAAAAGTAACGTTTGACGCTCTTTTGGCACATGGCGCAAGATACGTTTAATTTCGTCAATAAAGCCCATATCAAGCATGCGATCAGCTTCATCGAATACCAGCGCATTGATACTTGAAAGTTTAATACTGCCTTTGATCACATGATCAAGTAAGCGCCCAGGTGTTGCAACGACGACCTGCGCCCCTTTTATGGCTTTAATTTGTGGGCCAATACTGGCGCCGCCATAAGCCAGTGCTGCTTTTATATCTGTATGCGCAGCATAGCGCTCTACACTTGCAAATACTTGCTGAGCGAGCTCTCGGGTTGGTGTTAAAATTAGGACTTTGACAGCATCTGGAAGTACTTCAGCAGATAACAAATTGTGTAGTAGTGGTAAAACAAACGCGGCGGTTTTGCCCGTTCCCGTTTGTGCACTACCCATTACATCAGCACCCGCTAAAATAAGGGGGATTGTTTGCGCTTGAATTGCTGTAGGAGTGTGATAGTTCTCTTCTTGCAAGGCTGTTAGCAATGCAGGGGCAAGATTTAATTCTGAAAAGGTCGCTGCTGACATAGTCTGAAGTACATTTAGCTATAAAAGCGCTATTGTACGCGGAACATCAGCAACAAAAAAGGCGCAATAAGCGCCCTTTATACAATCTGTAATGACTACACCGGTTTAAGTGATTCTTTACGTTGATTATAAAAACTAATTAAGTCATCAACCGTTGCTTGGCAATAATCACGAATGCCAGATACAAGCATATGCTTTTCACCTGAACCTACTTTCTCACCATTTTCTAACAGATCAAAGCGAAGCGTAATTTTGCCGCGTTTGCCCGTAAACTCAAAATCAGGCTCAGCAAATTGTAATTCAGGTGCACTGATATCAAGGCGATCAAGGTTAATCAGCATTGATTCGTAAATCACCATTGGACGCGCTGGGTTGATCATCACATCCTGCTTACTCATCAATGGAATGATAACATGCGGGAAGGTCGTGCCAGAGAACTCAACATAGTTTTTGATTAAGCTATTTGTTAACTCAGGGCACTTGCTAACAGCGCCTTCACGTTTCACTTTTAACATGACTTTTTCGCCATCGGTGATCGCAAATTCATCAGCACCTTCAGGGAAAGTCAGCTTTGAATTTTCATCAACCATACCTGCAAACGTGAATTCCATTTTTTCACTGATGCCATAGCGGTTTAAAACCAGCGAAAAAAGTAAATCGCCCGGCACACAAAACTTTTTAGCATCTTTATCGTGTAACGGATTGAAATCATCAGCCACTAACTTGGCGAAACGACAGCCTTGTTCACGTGAGATAGAAACGTAATCAGCATGTTGCTGATAATAAGGACTTAACATAATTGTTCACTGCTTAAACTACTTATAACCTAACTATACTACCAGATAAAATGAAAATAGAGGTCGAATCTGTTAATTATTAATCACGTACTCAGCAAATGTTAAATTACATCAGCTAAAATAATGGTTTCGATAGGGAAAATTTAAATTGTATCAATTTGTACGAAACAATTAACAAATAACCCAGAATAGTAAACACTTATGCCCGGCTAAAAGATAGTGAAAAACTATTAGCTAAAACTAAATATAAATTCAGTTTTCTTTTTAAAACAACAAGCTAACTTTAGAGCAATAAAAAAATACGCCAATAGGCTGAAAATACTGGCTTTGCATAGCACCTATTTGTAGCTATAACGATAAATAAGGTATGATAGACCCGCTTTTTTATCGTGTAATCGCCACTCATAGGCTGCATAAATAATAATTATAATAAGCGGCATACAAATGAGTACTCAAAGTGAGTTGGGCGGGTTACATCAACTTTCGATGGTTATTGTTACTTTGAAAAAAAGACTATTAAAAAACAGAGACTTGGTTAAATGATAAACCGATTAAGTTGGCTATTACTGTTTTTTTGTCTTTGTTTTTCGTCGCTTTGCTTAAGTGATGACAATCCCGAGCAACCTTTTTTTAAAGTCTCTCCCACGGTGTGTGTGACAGACGCGAAACAAAAAGCCTGTGAATTTAATATACAGATTCATTTTCGTGTTGCTCCCTTTAAAGAGCTTTGTTTAGAGATAACTCAACGTCCACACTATACGCAGTGTTACAAACAAGGTGGTTTAATTGTCGAGAAATTAACGATTAAGACTGAGCATCCGCTGACGGTCAAATTAATTAATCCATTGAACAATCAAGTTGTTAAGCAACAACTACTGTCAATAGCAAGCTATGAAGCTAAAGATTACCGTATAAAACGGCGCTTTGGCTGGAGTTTATAATGCAGCATATTTTTTTAATTGAAGATGATGTGAAATTAGCAAGCTTAATTCAAACGTTTTTGTTAAAGCATGGCTATACCATAGATGTATTTAATACTGCTGAGGCGTACCGTAGCAGTGAAATCACCTTCATGCCATCACTGATTATCTGTGATGTGATGCTACCGGATGGCAATGGTTTTGAGTTAATTTCTCAATTGAAAGAAAAATACAGTTGCCCTGTCATTTTTCTAACGGCGCTGGATTCTGTGCAATCACAAATTAAGGGCTTAAACCTAGGTGCTTACGACTACCTTGTAAAACCCATTAAGCCTGAACTGTTACTCGCCAAGATAAAAACGATTATTGCCCACACCGTTGGCCAAGATAACTTTTCACACCAAATTGACATTTTGCGTATCGATACTAAAAAACGCGATATCTACTTTCATAATACAGCGTTGAATCTCAACGAAAGTGAATTTGAAATCATTGCTTACCTTGCTAAAAATACCCCACAACCAGTTTCTCGCGAAGTCTTATTCAAACATGTTATTGGCCGTGAGTATGACGGACTTGACCGAGCGATTGATTTAAAAATTAGCCGTTTACGCAAAAAGCTTAAAGAAACCATTAGCGATCAAAAAGAAGCGTTAGATATCAAGTCTGTACGAGGTAAAGGATACAGCTTGGATATTTCAAAAATATGAAGCAGCAATTTTTTAAGCTCTATTTAATTATCACAGTAAGCTTAATTGCTTTAGTTTTAGCTTTTGGCCAGCTTTATAATCAGTTTTTTTCTGAACAGATCCCCAGCGTACAAATCAGTGTCGCAGAGCTTGCGAAAATTGCAGAACAAAAAGAAACGAGGATCAGCTCCTTTAATCAAAATGAGCTTGTATTACCTAATTCATTACAAGCCAGTTTCGATAAAGATGGCATTATCAGCGTCACCGAAAACAATCAGCAGTTTATATACTTAAAAGGAAGTAATGGCAGCATCCAAAAAGTTGGCCCCATTTCTTTGATTTCGCAAGCAAAGACTGACTGGTTTGCATTTTTTGCCTTTTACTTTTTACTTGGCGCGATGATTTTGTTGTTCATTCGCCCGGTCTTTCGTGATTTAAGCCTATTACAACGCGCAGCTTACCGCTTCAGCAAAAAACCGCAACGGATAGAGCTTGATATAAAACCTAACTCATCCATTGCGCCATTAGCTAGCACCTTCACCCATATGTCTGAACGCATCAATAAATTTGTTCAGCTACATAACGACCTATCTCGTATTATTTCCCATGAAATTCGCACGCCCCTTACCCGAATGCGCTTTGCTTTATCGATTGCCGATTTGGAATCGCAAGAAAGTAGCCAAATAGAACGCGATATTGATGAGATTGAATTACGCTTGGAGCAATACCTATCGTTCGCTCGCTTAGAGCACCAACAAAGTGTGTTTAATCAAGAGAAAGTTAACTTAACTAAACTGATCAACACAGAAATTGCTAAATTTGATTTATACAAAGAACTTAAATTTACGCCATCCCTTGAGGTAGAGACAGCCTATTGCGAAGCAAGCTTTATGGCTATTGCAGTACAAAACTTACTGATCAACGCCACAAAATACGCAAAAAACACTATTTATATAAGCAGTGCAGAACAAGCAGGCTATTACTTTATAAGCATTACTGATGATGGACCTGGCTTACCAATTAATGCGGATGCGCTCATTGAACCTTTTAAACAAGGTGAAGGAGATAAGCTTGCGAGTGGCTATGGATTGGGACTTTATATCGTGCATCGTATTGCCAGCTGGCATGGCGGTAAAATTAGCTTAGCTAACAGCTCACAAACAGGCGGTGCAGAGATCACCATTCGCTGGCCTAAAAGTGGTAAGTAATACCTGTAAAACCTGAGAAGTAACCATTTTTATTGATCATGTGTGAGTTAGCTAAGTTGCTATCAAGCCATGTATGTTTGAGTTTGAAATCAAGCGTGAAACTATCGCTAATAGGGAATTCGTAACTTACTTTTAAATAATAGTTAGTGGCACTTTCTAAGTTGTAGCTTAGTAAACGGGTTTTGCTTTCTGATGGACTCACCGTGTAGTAATAATCGATCAGCTCTTCATTTTTGTAATTAATGCCCGCCTCAATGCCAGCAGTACCAGAAAACAGTTCAAATACTTGATAGCCGTTTAGCAGGATTTCATAACCATTATGAACATTGGTTACATCATGGACATAGGCTGCACTTAACCACATTGCATCGAAGACGTTTACCGCAGATGACAGCCCCGCCATGTAAGAAAGGTCACGCTCTATAGGTGTTAGGTTAATCGGTGATGCGGTGGGTAATGCCGGTCGCCCAGAGCTCGAACGAACAACACCGGTGGCATAGAGTTTATCTACCCCATCCAGCTCAAAGAAAAAGCCATCATCATTAAAGCGCCCCAGTAAATCAACGTAAAAGTTCTCTGTTTCATAGAGGCTGTAGCCTAAAGAAAAGTCATCGAAATACCAGTTATCACCATAATAAGCAAAGCTTGGCAGGATTGGCGAAGTGACGTCATCGGCATCAAGTACCGGGTTCTCAATGCCCCCGTAACCCACTGTGATGCTGGCATGGATTGTCGACTTTTTAATTAATTGTTGCTGTTTAATATCAGCCTGCGCAAACGCAGTTGATGCAGATAAACAACACACTAAGCCAAACAATTTCTTCATTAACGCAATTCACCTTTATGTCATAATTAAGAATTATTATGACAACTCTATACTACTAAAAACTATTTAGTCTTTACCCAATCGGGAACGATCATATCGTTTGCGCGCTTTATTGTATAATTTTTTTGACCAACAAAACGGCGTAGACAGCTGATTTACGCCCCACATTCAAACTAACACACTGAAAAAAATATAAAATAGCTTGTACATTTTGCTACATAGGTTTTCAGTTGTTAGTTATTCTTTTTGGTTATTAAAATATACAACACGATTTTCTAGACCAAAAAAAGGGCCCGAAGGCCCTTTGTCACATAACATACTTAGGGAGTACTTAGCCTCGTTTTACGCGGCGACGAACACCAGCAAAACCAGCTAATAGAACAGTTAACCATGCAAGTGAACCACTTGATGATTTCGCTTTTTCTTCAGGAACCACGGTTGTTTCTTGTGCCGTTACCGTCACAGCAACACCAAGTTCCATCGCTTCAACACCATCACTTACTGTGACAGTGAACTGATGCTCACCAGCCGTTAAGCCTGATACTTCAGTGATTGCTGATGTTGGGCTTGCGATTGTACCTGGGCCTTCCCATGAGAAAGTTAACTCATCGTTATCTAAATCATGTGATGCTGATGCATCTAGGGTAATCACGCTGCCTTCCGTAACTTGCTGAGCACTTGCTTCAACAACCACTACCGGTGCGTCATTGACTGCTTCAACCGTTAACATAAAGGTCGTGCTTGCAGCATCTGATGGATACTCAATATCAGACACCACAACCGTTACTTCAGTCTCACCAGAGAAGTTTTCATTTGGTGTAATCGTGACTGTATCGCCATCAACTTCATAGGTTACGTCATCAGAAATTACCGAGATTTCATTCTTCGAGTTCTTCTCATCAATGTGATGAACCTCGAAGCTAATTGGTGTTTCTTCCGTTGTTACCATGTCATCAAGGGCTACAACAGTGATGTTGCCAGGAATGGCCAGTGTTGCCGTTGAAGTCATGTCGTTAAGACCTGAGATTGCCGCTTTAGCTTCAATTTCAAGTGTTTGACCTGCAGCTGATGGCATTACTTCTGCCCATGCAGTCACTTCAAATTGTGATGACTCTGGACCTACATAGTCCATACACACCACGTAGCCATCGCTGATCACTTCATCTAGGTTGTTATAAGCGATTTGAATACCACGGTAGTTTTCAAGTGGACCATACTCATACTGGGCACCACGGAAACCTTGTAAACCGATACTACCTGCAGGACGTGTCGACCCATAATCTAGGTTATCGTATGCATAGTAAATTTCATGCTCACCTTTACCAAAGCGTGTATTTGCATTAAATAACACTTGGAAATCAAATGAGTTATCACGTTTGGTGTAAGTGTATTTACCCGTTGTACGGTCGTACACTGGATCGTCATAGTCTGATGCGTTATCCCACTCAACAATACCCCAACCTGTTGCGGTACTTGCGAGTGAAATACCTTCGCTAGACGATAAACCAACTGACATTACTGAGCGTAATAAGCCACTATCTGTGAACTCCCACCCACGCCATAATGGACCCATGTTCTCATATGGGAATGAGTTATAAGGGAACGGATTATGTACCGGGTAGAAGTAACGGCTACCATTGGTATTCACTGTACCCATACCACGAATTTGGATTATCGAGTTTTGGATATTGGTATTTTCAGCATTGTTATACAGGCTAAATGTGTCATAAGCACCGTTGTATAAACTTGCGATTGGTAACGAATAACCACTGCGTGAGTTGTAAAGATTGTTTTCATCGAAACCAGATAGAATTGGCGTAATACCAAACTCTGATAAATCAACATAACCACCCGGGTTTGAGTTACCAAAATCAGGCGTACGACACATTTCATCGGTAATGTTATCTGTCACGATATAATCAGGCTCAACATCGCGGGTATCTGCTTGCGTACCTGTTACAATCACTTTACCGTCTGCAATTTCAACATTGATTTCTGATGCTGTAGAAACCGCAACGTTTTCAGCTTTGATATCAAGACCTGCAGGGATAGCAAGTTCCAATGAGAACTCACGATCAGCACCTGAGTTATTCGCTAACACTTCAAACGTGTAAGGAACCATATCGCCTACTTTTGCACCTGTATATGGCGCATCAAGGTGAGCAACATCGTTACCACGGTTTAGCTTAAATGGAATAGACCCTAGGTTGCCATAGTTCACAGCCGAAGTACCTACATCTAATAGTGAGTAGTACACGCTGTCAGCGTCAAGATCCATATCCCAGTTTACTGTCATTTCAACAGTATTTTGGCCATCACTACCCGGCAGGCTTGCAGTCATACCTGATGCAACTTGGTCTGACACAACCGCAGTCGCAATTTCAAAAGTTTCTTCAACTGCATCTACTGACGATTTATTGGTGTTATAAACAACAACCCAATACTCACCTTCTTCAGGATTATTAATATTACAGAAGTTTTTATAAATCTTATGGTTTGATACACACAAGATTTCGTCTTGTGGCTGTACAATACCATCACCGTTGTAGTCTTTACCTACATAGATGATAGGATTACCTACATTTAAAGTGCCTTCAAGTTCAGACTCAACACTCACTGTTTCTGCAATTAAGCGTTTTGAATTTGCAGGTACCGTTACAAATTTAGCAAATGTTGCTTCATCTAGAATATCTGCCGCATCCACTTCGTCTGTGCGATTCATAGCCCAAGGGAAAGTACGGTCATCATCTTTTGGTAAAGTCACCGTGGTGATGTCTGCTTTTATAGGCTGATATGCACGTGCTACAGGTGCTTCAACACTTGGTAAGACGATACCTTTAGCAACATAAGTACCTACGTTTGAGTGAGCTGTCGTCTCTAATGATGATGGTAAGTTACCACGGTCATATTTAAACGCGACAGGCCAATGTGCATCTGGAATGTCCGCTTCTTCAGCTTGGAAAACAAGGTTTGTATGAAGCTCAACTTCAGAGTTACTAAACCAATCTTGGGTATCCATGATTGATGCTTTAACTATGATTGTTTGTGTTTCACCTTTTTTCAGCGAGAAGGTTTTCGGGAAGATATCAATGTTTACGCCATTTTGCTTACCTTGCGTATTTACGTCAAACGCCCAGTTTTCTACATCTTCGTGGCTTACCGTCCAGGTACCATCTTCTGTTGCTTTAATGGTACGAACCCATTGACACTCAGGTGCACATGAGAAGTTAACTAGGTTTGGTAAGTTTAATTTATGTGGCGTACCACCATTATATGGATCAGCAGCTAAGAAGTTATCCGCGCTTTCATCCATTACAAAACCCGCTTTAGCAGCCAATGCAACATTGATGCGACCTGCACCTGAACGGTAGATTTTCGCATCTGCTACAACATCACTTTCGCTATTTAAACGGTGATATTTAACAACGTTTTCAGCGGTCATTGATAATGCAGATTGAATTTCAGCCGCCGTCCACTCTGGGTGAATTTGACGTAGTAACGCCATTGAGCCGGCAACATGTGGTGATGCCATCGACGTGCCGCTGATCGCTGCATAATCTTGACCATGTGGAGTTACAAACGGATGCTCATCAGAGTATGCCGCGTAAATATCAACACCTGGTGCTGCAAGCGTTGGTGCTAAAATTTCAATGTTTGAATATGATGGACCACGTGATGAGAAGGTTGCTAACCAATCCGCATCGTCCGTATCAACGCGACGTTCAATTACTGTTGGCTTGATGGTGATCATATGACCTTTTTCTGAGTAGCTATCTACCCAGTCTTCTAAGCCATCTTCTGGATAAACACCATTCCATTGGTCATAAGTAAAGTGAACACCCGGTAATGAGTAACCTTCAGCTACAGTACCTTGGTCACGGACACGGTTGAACATAATGAAACCATCTGCACCACCGGCTTTCACATGATCAACTTTTGCAGTACGGGCATTGGCTGCTGAGTCGTTTGGATCGTGGCGTTGACAGATCACAATCACATTGGTGCTACCATCAGCCGCACCTGCGATTTCGGTGCCATCTTTGTAGAAATTAAAGGTATTTTCTGGGTAATCTGCTGTACAGTAACCGTTGTAATCTTTAAAACCATCTACGTCTGCATAGTCTTTAGCCCAAACAACAACACCGGTAATTTCTTCACTGTTGATTGAACCACCAACAAGACCGGTTTCTGACCAGCTAGGTACTTCTGAACCCAAAGTTTCGTCAGCAAAACCTGCATATTCAACCGCAGTTTCGACAGCAACAGTACGACCATGCGTTGTTGCTGCAACTTGTGCAAGCCAAGGAGACGAGTTATCTAAATAACCAAAGCATTCAGCTGCGCCACATGCTTGACCACTGTTACCTGCTGCCGCAGCAACATTGATACCTGCTTCACGCGCAGCTAAAAAAGCAAGCTGCACAGGATCAGCCCACACATTTGAATCAGCACCACCAATTGAGAAGTTGATGACATCAACACCATCAGAAATTGCATCTTCGATACCCGCAACAAGTGCTTCACCAGGACAGCCTGCGTATTCTTCACTTGATGGGTAACATACTTGATATGCAATGATATTTGCATGCGGTGCAACACCTGAAATTTCAGGGAATAAACCTTCTTTTAAGATATTACCATCGGTATTTTCACCGTAGCTTGCTAGCATAAATGGCACGTCTTTAACGACGTTACCCGCAGCTGTTGAAGCAACGTGCGAACCGTGACCTTGATAATCTTCACCAATTGCAGGCCAGCCTGGGATCATGGCATCAAATGCATCCGTGATCACATCATAAGAACGCACACCGATTAATTTATTATTACATTGAATTTCTTCTGGTTCTTCAACACAGTCACCTACATAAACACCTGCGCCAAACGGGTTTTCATGTTCATAACCATCGCCACCTACGGCAGCAAATGAAGGGTGGTCTGAGTTAATACCGGTATCGATAATACCTACGATTTGACCTTCACCTTTACCTTTGATGCCACTTGGAACACTTGAGCCATCCCAAATTTGATCCGCACCGATATGCTTAGGGCCTTCATCAGAAAGAAGATCATAGTTTTTCGAACGCATCACAGAAACAACTGCACCAAGTTCTGCAACGCGCATTGCTTCTTGCTCTGTCATTTTTACAGAGAAACCATTTAATGCTTTAGTGAATTGACGGCGCATCTCTGTGCGCCCCGTCACAGCTGTCACGCTTTGCATTACAGTACGTTGTTTTGAAAGTAGTTTATTTTGATAATCAGTCACGGCTGAAACTGTCGCTTGACCTTTCTCAAATACTTTTGAAACGCCTTGTGCTTGAAGTGTTTGCGATAATGGCGACGTTAAATCGCGGGCTTCAAGTGCCACTGAATTATCACGTAAACGAATGATATAAATATGTTCGCCATCAATACCTTCTTCTGTGAATTTATTCGCTTGGCTATTTAGCTGAACATTCAAACCATCGTTTTGCAGCATGTTGCTAGAGTCACCTTGGTTAATCTCTTTGCTAAATGCTTTTACTTCTTCAAATGTGATGTTTGGTGCTTTTAATTGGTGTTTAACTTGATTGTTATCAACACCCACTGCGTGAGCAGCACTAGCACTGTAGAGAGCTGCGGCAACAGCAATCGAGAGTGTTTTCACTTGCATAAAGTATCCCCTGGATAGTTAATTAGAATAATTATTCAAGCTTGTGAACATCCATTTCACTGCTTGCGATTACAATATAACCACAGGGACAATTAAATTTAGGTGTACATTTGTGTAGCGTTTTGTACATACCGTTAACATTAAAATTACTTTATAGCTGTAAAAACATACCCCCATACCAATGTAAGGTAATAATAATAAACGAAAAAAGGGCCAAGAAGCCCTTTTGTTAAATCACTCATTTTTGCAAAGATTAGTCGCGTTTTAGCTTACGACGTCTTACTCCAGCAAAACCAGCAAGTAGTACAGTGAACCATGCAAGTGAACCACTTGAACCTTTTTTAGAGTCATCCTCTGGTTCAGGCGTTACTTCTGTTGGTTTCTCAACGCCATCTGAGTTCACCGTTAACACAAACGATGTTTGCGCTTTATCAGATGGATTTTCGATATCTGATACCACCACAGTTACCTCAATGTCACCATAGAAGTACTGATCTGGTGTAATCGTCACAGTATCGCCTTCTACAACGTAGCTTGCATTTTCAGCAATAATTGAGATTTCATTTTTAGAGTTTGTTTCGTCGATGTGATGTACTTCAAAACTGATTGGTGTCTGCTCTTCAGTTACCATATCATCAATTGCTACAACAGTGATGTTACCTGCAACTTCAATGGTATTTGTCACAACTTTGTCAATCGTTCCCGACATTTGTGTACGTGCTTCAAACTCCATTGTTTGCCCTGCACCGCTTGGTAAAACTTCCATCCAAGCCGTTACTTCAAATTGTGAAGATTCAGGACCTACGTAGTCCATACATACAACAAGATCATCTTGAATCACTTCATCTAGGTTATTGTACGCAATATCGACACCTAAGAAGCCTTCTAACGGACCGTATTCGTTAATAAAGCCTTTATAACCAGCGATACCGATACTACCGCGTGCATCTGTTGAGCCAAAGTCGATATTATCGTAAGCAAAGTAGATTTCATGCTCGCCTTTACCAAAGCGTGTTTGTGCATTAAAAATAGTTTGGAAATCGAAGCTATTGTCGCGACGCACACCTTCGTACAGACCGGTTTCACGGTTGCGGTTAAACTCACCGTAGTCAGCTGCGTTATCAAACTCAATAATTGCCCAACCACTTGATGTACCAGCAACAGTAATACCTTCTGATGAACTTAAGCCCATTGAAAGAACATCTCGGTTATAACCGCCAGTTCCATTACCCCAGCCACGCCATAATGGTGCAATATTCTCATACGGGAACGAGAAGTATGGGAACGGGCTATGCGCAGGCGTTAAATACGGTGAACCTAGGTTATCGATAGTACCGATACCTTTAATTTGGAAAAAGTTGTTATACCAGTTTACGTGATCATAGTTATTGTAAAGACTTAAACGGTCCCATTGACTACCCCAAACTTGAGTTACAGGAATAATCCAACCACGACGATAATTTGGTAAACCACTACTATCAAAACCTGATAACACAGGTGACATGCCAAACTCGCTCAAGTCAACATAACCACCCGGATTTGAGTTACCAAAATTAGGCGTGCGACACATTTCGTCAGTGATGCTATTTGTCACGATATAATCTGGTGCAACATCACTGGTATCAAGCTGCGTACCAGTAAGTACTAACTTACCATCAGCCACTTCAACATTGACATCAGTTGTGCTCGAGATAAGTACGTTATCTTTGTGCAGTGCTAAACCATGTGGAATATCAAGCTCAAAGCTATATTCACTATCGATACCAGTGTTATTCGCCAATACTTCAAACGTTACTGGGATATAGTCGCCCGCTTTCACTTTTGCTTTTGGTGAATCAACATGGACGTGGTCTTTACCACGAATAAGTTTAAGTGGAATTGAACCTAAATCGCCCATATTTGTCGCAGAACTGCCAACATCAACCAGCGAGTAGTAAACGCCATCAACGTCCATTTCCATATCCCAGTTAATAGTCATATCAACTGTGTTAATACCATTGCTTTGCGGTAAAGTAGCACTCAACTGCTCTGATACTTGCCCAGATACAACAGCTGTTGTGAAGCTAAATGTCTCAATAATATCGCCTTCTGGGTAATCATTTTTGTATGAGTTATAAATAACAGCCCAATATTCACCCTCTTCAGGGTTATTGATATTACAGAAGTTGTTATAAAGTTTATGGTTAGATACACATAGGATTTCGTCTTGAACTTGAATCTGACCATCACCGTTGTAGTCTTTACCTACATAGATAAGGGCATTACCAGCATCGTTTGTGCCAGCAAGTTCTGATTCAGAACCCATGATTTCAACCGTTAAACGCTTACTGTTAGCAGGTACACTGATGAACTTAGTGAATGTTGCCTCATCCAGTACATCACTCGCATCGACTGAACCTTCAACACGATTAATCGACCACGGATAAGTTTTGTCGTTATCTTTAGGCAATGAAATCGTTTCGACTTCTGCTTTCACAGGCTGATATACACGCGCAACAGGTGCATCAACATTTGGTAGTTGAATGTTAGGTGCAGTAAATGATCCTTGATCAGTGTGGATCACCTTATTTAAGCGCGATGGTAAATCACCACGGTCATATTTAAATGCCATTGGCCAATGAGCGTCTGAAATACCTTCTTCAGCGGCTTTAAAGTGTAAGTTTGAATGCAGCTCAACTTCTGAGTTACTAAACCAATCTTGGGTATCCATGATTGATGCTTTCACAACGATAGTTTGCGTTTCGCCTTTTTTCAGTGAGAAGGTTTTCGGATAAACCTCAATGTTTACACCATTTTGAACAGCTTGTTTATTGGTATCAAATGACCAGTTCACCACGTCACCGTGCTCAACCGTCCACGTACCATCTTCAGTTGCTGTGATAGTACGAACCCACTGACATTCAGGTGCACAAGTAAAATCAACTAGGTTAGGTAAGTTCAATTGATGTGGAGTACCACCATTGAATGGATCTGCAGCTAAGAAGTTCTCTGCTGTTTCGTCCATTACAAAGCCTACTTTAGCAGCTTTAGCAACATTAATACGACCTGCACCAGCACGGTAAATTTCAGCAGTATCAACGACGTCAGTTTTATCATTTAAGCGATGGTATTTAACCACGTTATCAGCAGTCATGGTTAATGCTGACTGCACTTCAGTGGCTGACCAATCAGGGTGAATTTGACGAAGTAACGCCATGGCACCAGCAACATGTGGTGAAGCCATAGACGTACCACTAATTGCGTTATAATCTTGACCGTGTGGCGTTGTAAACGGATGCTCATCTGAGTAAGCCGCAAGAATGTTCACACCTGGGGCAGCAAGTGTTGGGGCAAGAATTTCAACATTAGAATAAGACGGACCACGTGATGAGAATGTTGCTAACCAGTCAGCATCTTCTTCATTTACTTGGCGTTCAATCAAGGTCTCTTTGATGGTGATCATGTGACCTTTTTCTGAAGAACTATCAACCCAGTCTTCTAAACCATCATTCGGGTAAACACCATTCCATTGATCATATGTAAAGTGCACACCCGGTAATGAATAACCTTCAGTTACAGTCGCTTGATCTCTATCGCGGTTAAACATGATATAACCGTCTGCACCACCCGCTTTTACGTTATCTACTTTTGCAGTACGTGCGTTAGCATTAGGATCGCTTGGTTCATGACGCTGACAGATAACAATAACATTGGTGCTACCATCCGCTGCACCCGCGATTTCAGTGCCGTCTTTATAGAAATTAAAGGTGTTTTCTGGATACTCAGCAGTACAATAGCCATTGCTGTCTTTGTAGCCATTTACATCTTCATAGTCTTTAGCCCAAACAACCACACCGGTGATCTCATTGGCATTCACCGCACCACCGATTAAACCAGTTTCTGACCAACTTGGTACTTCTGAACCAAGCGTTTCATCGGCAAAACCAGCGAACTCTACAGCCGTCTCAACAACAACAGAACGACCATGCGTTGTAGCTGCGACCTGAGCAAGCCACGGCGATGAGTTATCAAGATAGCCAAAACATTCAGCTGAGCCACATGCTTGACCACTGTTACCTGCGGCTGCCGCAACGTTGATACCCGCTTCACGCGCTGCTAAGAAGGCAAGTTGTACAGCATCAGCCCACACATTTGAATCAGAACCACCGATAGAGAAATTGATTACATCAACACCATCAGAAATCGCATCTTCGATACCTGCAACCAATGCCTCACCCGGACAACCCGCATAGTCAGCACTGTCTGGGTAACACACTTGATAAGAGATGATGTTTGCGTGCGGTGCAACACCTGAGATTTCTGGGAAAACATCTTCTTTGATGACAACACCGTCAGATTGCTCACCTAATCCCATTACCATGTAAGGTACGTTTTTAACTACGTTACCCGCTGCTGTTGAAGCAACGTGAGAACCGTGACCACCGTAATCTTCACCAATGGCTGGCCAGCCTGGGATCATGGCATCATAAACATCAGTGATCACGTCATAAGAACGCACACCAATTAGTTTGTTATTGCATTGAATTTCTTCAGGTTCTTCAACACAGTCACCAACGTAAACACCGTCGCCAAACGGATTTTGGTGCTCATAGCCATCACCGCCAACGGCTGCAAAAGATGGGTGATCTGTATTAATACCGGTATCGATAATACCAACAATTTGACCTTCGCCTTTACCCTTGATACCGCTTGGTACACTACTGCCATTCCAAATTTGATCAGCACCGATATGCTTTGGACCTTCATCAGACAATAAGTCATAATTTTTAGAACGCATCACCGTTGCGACACTGCCAAGCTCGGCTACGCGGCGAGCTTCTTGCTCAGTCATTTTTACAGAGAAACCGTTGAGTGCTTTCGTGAATTGACGGCGCATCTCAGTACGGCCTGTTACAGCGGTTACAGTGCTCATCACTGTTTGCTGTTTGCTTAATAACTTATTTTGATATTCAGTTACCGCAGCAATCGCTGGTTGGCCTTGTTCAAATACTTTGCTAACACCTTGTGCCTTCATTGTGCGGGCAAGCGGTGATTCAAAATTACGCGCTTCTAGAGCAACTGAATTTTCACGAAGTGTCACAATATAAACATGCTCGCCATCAAGGCCTTCTGCGTTGAATTTGCTCTTTTGGCCATTCACTTGCACGTTTAAACCGTCATTCTGCAGCATGCTATGCGAGTCTGCGGTATGAAATTCTTCTGTTAATTTGACGATTTCTTCAGTCGTGAAACTAGCTGGCTTTAAAACATTTGCTTGTTTAAATGGTTGGTCTATACCGACAGCATGAGCTGCACTGGCGCTATAAATTGCTGCTGCAACAGCAATCGATAAGGTCTTAACTTGCATTAGTATCCCCTGGATAGTTGGTAAGTATAGTTATTCAAGATTTGTGAATATCCATTTCACCACTTGTATAGACAATTCAATCACAAAGGGGGTTAAAAGAAAGCTACATGCGTGTAGCATTTTGTACTTAGGGTTAACAAATAAATTACCTAAAAAACGAAAAAATCAATTTTAAGCTTATAAAACAAGCCATAACGCTAATCTAAATTTATCAGCCGCTATTAGAATGTGAACTTTTTATCGTTTTATTTAAGAGCTAATTAATCGACAAAGTTAACAAACATGCACATTCAGTTACATTTTCAATCGCATTTTAGTCATATTAAAGTGCATGATTAAATGCATTTATTCAGTTTTAGCCAACAATTTTTTACAACACATATGCACTTTTAGCGATAAAGTAAGAAAACTAAATTGAGGTGAAAAACATGACTAGACTACTAATTTTACTCATCACCTTTGCAACTTTGTCAGCCTGCGGCAACATAGGTATAAGACTAAACAGCCCCTATAATTTGTTTACCTATGAATTTGAAAAACAGCGATTACAAGAATTTATAAGTGAACAACAGGTTATTGAAAGCGGCGCCTATTATTTAGGTGAGGTTGAAGGGCTTAGTTGTCTTGGTGAACGCTCAGTGCAATCTGGTGGCTACAACCCTACAGAGGTAAATAGTATCGCTATTGAGCAGCTAAAACTTGAAGTAGTAAATAGAGGCGGTAATGGCTACTGGGTAGAAAGCTGTAAAGACTTTACCAGTGACGACCAAAACTGCGATGTTGCCACGGTATGTAAAGGTAAGGCGTATAGTTACTGAGGCCAACTTCGTTTTATTTATTACAGAGCTGGCACTTTTAACAGCTACAGCTATAAACAAAAAACCGAGCATAGAGCTCGGTTTTTGGAAGTTTTATCACGATTATGCTTGTGGATAATCGCGGTATGCACGCTCAATGTTTTTAGCTTGCTTTTTAGACACACCAATATGCGCTAATGCTACACGTAAACGAGCACGTGATAAGTCAGAGCCTAAAATCTCCATCGCATCAAGTACTGATGTTGAAGATGTCTTACCAGTGATCGCCACAAAGATTGGCTCAAGGAAGTCTTTAATCTTCAATTCATGGAAAGTGGCCACTTCTTTTGCGATAGCAAAAATCGCTGGTTTTTCCCAACTGCGTAACCCTTCTAATTGCCAGATGAAGAACTGTAACGCTTGGCGCGTTGCATCTTCACCTGCTTTACCTGCTGTTAATAGCGCAGGATCATAGCTTGGGATACCACCTACAAAGTGACCCGCTAGGTCAACCATGTCAGAAAGCGTATTAATACGCGTTTTTGCTTCTGGCAATACTTTAGCGAATAGCTCAGTATTAAATTTCCAATCAACAAAACGTTGCATTAATTCTGCATCAGATAAGTTTTCACGGATCCACATACCGTTTAACCAGCTAAGCTTATCGATATCGAAAATAGGGCCGCCTAGCGACACACGTTTCATATCAAAGTGCTCAATCATCTCATCTAGTGTGAACTTTTCACGCTCATCTGGCATTGACCAACCCATACGGCCTAAATAGTTTAATAGCGCCTCTGGTAAGTAACCCATTTCTTTATAGTAGTTGATTGATGTTGGGTTTTTACGCTTCGATAACTTTGATTTATCTGGGTTACGAAGAAGCGGTAAGTGACCAAGTACCGGCGCTTCCCAACCGAAGTCTTCGTATAATTTTAATAGCTTAGGCGCTGAGTTGATCCACTCTTCACCACGGAAAATGTGGCTAATTTGCATGTGGTGATCATCAACTACGTTGGCAAGGAAGTAAGTTGGGAAACCATCCGCTTTAAGTAGCACTTGCATGTCTACGTTTTCCCATGGGATCTCAATGTCGCCACGTAGGTAGTCGTTAAACTTAAACGTGCCTTCGCTTGGGATCTTCATACGGATTACGTAAGGCTTACCCGCTTCAAGGTTTGCTTTAATTTCATCTTCAGAAAGATTTAAACCACGACCATCGTATTTAGGGCGCAGGCCTTCGGCCATTTGCTCTTCACGCATTTGGTCTAGTTCTTCGCTCGTAGCAAAGCAATAAAACGCTTTACCTTGTTCAACAAGTTGATGCGCAAATTTCTTATATAAATCGCTACGCTCAGACTGACGGTATGGACCAAACTCACCGCCTACATCTGGACCGTGATCCCAGTTTAAGCCTAACCATTTCAAGCTATCCATAATAGCTTGCTCTGATTCTGGCGTACTACGAACTTGGTCTGTATCTTCAATACGTAACACAAACTCACCGCCTTGCTGCTTAGCAAAACAGTAGTTAAATAATGCGATGTATGCAGTACCTAGGTGCGGGTCGCCTGTCGGTGACGGAGCAACACGGGTGCGAATTGTCATGGTTATATCTCTCAAAAGACAATTAAAAATTTGCCCAAATGCTAGCACAGCACGGGCTATAATCGAAGTGAAAAGCCGCTTTAAGCAGCGACTTTATCTAAATAAGCAATGATATCGTTTGATTCATACAACCAAGTTACTTGGCCGTTTTCTTCAATACGTAAACAAGGCACTTTTACTTTTCCGCCCTGCTCTAAAAGCTCTTGGCGAAATTGCTCGTTGCCTTTGGCATCACGAGTTTCAACTGAAAGACCTTGGCGTTTAATTGCACGACGTACTTTCACGCAAAATGGACAAGCTTTAAATTGATATAGCTTAAATTGTGATGTCACTGAATCAAGCGCCGCTTGCTCTGCTGCTGGACGCTTCTTACTACGTGGTGTGAATACAAAATCAAAAAACAAAATGATGCGGCCTAACAACCAACGAACAAACTTCATCTTACCTTCTCAATAGGGCTCTAAAAAATAGTGGGCAATTTTAACACAGCAAAGCGCGCTGCAACACCTTAAAACAGCTCTATTGAATCATCTTGAGGTTGGCTTTGTTGAATATCTAACTCGGAATAGGCAGTCACGCGATTGCGGCCCATATTTTTAGAATGGTATAAGGCTTTATCGGCTTTTTGGACCAGACTGGCAACCATTTCAAATTCGTAGATTGGCATAAAACCGCTACTCACTGTTAAGTTACCGACTTGCGGGAAGGGGTATTCTGCTACGCAGCCACGAAAGCGATTAAGGGCATTACGGGCATCGAGCTCGTCACTTGCTTGAAATAACACAGCAAATTCTTCGCCGCCGTAACGAAAAACATAATCTTCAAAGCGAAAGTTATTTTTTAATAGCTGCGCCACTAACAAGATCACTTCATCGCCAATAACGTGACCATAGTTATCATTTACACGTTTAAAGTGGTCTATATCGACCATAGCCAAGTACCAATGACGATGCTTAGAGTCAGGTTCAATATGTTCTATTGCGGCATCGGCTGCAATTTCAATCACTTTTTTATCAAAGGTTTGTCTGTTTAAAAGCTCAGTTAAAGGGTCTAGTTGCGACTTATAAAGTAACGACAGTTGATTCGCATAGATGTTCAGCATGTAGATGGCGAGCATACTACAGCGCTCTGAAAGCTCTTTTTCAGATTCAATAACCAGTACACCAACCACATTGCCCATGTAATAAATAGGCACATAAGTAGAAATAAAGCCGTAGTTGCGACTGATGCGAATTTTATTACGGCTTACTTTTTCGATGAGCTCATTGACTTCATGTTCACTGAGCTCTTCGATAACTGAATCTTTATTTAGCAGCCTGGCAGGCAGGCCAGGTTTAAAAAACTTATTGATGTAAATAGCGAAACGAGAAAATTCATCTAATTCGCTCACGGCATTAATAAGCGCCTGATCGAGCTCAGGCTCTTCTTCTTGTTGGGTGATTTCTACAACCCAGTCATGTCCGCAAGCGTTAGCCGCCATTTAAAAGTCCCCAAAACCGCATATTACTTTAGTTTAGTTAACTTTATCAGAATTACTAAAAAACTATAACAAAATCATATCATCTCGGTGAATTACTTCACTGCTTGGTGCAAATGCAAGCAACTCAGTAATTTGCGACGAATGACAGCCCTTAATTTGATCAATTTCTTGGTGGTTAAAATTAACAAGACCTTTAGCAATACATTGTCCTTGGCTCGTCACCACTTCAATCACATCACCGCGCTCAAACTGCCCTCGCACACTTTTTACGCCTTTTGCCAAAAGGCTTGCGCCACGTTCTTTAAGCGCAAGGCTTGCGCCATCATCAATCACTAATTGCCCCGTGCTTTTAGGCCCTGCTAGAAGCCACTTTTTACGGCCATCTTTTGGTGCGGTGAGTTTTAAAAAGCGCGTACCTGGAAGCTTATCAGCCATGCAATTTAAAATCACATTCTTGCCTGCCCCTTTAGCAATAATTACCTCAACACCAGCACGACGTGCAATATCGGCCGCTTGCAGTTTGGTTGCCATACCTCCGGTACCTAGGGTTGTGCCACTGCCACCAGCGAGCTCTCTGAGTTCATCATTAATGTGAGACACTTCATTGATTAGTGTTGCATTGGCATCAGAGCGAGGATCGCCTGTAAATAAGCCTTCTTGATCAGTTAACAATAACAGCTTTTCAGCATTCGCTAATATTGCGACTAAAGCAGATAAGTTATCGTTATCGCCGACTTTAATTTCGGCGGTGGCTACAGCGTCGTTCTCGTTAATAATTGGCACCACATTGTGCGCTAGAAGTGCATTCAAGGTATCGCGGGCATTTAAGTAACGTTCACGGTCTTCCACATCGGCACGGGTCAATAGCATTTGTCCAACATTCACACCATACAAAGCAAACAGACTCTGCCAAATATGAATAAGCTGTCCTTGGCCGATTGCGGCAAGCATTTGTTTTTCAATCAAAGAACGACCACAGGGGGTAATGAGTTGCTCGCGACCTGCAGCAACCGCGCCGCTTGATACTAAAACAACCTGATAACCCTGTTTTTTTAATTCACAACATTGGCGAACAAGTTCAACCATGTGTGCTTTATCTAATTTGTCGGTACCGCCTGTCAGCACGCTTGTGCCCAGCTTTACAACAACGACGTGTGGCCTTTGCATTTGATTCTTATATTCTGCATATTGAGGGAGTTTGGGTATATATATACCAGCTAACAATTTTTGAACAAGTTAAAAAAATTCATGCTAGGATCGCGCTCTCGTTTTTTTACTCAATAGCGACACCTATGCCAGCCAGTTTATGCTTAATTATCGCGACCTTTTTATGGGGTAGCTCCTACATTGCATTAAAGCATGCAATCAATGTTTATGATCCTGTGTTAGTCATTTTCTTAAGAATGCTAACCACGTTATTGATTAGCTTATGTTTATGGCGCTATGTGATCCGCTTTGAGTTCAAACCAGGTGACTGGAAGTACTTAATTGGTATGTCACTGGCTGAGCCTTGTTTCTATTATTTATTTGAAGGGCATGCTCTTGAATACACTTCAGCATCGCAAGCTGGGGTAATTGTCTCTTGTTTACCAATTATCGTCGCTATTTTGGCGTTCTTAATATTAAAAGAGTACATCAGTAAAGCCATCGTCGTTGGTTTTACCTTGTGTATTGGTGGCAGTATTTTATTAACGCTATTATCACCAAGCACTGAGCAAGCCCCTAACCCACTGCTTGGTAACTTTTTAGAGTTGATGGCGATGGTGTGTGCCGCGTTTTATACCGTGAGCGTAAAACACTTAGTCACTCGTTACTCACCGCTGACCTTAATAGCAATTCAAGGGTTCAGTGGTAGCTTATTCTTTGCGCCTTTTTTATTTTTCATCGAACTACCCAGCGAAAATCAGCACGACTTAAGTGCCCTACTGAGCATTTTATATTTAGGCTCATGTGTCACTTTAGGCGGCTATGGCATGTACAACTACGCCATTAGTAAAGTGTCGGTATTAACCGCTGCGGCTTATTCAAACCTCATTCCAATTTTTGCGTTAATTTTGTCAGCTATTTTACTTGGCGAAGTACTCACACTATGGCAATGGGTGAGTATTGCAGTGGTATTCGCCGGTGTTATTGTTAGTCAACGTCATCAAGAGCTGAAAGTTGACGTAGACGACGATAATTTATCAGCCGACACCAATAGCCTAAACTCTGTCCCTGAAGCTAACGAGTCAAAAGGGTAACAGGTTAATAAATAAAGGCCTGATTGTGCTAAAAAGCCCTGTTCATTTTGATGAATAACATCAATGCTACGAACTTGATAGTGCTCAATCTGGCCACTTTGCAACTGCATACTGAACTGCTCACCCACTGCGACATGTTTTAGAAATGCAAAGTGGGTGTCGTTATGGCCAGCTATTAACACCCCTTTTGAGCTGCCAAGTTCACCACTTGGCAAAAAATGCCCGGGGGCAAACGCAAGGTTTCGCCCCGACGCACCGGCAAGTACAGTCAATTCTTGCTGCTGACTTGGCCAATTTATGTGTGCAGTGACATAACCATCGGCGTAAAACCAAGGCCTTACTTGCTGATTAGGACTTTGCAAAGCTTGCTGCCAAGCTGATTCAATCAATGCCTGTGCCAGCCAAGCTTTCGCCTGCATATAACCGCCATTAACAAACAATGCGATGCCAAGTAAGGTGCTGCAAACTGGCAGCGCTTTATTTAGCGTCGCCATTGCCATAACCATGAGAATGTAAGCAGCAACAACCCAAGTAACATAAACACTCGGCTTTGTCCGTCAGTTTGTGGCAGTGTCATGCCATTAGGAAGTTTATTTCGTACTTGCATTGAACGCTCTGCAATCTCATTCCCCGCGTAGTTATCAACTGCAATAAAGGCCGTAAAAGGGCTAAGTAAATGATGCTGAAGTGCTAATGTTTCGACTTCTGCGCGTACCGCTTGTTTTTCGTTATAAAGCAGCAGCGATTTAATTTTTTGTCTGGCCCAGAGTCTAGCGATACCTTCGCCGTTTGCAGCATTGGCAGTTGCTAAATTAATCATCATTGGCCCTGTGTTTGTATGCCCCTTTAATGTTAAGTGCTGACTACCATCAAGCTTCACGGCAACCAAAACCGGCTCTGAAAAATACAAGTCAGGTAATGGCGATGGCCAATACTCAAGGGCTGCTTTGTCACCTTCAAGAGCAAGCTCAGTAACAGCTGGATGCGCCAGCTTATCAAAAAGTAGCTGCATTTTTGGCTGTACTTGGCTGGTGCTACTTATAAAAGTAAATGTACCACGACCAATGTCAGCAGCTCTGGTCATAAAAAAGCTATTAGGCGCGCTACCAATACCGACGGTAAAGAGTCGGCTGTCACCTAAATCTGTTTGAATTTGTTTAAATAGCTGCGTTTCGTTACCCACACTGCCATCGGTTAAAAACACCACTTGGCGTACAAAGCCATCATGCTGTTTACCATCAAGTACCTGAGTCAGTGCTTTTGCGATTTCAGTGCCGCCATCAGCTTGTAAGCCATAAATAAAGCGCTCTGCACGACGAATGTTAAAGTCATTGGCAATCATTGGCGTGTCACTTAACACTGACACTTCGTTATCAAAGCCGATGATGTTAAAACTATCATTTTCATCCAATAACGAAAGGGCATAAAACAAGGCTTGTTTGGCCTGCTCCATAGATTGACCATGCATTGAGCCGGAGGTATCAACAACAAACACCATTTCACGAGGCAGACGAGCTTGCGAGGTAAAGTGATCGCTTGGCGGTACTAACATCAGTAAACCATATTCTTGCCCTGCTACTGTTTCGGTAAAAAATGCAGCCTGAGAGTGAGCTTTATCAAGGGGTTTAAATGTCAGCTCAAAATCTCTATCCATTGGAACATCACGATTAAGTGATAATTGATAGCGACCAAAACTTGGATTATCGATTTGCATACCCGCTAAATTAGCGCTGATATCACTGAGTTCAAGGCCAATATCCATCGCAATTGCAAGGTTTAGGCTCGCATCAGACTCTTGGCTTTGTGTACGATGAAAAACAGGCTTTAGCCACGCTGATGCCACTTGCACTGTGTTAGCTGTTGCGTCGTTCTGTTGTTCTGTGTCTGTTGTTTCTAGATTCGCTTTTTGCTGCAGTTCTGCCGTTAAAGGTTCGTAGCGCGGTGTAATAGTGGTTGGAAAACGCAGTGAAAACACACCATCTCGAAAACCGATTATCTCTTGGTATTGCAAGGTAATTTCAATCTCTTCCCCTGCTCCAAGGTTTGCCACATCAGTTGAGAAAATGTTCGCACGCTGCTGACGAACTAAAGCGGCGCGTTTACCCTGTTTTTGAGCTTGCTCAAATTGCTGTTCTGCCTGCTGTTTAAGGGCAATGTTACCGGTGATAATGCGCTCACCAATTTGCATTTGCATGGCATGAACTGCGCTTTCATCAGGTAACGGAAACACATAACGGGCATTAACCGCAAACGGGTGCGGGTTTTGATAACGCTGTTTAACAACAACATGATTAATAAGCCCAGTGAGCGTCATAGTGACATCGTTTTTCACTAATAAGCCCGACGACACTTGGCTATTTGAATCATCATAAAATCGCAGTTCGGCACTGGCATTGGCTGCAAATGCAGGGTTAACTGCATAACCTAATAAGAGGATAAAAAGGCTCCCAAAAAGGAGCCTTTTGGTACGGTTACTCAACATAATATGTCACTCCATCGACCGATGAATTAGTGGTTACTTTGTGCTGTACGTAAGCTGCTTTGTGACACAGGGCGTGTCGTTAAGGTTACGCGGCGGTCAAACACGTTGTCTTCGTAGTTATTTGAATCGGCAACACTTTGCTGCTCACCAAAGGCAGTTGCGGTTAAGCGCGTATGAGGCACACCTTGTTTAATTAAGTAGCTTTGCACTGCATTTACACGCTGTTTTGAAAGCATTAAATTAGCCAACTCATCACCACGCTGATCTGCAAAGCCATTTAAGTCGATAGCCAGATTTGGCTGGGCAATCAGTAACTGTGCGACTTTGTCGAGTTGATTAGCAAAGTGCGGGGCTATTTCGCTAGAGCCGGTTTTAAACTGTACCGTCATCGCCAATAAGGTGTTTAATTGGGCTTGTAGTAACTGCTCTTTTTCGTCAGCTAATAATTCAAGCTGCTCACTTAGGGCTGCGTTATCGGCAATCACTTGTTGGTAATCTGCGGTTTGCTCTTTCATTACAACTAATGCGTGGGCTTGTTCATCAATAGTGTTGTCTGCCGCTTCTTTTTCGCCAATTAAACCGCCAGCAAACGCGCCAACAAATGCGCCCACTGGGCCTCCTAACAAACCACCGACAACTGCGCCAGCACCTAAGCCAATGGCTGTTTCTTTTGGTGTTTCTTGCTTTGTTTTACTCGCAGCCTCTGCAAAAGGGGCTACAGATACAGCAGACGTAATAACAGCGGCAATAATTAATTTTTTCATGGTTTAATCCTTTTTCTACTTAATTGCTTGGCAACATTGGTTGGTGTTGCGAACTTGGTATGGAGCTATTAAAACAAGTCGAAATGGCAATAAAGGGGATCAAAAAAGGCAAACTGCTGAGCAATTGTGGCAGAAAAATGGCAATCGCGTTTTTGCCAGTACGCAAGGCAAAAAATTAGGTATAGTTCGCTATAGAAAGAATTTAAGTAAGTATTAACAATGAAGAAAATAGCAATCGTTGAAGATGAAACAGCAATCCGCGAAAACTACACAGAAATGCTCAGTGCTCAGGGCTATCAAGTTGTAGGCTTTGCTGACAGAGCCTGTGCTGAACTGGCATTTAGTCAATCTTTACCAGATTTAGCCATTGTTGATATTGGCCTTGGCCATGAAGTGGATGGTGGTTTTTTACTTTGCCAAACATTACGCAGTCTTTCTAAAACCTTACCGATTATATTTTTAACCGCCCGCGATAGCGAAATTGATACCGTATGCGGCCTGCGCATGGGAGCCGACGATTACTTAACCAAAGACATCAGTATGGCGCATCTTGCTGCTCGAATTGGTGCCTTGTTTAGACGCCTTGATGCCTTCGATCAACCCGCCGATCAAACCGCTCTTTTGCATCGCGGCCCATTAAAGTTAGATACCCAGCGCATGCAGGTGTTTTGGCAAGAGCAACTGGTTGATTTAACCGTGACAGAATTTTGGATGGTGCATTCACTTGCGCAGCGTCCAGGCCATGTTAAAAGCCGCAACGAATTAATGAGTGATGCGAAAATTTATGTTGATGACAGCACCATTACCTCGCATGTAAAACGCATTCGTAAAAAGTTTATTGCTTTAGATGATGCATTTGACTGCATTGATACCGTTTACGGTATGGGTTATCGCTGGGAGCAAGCTTAATGCTGCGCTTGGGGCTCAGAACAAAGTTTATTTTCTTATCCTGCTTTTTATTTTTATTGCCTTGGCTTGGCTATGAGTATGTTTGGGAAATGGAAAAGTTCTTAAGACAAGGGCAAGAAAAAACCTTAGTGGGCACCACCCGTGCACTCGCTACCGCATTACATGAACGCCCTGCTTTGTTTGACTCGCAAACCAACTTTTTAGATCAAGTTGTAAAAGGTCGAGATTTATACGCCTATAATCTAAATAACCCGATTCAACTTGATGGCAAATTGTCGGAATGGCAACCTTATCAAAGCTTATTTTGGCATTATGACAAACGCTATTTACAGGGGTTAAGTAATGATCATCAAGATAGTGATCTAAGTTTTGATCACATGGTAGGCAAATACGAAAACTACCTTTATGCGGCATTTAAAGTCACTGATAGCTCACTGGTGTACCGTGCTAAAAATGTGCTCAGCTTTACCCGTAATGATCACTTACAGATCATGCTAAAAACACCTGAAGGTGAATTTAAAAGTTATGTGGTGGCTGCCCGTCAAGATGGTTGGGTTAATGCCTTTGATGCTACGACACAAGAGCCTGTCACTAAAATCCAAGGCTATTTTAAAAGCACCGACACAGGTTACAACATAGAGCTGCGTTTCCCGCTTTCGATGCTAGGTAATAAGCTTGGTTTTGCGGTTGAAGATTGGGATGAAGACAAGGTTGAGCCTCAGCTTATGTCGACCTCAAACCTACAAAATCCCAATGATATCGGCTCTGTTTTAGTGCCTTCACCAGAAATTAACCGTATTTTGAAAGGCATGGGCCACAGTGGCAGCCGAATTTGGGTCGTCGATAACCATCATCGCGTACTTGCACAATCAGGCTCAATTCATCATGCCGATGGCGTTTGGGCAGACGGCCTAAAAGAGGAGCCCGCAACAACCTGGTGGCAACGCTTTGAGCAAGATTACTTACACCCACTTTACTATAAAATTTTAACTCGCCCAGAAAATGAGTTTATTGATACCTTACATGATGTAGCAGCGATGCAAGGTACTCACATAGCCAGTGCTTTAAATGGGAAACCTGCATCATCATGGCGCTTAACTCCAGATAACAAAGCCGTTATTTTATCGGCGGCCTACCCTATTTGGATCCAAGACAAAGTCATTGGTGCAGTAATCGCAGAAGAAACCACCAATGGCGTGCGCACCCTACGTAATAAATCGTTAGAGAAGCTCTTTAATGTCATTTTAGCAGTGATGCTTGTAGGCACTGTGACGCTATTCTTTTTTGCTTCAAGAATTTCCAGCCGTATTCGCCGCTTACGTGACAACGCCGAGCAAGCCATTGATGCCCAAGGGCGCATCACCGGCAAAATTACTTATGCCGATTCGAATGACGAAATTGGCGACCTTTCTCGCAGCTTTGCCAACATTGTTAGCCGTTTAAGTGGTTATACTGATTACTTAGAAAATATGTCATCACGACTCTCCCATGAGCTGCGTACGCCCGTGGCTGTTGTGCGCTCATCACTTGAAAATTTACAAATGCAGCCGCAATCTGAACTGAGTCAAAAATACCTCGACCGTGCCAGTGAAGGGGTTGAGCGGTTAGGTAAAATTATTACCACCATGAGTGAAGCAACGCGCCTTGAACAAAGTATTCAAAGTGCCGAGGCAGAAGAGTTTGACCTGACCAAGGTGATCACCGGTTGCATGCAGGGCTATCAAATAACCTATGGTGAAAGCCTATTTACCTTGTCGCTATATAAAGAGCCGTTAAATGTTAGTGGCGCACCAGAATTTATTGCCCAATTACTCGATAAGCTCATCAACAACGCACTTGAGTTTAAAACCTCGCAAAGCACAATTTCAGTCAGTTTAACCAAGCAAGAGCACCATGCATTATTAACAATTAGCAACCAAGGGCCTCTGCTCCCTGACGGTTTAGTTGAACACATTTTCGACTCAATGGTCTCGGTGAGAAGTCAACAACATCAGCAGCAGCCACACTTGGGTTTAGGTCTTTATATTGTAAGGCTTATTTGTGATTACCATCACGGTAAAGTATTGGCAGAAAATTTAGATGATGGCACAGGTGTTGTGTTTACTGTGGAGCTGCCTATTAAATAAGCATATTTGCGTTACATATGATTACAGTTTAATGACTGGGTATTCACCGATAATTCAGATTACAGGACGTAATATTTGTAATACAAAAGGCAAATTATTCTTTGGAGGGCATTATGCGATCTGGATTACAACGTGAAGAGATTGAGTTCATTATGGGGCTATTTAGCTATAATGAAGCAACCGATAAACCAGCGGCTCCAAAAAAGCAGCCTGTAAAAGCTGACACAAAAAAAGTTGATACAGCGCAATATAAAGCAAACTATAAAGCAACTTATTTGACCTGAGTAAGCTGAGATCATTACAATGGCGCACCTTTGGAATATAACGCCTTGTAATGAAAAAACACTCACCTAAAAAAGAACTGATTTTACTGCCCGTTTTGTTCGTGGCTATTTTACTTTGTGTTGCAGGTCACTTCCTACTTCAGCCTAACTATCAAGACAGCCATACCGTTGAGTATTTACTCGCTGCACTGCCATTTGCTTTGTTTGGATTGGTGATTATCGCCTTTAAAGTTGCCAGTAAAAACGATAACCAAGATTAGATCAAAGAACGTAATAGCCAAACCAATCGGGCTTCATTGCTTGAGCTTGCCCGCTTGGCGTTAATTTTATTGATAAGTTGCTATCTAACAAATCAATCGCAAAACAATCGTCTACATCGTGTAAGTCATCTTTATGAAGATGAGTCATTCCCGCCAATAAAGACTCTTTAGCGCGTTGCTTTGCTTCTTCACTGCTACGCGCAACGTACAATGCAAAATCATGTTGCTCCGCAAGACTATCAGCTCGGTAAGCACCTAAATTCACAAAATACAGTTTTTCGGCTTGGTGATGCGCAGTATCAACCACTTCGACCTGATAGCCATCGATGTGCTGAATTCGCATGTAGCTATCCATATGCACATTGTTTTTATCACCCACCCATTGTGCTTTTAGTTTTGAGTAGGTTTGTTCAATGTTATCACCTACGACAAATCGAACGTCGTGCATTTCAATGTGGCAACCTTGAATACGACCGCCCAGATAGACTAAAAAAAGCGCCATGTTTTTCCTTATATTAAGCTTTCAACATTAATGTTGTGCTTTTTGATTAATTTATAAAAATCTGAGCGATTACGTTTCGCAAGCTTTGCGGCTTCGGCAACATTACCCGCTGACATTTTCAGCGTATTAATTAAATAATCTCGCTCAAATTCTTTTTTTGCATCATTTAACGAAAGTGGCTCAGCAATACTAACATTACTATTTAATGCACTCTCAACTAACTGAGCAGCAATCACTTTACCAGGTGTAAGGGCTACAACTTGCTCTATCACATTTTGTAATTGACGGATATTACCCGGCCAGTCATAGCGAACCAACGCATGCATTGCATCATTGGCAAACTGCTTTTGATCTTGCCCCATACGTTTAGCAATTAGACATGCAAAATGCTGTGCTAGCAAACTGATATCTTCTCGGCGTTCACAAAGCGGAGGCAATTTTAAGTTCACCACGTTTAATCGGTAATATAAATCTTCACGGAACTGCTGATTATTGATTGCCTCTGGGAGGTTCTTATGGGTCGCCGACACCACCCGCACATCAATTGGGATCTCTTCTTGAAAGCCTACAGGGCGAATGGTTTTCTCTTGTAAAACCCTCAGCAGTTTTACTTGTAAATTTAGAGGCATATCACCAATTTCGTCTAGAAAAAGGGTACCACCTTGTGCTTGTTGAAACAAACCTTGATGGTCTTTGACTGCACCTGTAAATGCGCCTTTTTTATGCCCAAATAATTCAGACTCTAAAAGCTCTCCCGGCACTGCGCCGCAGTTAATTGCCACAAATGGCCCATCACTAACATGGCTGTGTTGATGTATCGCTTGTGCAAGCAGCTCTTTACCTGTTCCACTAGCACCGGAGATCAACACATTCACTTGCGTTGGACCAAGCAATTTAACTTGCTCAAGTAAATGCAACATCGCCCCGCTACGGGTGACAATATTGGTTTGTGTCGGTGTTTCATCGCCGTGTACACCATGGATCTCGATAGCTTTAGCAAGGCTGTCGAACAGCTCATCTTTATCTACAGGCTTGGTAATAAACGCAAATATACCTTGCTTCGTCGCTTCCACTGCATCAGGTATCGAACCATGTGCTGTCATCATAATCACCGGCATTGAAGGATAACGACTTTGTAACTGGCGATGTAGAGCCATGCCGTCCATTTCATCCATTCTTAAGTCGGTGATCACCGCATCATGGTTTGGTTTTTTAGCGTTTGTAATGCCTCAATGCCACTTTCAACTGTACTAACCAAATAGCCTTTAGACTCAATTCTAATCGCTAGTAACTTTAATAAACTCGCATCGTCATCTACTAATAAAACCCGTGGTTTTGTTACTTCATTCATGATTACTGCTCCTTGGTTTCTTCACGTAGCAGAAGTTGTTGTTCGATAGTCGCAAGCGACGATAAGGTTTTTTCCATTTCATCACTCAGTGCTTGCTTAGCTTGTTTTGCCGCTAAATTCTGTTGTAAATATTGTTTTTGTAACCATAGATACTGCTTAATATCATCTGGCCAATAAAAAGCATGGTCACTTTTTTCAAGCTGATTAAGGGCTTTTTCTGGCTCTGAAGCACCGAGTAAACAAATTGACTCAAACAGACGCTTTAGCTCATTTTCGCCAACATAATTTGCTTTATCAGAAGACGCTTTAAAGCCACCACACTTGGCTGCATGCCAAGCAATGACTGTACTTGCAGGCGGGTATAACGGCTCACTTTTCGGCCGAGGCTTGGGATTAGGTTGCCCTTGAGGTTTCACATCTGTTGTCGGCTCTACTTGCTCTGGCTCAACATGCTTTTGCGTGATCGTGCACCCTGTTATAAAAAGTGTGCCTATAACAAGCATAAAACTGGCTTTATTCGCTAAGCCCATATCAGTTAACTCCTTGGGTTAATTGAATTGGTAAAATGGCTGTAAATACACACCCTTGTGGCTCATTATCTGTAATAGAGAGCTTACCGTTTAATTGTTCAACGGTTTCTTTAACTATGGTTAAACCAAGCCCGCTGCCCATTTCAGTATGTTGTTTTGCATTTTTTCCTTGGTAAAAAGCCCCAAATACAGCGGCTTTTTCAGTATCCTCTATCCCTACTCCTAAGTCGCTGACACTCAAAATTAACTGTCCCTGTTTTAAGCTTGCTTTTATTGTCACTGACTCATGTTCCGGCGAAAACTTTAACGCATTTGAAGTCAGCTGAATGAGCACCATTTCAAGTAGCTCAATTGAGATAAACAAGGCTTTATTTGGTAACTCATTCACCCACACAATGGATAAGTCACGCGCTGATAATCGGTGCTCAAAATGACGCTCAATTTTATTCATCATCAAGTTAAAGTTAAGCTCGCTTAGGCTTTGCTTACTCGTGCGAATAGCGTTGTAACTCAATAAGCTTTCAATCATGGCTCTGAGTCGCACCATACTTTGCGTTATTAGCCCAAGGACAGCTTGTTGCTCATTATTGATTGGGCCAACAATTTCATCTGCGAGTAAGTCTGTGCCTTCAACCATCGAAGCTAGGGGGGTTTTTAATTCATGTGTCACATGGCGTAAAAATGTATCTTTTTGCTGCTCAAGCATATGTAGCTGTGCTTGAACCCACTCTAGTTTGTTACCTAATTCAACTAACTCTGAGGAGCCTCGAACTTGAATTTTTTGCTGCCAATGGCCTTGTCCAAGTTTATCAATAACATGTGTGAGTTCCCTGAGCCGTCCGCTGATCCGCCAAAGAAACCCGCCCCCGACCAATAACGTGAGTGGAATTAACGCAACTAACCAATTAATAAATGAAGCTTGAAGTGCTTTTAATTGCTGCTGATTTTTTGTGATGCGTAATTCATTTTGCTCTTTGAGCCAATTTGTTTGCTCACTGATAAGCTTACTAGCGGGTGCAAACAGCTCACCATCTTGCTTTTGTTCTATTAATAAATGTTGATGCGCAAACTGTAATACCTCAGCCAATTGCCGCCACTGCGAGACATAATCAGCGGTTGGGCTTAAGAAAATGAGCTCATCGACACTTTGCAGTGACGATTGCCACTTGTTGGCAATTAAGCTATCGAGGGATTCACTTTTAAGCACCCAGTTTTGTCGAGTTGCTCGTTCAAGGCTATTTAAGTCTTGTTTGAGGTTATTGAATGCTTTGGTAATTTCGTAATTGTCACCGACGATTTCTTGAGTCACTGCAAGCTGCTTATTGAGCGCATTTAAAAATAAAATCACCACCAAGGATAACGGCAGCAAAGACAGCAAAATGCTACAGACGAACTGGCCAATAAGACTAGGTCGCCAATTTAGTAACTGTTTTATTTTTATCGCTACTTTATTTTGCATATTCACTCTCAACATAATTGCAGATGCTGATTATTAGTGAACAAACTTAGACACTCGCTGAATCCGACCTTAAAAAGGACTGATTTTCACCCAAAAACCGATACAAAGTTGCTATTTAGCAACAAACTAACTCATTGAAATAAAATGGATAAACTTTTAACACCTGAAAATCGTTGCAAAAAAGACACAACACCCTGTAACTATTTCGCATTCAAAACCACATAAAACCTATAACCAATTGATAATTATGTACTTTTAAAATTGGCACTGATTTTGATTAGTACTAAGCAAATTAGTTATTTAGGACACAAAATGAAAGTAACGGCCTTGGCAGCCACCCTGCTTATAAGTCTCATCTCGTTAAGTAGTTATGCACTTGATTTGCAAACAACGTTTAACGAACTCGATAAAGACAGTAATGGTTTTTTGAGTGAAGCTGAAGCATCTGAAGATGCATTATTACATGGCAACTTTACGCAAATTGATAGTAACCAAGATGGCCAAATTTCATTTTCTGAGTTTCAGTCGTTTATTCAATAGGAGATTGTAATGAAACAACTATTAGCTGCATTCTCGCTGATGTTTTTAGTTATCAGCGCCACCGTTCTAGCATCACAAATGGATGTTCGATTTGCTAAGTTTGATATTAACGCCGACGGCGAGATTTCATTAACTGAAGCAACCAAACACGATAACCTACTTAAGCAATTTGCCGATCTGGATGAAAACGGAGATCAGGTTCTGTCTGAACAAGAGTTTGAAAAATTCAAACCTTAACGGCTTAAAGTGCTTGCCATAATCCCAGAGGGAATGTGTAAACGGATTTAAATTTTGGGAGTTAAATTATGGCAAGCACTTTTATTTATAAAGGAGTGTAATTATGAGAATTTTCTGGCTTGCTTCATGTACCTTAATTACTATAAGCTTCAATAGCTTAGCATTGGATGTAAAACAAAGATTTGATCACCTTGATAAAGATAAAAATGGCTTTTTATCTGTGCAGGAACTGTCATCGCAACCGCACTTGCAAAAACGCATGGCGCAGTGGGATACAGATAAAGATCAACAAATCTCGCTCCTTGAATTTAAACACTATTTAACAAACAAGAGTTAAAGTAATGTCAAAATTAACCTTTGCCAGCCTAATTTTATGTTGTGTAACTAGCACAGTGAGTTTTGCTGCAGATAGTATTGGTGAAAAATTTAAACAACTTGATCGTAATGACGATGGTTACCTGACTCGCTCAGAGTCTGCGAGAGACCCTGCTCTGTGGTCACGTTTCAAAAACTACGACAGCGATAAAGATAATAAATTATCGCTTAGTGAATTTAAGGTCTACGCAAGCAAATAAAGCGTTACGGTTAATTATTTACTTACTGCTGAGTTGCAGTTTACTGCAACTCTGATACTGTTTTCATAAATCAATAAAAACTATTAGAAGATTATGAAACTCATCATCAGCTTACTAGCAACAGCTTCACTTAGCTGCTTTGCCAACACCACTGTTATTTATAATGTAAATGGCTACACGCCTACCTACAAAGGCGAAACCCAACACTTTTCTGCACTGGTTTTTAAAGACGGTAAAGTCGTAAAAACAGGCAATGACTCAATTAAAAATAGCTTCCCTGACGCCACCGCAATTGATGGCAAGCAAGCCACATTGTTACCTGGCTTAGTCGATGCTCACGGCCATGTAATTGGTTTAGGTAATAACCTTTCACAACTTGATGTCAGAAATACGCACTCGGCAGATGAGGTTGGCAAAATGCTGGCTGAGTTTGCCAAAGATAAACAAGGTTGGATCATTGGTCGCGGTTGGAATCAAGAGCAATGGCCTGGCGGTGAGTTTCCAACTGCAGCTGATTTAGACAAATATGTAAAAGACAAACCTGTAGTGCTTTCTCGCGTTGATGGCCATGCTGTATGGGTTAACTCAAAAGCCATGGAACTTGCAGGTATTGATAAACAAACTCCCTCTCCTGCCGGCGGTGAAATTTTAAAGCTGGATTCAGGGTTACCTTCTGGGGTATTCATTGATAAAGCCGAAACGCTTGTTACCCAACATGTACCAAAAGCAAGCCATGCCAGCATTAATACGGCATTAGATAATGCAGGTAAACATCTACTAAGTTTGGGTATTACATCAACCCATGATGCCGGTATCGATTACGACACGTGGCAAGTGTACAAGCAGCGCTCTGAGCAAAATACCCTTCCTGTCAGAATCGTAGCCATGCTAAGTGCTGCCGATCCTCAACTAGAAACCATGCTCAAAGCAGGCAAATATAAAGACATGAATGACATGCTGTCGATTCGAAGTGTCAAAGTGTATGCAGATGGTGCTTTAGGCAGTCGAGGCGCAGCCCTCATCGAGGAATACGCAGATCGTAAAAATCACCACGGCTTAATGCTTGAAACCCAAGAAAAGCTTGAACAGCTATTCAACTTAAGCTTTGCTCATGGCTTTAGTGCGAACACCCATGCAATTGGTGATAAAGCCAATCACGTGGTGCTCGATGCTTATGAAAATGTGTTTAAAAAAACCGGTGGCATTTTACTTCGTAACCGAATTGAACACGCACAAATTGTGACTCCTGAAGATATCCCTCGTTTTAAAACGTTAAAAATTATTCCTTCAATGCAGCCTGTTCATGCAACCTCTGATATGCATATGGCAGAGCAGCGCCTGACTGAAAAACAACTTGAAGGGGCGTATGCTTGGAAAACCTTTTTAGCGCAAGGCTCTGTAATTGCAGCAGGTTCTGACTTTCCTGTAGAGCTTGCTGATCCGTTTGATGGCTTATATTCAGCCATTACACGAATGGATCATAATCAACTTCCTGAAGGTGGCTGGCGACCACAAGAGCTGCTATCGCGTGATGAAGCTTTGCGTGCGTTTACTTTAGGTGGTGCTTATGCTGCACATCAAGAGTTTAAGATAGGTAGTTTAGAGCAAGGAAAGTGGGCTGACTTTATTTTGATTGATAAAGACTATTACAAAGCCCCAGTTTCTGAGATCCACGATATAAACGTGACACAAACTTGGATTGCGGGCGAGTTAAAATATAAAAAAGAGGAATAATATTACTCGGCGTCAGCTTTTTGCTGACGCTTTAATTTAATGATGTGGAAAATATTCACAAACGCCAGTAAACCATTGGTGAAGGCCACCGGAACGGCACCTATTGCCAGTCCGTAGAAGGTAAATGCAATACACCCTGCTAGGTTGAGCCAGCGTAGTTTTACTACATCGCTCATTGTCAAAGAAGCAACCAACAGTGCTGACGCTAAATAGCCTAAATATTCCCAACTCAATTGTTCTCTCCTAGGCTTTAGGTTAGCATTGGAGCTTGTCATTTTTTTTGACGCACTCTGTGCTAGTTTGACAATAAAATAAAAAAGCTAACTTACTAAAAACCTTGTAAAGCTTAAGAATAATCTTGGCTTTAAAATCATTACACGGGAAATGAAGGTATCAGTAACGTGAATCACCTTACTAGCAAGTTAGCGTAAATTCTTAGAATCTTAATGCTAACGTCATTAAGATGTAATAAATAGGACAATTGTCCGAAGAGCGGCGTTAATGTTTCAATATCATTTTTCAAGCTATCTTGTTGACCAATTACTGACATTTGCTGGCAGTAGTTTTCAACAAGCTAAAAAAGAAGTGCTGATCCACCAAGATCAACCTTTGTCAAAACTCGTATTAGTGAGAAGTGGCACAGTGTCGTTCAGCTATGACGTGGGTAATGGCCGACGCCTTCTTTTGGGCCAGCTTGATTGTAACAACACTCTGATTGGTGAAATTGAAGCACTGAATAACTACCCGTGTATCTACACAGTTACGTGCTTTAGCGATGTAAGTTATAACCTAATTGAGCTTAAACATTGGCGCGCACTACTCTTAGAAAAGCCAGAGTTAAGCTTGTACACAGCGCAAACAATTGCCGCTAAATTCCAAGAAAACCAAAAAATAAATTTAGATAAGCTGCTATTACCACTTAGCTACAACATAGCTAAAGATTGCTTATTAAGAGCTGAAAACAGTAACCCAACGTTACTGCGTGCCTACCCTACCGTAAATGCTGAAGCTGAGCGCTTTGCCACCACCGAAAGAGCATATAGACGCGTCGTTACAGAATTGGTTGAAAAAGGCTTAGTACAAAGAAGTAATCAAGGCTTACAAGTAGTAGATATCGACAAGCTTAGCGACTACGTCGAAAGTTTTGCGCAGTTATAAATGTGTTACAAATTTTTCTTAAATGCTTTAAAATAATATTACCAAACTGAAAAGCAAAGTCAGCATAAGTTCAGTTGGATAATCTATAAATATTCATAGAGTTAAGCTTTTTAACAGCAAAGCTCTGTATTATAATTTTGCAAAGCGGTGTGTTGTCACAAGTTACACCTGAAAGATGAGACAGAACTTTCTTATTTTATTAATGAAAGTATATATAATGTTCACTTGACGTATATATAATGTACGCTTATCCTTCAATAACAGATAACCATGTGTGGCGTTTTTTCGGTGCACAAACCGGTACTATTTGCTCTAATAAAAGTCTGATTACTTTACGAGAAAGGAAAGAAAGGTAACGATTATGGGAAACAATGAATTTAAACTAACCAAGCTAGCGCTAGCGTTAGGTGTCACTTTAAGCTTAAGTGGTTGTTTGAGTGATGACGACAAAAACGACACAGTGCCTGAGCCACCAGTACCTACAGTAGACGTTCCTGTGGCTGATACCCCTGAGGATTTAACGTTCTACGTTTCAGGTAACGTAGTTCAAAAATCAACAGGTAATCCAATTGCTGCAACAATTATGTTTTACCAAGATGGTGCTCCTTCTGAAAATGTTGTTGATATCGACGGTAACGCTATTACCTCTATTACAACTGAAGATGGTTCTTTCACATTCAACCTAGCATCATCTGATGTTTCTACGCTTAAAATGATTGTTTCTTCAGATGAGTTCATTTCTAAAACTTCAATTTTAGATTTCTCTGAAGTGGACAGCTCTGAGCCTTTTGAAGCTTTCGTCCAACTTACGAAACTTGATTCAACAGTAACATCAGCTTCTGGCACAGGTACAACTACTTCTGGTCAACTTGCTGAAGAACTAACTGTATCAGCAGATGCAGACTCAAGCTCAGCGTCTGTTGCAATTGGTACAGATGTTGTTTTACAGGATGCAGATGGTAATGCAATCGCAGACGGTGATATTAGCTTATCTGTAGTTACTGCTGATGTTGACGCAGCTTCAGGTAAAGCGAAAGCAATTGACCTTATCCCTGATGGCTTAAATGAATCAAGCACAACTACTGTTCAAGTTCCTGTTTCGATGATGAATATTGAAATGAAAGCTGGTGATTCAAAAGTTAAAAACTTCTCTAGCCCAATTTCTCTTACTGCATCATTACCAGCAACAGTTAATGGCCAAGCGATTTCTGAAGGCGATTCTCTAAGTGTAATGTCTTATAACGAAGATACTGGTGAGTGGGCAACAGAAGATTCTGTAACAGTAGACGCTGACGGTAATGCAACTGTTTCTACTAATCACTTATCTGGCTGGCCTTTCCTTTGGAGCTTCCCAGCTTGTACAGCGGTACCAACTTTCGCATTAGGTGGCTACCCTGGTAGCGTACCATTAATTATTGATATTGATACTCCTCAATTCTCATACAGCCGCCGTATTAAATCTGGCAGCGGTAACCTATTCTTACGTGCTGCAGCTAAGTATGGCTTATGGAATACATTAAATGCTCGTATCTCTGTACGTGATTTACTAGGTAACTCATGGGGTTTCAGCTCACAATTAGTATGTGGTCCAATTTCAATTCCAGTTGTTCAACCTTACGAAATCGTTAATGAGAATATCAATGTAACTTATTCTTGTTCTAACGCGAGCGAAGATTTCCAAGATAATACGTACCCATTCACAGGTGCTTTAGTTAAGTATGCACAAGCAAACAGAATTAAAACAGCAGCAAGTGGTTCTGATGGTTCATACAGCTTAACTGGCTTACAAAGCGGTTCAGAGTATGATGTTGTATTCACTCCACGTGGTGTTGATGTTGAAGAGCAAACATTCACTATCACGGCAGATGGTACTGATGAAACCTTTAACATCGTTCGTGACAACTGCGAGCTTGAAACTGTTCCTGTAACTGGTGGTACTGGCTCAACCGGTTCTACTGGTGGTAACGGCTAATTAAATTTAGTTTGTTAAAGTTTTAAAAATACCTCCTCTGGGAGGTATTTTTTTATCTAAATTTCTTCCTACACCAATAATCCTATTTTTTAAAATAATTAAACAGTTCATTAGCCACTTCCTTGACGTAAAAGTGTATGGCTACTAGCATTAATTTTCATACAAATGCAGTAAAAATTAACTTTACAAGGAAAGTGACGATGAAAAAGTCTAGCTTTAACTTATCTAAACTCGCTTTAGCAGTAAGCTCTACGCTGATCTTAGCGGGCTGTTTTAGTGATAACGATAACAATGAAACAATACCTGAACCCCCTACCCCCACACAAAATGTAGCAGTCCCGCCAGTTGCAGCAGCTGTACAAGCTGGTGCGTTAACAATCAACATCACAGACCTTACAGGTCAACCATTACCTGACTCAGTCACTGCAATGATATCATTTACTTCAAGTGAGGATGGGCTTTTATCTGGTGGTGGTGAAGAGTTGACAGATAGTGATAAATCAACAACAGGTAGTGCATTTGCCTTTACTGTCGAGTCAATTCCTGCAGAAGGCAGTACCTATGAGTTTATAATTAGCGCTGAAGGGTACCTAAATAATAATGCCTCTATAACCTTGTCATCTACTGATAATATTGGTGCTAAAGAAGTTCGTTTAACACCACGAGAGCTGAGTGATTCTGATGTTGCTGTTGCTGCTGCGACTGAAGCGGTTTCATCATTAAAAGGGGAGTCAGGGGAAGATGTTACTGTAACTTATGATCCATCAACAGGACTATCACTAGATGGCGCTGACAAAATAATATTAAAACAAGAAATCGATAGTTCAAAAGCAAATATTGCTGTTGGCAGTGCTACTGTAAAACTTAAAAACGGAACTAAGTTTCTTGATAAAGATGGAACAGCATTAACCTCTGCTCCTCAAATGACCTTGGCTTATTTTGCAAATGAAGCAACAAGAAATAATACCGAAACAGAAGATAACGCCCTAGAAAGCTCTTCACTAGATGCTTTTCCTGGTGGACTTTCATTGTCTGTCACAGCTCCAAATAGCGATACAGAACAAGTTGATGGTTCATTTACATCAGGTGGTTTTGTTGCAATAGAGCTAGTTGATGATGAAGGAAACAAAGTTAGTACGTTTGGTGAAGATGATGGTGGTGAACCTATTTCAATTGAAGTCGCAATGCAGGTTGATAAAAACACCTTGAATCCTTGCCCTGTAACATACGATGAAGCTTCAACAGACAGTCTTTCAGCCCAAGCAGAAGCGAACGGTTATGCGAATGGTGTTTGTACTCTTGAAAGTCCAACGTCTAGAGATTTAGCTGTAAATGATATTTTTCCTGTTTGGAGCTATGATGAAGACACAGGAAAATGGTCGTTTGAGAATTATGGGTTAGTAAAAGATAGTGGTGCAGCAAATACATTTGATGTTGAAGTCTCTGTTAATCACCTGTCTTATTGGAACTTAGATTATTTCACATATCAAATAGGCGCTTCAAAGTGCCCAGGAAATACTCTTTCATTTAATGTAGTTGATGTAAATAATGACCCAAATACTTTACGTGCAGACCTCTTAATCGAAGCCAAGGGTTATCGCCAACGAATTTATAATTATGGAGGAAACTATTCAGAAGGAACCTTCAGAAATCCTCCATCGTTCCCTGCATCTATTAAATTTATTCGTGGTAGTAAAAATGTTTTAGATGGTATTGTTGGCGAAGCGAGCGCTGATGGAGTGGTTTCAAAATTATCTTTTGATAATTTATGTGACTTAAATGGTAAAACTATTAAGCTTAATGTCACACCTCCATCAATGGTTTCACAGCAATTCAAGTCTCAGTTGGTATGTAGTAATACTGAAGATTTTGATGTTGATGCATCCCCTGTAGCTACGCCAGCGATTGTATATATCTACGATACTAGTTGGATGTGGCAAGGTAGAGTTTATACAGGAGCTAATGGGCTAGGTAATTTTAACCTAGAGGAAGGCTCTAATTACTATGTTGGCTATTTCAATTACACAAACTATAGCTGGAATGTAAAAGAAATTACTGCAAGCAATACAGTTGAAAATTTAGATATACCCACTATCTGTGAAGTTGAAGAACAACCTATTACAGGTGGTACAGGATCAACGGGATCTACTGGTGGTAATGGCTAATTTTTAACACTAGAAATAACTATTTAAACCGCGCTTATGCGCGGTTTTTTATTGCCTTTTTAAAACTATACATAAACACCAATCTTCTATTTAGTGATAAGCATCAATAAATTTGTGCAACTTAAACTACTACTCTGAATTACAGGCAATAAAAAAGGCTCACTAGGAACCTTTTTTGATATTTTGAGCGAAATTACTTTTCCAGTAAAATGTCGTGGATATTCGCTAAATCTGACTTACCTTCGATGATTTCGTCTGGTGTTAGGCCTGAAAGCTCATGAGGGAACACAAGCCACTCTTCAGACTCATGAATGTAATAATCTGGCACCATGTCTACTTTTGAGTTTTTCGGCTTGTAGTATGGACATGCAACGCGGATATCACGTGGTAGGTTCAAACGCATTAGTTCAGAAAGCTTTTCTTTTAATGCAACAATACTACGACCAGAATCGAATACGTCATCAACGATTAGTAATGAGTTATCTGCATTGGCATTTTCAATGATGTAATGCAAACCGTGAACTTTGATCTCTTTAGATTGCTGGTTAATACCGTAATACGAAGAAGTACGCACTGCGATATGGTCAGTTTCGATACCTTTGTAATCGTAATATTCTTGAACTGCGATACCAATTGGAGCACCACCACGCCAAATACCAATGATGAAATCAGGACGGAAACCATCTTCATAAACTTGTGCCGCAACACGAAATGAATCTTCAAGAAGCTGCTGCGCAGTAATATAGCACTTATCTGACATAAATAGAGACCCCAGTGTGAATGATCATTCAAGTGTAGCTAATTTAATAAAAACTAACCACAGGATGAGAAAATGTGGGGCGGGATTTTATACTAATTTACTCAAAAAAGCTTGTATCAGTTTGTAAAATTACCTGTTAGATCAAAAAAAGCCCATTAACTTAGATAAAGTTAAGGGGCTTAATAAGGGCGTGTTGACCTTTGTGGATTAAATTTGTTCACTCTAGGGGCGATTTAATCACGGCGCGAGATTTGTAACCTAGTGGGCTAAGTAAAAATCGAGCAACAAAGAGTTAATCGCCCCTAGGAAGAACCCGAAGGGCAGCGCGTGTTTGGCATTGATGCTGCGTTATCGCCTATTTATGTGGAACAACCACACTACATAGGCTCTGCCTTGCCTAAATACCAAACGCACTGCTGCAAAATCAATCATAAAGGGTCAACACGCCCTTACTAGAAAAAGGAAATTACTTATGCTTTTTCTAATAAGGTTCTTGCAACGGTACGCATACCTTGTGTTGTCGCGCCAGCAGCCCACTCGCTTGTGCTGCCCATGTTAAATGCAGCCGCAAGGTCAATATGCACCCAACCTTTGCCTTCATTTGGCACAAAGCGTGATAAGAAGCCAGCCGCATTAGAAGCACCACCGTAGCCACCACCTTTTTGAGGACGGCTATTTGCGGTATCTGCATATGGCGATGGGCAGTTTTGTTGGTGCCATTTTTCAAGAGGTAATGGCCAAGCGCCTTCCATTTCTTGCTCTGCAAAGTCTTGTACGTCACGTACAAGCTCTTTATCAAGACCAAACAATGCATTGTACTCTTGACCAACAGCAACAAGCGCAGCGCCTGTTAGTGTTGCTGCATCAATGATTAATGGCGCACCAGACTCACCTGCAGCCATTAAGCCATCAGCAAGCACTAAACGGCCTTCTGCATCGGTGTTAACGATTTCAACCGTTGTACCATTCTTATAAGTAAGGATATCGCCAAGTTTATAAGCATGACCTGAAATAAGGTTTTCTGCACAACATAAGAATAATTTAATGCGTTTGTTGATACCACGGCTGATAGCTAGCGCTAAGCCCGCAGTTACTGTAGCAGCACCACCCATGTCACACTTCATACCTAACATGCCTTCACTTGGCTTGATAGAATAACCGCCTGAGTCAAACGTAATGCCTTTACCAACTAAAGCAGCCGCAACAGGTGCGTTCTCGTCACCCGTTGGGTTGTAATCTAATGCTAATAATACCGGTGGACGCTCACTACCACGACCTACCGCGTGAATACCAATCCACTGTTGCTCTAATAAAGCATCACCTTTAATGATTTGGTAGCTTACGTGCTCAGGCGCTAATGACTGAATAAACTCAGCCGCTTTACCGGCTAGGCTTTCTGGGAAAATATCATCAGCTGTGCCATTGATCATTTGACGAGCCCACGTCGCTGCTTGCTTTAAAGAAGCTAATTCTTTGCTGTCTGTTTTTGCATTTTCAACAAATTCAATCGCATCTAAATTCTTAGGTGAAACAAAGCCTTGATAGAAAGCCCATTGAGATTCAGTGCACCAAACATCGCCTACTAACGCAATATTTTTTAAGCCTTGATTAGCTAACGTACGTGCTGCTTTTTGTACGTTTTTAAGTGTATCTTGCTCAGTTAGATGAACAGTTGCGCCTTGTTCAGTAAAAGAAAGAGCGGCTTTTTCGCCCCAATGTGCGGCAGCGCCCTGCTCGCTAAGTTGAACTAGAAATTTTTCTGACATGTTAGAATACTCTTTGCGCTAAAAATGTTGCTTGAGTTTACTACAGCCTTCGTCAGTTCCCAACAGCTTGCGATAAATAGCGTTATGCTGTTTGGTTCTATCCTTGTCTTGAATCACATACAATAAAGAAAAACGAATTATTTAAAGTTATGAAATTTACTCCCGCATTACAATCAGCCACCTTAATTAAGCGTTACAAGCGCTTTTTAGCTGACTTAAAAACGGCTGACGGCGAAGAGTTTACAGCTCACTGCGCTAATACCGGCAAAATGACAGGCTGTGCAGAGCCTGGCTTTAACGCTTTTTATTCAACTAGCGATAATGCCAAACGCAAATATCCTCATTCACTGCAATTAACCCAGAACCAATTTAACCAATTGATATGTGTAAATACGGCTATAGCAAATAATGTTGTGCAAGAAGCGCTCGAAGCTGGCACGATTGCTGAACTTGCTAACTACCAAACCATTGCTGCAGAAGTAAAATACGGCCAAGAAAACAGCCGCATCGACTTTTTATTAACAGATGATCAAAAGCCTCATTGTTATGTTGAAGTTAAGTCAGTGACCTTACTGTCGCAAACAGAGCCGCATTCTGGGCAAGGGTATTTTCCCGATGCAAAAACTGAGCGTGGCCAAAAGCACCTTCGAGAGCTTGTCGAAATGGTGCAGCAAGGACATCGTGCGGTGCTTTTTTTTGCAGTTTTACATGAAGGCATTAACCAAGTAAGTGCGGCAACTCATATTGACCCTAAATACGCACAACTTTTAACTGATGCAATTGAAAAAGGCGTTGAAGTTATTGCTTACAAAGCAAAAATATCTGCTGATGAGATAAAAATACAGGAAAAGTGCCCATTCATCGCCTAAGCTACTCTTTTACTAAAACGACAATAAAAGCACGATTTAAGTTGTATTATTTTTTTTTGCCCATATAACTTAGCAAATTTAAAAAATTTACGGATAGTTAAGGGCTTATAACACCGCCCATAATTATTTGAGCAATCATTAGTCCGAGGTCAAGAGGATTAATTAAAAATAAATTTGCCTCAATCTAATGATTCTGCTATTTATAGCCGCCGGCTAACGCTGGGCAAAATATTAAGGATTTAGGAGAAAGTTATGCCAGACCAAAAAAAACTAGGGTTATTGGCTCAGGCCGGGTTGGAACCATATCAAGAACAGCCAGGTGAAGAGTATATGAATGATGCACAACGTGCTCATTTTAAAACAATTTTAGAAGCTTGGCGTAACGATTTACGTAACGAAGTAGACCGTACTAAATCGCATATGCAAGACGAAGCAGCTAACTTTCCAGATCCAGTAGACCGTGCAGCACAAGAAGAAGAATTCTCATTAGAACTTCGTACTCGTGACCGTGAGCGTAAACTGATCAAGAAAATTGAGAAAACGATTCAATTAATCAAAGAAGACGATTTTGGTTATTGTGAATCTTGTGGTATCGAAATTGGTATCCGCCGCCTAGAAGCGCGTCCTACAGCTGATTTATGTGTAGACTGTAAAACGCTTGCGGAAATTAAAGAAAAACAATCTGGACGCGGTTAATATCCTTTAATTAGCCCATGTCTACCACAGCCGTTAACACGCCAACGCGTGAATATCGTGGCCGTTTTGCGCCATCACCTTCTGGGCCATTACATTTTGGTTCACTTATAGCGGCTGTGGGTAGTTTCCTTGATGCTAAAGCCAATCAAGGAAAATGGTTAGTACGCATTGAAGATATCGACACAACGCGTGTTGTCAGCGGTGCTAGCGACGATATATTACACACCTTAGAAGCTTACGGCCTACATTGGGACGAATCCGTCATTTACCAAACCCAGCGTCATGAGCAATATCAAGCTATTGTTAATGAACTAATCTCACAAAACCTAGTTTATGCATGTCACTGCACTCGTAAAGAAATCAAAGCTATCGGGGGCATTTACCAAGGCCATTGCCGAGATAAAAGTCATGGGCTTTCTGACTCAGCACTGCGTTTAACCCAGCAATTTGCGACCAGCCACTACCATGATTTAATTCAAGGTGAGGTGCGTATTGATAGCCAACTTGCCAAAGAAGATTACTTAATAAAGCGTAGCGATGGTTTATTTGCCTACCAACTCGTTGTAGTGGTTGACGATATTGCACAAGGTATAACACATGTTGTGCGCGGCGCTGATTTACTAGAGCCAACCGCACGACAACTTAGTTTATTTAAGCAGCTTAATAAACCTGCGCCCGATTACGCTCATCTACCTTTAGCGGTTGCTAAGCCGGGTTTTAAGTTATCAAAGCAAAATTACGCCCCCGCAATAGCAAAATCAGATCCTAAGCCCGCTTTGTTCGATGCTTTTCGCTTTTTAGGACTAAAGCCAGAAAGCGCTCTTTTATCGTTAAATATCGAACAAATGTTAGCTTGGGCAGTGGAAACTTACCGTCTTGAACACATCCCAAAGGTGCAAGAAATACAGGTCAGCGAAAATCCAAACTCTCCTTTTTGTGACTTTGTTACTATTGAAAAATAAATTGCCAATTTTAAAGGCCGAGTAACTTAATTTTTCTGCCCTGCTGGTATATGATAGCGACCCAAAGTGTGCGAATCATCAACAGCTTATTTTAGCGCCAAGTAAAACACACTGATTACACGTCAATCTCACATCGGCGAAGTAACAAACAAACGCTATACTTGATGAGTCGCAAAGTCCGCGTCGTAGGAGACAGATTATTATTTCCAAGCTTTTTCAATTTTGTCGGCAGATTATTGGCCCAAATGCCACGACATCGAGTGATGCTTTACCAACGAGCGAGTTACCTTTGGTGATCGAGCGCAGTGAACACGGTATTTCACGCAAACAATTTAGCCCAAATGCAATCAAAGTATTGTACCGCCTAAAAGAAGGTGGTTTTGATGCCTACCTAGTTGGTGGTTGTATTCGAGATATATTGTTAGGCCAACAGCCAAAAGACTTCGACGTTGTAACAAACGCAACGCCTGAGCAAATCAAAAAGCTATTTCGTAACTGTCGCCTAATTGGTCGTCGTTTTCGTTTAGCGCATATTGTATTTGGTCGAGAAATTATTGAAGTAGCGACCATGCGTGGTCATCACGAAGCTGACGAAAGTAAAAATCAAATTAGTCAATCAAGTGAACACGGCCAACTCCTGCGCGATAATGTCTACGGCAGTATCGAAGAAGATGCCGAACGCCGCGACTTTTCAATTAACGCACTGTATTACTCAATAAACGATTTTTGTATTTATGACTATGCCAATGGTATTAGCGCAATAAAAGCAAAACAAATTGAATTGATTGGCGACCCAGAAACACGTTACCGTGAAGACCCTGTGCGTATGTTACGTGCAGTGCGTTTTGCTACCAAACTGGGAATGAGCATTGCGCCTGGCACCGAAAAACCAATTAAAGGCCTTGCTAATTTACTTGACCATATTCCGCCAGCTCGTTTATTCGAAGAATCACTTAAATTGTTCTTAAACGGTAAAGCTGAAGAAAACTACCTAATGCTACGCCAATATGGCTTATTCAAAGCATTATTCCCTGCACTTGATAAAATCTTAGATGCCAATCCTGATGGCCTTGAGCATGCGTTTATTCTGCAAATGTTTAAAAACACCGATAAGCGTATCAATGCAGATAAAAAAGTCACGCCGGCCTTTATTTTTGCAGCCTTATTGTGGTTCCCATTACTCAGTATTGCTAAGAAGCTACAACAACGCGATCAGCTTTCAGAGTACGATGCATTTGCTCAAGCAATGAATAAAGTACTTAGTGAAAGTGCACAACATGTCGCGGTTCCAAAACGCTTCACTTTGGGTGCTCGCGATATTTGGCATATTCAGCAGCGTCTTGATAAACGAGGCGGTCAGCGCGCTTACAGGCTCACTCAACAGCCCCGCTTCAAAGCTGCCTATGACTTTTTATTACTGCGTGTACAAGCCGGTGAAGAGCAACATAAAGAACTTGCAGATTGGTGGACAGCTTACTTGAGCCAAGACATCAATGGCCAAAAAGAGATGGTTAAAAATTTAGGGCACCAAGGTGGCCCAAAACGCCGTCGTCGCCCTCGTAAGAAAAAAGTAGACTAAGCATGCAGACTGTTTATTTAGGTTTAGGTGCTAACTTAAATGCACCACGCAAACAGATACATGCCGCTGTCGCTGCCATAAAAGCATTAAAAGATGTTGAGTTTGTTTGTGTATCTCATGATTACGCAAGCAAACCCATGGGACCGCAGGATCAACCAGATTATGTAAATGCGGTCGCGTGTGTTAAAACTGCACTTGAGCCTGAACAATTGCTTGATTTAACTCAAGCCATTGAACTTGAACATGGCCGTGTTAGAAAAGAAGAACGCTGGGGTCCTCGTACCCTTGATATAGATATTTTATTGTTCGGTAATGACGTGATAGACACCCCTCGCTTAACTGTGCCTCATTATGGCTTAACAGAGCGAGAATTTGTTGTTTATCCATTATTTGAGATAGCACCAACGCTTGTACTACCGAATAATCAATCACTTGCTGATATAACAAAAACGTTGCCTTTAAACGATTTACAACAACTCCCTCAGCAGTAATCAACCAAGGCTAAGCCTTAGAGGAAATTATGTCTAAAATCACCGTTTCAACTCTCAATAAAATGAAACAAGAACAACAAAAAATCACCGCATTAACGGCTTACGACGCCAGCTTTGCTAAATTGTTTCATGATAATGGCGTCGAGGTGATTTTAGTCGGTGACTCACTAGGTATGGTATTGCAAGGTGGTGATGACACATTAGCGGTGACCAACAGTGAGATTGCTTATCATACACGCTGCGTACGTGCAGGTAGCCGAGAGCTATTTGTGATTGCTGACTTACCCTTCATGACCTATGCCAATCCAACTGATGCCTGTAAAAATGCAGCAGAGTTGATGCGTGCTGGGGCAAACATGATCAAGCTTGAAGGCGGCGAATGGCTGCACGACAGCATTCGGGCAATGACACAGCAAGGTATTCCTGTATGTGGTCACCTAGGCTTAACACCTCAGTCAGTGCATGTATTTGGCGGTTTTAAAATTCAAGGTCGTGAGCAATCTCAAGCCGATAAAATGGTCAGTGATGCAAAAGCACTTGAGGCGGCAGGTGCACAGTTACTTGTTTTAGAATGTATTCCAAGTGAGCTTGCTAAACGTATTACTGATGAATTGAATATTCCTACCATTGGTATTGGTGCGGGTAATCAAACCGATGGTCAAATCTTAGTAATGCACGACCTAGTTGGTATTTCTGCAGGCTATATTCCTAAGTTCTCAAAGAACTTTTTATTAGAAACCGGCAATATGCCAGCAGCAGTGCAAAAGTATTGTGAAGATGTAAAAAGTGGTGCTTTCCCAAGTGCCGAACACGAGTTTAAATAAATGCAATCAATCACTGAAATTAAATCGTTACGCAGTCAAATCAAAGCTTGGCGTCAAGCTGGCTTGAGCATTGCGCTAGTACCTACCATGGGCAATTTACACCAAGGTCACTTTTCACTTGTTGAAAAAGCCAAGACGCTTGCTGATAAGGTTGTTGTAAGTATCTTTGTAAACCCGATGCAATTCGGTGCCAATGAAGACCTTGATAGTTATCCGCGTACACTAAACGAAGATAAGCAAGGTTTGGCTGAACTTGGTACTGATATCGTGTTTACTCCCTCGGTTGAAACAATTTACCCAAATGGTTTAGGCGAGCAAAGCTTTGTCGATGTACCGGGTGTTTCTATGGGTTACTGTGGAGGCTCGCGTCCTGGTCACTTTAAAGGCGTTGCAACCGTTGTTACTAAGCTATTTAATTTAGTACAACCTGACTTTGCTTGTTTTGGTGAAAAAGATTTTCAGCAGCTGCAAGTTATTAAAACAATGACGCGCGATTTATCTATCCCAGTTGAAATTGTTGGCGTACCTACTTGCCGCGAAATCTCAGGTTTAGCAATGAGTTCTCGTAATGGCTATTTATCTGATGAGCAAAAAGACACCGCAAAAGTACTGTTTGCCACGCTCAATAATACAGCAACAGCACTTAAGCAAGGCAACAAAGACATTGCAGCACTTGAGGCTGATGCAAAAGCACAGCTTGAAGATGCAGGTCTTAAGCCTGACTACTACGCAATTGCAGAGCGCTCAACATTAAAGCCTGCAACAACAACTGACAAACAACTTGTTATTTTAGCTGCTGCTTATTTAGGCTCAGTACGTTTAATTGACAATTTACAAGTTGAGCTGGATTAAATAGCAACAATCTGGGTAAGATGGATTGCAAAGAAAAGACATAAACTAGGGATAAGCATGAAAAAATTACCAGCAATTGCAGCAACATTTTTTGCAATGACATTACTGTCTGCCTGCTCAAACAAAATTGAAAACCCAGAAATGCAGCAATGTGCTCAGCAAAACTATCAATGTGAAGCGAGCTGTGAACAGCAAAGCACCGCTGATGGTTTAGTTCATAAAGTCTGTAGCAACAAATGCATTGAAGCTTACAACCAATGTAAAGCCAATGCAGAAAAGTTAGGTGAAGTTAAATAACACGACTTGCCTTTCTAAGGCACTGAAAACCTGTTCGGTGCCTACACTCCCCTCCTCGATTACAATTTCGCTTGCAAAATTAAGCCTCTGGTAATTTTGTTCATATTTTTGTTTATCCTTTAAGCTATTCATATTAGGGCAAGCTTTCGTTCATTAAACTTCTCCATATTGGTGACGAATAAACAACGACTACCGTGTAATTGTTTCTCACTAATTTCAAAATTTTACTCTTCGCATTTCGCTGTACCAACTCAAAGCCATTGAGATTATTAGTTTTTATTTTGGGTTCAGTAATTGCTAAGAGATATGAATGAATTAATGTGATTTACGGCTAAAGGAAAATTGAATGAGACCAGAAACCCGAACTAAGCTCTTCAGCGCTGTTAAAAAGAAGACCTTCTTGGGCGTATTATTAGCCATGAGTGCAGGTCATAGTTACGCAGTTGAAGATCCAGACCAGCCAAAAGCGACTGAAACAGAACAAACAGCCGTCAAGGTTCAAGCAACCGAAAATGAAAAACAGCAAGTAAAGGAAAATGCTGCTGAGCTTAAGCCTGCAATGATCACTATTCCGCAAGAAAAGCTATTTGAAGTTATCACTGCACGTGCGAAAAAATTAGCCTCTGAGCCGTATGTAGCGCCTAAAGAATTAGAGCTTGAAGCATTAACTAGCATTGGTTATCAGGACTACCGTGCAATCCGTTTTCGTACTGAGCAAGCAATTTGGAAAGATCAAAGCCTGTATGAAGTGCAGTTATTCCACCCTGGCTTTTTATATCGCTCACCGGTGGCGATTAATACCCTTGAGCAAAATGCTGAAGTAAAAAGTTTACCTTTTAAAACAGATTACTATCGTTACGATGCAACCGCTGCCCCGTTAGAGCAAGAGATCAGCACCGCTATTGCTAATACACAACTTGGCCATGCAGGTTTTCGTTTACACTTTCCACTGAACAACAACCAGTACAAAGATGAAGTGGCTGTGTTTCAAGGTGCTTCATATTTTCGTTTAGTTGGCCCGCACCAAGTATATGGTCTGTCAGCGCGTGGGCTTGCGGTTAATACAGCACTCAGTTCAGGTGAAGAATTCCCCGTGTTCAAGGAGTTCTGGTTAGTAAAACCGGCACCCGAAGATACCACTATCGTGCTCTATGCATTATTAGATAGTCCATCAGTGTCGGGAGCCTATCGTTTTGAATTAACACCTTCGACTAACACTGAAGTGAAAACTCAAATGCAAATTTTTGCCCGCAAAGACATCAAAAAGCTCGGCATTGCCCCGCTAACAAGTATGTTCTATCACGGTGAAAATAGTACTAAGTTTTTTGATGATTACCGCCCTGAAGTACATGACTCTGACGGCCTTTTAATGCAATCAGAGCAAGGTAAATGGGTTTGGCGCGCACTGAATAACCCGAAGAAGCTAAGTGTCACTTCATTTAGCTACGAGAACCCGAAAGGCTTTGGTCTTGCACAGCGAGACCGTGATTTTAATAACTACCTTGATACTGAGGCCCATTATCACAATCGTCCAAGCATGTGGATTGAGCCACTGGGTAACTGGGGTAAAGGACGCGTTGAGTTAGTTGAGATCCCAACAGATACAGAAACCAACGACAATATTGTTAGCTATTGGGTGCCAGAGCAGCCAATGAAAGCCGGTGACAACTTAAGCTTTAGTTACAAGCTTTCAACTTTCAATGCCACGCTTGCAACTCAAGATAAAGCGAGTGTGTTAAGAACCCGAATTGGTAGTGCTGCACTTCCGGGTGAGAAGAATCCGCCACCGAAAAGTCATCGTCAATTTACCGTAGATTTTAGTGGTGAAACCATTAATCAACTATCCGCTAATTTTGCCATGATGGCCGATTTAACCCTGTCTTCAGGTCAAGTAAGCGATAAAACGGTACAGCAGTTACCAAACAATCAAGGATGGCGCGTAGCCTTTAAAGTGGCGCCAGAGGGAGATAAGCCAGTTGATATGCGCTTATCGTTAAAACTACGTGATAAAGAAATCAGCGAGGTATGGAGCTATGTCTGGTATCCAAACGACGTCCAATAGTAAAGCATTAGAAGCAACAGCAATGCCTTTTAAGAAAACCCGCGCTTGGCTTTTTTCGAGCCTAGCGCTCACCATTACCGCCTATGGCGTGTGGATCATGTTCGATATTTTAAATTCTAACGGCATGACACCGCTTGAGTACGCTTTACTAGCATTATTTACAGTCACCTTCGCGTGGATTGTTACAGCCTTTTGTAGTGGCTGTATGGGCTTTATCCTGCAATTATTTCGTATTGACCCGTTGACCTTAAAACGTCAAAAACCAATCGAGATTGATCAGCATGCCTTAAGCCAAACTAAAACAGCCATTGTTATGCCTATCTATAACGAGGATACCGAGCGTGTAATTGCCGGTTTTGAGGTTAGCCTTCGCTCGCTGGCAAAAACAGGGCAAATGCCACATTACGACTTTTACTTGCTAAGTGATACGCAAGACCCTGAAATTGCTCGTAATGAACTTAAAGCATGGAATGCTCTTACTAAGCGTTTAGGTGATTTAGCAGCGCATACTTTTTATCGTCGCCGCGAAGACAACAAACACCGTAAAGTTGGCAACTTAACCGACTTTTGTGAGCGTTGGGGCAGCCAGTACGATCATATGATTGTGCTTGATGCCGATAGCATTATGACCGGTCAATGTATGCTTGAACTGACTTCTAGCATGATCAGCAATCCAAAATCAGGCTTGATCCAAACGATCCCGATCCCGGTTCGCCAAGACACGTTTTTTGGTCGCTTTTTACAGTTTGCATCGATTTTATATAGCCCAATGCTGGCAACCGGTTCTGCTTTTTGGCAAACAAACCAAGCAAACTACTGGGGTCACAATGCGATTATTCGCGTTGAAGCATTCACAAAATGCTGCGGCTTGCCGGTTTTAAAAGGCAATGCCCCATTTGGTGGTGAAATTTTAAGTCATGACTTTGTTGAAGCTTCACTGCTACACCGAAGTGGTTGGGATGTGTTACTGCTTAGCGATGTTGAAGGTAGCTATGAAGAAGTGCCAAGTAACATTCTCGATTACGCGATTCGTGATAGACGTTGGGTGCAAGGAAATATCCAGCATTTAGGTTTATTGCCTAAATCAGGCCTTAAGCTAATGAGTAAAATGCACTTTTTATTCGGTGCTACGGCGTATATCTCATCGTTAATTTGGTTATCGATGCTGGCATTAAGTACCTTAGATGCAGTGACTCGGGCACTAAATAGCGACGTGTACTTTAACCATGCTTATCAGCTTTTCCCAACCTGGCAAATTGCCAAAACGGATTTAATTGATTCGTTGTTATTCATTACTGCCGTGCTGCTGTTACTGCCTAAATTAATGGGTGTTATTGTGACTTTAGTACACCGTAATAAAGCCTTTGGTGGCACGATGAAGCTAATTGCAGGTTCACTCATCGAAACGGTTTTTGCCATTGTAATTGCGCCGCTAATGATGGTATTCCATAGCTATTTTGTCGTGTGCGTATTTTTAGGTAAAAAAGTTAGCTGGGATGCACAGCCTCGTGAAGGCAGAATGGTGCCGTGGAAAGAAGCGATTGGTTATACGCTATTTTCGACTATTACTGCGATTATTTGGGGCTCGGTTGCTTACTATTACACACCGACCTTCTTTTGGTGGTTATCACCTATTTTAGTGGGCCTTGTTTTAGCAGCGCCAATTGTACGCTACTCAAGCAGCATCGGCTTAGGTGTTAAAATGCGTAAAATGGGTTTATTTTTATGCCCAAGTGAAGTTGAAAACGATGATACCTTAGCGGCACTTCGTGTACATCAACAAGAGATTGGTTTGCCTAAAGATGAGCACGCTGACTTTAGTGTGCCAGCATTGCCTAATGAATACCCTACGGTAATGCCAATTCAAAGCTTTAAGGCACCTTCGGGTAAAAAGCGTAAGCAAGTACGCCTTGCCCAGCAACGCATTAAGGCAAAACTATTTGCCAAAAGCTAAACGAAAAAAAACCGCTCAATGAGCGGTTTTTTCATCTATGTCTGTATGGTTGTTACAGAAGGCCTAGCTTTTTAAGTTCAGCTGTTGCCATTTTTCCTGAAAGTGGCACATAACCATCTTTCTCAACAATTTTTTGACCGTCTACAGAAAGAACCATTTTTAAGAACTCTGCATCAATTGGTGCAAGAGGCTTGTTAGGGTGCTTGTTCACATAAACGTATAAGAAACGAGATAGTGGGTATTTACCTGTTGCTACGTTTTCTAATGTCGCATCAACAAAGTTATCGCCTTTCTTAGCAAGTGGTACTGTACGTACACCTGATGTTTTATAACCGATACCTGAGTAACCAATCGCATTCACTGAAGAAGAGATTGACTGTACTACAGATGCAGAACCAGGTTGTTCGTTTACGTTGTTACGGAAGTCACCTTTACAAAGTGCTTTCTTCTTGAAGTAACCGTAAGTACCCGATACTGAGTTACGACCGTAAAGTTGGATATCTTTTGCAGCCCAATCGCCTTCAAGACCTACTTCACTCCAACGGTTAACTTCTGCTTCAGCACCACATTTACGTGTAGAAGAGAAAATCGCATCAACTTGGTCAATACGTAAACCTTTGATTGGGTTGTCTTTATGTACGAATACAGCTAGAGCATCGATTGCAACGCGTACTTCAGTTGGCTTGTAGCCGTAACGTTTTTCGAAAGCTTCGATTTCTTTTGACTTCATACGACGGCTCATTGGGCCGAAGTTTGCTGTACCTTCAGTTAATGCTGGAGGAGCAGTTGAAGAACCCGCTGCTTGGATTTGGATGTTTACGTTTGGATAGAAGCGTTTGTACTCTTCTGCCCAGAACGTCATCATGTTAGCAAGAGTGTCAGAACCAACAGATGAGAAATTACCAGAGATACCACTTGTTTTAGTGTACTCAGGCATATCTTTATCAACTGCAGCTGCTTGTGCTGATACAAATGTTGTTACAGCCACACCCATTGCGGCAACGAGATTTTTGAATTTCATAGGGGTTACTCCGATTTGTTCGTCCCATTTCCTAACTACGGTCTACTCTAATGACACTAGATGACAGTTAGATTACCCTTAAATGACATTTTTATGACTTTGCCGTTTTTTTAATATTATCTGTTATACGCACGACTTTTTCGCTACCAAATGCGAACGCAAAGGTCGAGCCTTGTCCTAATTTACTGCTGATATCTAAACGACTGTCATGCCTTGTAAGTACATGTTTTGTAATCGCTAAACCTAATCCAGACCCACCTGTTGTGCGGCTACGCGCTTTATCAACGCGATAAAAACGCTCGGTTAAACGGTTAATATGTTCAGCAGCAATACCATCACCATTATCAGTCACACTAAACGCGGCTTGGTTATTTTTAAGCTGCCAATCAACTACAATCTTGCCACCAGGCTTGGTGTAATGGATGGCGTTAAACACAAGATTAGAAAAGGCACTTCGTAATTCGTCTTCAGCCCCTTTAATATCTAAACTTGCATCAACATTAAAGATAAGCTCATGACCTTTATCTTGGTTTAATGACTGTGCTTCGGTTTGAATATAGGTAAGTAGCTGCGGCACATTAACCGGCTTATCGTTATCTTGACGACGTGCTCCCTCAATACGCGATAGCGAGAGTAATTGATTAACCAAACTGTCCATACGCTTACATTGTTCAAGCATGGTTGTTTGCGCTTTTTGCCACATTGCAGGAGGTGGTAAGCTATCTGAATCAAGCATTTCTAAGTAGCCTGTCACCACCGTAAGTGGTGTTCTCAGCTCATGAGAAACATTCGCCACAAAATCTTTGCGCATCTGCTCAAGTTGCTTTAAGCGAGTAACATCACGTACCACCATCATCAACTGCGAACTTGCATAGGGCATCACACGAAACTCTAACGTTTGATCGTAGCTGTGGCCACCATCAAGCTCGAGCGGTTCATCGAAACAGGCTTTATGCATGTACTTAGCAAACTTAGGATCGCGAATAAGATTATCTAAGCGCTGTCCATGATCAGTCGGCCATTTTAAGCCTAATACCTTTAACGCCAGTTGGTTACACCAAATGATGCTGAGATCTTTTTGTAACACCACCACCGCATCAGGCACAGCTTCGGCACCATCACGAAAACGGCGAATTAAGTCAGCCAGCTCATTGCGTTTTTTACGGTTGCGATGTTGTAAATGATAGATCCCTTCGAAGACTTGTTCCCACGCTCCCTCACCTTCCGGTGGATTAAAACTACGTTGATTTAGGAGCCAATCGCTGAGGCGATATAATTGATGATAATGCCAAATTAGAAGTGCAAAAGAGCCTAAAAATAAAAGCAAAAAAGGCGCACCTACAAGTACGCCAACTAATAACAAGGGTAAGAAATACATAAACAGGCGTTTTGCTAACGCCTGTTTATTCACTACTCGATACATACACTCACTTTACCTTAAGTATGTAAATTAGCTTGTTAAGGTCATTCCAATGACACTTATAATTTACTTGAAAAACGATAGCCAGCACCGCGAACTGTTTGTACTAAACGGTCATGTCCTAATGGTGCAATCGCTTTACGCAGACGACGAATATGTACATCAACTGTACGGTCTTCTACATATACATTTGTTCCCCATACATGATCAAGTAATTGTTCACGGCTGTAAACACGTTCTGGATGAGTCATGAAGAAATGCAGTAATCTAAATTCTGTAGGACCCATATCTAATTCACTCCCTTCTGAGGTTACACGGTGTGAAATAGGGTCAAGGCGTAAACCATGTACTTCAATGGCTTCTTCTAATGAGGTTGGCGAAACACGGCGAATTACCGCTTTGATACGTGCCATTAATTCTTTAGGAGAAAATGGTTTTGTTACGTAGTCATCAGCACCTACTTCAAGGCCGCGCACTTTATCTTCTTCTTCACCGCGAGCTGTCAGCATGATGATAGGAATTTGACGAGTGTATTCGCTTTGCTTAAATTTCTTAGCAATTTGAATACCGCTACCACCAGGTAACATCCAATCTAATAGAACCATATCTGGGTATGGCTCTACCATAGCTTCAATTGCAGAGTCATAATCTTCTGCTTCAATTGCTTGAAAACCATTTTGCTCTAGAACAAAAACCAGCATCTCTCTGATAGGCGCTTCGTCATCGACGACTAGTACTTTACGTGACATTCCAATTTATCTCTTTCGTTAGCGAACTGGTTTCATTATTATGACTAAGTATGACATTTTTATGAAAGTCTAACGAGTAATTCAAAAAGCGCAAAAAAATCAATGCAAAAATAGCCAGTTTTTACGCTTTAATAGTGAATTTTAGATTAAAAGTCATACCTTAAAGTGACTGCCACGTGATCTTCATCAGTATTATTATCTAGTGAAAATTGCGTATACCACATATACATACGTGCTTGTTTTGACAGGCTTCGTTCAACCCCAACAGAGGTACCACTGCCCGAATCTTTCAACTTACCAAAGCTACCATCGGTATCTTGATATTGCGCTAATAATTTATATTTATCTATTTTGTAAGATGCACTCACTAAATAGCCATCTTCTTTGTCAGAGCCTGTGACTTTTTCGCTTTGTTGATACATACCGCCTACCGTCAAATCGCCTAATTTACCTTGCGCCGTAAATCGCGTAGTATCGTAGCCGGCTACTTTACTGTCGTGGGCAACACTCACAAAGTAAGGCGCATTTTTAAATTTACTATCGCCATACATAAAGGCCGCAGAGACACCGGTTTCTTCATCTTGTTTAGAATTATCTTCAGCAATATAGGTGACCACAAATTGCATATTGCCGACAATAGGCGAGCTATAATGAACCACATCGCCGAGGCGATTTTCACCGTTAAACAAGGCTTTAATGTCACCATTAAAGTCGTTCATTAAATCAATTTTACCTTGCGATACTTTTAATGCCGTATCATGACGGCCGAGCACCACCTGGCCATAGCTTCCTTGTAAGCCAACGTATTGATTACGCGCGGTAATATTTTCTTCTGTTTTACCATCGCTATCTTGATCAGCCGCATTTACTGCAAATTCAAACTTATATACGGCTTTTAAACCATCACTTATTTCACCGCTACCTTTAATACCCATACGTGAGTTGTAGCTTTCAACAGACGTTTTACTGCCCTCCCCGGTGTCGCTATTGGCAATCCCTAAATGGGCCCGACCATACACATCTACGGCTTCGGCAACACTATGAAAAGAAATAAAGCACATTGCAAAGCTCGACAACATCATGGCAGGTTTGTTCATGGTAGCGATCCTTAATTTAAGCAGTAACTTAAAAATCGAACATAAAGGGCTTTTGGTCAAGGCAAGGTGGCTATATTTCACACAAAAATCACGGATCACTGATCTACTAACCAAATCAGATCAGGATCAGGTTTTTACTAAGTTGATCAGCCCGAGATCAGTATTTTACTTAGAGAATAAGGTAACTTGTTGATTTAATGTTAAGGGGATCAGTATTTAGTTTAAAAGCTGAGCAAAGAAAAGCCGATGATCAGTGCGTAACTAGTAAAATAATGATCCGTGAAAGCGAAGGTTAGTAAAACACTGATCCTCACGAACATGAGTAAGTAAATCGCTGATCCGCCTTGATCGAATCATAAAAAAACCGGCATGTAAGCCGGCTTTTTCAATTTTTTATCAATTACTTGATTTGTGGATCAAGTTCACCTGATAAATATTTAAGGTGCATATCATCTAAAGAGATAGGCTTGATCTTAGCTGCTTGACCCGCAGTACCAAAGGCTTCGTAACGAGCAACACAGATCTCAGTCATTGCTTTCGTTGCTTCAGCTAGGTATTTACGTGGATCGAAGTTAGCTGGGTTTAAAGCTAAGTGACGACGAATTGCACCTGTTGATGCTAAACGAAGATCGGTATCGATATTTACTTTACGAACACCGTACTTAATACCTTCGATGATCTGCTCTACTGGTACACCATAAGTCTCAGGGATTTCACCACCGTATTGATTGATCACTTCTAACCACTCTTGTGGCACAGAAGACGAACCATGCATTACTAAGTGCGTGTTAGGGATACGCGCGTGGATTTCTTTAATGCGATCAATCGCTAAGATATCGTCCGTTGGTGGACGCGTGAATTTATAGGCACCATGTGATGTACCACAAGCAATAGCCAGTGCATCCACTTTAGTTTTACGAACGAAATCAGCTGCTTCTTCAGGATCTGTTAGCATTTGATCAGTAGACAATTTACCTTCTGCACCCACGCCGTCTTCTTCACCTGCTTCACCTGTTTCAAGTGAACCTAAAACACCTAGCTCGCCTTCAACAGACACACCACAAGCATGTGCCATTTCAACTGTTTGACGTGTTACATCAACATTGTATTCGTAGCTTGAAGGTGTTTTACCATCAGACATTAATGAGCCATCCATCATTACTGATGAAAAGCCTAACTGGATTGAGCGCTGACACACACCTGGTGAAGTACCGTGGTCTTGGTGCATTACAACTGGAATATGAGGCCATTCTTCAACGGCTGCTAAAATCATATGACGAATAAAAGGGGCACCAGCATAGGCACGTGCGCCTGCTGAACCTTGTACAATTACCGGGCTGTTTGTTTTGTCAGCCGCTTCCATAATTGCGCGCATTTGCTCTTGGTTATTAACGTTAAACGCAGGTACGCCGTAACCATTTTCAGCTGCATGATCAAGAAGTTGTCGCATACTGATTAAAGCCATTTGGTATTCTCCAAATTGTATCGACAGTAGTTTCCTACTATCTAGTTTGAACGGATAAGTTATTTTTTGATGCATCACTGCATCACGAAAAGCTCGCGCCTACCGTAACAGCTGTAAATAAAACGAGGGTGAGAGGTATTTTATTAACAGCTGAACCAGCGTAATTACTTAATAACTACGCTGGTATACGCACTAATTACTTAGCGCGTTCTTCAAGCATAGCAACTGCTGGTAATTTTTTCCCTTCTAAAAATTCAAGGAAAGCACCACCACCTGTTGAAATGTAAGAAACTTTATCGGCAATGCCGTATTTATCAATCGCTGCAAGCGTATCACCGCCACCAGCAATCGAGAATGCACTTGAATTAGCAATCGCATCAGCAATAGCACGTGTGCCGTTACCAAATTGGTCAAATTCAAATACACCTACTGGGCCATTCCATACAACGGTACCCGCATTAGCAATGATTTTTGCTAATTGGTTTGCTGTATCAGGACCAATATCGAAGATCATGTCTTCGTCTGTTACTTCATTCACATCTTTTAGTGTTGCCACTGCAGATTCTGAGAACTCATTACCTACAACAACATCAGTCGGTACCGGAATTTCACCGTTATTAGCTTTTGCTGCAGCACTTAATTTGTTTGCTTCATCAATTAAATCAGCTTCAAATAAAGATTTACCTACCGGGTAACCTGCTGCTGCGATGAAGGTATTCGCGATACCACCACCTGTTACAAGTTGGTCAACCACTTTAGATAGTGAATCAAGTACTGTTAACTTAGTTGATACTTTAGAGCCACCAACGATAGCAACTAAAGGACGAGCTGGGTTATCAAGCGCTTTACCTAATGCGTCTAGCTCTGCCGCAAGTAGTGGGCCTGCACATGCAACATCAGCAAATAAACCCACACCGTGAGTAGATGCTTGTGCACGGTGAGCCGTACCAAATGCGTCCATTACGTAAACATCACATAAGGCAGCAAGTTTTTTAGACAGTGCTTCGTCGTTTTTCTTTTCGCCAGCGTTAAAACGTACGTTTTCGAAAACAACCACTTCGTTATCAGCAACGTCTACGCCTTCTAGGTAGTCTTTTTCAAGACGAACTGTTTGCTCAAGGGCATCATTTAAATAATTAACCACAGGGGCAAGTGAAAACGCTTCATCATATTCCCCTTCCGTAGGGCGGCCAAGGTGTGACATCACCATTACTTTAGCGCCTTTTTCTAACGCTAATTTAATAGTTGGTAATGCTGCACGAATACGTGCATCAGAGGTCACTTTACCTTCTTTTACAGGCACATTTAAATCTTCACGAATTAACACGCGTTTGCCGTTTAAATCTAAATCTGCCATTTTAATGACCGACATGGACTTCTCCTTAGTTAACGATACTAATATTATATTTATAAATTATTGGCTTACAGCCATCATCGCACGCGCAGTGTCGAGCATACGATTCGCAAAGCCCCACTCATTATCGCACCACACTAACAACTTTATCAGTCGTTTATGACTAACACGTGTCTGAGTGCCATCTATGATACAAGAATGTGGGTCATGATTAAAATCTACCGATACCAATGGCTCTTCTGTGTAGCTTAAAATACCTTCAAGACGGTCTTTTGCTGCTAACTTAAGTGCATGATTGACAGTCGCTAAATTCACATCGGTATTCACTGTTACACTTAAATCCATCGCCGTCACGTTGATAGTGGGTACCCTAACAGCAATGGCTTCAAAGCGACTATGAAACTTAGGCAAAATACGCTCAATACCACGAGCAAGCTTTGTATCTACTGGAATAATAGACTGGCTTGCAGCGCGAGTACGACGTAAATCATGATGATACGCATCGATGACTTGCTGATCATGCATCGAGGCATGAATCGTCGTAATGGCTCCAGATTCAATCGAAAATGCGTCATCTAACACTTTAATCACTGGTACAATGCAGTTTGTGGTACATGAACCATTTGAAACAATCGTATGTTCAGCTTTTAATTCATCATCGTTAATACCATACACAATTGTGGCATCAACATCTGCATCTGCAGGCTGCGAAAACAATACTTTTTTCGCACCAGCGTTTAAGTGTAGCTCAGCATGTTCACGTGAGTGATACACCCCAGTACATTCAAGAACCACATCAACATCAAGTGTTTGCCAAGGCAGTTCTGCTGGGTTTTCTTCTGCAAACAAAGCAATAGAGTCATTAGCAACCGTTAAAGTATCTTCGCCAAGATTAACAGGGAATGAAAAGCGGCCGTGAGATGTATCGTATTTAAGGAGATGGGCAATGCCCTTAGGGTCGGCTAATTCGTTAATAGCGACAATTTTGATTTGATCTTCAAGCCCTGATTCATACAGAGCACGGACGATGTTGCGCCCGATTCGACCAAAACCATTAATTGCAAGTTTGATTGCCATGAAGAAGAAAATCCACTCTATTTGCTTGCAGATAAAGGCAGCTGCCTTTTAGATGGCGGTATTGTAATCGACCTGAAGAGTTTTTATAAGAGGGCAAGGTAAATAAAACTACTTTAACAACCCTAGATGGCTCAATTTGGTAATCGACCTGAAGAGTTTTTATAAGAGGTCATGTGAAATAAAAGTTGCTTAGTATGTTTTAGATGGCGCAGTTTTGGTAATCGACCTTACACTTTTTTATATGAGAGCAAAGTTAATGCAATTGCCATAGCAACTTCTGTCTCTCTTTATTCCTTTATAGCCAGCGACGAACAGATTTTTGGTATTGCTGGTATGCTAACCCAAACTTCTCTGCCATAAACGTTTCTTCTGGCATAATTTGAAATCGGTTCATATAAAGAATAAATACCGGCAACATAATAAAACTCGCAATATTACCAAGATAAATTCCCCAACCAACTAGCATTAGTAACATACCAACATACATTGGGTTACGGCTAATTTGATAAACACCACTTGTAACAAGACTCGCTGACTTTTCTGGAATTCGAGGGTCAACAGTCGTGCCTTGCTTACGAAATTGATAAACCCCTAATAAAGCAAACATCACACCTGAAAATGCTATGAGTATTGCTACAAAAGATGATGCAAAAAACGAGAAGCTAAAACTCATAAACAAGTCAGCTGTGCCCCACATCATCAACGCAATGATCAACAGCAGCACAACTGGGGGCACTTTTAATTCTAACTGATTCACACCAGCTCCCCTACTTTCAATGCCTTACCTCGACTAATTTGATGACACTGTGCTAAGAATAACTCGGCCGTTGCCATCGCATCAGTGAGGGCATGGTGCGAGCTATAATGCGGTAAGTTGTAGCGCTTACGGCATTCGCTAAGTGTTAAATCATCGTGCCCGATTTCGTGGCCTTGCTGGTGCAGGCTTTTTTTTCAATAACAAAGGTATCAAGAATTAAACGCGCCTTTGCATCTAACCCAAGCGTTCTGCAGGCCTGTTTTAAAAACCCCCAATCAAGTGCCGCGTTATGAAACACTAAAATGCACTCACCAAAATGCTGATGCAGCTTGCCAAGAATGGTTTCGAGGCTTTCACCTGTATCTATGTCTTGTTTTGCAATACCATGATAAATCGGACTTTGCTCTAAGCTTTGCACGTCTTTATTTATTAAGTGCTGTGCACCGCTGAGTTTAATGCATTGATCTTCTATCATCACCCACGCCACCGAGACAATTTCGTGCTGGCGAGGATCAAGGCCCGTTAATTCCATGTCTATCACTACGTAGCGCTCTTTATAGGCATCGGCTGCCAAGAGTTGCTTGCGCGCTAAATACCGACTTAACCAGCGTTTAACCATACCCTCTCCTATAAACTACCGCGAGCAAACTTAAATGCGGCGGCTTGTTGCGCCTGCTTAACCAAATAAAATGCTTCTTTTAATTGATGTCGCTCCAATGAATTCAACGCATTTGGGTTAATACAGTTGCTAGGCAATCCCTCTTCGTTAATTTGCGTGCCCAAACGCAGTTGAGTTAAAAATCGCCAACAGTCTTTTAAGTTATATAGGTCATCTTTATTGAGTAGCGAAAACTTCATTAACGCGTCAATACGCTCTTGCGTATTAGCACGCTGAATACCCGCTTTGAGGGAATATAAACGCACTATGTCGTTAATGATCACCACACCACGTTTTTTTAAGTCGAGGTATTTATGCTGCTTTTCGTCTTTTTCTAATTTGAACTGATTGAACAAACCAATGGGCACTGGGGTATTTTTAATGTCGCTCGCCATAGCCGCATAGAACAAGTCATTTTTAGAAATGCGTTTTAGCTGCTCACAAAAGCGCGCATATAAAGTAGTGGAACCTTCAATAAACCGTAAATCAAAAAATATCTTACAATTGAGCATCGCCTCTGGTGTCGGTGAAGTGATCCACTTATGAAACTTTTCTGTCCAAGCATTAATGCCCATACGGCACTGTGCATTGCTCGCCATAATATTGCCTGGGCAACGCTTTATACCGCACTCAATTAAATGCTCACAGACATACTCGCCCATGCGCTTAAAGTAATCGTGTTGTTCGTCTGTTAGATCATCAGGTAGCAACAGGCCATTATCTTGGTCTGAATGCAGCGTTTGTTCTTCTCGTGCTTGTGAACCAAAACAAATAAAGCTAAAGCTGGTTGGTGCCGCACCATTATCTTCTTGAAACAAACGGATCAAACGCGAAGTCAGTGCATCGGTTAAGCCACTTAATAATTTACCAATCAAGGAGATGTCATCAATATTGTTCGAAAAGCCTTTTAACAAGCCAGGTATCTCTTGCGAATAACGCTTTAAATCAACCACGCTGTGCGCTTTGTAAATTCGTCCAATCAATTGTACTGGGTCGCTTTTTTGCTGACGCAGCAAATCAGTACTGGTGAGCATACCTAGGGGTTTGTGATGTTCATCAAGAACAGGTAAATGGTGAATATTGTGCTTAAGCATTAAGTGTAGCGCCGAAAACACGCGGTTATTTTCAAAAATAAACTTGGGCTTACACGTCATGATGCTACTTACTGACTCTTGAGGGTCAACCTCATCGGCCAATACGCGGTTGCGTAAGTCTCTGTCGGTGACAACCCCAACGAGGCGATCATGTTCCGTTAACATAATCGACGAAACACCATGCTGTTTCATTTTTTTAGCGGTTTGACGAATACTTGCATCTGGTGCCAAGGTGACGGCTTTGCGATTCATCAATTCGCAAATTTTTTTCTCCGACCAACTGTCGTTTTGACTTTTATAATGAGACGACAATAAACGGTTTTTATGGGCGCGAACAAAGTACTGCTCAAACACTTTATACTCACGGCGTAAGTAATCAAATGCCGCTTGGTTTAGCATGTACACAATGCCTTCCTTTTGCACTGAAATGCTATTTTGAATTGCTTCGCCGGTTAACAGTGAAGGAAAACCAAAGTAATCGCCACTTGATAACTTAGTGATCACATCGCCTTTTGGGTCGACCAAATCATAATCGCCAGAGCGAATTAAAAATAATCTTAGATTATCTGAACTTAACCACTGATTTTGATTCTCACGGGTCAGATAAATAATATCGAGATGGTTTACAAAATACTCACTAGCAGCACCTTCGAGCTGATTAAATGGCGTTTGTTGCATCACAAATTGGGCGACTTCCTGTTGCTCGGTATTCATGGTCATTCTCGCTATAAAATAGAGACAATATCTACACTACCCCTGTTTTAAATAAATAAAAAGCCCGACTTAAGTCGGGCTTTTGAACTTCAAGAGTGTGTTCTCATTAAATGGTTTTATTAGTGCGCGTGTGCTGCGCTCGAACCTTTAGGGTTACGGATACCTTCAACCATTTCTTGGATTTCAACTGGTGTTTCAGCTGTTAGTTTCAGTACGATACCTGCAACTACAAAGTTAACAATCATACCAACTAGACCGATACCCTCAGGTGAAATACCAAATAACCAGTGTGCCGGTGCATTTAATTCAGGGCTTACGAACTTGAAGTAGATAATATAAGCCGCTGTAAATGTAATACCTGTCACCATACCCGCAATCGCACCTTCTTTATTCATCTTCTTAGAGAAGATACCCATAATGATGGCTGGGAAGAAGCTCGCCGCTGCTAAGCCGAAGGCAAAGGCAACAACCGAGGCCACGAACCCTGGCGGGTTAATACCAAAGTAAGCTGAAATCACAATCGCTATCATCGCTGCTAAGCGCGCAGCAAGTAGCTCTTGTTTATCGCTAATATCTGGTTTTAATGTACGTTTTAATAAATCGTGCGATACCGAGGTTGAGATTACCAATAGTAAGCCTGCTGTAGTTGATAGCGCTGCTGCGATACCACCTGCTGCAACCAATGCAACAACCCATGCTGGTAAGTCTGCAATCTCAGGGTTAGCAAGTACCATGATGTCGCGGTCAACTTTAACTTCGTTTGCGCTGTTTGGATCATCAATCTTACCTGCTGAGTAGAACATTTTGCCGTCACCATTTTTATCGTTAAAGGTGATTAGGCCTGTTCTTTCCCAGTTTTTAACCCATGCTGGTGCTTCAGCGTACTCTGTACCACTACCGTCTTTACCGTTAATTGTATCAATCATGTTTACACGAGCGAATGACGCTACAGCAGGTGCTGTTGTATAAACGATTGCAATGAAAACAAGTGTCCATGCAGCTGAGATACGCGTGTCTTTAACACGAGGAACAGTGAAGAAACGAACGATTACGTGTGGTAAACCTGCAGTACCAACCATTAGCGCGCCTGTGATTGCGAATACATCAATCATGCTCTTCGAGCCTTCGGTGTATTGCGCAAAGCCAAGCTCGGTACTGAGTCCATCTAGTTTATCGAGTACAAACTGTCCTGAGCCATCGCTAAGGGTTGCACCAAAACCTGTTTGTGGGAAGAAGTGACCTGTCATCATCATTGAAATGAAGATTGCTGGAACAAGGTAAGCAAATACGAGTACACAGTACTGAGCTACTTGCGTATATGTAATCCCCTTCATACCGCCTAATACCGCGTAGAAGAATACAATCACCATACCAATGTAAACACCGGTCTCAATATCTACTTCTAAGAAGCGAGAGAAAACCACGCCTACACCACGCATTTGACCTGCGATGTATGTGAAACAGATAAAGATGGCACATAAAATTGCAACAACACGTGCAGCTTGTGAGTAATAACGGTCACCAATGAAATCTGGCACCGTGAACTTACCAAACTTACGTAGGTAAGGAGCTAAACAAAGTGCAAGTAGTACATAACCACCTGTCCAACCCATTAGATATACACCACCGTCATAACCCGCAAACGAGATAATACCCGCCATTGAGATAAACGATGCCGCACTCATCCAGTCAGCAGCGGTTGCCATACCATTTGCTAGCGGCGGTACACCGCCCCCTGCAACATAGAATTCATTAGTTGACCCAGCACGAGCCCAGATTGCGATGCCGATATAAAGCGCGAAGCTTAAACCGACGATAATAAACGTGAGTGTTTGAACATCCATTGCTTAGCTCCTATTCGTCTACGCCATATTTTTTATCTAACGTATTCATTTTGAAAACGTAAACAAAAATCAAAGCAACAAAGGTGTAAATAGCGCCTTGCTGGGAGAACCAGAAGCCGAGTTTAAACCCAAAGAAACGTATCTCGTTAAGTACGTCTACTAGTAAAATGCCGAAGCCAAATGACACGACAAACCAAATTGCTAATAATTTAAATAGCAGTGCGAGGTTTTCCGCCCAATAAGCTTTTGCTTGTTCTTCATCTTTAAAAGCCATTTTTTATCCCCTTATGCATTACAAAAAAGTAATGAGTGGTATTAGTTGTCATTAACTAAGTTAGCAAGGGTTCTGATTTATGGAATTGAGACCATAGTCGTAACAGCCAGTTTACGTTTACGTAAACTGCAAAACACCATTTGTTAATGAATGGTAAAAAACAATAATTAACAACAGCTTAACCTATAAAGATAAATTTGCGAAATAGCGAAAATAGTAAAAACGAATGATCTGCGACATTAGTCTAATAACAGCGAACAAAACACCACTATCTTTTAAATATCAATAACTTGCTATTTATTAATTTTTATTGCAAAAAATCTAGTCATCGAAATCGTACATAATTCTGGTAAGGTAGTGTTATTACAATAATTACTGAATTTAAACATGACAGCTGCGCTTTTATTTGTTGCACTCGCCTATATTGGCGTGTTGTTTTGGTTGGCAAATTGGGGAGACAAAACCACTCCTCTTGCAAAAAGAATTAGTCACCACCCATTTGTTTATTCTTTTTCACTAGGGATTTACTGTACGTCTTGGACTTACTACGGTTCAGTTGGTACAGCAGCCACCAGCAGTTGGAATTACTTACCTATTTTAATTGGCCCTGCGCTGCTATTTTTCTTTGGCCAAGGGTTTTTACGTAAATTAGTACTGGTCAGTAAAAAGCAGAATATCACCACTATCGCCGACTTTATTTCAGCTCGCTATGGTAAACGGCAAACCACCGCGATTATGGTAACCATTATCGCTTTATTAGCGACGATCCCTTATATCGCTCTGCAATTAAAAGCACTGAGTGGCAGCTTCTTATTATTACAAAACGACGATCGTATTTCGGGGTCTATGCTGGCCCTTTCAGCAACACTTATCATGGCGATGTTTGCGATATTCTTTGGTACTCGTAAAGTCGATGTAACCGAATATCGCTCAGGGCTAATGCTCGCTGTCGCCTTTGAATCTATGATTAAGTTATTAGCTTTGGTGGCCGTTGCTGGGCTTGCTTTATACACATTATTTAATTTAACTACGGTGCAGACCGAGCAGCTAACGGGCTCTATTTGGCAGCACTGGCATAACTTCGACTTTTTTAGCTTTAACTTTATCGGCCAGTCATTAATGGCGGCAGCGGCGATTATCTGTTTGCCAAGGCAATTCCACGTAACTGTGGTCGATAACCAAGATAAACGCCACCTTTATACAGCCCGCTGGGCATTCCCCCTGTATTTGTTACTGACTGCTGCAATGATTTTCCCTATTGCAACGGCAGCTATACACCCTGGCATTGGCAGTGGCTTCTCACCAGATAGCTTTGTATTAGCCCTACCACTGATGCACGAAAACGCCTTTTTAACGACCTTTGTATTTATCGGGGGTCTATCTGCGGCTACAGCGATGATTGTTGTAGCCACACTCACGCTCAGCACCATGATCTCAAACGATGTAGTATTGCCGCTAATGCTGCGTCGTAAGTTTAAACGTAATCTCATCACTAGCAGCTATAAGTCGCAAATCCTGTTAGTAAGGCGCTTCACAATTGCCGGCATTTTGATTTTGTCATATTTCTACCAGCAATGGTTTGGTCATGGTAAAGCATTGGCTAGTATGGGTTTAGTGGCCTTTTCTTTGGTATCGCAATTACTTCCTGCAATTGTCGGTGGCCTATATTGGCGAAAAGGCCATGCTTATGGGGTTTATGCCGGATTATTAGCAGGCTTTATTTGCTGGGTTTTATTCTTAATGCTGCCTATTTTAGATGCGGGCAATACCTTAAACGCAGAGCTACAACAAACACTTATTACTCGTGGCACTCTAATCGCCTTGTTTGCCAATATTGGTTGTTACATTAGCTTTTCGCTCGGTGCAGATGAGCGTTTAATTGATAAAATTCAAGCTGCAGCCTTTGTAAATCCAAAAGAGCAAGCCGTATTCGCTAGACGCTTAAATAAAAACGTTAAAGCCACCGTTTACGATTTTAAAGTGCTGCTGCAAACCTTCTTAGGCGTGCAACGCTCGCAACAGGTGCTGGCTCACTTTGCGTTGTCGCATAACTTAGATGACAACAACGCGCATCCTGAACCTGAGTTTATCGCTTATTGTGAACGCGCCTTAACCGGTGTGCTTGGTGCCTCTTCAGCACAAGCGCTGATCCACACGGTTGCCTCTGGTAAACGCATGGCCTTTGAAGAAGTGGTTAACTTTTTTGATGAAACCACGCAAGCCCTGCAATTCAATCAAAACTTACTATTTACCTCTCTTGAAAACCTCAGTCATGGTATTTCGGTTGTTGATAAAGAGCTTAATTTAGTGGCGTGGAATAAGCGCTACGCAGAGATGTTTGCCTACCCAGATGACTTTCTTGAAGTAGGCCAACCAATTGAAGATGTGCTTAGGTACAATGCCGAGCGTGGTGAATGTGGTCCCGGTGAAGTTGAGCGCCATGTAGAGAAGCGTGTACAGCATCTTAAAAACGGCACGCCCCATCACTTTATTCGCCACCGCCGTAATGGCCAAGTTTTCGAAATGATTGGTAACCCACTGCCAGATGGCGGCTTTGTAACAAGTTTCTCTGACATTACTGTGCATATCGAAACGCAAAATGCGCTTGAAGAAGTAAACATGGACCTTGAAAACCGTATTGAAGCGCGTACTCAAGAAATCCGTACTATCAATAAAGATTTACAAGCACAAATCGATAGCCGAGTACAAACTGAGCAAGCACTTACTTTAGCTAAAAAAGAGGCAGAACAAGCTAATGACAGTAAAACACGATTTTTAGCCTTAGCTAGCCACGATATTTTACAACCGCTGAATGCGGCGCGTCTGTACCTTGCAGCCATTGATGATAAAACCCTATCGAGCAACAACTTAAATAACTTTGAAAAGCTTGGCGCAAGTTTAGATTCAACGGTGCATTTGATGTCGGCGCTGTTAGAAATTGCCAAGCTTGAGCAAGGGGCAATGACCCCTACTCCACGCCACTTTAGTATTGATGACATACTTGCCCCGCTGAAAAATGAATACGCCATTATGTCGAGCGAAAAAGGCTTAAAACTGACGGTGCGTTCAAAAGGAATTATTGTTCACAGTGATATCACTTACTTACGACGAATTATTCAAAACTTAGTGTCAAATGCGGTTAAATACACCGATAGTGGCCGAGTTTTAATTGCTTGTCGCAAACGCAAACACCATTTACGAATTGAAGTATGGGACACCGGCCCTGGCATTACAGAAGTAGAGCAAGCGAAAATCTTTAATGACTTTTATCGTATTGAAGCCGGTGATAACAAAGGGGTGGGTCTTGGCTTAGGAGTTGTAAAACGAATGGCCGACTTACTCTCTTTACGTTTAGATGTAAGCTCAACGCCTGGCAAAGGTAGCCGCTTTAGTATTGAAGTACCTTATGGTGAAAGCCAGTTTATTCAACAAAAAGAGGCGCCTAAAAAAGGTGTTGAGAACCGCAGTGCGATGAATATTATTGCGGTGGATGATGACCCTGAAAACCTTAATGCCATGGCAAGCCTATTGCAAAAATGGCAGGCAAATTATCAACTCTTTGATCAAGTTGAAACCGTGATGGCCTATGCCAAAGAGCACCGAGCGCCCGATGTGATCTTAATGGATTATCAGTTGGGTCATGATTGCGATGGGATAACGCTTATTAAAACCCTAAGAGAAATTTGGCAAAGCCCTGTGCCTGCTATTTTAATCACAGCGGTGCGTGATGAAGCGTTAAAACAACAAACCAAAGCTGAGCAAATTCATTACCTTAGTAAACCCGTTAAGCCCGCAAAACTCAAAGCACTGCTTAATCACAGTGCTTAACAATACCACTTAAGGCAAAGCAGTAGGCTTTGCCTTAAATTTTTGGAACAACCAGCTAAGTGCCACTAACGACAAGCCTAAGCCGATAAACGAAATAGCTCGAAGTAATCCAGTTAAGTTTGCCATATCAATCAAAAACACTTTTAACACCACCAGCGCCAATAAGCCAAGGCCGAGCTTTTGTAATACCGTAATAGCTCTTAACTGCCCCGCCACAACCACCAAGCCACCGATAACAAGCCAAACTAAAGAATAACTGTAAAGCTCGGCATCTGAGGTTGGCAAAGCAATATTTATAAACTCGCCTTGCCAGTTATGGCGAATTTCCGCATTGATATATAAAACACTCATCACACCCGCAAGAGCTGTAAACAGCTTTTGTAAATAGTGCTGAGATTGAGTTAGTCGGCTTGCCCAAATTGCAATACAGGCAGGGACTAACCAAAGCAATAATAGCCAGTTAATAATCGGCCAACTGCCTATATTTATCGGCTCAAAAAACGGATTTACTGCGGTAAAGCTTTTAAGCACTAACAAGCCACTCAATGTTAATAACGCAAAACCTGCTACTTGATAGAGCTTAGCTAATTGCGCAGTAAAGCGTGAACGCAGTAAATAAACACAACCCAAGATGCCCCAGTTACAGGTTAATAAAATATGCTCATACACAGACAAGCTCTCAAAATCAGGGTAGCGCCCCACCAACTGATAGCTCGTCTCTGTGGTAATAAATAAAGCAATACAATGAAGCACCGCACCTTCTAGCCACACCCGAACAGATTGCAGCTGCCAGTGCCTCGCCGCTAAGTAAAATAAGCAAGCGCATACTGGGTACACAACCAAACTCCAATGCACACCGAGCAGCAGCGCATCACTATAATCAGCTGACCAAGGGGCAAAACTTAACCTAACAAGTAAAGCACCAACTAAACCTTTAAGCGGCCAAGTCGGAATGCTGAGTGCATGTTTATTAACATAAAAACTAATCAACAATACTTGCGCAGCAAGCGCTAAGGTTAAGCTACTGCCTTCAAGGAGCATGGTTAATGCCAAACTAATATTGGCATTGCCGCCAAGCCAGTAACTAAATACCCGCATTGGGTTCGTGCTGTTAATTGATAACTTAAATAACCAAGCAGACAGTGCGAGTAATACAAAGCACCAAACCGGGTATGCCGTCGTTAAGGCATGATCGGGCGTGATGACATATAAGCAACTAATAATCACAAAGCCTGAAAGTGAAGCGAGTAAGGTAAAGCCAAAGCGTTTAGGGTATTTACGGCCAAATAAAAACCCACAGCCAGCAAACAAAGCAATAAAAAACAGCCCTGCTCCGTAGTTTTGCCGAAATACAAAAAGTTGCTCAGAATAATCAACAGCATTGTGTTGCCCTATGAGCAAACACACCACACTCACAACAGCTATTATCAGCCAATGATCCCATGCACTGTTTTTTAATACCAAAAACAACAGTAAAGCCACTAACGACAACATACTAAGCTGCCAAGTAAGCAGTTGGTTACTGCTCATGAGTAAAAGATAAAGTGGCACGACAACAGCTAACAACAAAGGGTTGTCGGGTAGTTGTTTAAGTAGCGTTTTGAAGCGATGTGGGCGGTGTTCAATTTGCTTAATACTCAGCCCAAGGCGTGGAATAGCAATTAACAATACGATGCTAAATAGAGCATACAGATTAATAAACCAGTGCAGGTTTTTAGCTGCACTCATCGCAACTAGGTAATACCAGCCTAAATGACCCGCCCATAACAGATACCACAACCAATGCCGTTTTACGTAATGAGCAACTAGCGAAGCTGATACACTGACAAACGCAACATAAGTTAGCAGTGCTATAAAGTCATTGCTCCCGGTATTAACCCAAACCGGCACGCTGTAGGCGCCAATAATGCCAATGACTGCTAGCACTGGACCAAAACGCAGTGCCATCCAGCTTGCTGCTACAGAAACTAAGGTTAAAATGCTAAATGCAGGTAACGCTTGGAGTAAGCCATAATGGCTATAGGCCAGCAAGGTCAATGCAAAACAACTAATAAAACCACCACTTGCCAGCGCTGCGGGAATATAGTTGCTAAACCCATCAAAAATAATACCTTTGCGATGTAAAACCTCAGCCGCGACAATTAAGCTCAAACCAAAAATAGCGCCAAGCGTAAGTCGCATGGTTTCAGATAATAAGCCTACCTCCAGTGAATAGCGGGCCAAAAAGATACCGCCAAAGGCAAGGGCAACTGCTCCTACCCAAGTTAGCCAATTGGCTTTGATTTGTGTAACGAGTTGGCTGACTAGCGGATTTAAAGTCGCAGGCTTGGGTTTTGTTAGCTCTGGCTTCTTAGTGATTGCCTCAATTGGCTTACTAATGAATACAGGCTCTGGTTCAGATTTTGCAATGTCAGTCAGATCGTCGTTTGAATTATCAAACTGGTTTGCAGTATTTGTTTGTGGATGATGACTATATGTCGCGTTAAGTTTTACTCGAAGAGCTGCCACTTCTCGCTTTAAACTAGAGAGTTGAAAAAAGGCAAAAATACCCGCAATTGAGCCACCTATAACAACTAGTGCAAGTAATACTAGTAACGCAATACCGCCATCCATACCCTCTCCTTGTGTACGCTTTAAACAAAAAAGCAAAAAGCCTTAATTGTTTATACAATAAACACTTAGCAAGAGTAAAGAAACAACGATATTGCGTTTTAGCCGGTTAAGACTGTTCAGTCACCGTGCGCTCTAAGGTCATTTTGTAACCTGAATCAGTGGTTTCATCGTGTTCAATCACCAAGATATAGTTACCTTCTTCAGTAAAATCCATATCGCTTTGTTGTAAAAGCACAATCTGTTGGCCGTTATCTTCAAACACCACATAGGTTGTATAAACTTCGTTATCAACCACCTGCTCTTGTTGGTCGTATTGATCTAACCCTTCAACAACATTGCTAGTATCTTCAACCGTTTCACCATTGAGGGTGAAGTACACATCAACCTCGTCAATTTCTTGCCCTGCATAGCTATCAATTAAGTTAACCACAGTAACTGCATGGCTGTAGCTGCTTGGAGTTAGGTTTTCTTCAATGGTCATCATACGAGGGCCGTAATCTTTGTCATTGTAGAAAAGACCAACCGCACTTTGCTCACGTTCTAATGTCATTAAGAAGTTATCTACAATCGTGTCACCCGCTTCATCTAACATGGCGACGCTGTAACTATTTGGCGACATGCTCATGTATTCAGAGTAACTATCGTTGCTAACAACTTCGGTGTTAGTCGCCGTTGTGCCTCGGGTTACTTTAAACTGGGTTTGCGTGTACTCATCGATAGTATTGATAAAACGCAGCTGACCTTGCGCGTCTTGGTGGTTCAGTTGTGTTACAGAGCTACTAGCCGTTACGACATCAAGCGTAATACCATCTTCTTCTGTTGCATAACTTGGACGGATCATCGCCATGTACGTTGCTTCATCATTAAAGTACACGGGTGGTGATTCAAAAATCACATCTGTGCTACCGCTAGCGGTAATATAAATAGTGTAATAACCTTCCTCAAGCGTCGCTAATTCTGGTTCAACGAGGTATTGCGAAGTCATTAATAACTCAGCGGTATCAAATAAACCGTCGTCGGTAGCAACGTATACATCGTAAAGGTTATCTTCACCAACGATATTAAAAAAGCCAACATTGAATTCATCTTCATCGCTTGACGTCGGCACACTGAGCTCTGTAAACGTTGGTTCCGCAAAATCGCCATTCATTACTAGCAGCTGAGTTTGATCATTTTTAATTTTGATGGTTTCTTCATCGATAGTGATATAGCTATCGTTGGCATCAACATATTCAAAACTTAAATCATACTCCCCCGAACTGTAGTTATGACGAGTTGATACATCACCAAAATCTGCGCCCGAACGTTCAGTGTCATCAACAAATAAACGCGTGTATGGGCTGTTGTAAGAGCCATTGTACAGTTGCACATAGCCACTGTTGCTACTGCTGCTGTCGTCGCTTGAACAGGCAGCCAGTACCGAAAGCAAACTTGAGGCAACAATTGTTTTAAGCAGAGTGCTTTTCATGGAATTTTTTCCTTATTGTTTGTAATACCCCATTCTGACTCGAATAGTGCGAAAAAATTCTATGTTTTACAAACTATTACCTTCACTTACAGTTGCTTACGATAAAGTTAAAAAGTGTAGAAAATGATGTAGAAAAGCACTCAATTAATCATAATTATGGACAGAAAATCACATTTATAGTGAAAGCAGTTTACTTTTACACGAAAAGTAAATAATGATTACATTTTAGGCGCTTATACAATCAAATCAGATAAATTATTAGATAGTTAAATTTGCGCTATGCAGCACAAAAAAATTAGCAAATAATGGTGTTCACACAAACGGGATTAGAATGAGGACTATGAACACGATTTTAACCACACAATGCGATGATGATGTTGGTCTAATTGCCAAGATCACCGGCCTTTGTCATCAGCATAATTTAAATATCACACGTAATAACGAATTTGTAGATAAAGACGCTAAACGCTTTTTTATGCGTACAGAGTTAAGCGGCGTTATATCAGAGGACTTTTTACCAAGCCTTGCTGAGCTACTTCCTGATGGCGCAGAGCTTGCCCTGCACAGCAGCGAAAAAACGAAAGTGGTATTACTTGCTACCAAAGAAGCGCACTGTTTAGGTGGGGTATTACTTAAGCAATTCGAAAAAGCCTTAAACATCGAAGTATTAGCTGTAATTGCTAACTACGCCGACTTAGCGCCACTGGCTGCAGGCTTTGATGTGCCATTTCATGTGGTATCGCACGAAGGCTTAAGCCGTGCGGAGCATGATCAACAAGTCGGTGATTTAATTGCCAGTTATCAGCCTGATATCATCGGCCTTGCTAAATATATGCGTATTTTAAGCCCTGAATTTGTGGCGCGCTTTGAAGGTAAGATTATTAATATTCACCATTCATTTTTGCCAGCCTTTATTGGCGCAAAGCCTTACCATCAGGCATTTGAGCGCGGTGTAAAAATTATTGGCGCGACCGCTCACTTTGTTAATAATGAGCTCGATGAAGGGCCGATTATTTTACAAGATGTGACGCATGTCAGTCATGCGGATACCGCAGAGATGATGGCAAAAATGGGTAAAGATGTAGAGAAAACAGTGTTCTGCAAAGCGTTGCAACTCGCATCTGAACATAAACTGTTTATCAATGGAAATCGAACCGTGGTGTTCGCTTAAGCAATAAAATGAAGAGGCTGAATGGCCTCTTTATTATTTTTATTATCTTTTGTTATGCCGACTCAATAGGCTCTAATTGTAACTTAGAGGCAATTAATACCGCTTGAGTACGGTTATACACACCTAGCTTTCTAAAAATTGCTGTAATGTGAGCTTTAACGGTTGCTTCAGAAATATGTAATTCGTAAGCAATCTGTTTGTTTAACAAGCCTTCGTGCAAGTATTGCAACACCTTGTATTGCTGCGGTGTCAGTGAAGCCACTTGCGCTGCAATTTCTTTGTCTTCGCCATCTACGGCAGCCACTTTATCTTTAAGTTCAAGTGGAAGCCAAACATCGCCTTCAAGTATGTGGTTGATTGCCAGCGCAATATCATCTGATGAAGATGATTTAGGAATAAATCCCATCGCACCATAACCCATTACTTTAGAAACTACATTGATGTCTTCGCTGCCAGAAACAACAGCTATTGGTAAGCTTGGATAGTCTTCGCGAATGCGAATAAGGCCGTATAAATCGCCATTGCCTGGCATGTGAAGGTCTAGTAGTAAGATATCAAGATCTTCTTGCTCGCTCAGCACCTGCAAAGTGGTATCAAAGTTTTCCGATTCAAACACTTCTAAATCAGCGAACTTAGCACTCAATGCCCCTTTCAGCGCTTCACGAAATAACGGATGATCGTCCGCTATTAAAAACTGACTCATGGTTCACTCCTAATAAATTCGGCTGACACCTATTTCTAAGTGACAGCCGATATACTACGTTTAGAATCAACTTCTAATCAAGTTTTTAACGCGATTTTAACGATTTAATCGGTTTTCGATTAGCTCATCAACAACGCTTGGATCGGCTAGTGTAGAGGTATCACCAAGCTGTTGGTGCTCATTTGCCGCAATTTTACGTAAAATTCGACGCATGATCTTACCAGAACGAGTTTTCGGTAAACCTGGAGACCATTGGATCATATCTGGTGATGCAATTGGGCTTAACTCTTTACGAACCCAGTTACGGACCTCTTTGGTTAGTTCATCGCTCACTACAACCCCCTCATTTGGAGTGATGTAAACATAGATGCCCTGACCTTTAATATCATGCGGGTAACCCACTACTGCTGCTTCTGCTACTGCTTCGTGAGCAACCAATGCACTCTCGATTTCGGCAGTACCTAGGCGGTGACCTGACACATTTAGTACGTCATCTACACGGCCTGTGATCCAGTAGTAGCCATCTTCATCACGGCGACAACCATCACCTGTGAAGTACACACCTGGGTATGCTGAGAAATAGGTTTGTTCAAAGCGTTCATGGTCGCCATACACTGTACGAGCTTGTGATGGCCAGCTATCTAGAATAACAAGGTTACCGTCAACCGCGCCTTCGAGTGTATTCCCTTCAGCATCAAATAAGGCTGGTGCAATACCAAAGAACGGACGAGTTGCTGAGCCTGGTTTCATATCTGTCGCACCTGGTAATGGTGTGATCATGATGCCGCCAGTCTCTGTTTGCCACCACGTATCTACGATTGGACAGTTTTCATTACCGATGTGCTCGTAATACCATGCCCACGCTTCAGGGTTAATCGGCTCACCTACAGAACCCATGATACGTAAACTATTTCGTGTTGAAGTCGCTGTTGGCTCATCGCCTTTCGCCATTAATGCACGAATAGCTGTTGGTGCTGTGTAAAGGATAGTCACGTTGTGTTTATCAATCACTTCACCCATACGGCCCGCTGTTGGGTAAGTTGGTACACCTTCAAAAACCACTTGCGTGCAGCCATTCACTAATGGACCGTAAGCAATGTAGCTGTGACCTGTGATCCAGCCCACATCAGCACTACACCAGAAAATATCGTCTTCTTTAAGATCAAACACATATTCATGTGTCATTGATGCATAAACGAGGTAACCACCAGTAGTATGAACTACCCCTTTTGGTTGACCCGTTGAGCCTGAAGTATAAAGAATGAAAAGCGGATCTTCTGCATTCATTGGCTCTGGCTCACACTCAGCTGGTAAGTCAGCTACAAGCTCATGCCACCAAATATCATGGCTATTCCATTCAATTTCACCACCTGTTAGCTGATGAACAATAACGTGCTCAACGGTGGTTACTGAGTCTTGTGATACCGCTTCATCAACATTTGCTTTCAGTGGTACGCAGTTACCAGCACGACGACCTTCGTCTGATGTAATCACCACTTTAGCGCCAGAGTCATTAATTCGGTCAGCAATCGCTGATGGAGAGAAACCACCAAATACCACAGAGTGAATCGCACCAATACGCGCACACGCTTGCATAGCGTAAATAGCTTGCGGTGTCATAGGCATATAAATAGCAACGCGATCACCTTTTGATACGCCTAACTTTTTAAGGCCATTGGCTAATTTTGCGACTTCGTCGTGAAGCTGTTGGTAGCTGATATTTTCGCTGTGTTCAGGGTTATCGCCTTCCCAAATGAGGGCTGTTTTATCGGCTTTAGTGGCAAGGTGGCGGTCAATACAGTTATAAGATGCGTTAAGTTGGCCGTCTTCATACCAGCGAATGCTGATGTGGCCTTTGTCGAATGAGGTGTTCTTTACTTTATTATAAGGAGTTGACCAATCAAGGCGTTTACCGTGCTCTCGCCAAAATCCTTCAGGGTCATCAATAGATTGCTTATACAGTGTATTATATTTATCGTTATCAACTAATGCTGCATTCTTGATATGCGCTGGTACTGGATAGATACTTTCTGACATTGTTGTCGTCTCCATTTTAATTACTTGCCTACGGCCTGCTTCAAGGATCACTCAGCAAAGCCCCTGAAAGTATTAGACCTTAGTTGTATATCTTGTCATTTCACAAAAAACTTCTAAATCGCCTTCTATAATCTAGTCCAATGTACGCCGGTAAGCGATTTTGAACCACTTACCACCTTAGTCTAATAGACCAATAGATAATTGAGAGAAGTCATTTCTTAAACAACAGTGATACAACAACATTAATGCAATCAACAAGTAGCTTCGACAGGAATACACATTATGACAACAACAAAAGTAACCGCATTAAAAACACTGACAGCTTCAGCTGTTTTATGTGCACTTGCAGGTACCGCTAACGCTGCAACCATTGGCAACACTGACGTTTCTTATGGTGGCTATGTAAAACTTGATGCCATGTGGAGTGATTACTCTGCTGGCGTACCAGCCGGTGGTAGCATTGGCCGTGACTTCTATGTTCCTGGTACAACACCCGTGGGCGCAGACAGTGACAGCGATGCAGTATTCGACATGCATGCGCGCCAATCTCGCTTTAGCCTTGGCACAGCAACGAAACTAGATGATGGTAAAACGATTAATACCAAAATCGAAATCGACTTTATTGCTTCAGCACCTGGCGGTAACGAACGTGTCAGTAACTCTTACGCACCACGTATTCGTCAAGCATTTGTAACTTATGATGGTTGGCTATTTGGTCAAGCATGGTCAAACTTCCAAAACGTTGGCGCATTGCCAGAAACACTTGATTTCGTTGGTCCTGCTGAAGGTACTGTGTTCGTGCGTCAAGCACAGGCACGCTACACCACAGGTAACTGGTCATTCTCTATCGAAAACCCTGAGAGTACTGTTACAGTAGGCGGAGCACGTGTTGCCACTGATGATGCATCAATGCCTGACTTTACAGCACGTTATGCGCACAAAGCTGATTGGGGTGAATTAGTATTTACCGGTCTTGCTCGTCAATTAACTTACAAACAAAATGGCATTGATGCAGATACATCATCGTTCGGTATCAGTGCATCTGGTAAAGTTAATTTTGGTCAAAACAACTTAAAATTCATGCTAACCCAAGGCTCAGGTCTAGGCCGTTACATTGGTTTAAACGTAGCAAATGGTGCTGTGCTTGACGGTGATGATTTAGACGCGATTGATTCAACATCGGGATTCATTGCTTATCAACAAAACTGGAACAGCCAATGGCGTTCAACTTTCCTTTATTCATTCTTCTCAGCTGATAACAACACAGACTTACTTGCTGTATCTGGCGACCCAACTAAAACGAGCCAAAGCTACAGTGCGAACCTTTTATACTCACCTGTTAAAAAGCTAACCTTTGGTGTTGAATTTAAACATGCAGAGCGTGAGCTTGAAAGTGGTACTGATGGCGATATGGATCGTCTGCAGTTCTCTGCAAAATACGTATTTTAAGATTTAAGCTTATTTTACTTCCTGAAGCGGCTTCGGCCGCTTTTTTTTATTTCTGCTTTTTATTTACAGTGATCCCCTTTTAGCTTTTTGCAAACCATAATTCACTAAAACAGAAAAGTCTAATTGCAAATTATTTTCATTTAGATTAAATTACGCATTAATTTCACTATTCATTGAACTAATTGGAACTTTGCATGTCATCAACAACATTTTTGCGCTTATCTCAATTAAGCCTAGTGACCTCAGCACTTTTAAGTGGCCACGCTTTTGCAGAACAACAAAAAGAAGAACAAGCAATTGAAAAAATTGCCGTGTATGGCCAGCATCATAAAAACTACATCACAGAAGAAGCACAATCAGCGACCAAATTAGGGCTAACCATTAAAGAAACACCACAGTCAATCTCTGTTGTTTCACGTGCATTAATGGATGACTTTTCACTCGATAACCTTAATGCTGTGTTAGAAAGCACACCGGGTGTGACGGTTGAGCAAATCGAAACTGACCGTACTTATTTTAAAGCTCGCGGGTTTGAGATCACCAACTTCCAAGTTAATGGCATGGGCATGCCACAAGATAACGGTTCAATCCAAGGTACTCTTGATACGTCTATTTTTGATAGTGTTGAAATTGTACGTGGTGCCAATGGCTTAATGACCGGTGCGGGTAATCCATCAGCAACCGTGAATATGGTTCTAAAGCGCCCTACTTACCAAACACAAGTTAATGCGTCTGTATCGTATGGCTCTTGGGACAACAAGCGTTTAGAGCTTGACGCTTCAACTGCTATCAACGAAAACCACGCTGTACGTGCTGTATTCACCAAGCACAAAACCGAGTCATACCTTGACCGTTACGAGCAAGATAAAACAATTTATTACCTAGCCTACGAAGGTCAGCTAACTGACAGCACAGTAGTCACTGCAAACTACGTAAATCAAAAGAAAGATGCTGACAGCCCACTTTGGGGTGCCTTACCGCTTTATTACAGCGATGGTTCAGCAACAAACTTTGATGCTTCAACCAGCACTGCGTCTGATTGGTCTTATTGGAATAATACAACTGAGCAGTTGTTCTTATCAATTGAGCAAGCAATTACCAATACTTGGTTCTTAAAAGCAAGCTACGCACACCTAGAAAATGAGCAAGACTCAGAGCTTTTCTATGTTTATGGTACACCTGATAGAGAAACAGGTCTTGGCTTAACGGGTTATGCGAGTGAATATGACCACAAAGATAAGCACGATATTTTAGATATTTACGCAACGGGTAAATTTGATTTATTTGGTATGGAACATGATCTGTCGTTTGGTGTAAACCAAGCAGATATGGATAACAAAGATAAATCATTGTATGACCGTACAACAGGCAATGGTTTCCCTGCAATGCCTGAGCTAGGTGGTTGGGATGGTGTTGCGCCAGTGCCAACACTTACCGATGGTTTAACAGGTGCTGATATCACCAGCCGTCAACGCTCAGCGTATATTTCAACACGTATCCGTGCAAATGACTCATTCAGTGTTTTAGCGGGTGTGAGCCAAGTAAATTGGGAAACTGAAGGGGCCTCTTACGGCGTAGCAAAAGACAAAGACACTGACCAAACCGTGCCTTACTTCGGTGCTGTGTATGATATCAACGAAAGCTTATCAACTTACGCAAGCTATACAGAAACCTTTGTTCCACAAACAGAGCGTGACATCAATGGCGATTACTTAGACCCAATCACAGGTAAAAGCAGTGAAATTGGTGTAAAAGCGCAGTTACTTGATGACAATTTATTTGTCACTGTTGCTTATTTTGACGCTAAACAAGTAGGCCTTGCGATTGCCATTCCTGATTCATTACCTGATGACACTCGTTACTATGGCGCAGATGGCATTAACAGCGACGGTATTGAAGTAGAGCTTAGTGGTCAAATCAACGAAACACTAAGTGCGAGCTTTAGCTACAGCAACCTAAACATTGATGGTGATGAATTAGTAAAAGACTACACGCCTGAAAACCAGTTCAAACTTGCTGTCACTCATAAAGTGCCTGAGATTGATGGTTTAACCTTTGGCTTAAACTATCGTTGGCAAGACGATACAAAACGCGTACAAGTGCGTGATGCGGCAACAAATGCTGCACTTATCACTACTACGCAAGATGCTTACGGCCTATTAAACCTAATGGCAACCTACGATATTAATGACAATATGAGCGTTAACTTGAACGTTAATAACGTGACCAACGAAAAATACATCCACAGCCTTTTCTGGGCACAAGGTTATTACGGCGCACCACGTAACTACTCAGTGTCTTTCAACTGGCAGCTGTAAGCTTTGAGCTAGAAGCTGAAAGTTTTAAGCTTTAAGTACATGAAAAGCCGCATCATATGCGGCTTTTTCATGAAAGAGTTGCAAGAGTAAAGTTACAGGCACTATCGAGTATTCTGACAGCTTTAATCGACACGAAACCATTGAATACCGCCAACAATGTAGTGATTAAACGCGATATAAAATCGCTGCTACAAACTACTACCTGCTCCTGTAACGGCAGTTTGTCCCGCTTCAAAACGCTTTACTCTTGCTAACTTTACTCTTGCTAACTTTACCCTCGCTAACTTTCCCCTTTCTAACTTTCCCCTTTCTAACTTTCCCCTTTCTAACTTTCCCCTTGCTAACTTTCCCCTCGCTAACTTTCATCCATAAAAAAACCGCTAACTGTGTAGCGGTCTTTTTTGTGTTAAGTGCGGGTCAAATCACGCTTAACTGTACTCTTTTGCGGTGTTTATAGCTCGTCTTCAGCTAATAGGCCTGCATCTTCACCATCTTCTGGTTGCACAGTTGCCTGAAGTAATAGCATCTCACGTAACTTACCTTCGATCTCATCTGCGATCTCTGGGTTGTCTTTTAAGAACTTAATTGAGTTTGCTTTACCTTGGCCAACTTTGTTGCCATTGTAGCTGTACCAAGCACCTGATTTTTCAACAAGTTTATGCTTAACACCTAAATCAATTAACTCGCCTTGTTTAGAAATACCTTCACCATACATGATGATGAATTCAGCTTGTTTAAACGGTGGGGCAACCTTGTTCTTAACAACTTTAACGCGAGTTTCGTTACCTACAACCTCATCGCCTTCTTTCACAGAACCAATACGACGAATATCAATACGTACTGAAGCGTAGAATTTAAGTGCGTTACCACCCGTTGTTGTTTCAGGGTTACCAAACATAACACCAATTTTCATACGGATTTGGTTGATGAAAATACATAGCGTGTTTGAACGCTTGATGTTACCTGTAAGCTTACGCAATGCCTGCGACATTAAGCGAGCTTGTAGACCCATGTGTGAGTCACCCATGTCGCCTTCGATTTCAGCTTTTGGTGTTAAAGCTGCTACCGAGTCAACGATAACTACATCAACAGCGCTTGAACGAACTAACATGTCACAGATTTCTAATGCTTGCTCACCAGTATCAGGTTGAGAAACAAGTAATTCATCAATGTTTACACCCAGTTTTTGCGCGTATACAGGATCTAGAGCGTGCTCAGCATCTACGAATGCACACGTTTTACCTTGTTTTTGAGCTTCAGCGATAACTTGTAAAGTAAGTGTTGTTTTACCTGATGATTCAGGACCATACACTTCAACAATACGGCCTGTAGGTAAACCACCAATACCTAATGCGATATCGATACCAAGTGAACCTGTTGAGATTGCTTCAATGTCTAGGGCTTTGTTATCGCCCAGTTTCATAATTGAGCCTTTACCAAATTGACGCTCAATTTGTGATAAAGCAGCGTCCAAGGCTTTTTGTTTGTTATCGTTCATTCTGTTCTCCAAATCCGGCTAATGCAGACAGTATACTGTATGAAATCACAGTATCAAGCTAATTTTCAGATTTTATCAATTCAATTACAGTTTTTAATGAATAAACAATAGCTTGCAGTCTAACTTCAGCTCTATCACCAGCGAAAACCTGTTTGCTTGGGTAGTTTTGACCAGCAAAATGAATACAAAACCAAACTAATCCCACAGGTTTATCCAGTGTTCCGCCACCGGGTCCTGCGACTCCCGAAATTGCAATTGCGATATCGGCGTTTGCAGCTTTTGCTGCACCCGATGCCATTTCAACAACTGTTTGCTCACTTACTGCACCAAAGCTATTTAAGGTTTGTTCTGTTACGCCAATGAGTTCATGTTTTGCTTGGTTGCTATAAGTGACAAATGCGCGGTCAATATAATTAGAGCTACCAGGAGTATCGGTTAAGGCGTAGCTTACTCCACCACCGGTGCATGATTCTGCGGTAGTGATCCATAAGCGTTTATCCGTTAAAATAGCTCCTAATTTCGCAGCAAGTGTTTTAATCTCTTGATGTAATTCCATATTCAGCCTTTGGGTAAATACATGTCGTTTGATCTTTATGCACCGCACACTATAAATCAACAAACCCCTATGATGCAGCAGTATCTAAAAATAAAAGCCGAGCATCGGGATATTTTACTGTTTTATCGTATGGGCGACTTTTATGAACTTTTCTTCGATGATGCCAAGCGTGCTGCGCAACTTCTTGATATTTCTCAGACTCATCGTGGTAAAGCCGGTGGCGATCCCATTCCAATGGCAGGTGTGCCTTATCACGCCGTAGAGAACTACTTAGCTCGCCTTGTACAAATGGGTGAGTCGGTGGCTATTTGTGAGCAAGTTGGCGATCCTGCCACCAGCAAAGGCCCTGTTGAGCGTAAAGTTGTGCGCATTGTTACACCGGGCACTATTTCTGACGAAGCGCTGTTACAAGAACGCCAAGACAACTTGCTAACCAGCGTTTGGCAAAGTAAACAAGGCTTATATGGTATTGCTTATTTAGATATTAACTCTGGCAGATTCAATGTGTTAGAAGTAAATACTGATGAAGCATTTAGCTCAACATTACAGCGTTTAGCCCCTGCTGAGCTGCTTTATAGTGAAACATTTGCAAATGTGCACCTAATTGAGCATATCAAAGGCGCACGTCGTCGCCCAGAATGGGAGTTTGATTTAGATACAGCCCAGCACTTACTGTGCGACCAATTTGGCACCAAAGATCTGGTTGGTTTTGGTGTAGACAAAGCACACGCTGCTTTGGTGGCTGCGGGCTGCTTAATGCAATATGTAAAAGACACTCAACGTATTGCCCTGCCGCATATTCGTGCGATTACCCTTGAGCAAAACGAACACGCGGTGATTTTAGATGCTGCAACCCGTAAAAATCTTGAACTAACGGTAAATTTATCGGGCGGCTACGAAAACACGCTTGCACAAGTACTTGATAAAACAGCGACTGCGATGGGTTCACGCTTATTAAAACGTCGTATTCATACGCCTGTGCGCAGTAAAACAGAGCTCAACTCTCGACTAAACGCAATCAGTGCAATTATCGATGCGCAATTATGTGGTGAGCTACAAGAGTCATTAAAGCAAATTGGCGACATTGAGCGTGTTATCGCCCGTTTAGCGCTTTGCACAGCACGCCCACGTGATTTAACGCGCCTACGTAGTGCACTGCAAGCTCTGGCACCATTACACGAATTACTTCTGGACGCCAACGATCCACGTATTAGTCAAATAATTGCGCAATCACAGCAATTACCTGAGCTACAAGATTTACTAGAACGTGCTGTCATCGAAACCCCACCGGTGCTTATTCGCGATGGGGGTGTGATTGCCCCGGGCTATAACAGTGAGCTCGATGAATGGCGTGCGTTAAGCCAAGGTGCAACTGATATTCTCGAAAAGCTTGAAGAACGTGAGCGTGAGCGCACTGGCATCAGCACCTTAAAAATTGGCTATAACAAGGTGCATGGCTTTTTTATTGAGGTTAGCCGCGCTAACTCGCACTTGGTTCCTGCCGATTATATTCGCCGTCAAACGCTAAAAAATAATGAGCGCTATATTATCCCTGAGCTTAAAGAGCACGAAGATAAAGTACTTGGTAGCCAATCAAAAGCGCTGGCGCTTGAAAAACAGCTTTATGAGCAACTCTTTGAGTTTATAGCTCCGCACATTGCGCAACTGCAAACGATGGCAGCCGTACTGGCTGATTTAGATGTATTGAACAACTTAGCTGAACGTGCACAAGCGCTTAATTACGCTAAACCAACATTATGCGATAACGATAATATCAGCATTAAACAAGGTCGCCATCCGGTGGTAGAACAGGTAATGAAAGACCCGTTTATTGCCAACCCAGTAGAGCTTAATAACGACCGGAAAATGTTGATTATCACAGGTCCAAATATGGGTGGTAAATCAACCTATATGCGCCAAACCGCGCTTATCGTTTTGATGGCCCATATTGGCTCTTACGTACCTGCTGATAGCGCAGAAATTGGTAATATTGACCGTATCTTTACGCGTATCGGCGCAAGTGATGATTTAGCATCAGGGCGTTCAACCTTCATGGTTGAAATGACAGAAACGGCAACAATTTTAAATAACGCCACAGCGCAATCACTGGTGCTGATGGATGAAATTGGTCGCGGTACTTCAACCTATGATGGTTTATCGCTTGCCTATGCAACGGCTGATTATTTAGCATCAAAAATTGCTGCTAAAACTTTGTTTGCAACCCACTATTTTGAGCTAACCGAACTAGCCGAGCAAAAACCGGGGCTAGTTAATGTGCACCTTGATGCCATTGAGCATAACGACACCATTGCCTTTATGCATACCGTGCTTGAAGGTGCGGCAAGCAAGAGCTTTGGCCTTCAAGTTGCCGCCTTAGCAGGTGTACCAAAGGCAGTGATCCAACAAGCAAAACAAAAGCTTAAAATGCTTGAAAATCATCAACCTGTCACAGCCCCTATTGAGCAGCAACAGCAAACATTAAGTTTTGATGATGAACCTTCTGAGCTTGAATTAACCTTAAAACAGCTTGATCCAGATAGCCTAACGCCAAGACAAGCACACCAACTACTGTATCAATTAAAAGATTTACTTTAAATTTTGAATAGATATAAAAAAAGCTGACGTTACGTCAGCTTTTTTGTGTGTTCTGAACCCGTGGGTTCTATACCTTTGATCAGGTATTCATTGTTGTCAAATCAGGTGAATTGGTCGAATAGGCTATCAGTACTTAAACCTTCGTGTTGCAAAATGTCTTTTAAGCGACGTAATGCTTCCACTTGAATTTGTCTTACACGCTCACGTGTTAAGCCAATTTCACGACCAACATCTTCAAGGGTTGATGGCTCATAGCCTAGTAAACCAAAACGACGAGCAAGTACTTCTCGCTGTTTCGGGTTTAACTCTCCTAGCCAATCAACAATGTGCTTGTTGATGTCATTGTTTTGTACTTCGCCTTCAGGACCATAGTCTTTTTCATCGGCGATGATATCTAATAATGCTTTGTCATTTTCACCACCAATTGGTGTATCCACCGAGGTGATTTTTTCGTTTAAACGCAGCATCTTAGTAACATCTTCAACCGGCTTATCTAAGCACTCTGCTATTTCTTCTGCGGTTGGTTCATGGTCAAGTTTCTGTGTTAATTCACGGGCTGTTCTTAAATAAACATTTAGCTCTTTAACCACATGAATAGGTAAGCGAATCGTACGTGTTTGGTTCATGATGGCACGTTCAATGGTTTGACGTATCCACCACGTTGCATAAGTTGAAAAACGGAAACCTCGTTCTGGGTCAAATTTTTCAACGGCTCTAATAAGGCCTAAATTACCTTCTTCAATAAGGTCAAGTAGTGCAAGACCTCGGTTGTTATAGCGGCGGGCAATTTTCACCACTAAACGTAAATTACTTTCAATCATTCGCTTGCGAGAGGCTTCACAGCCTTTCAATGCTTTTCTAGCAAAATAGACTTCTTCTTCTGCGCTTAATAGCGGAGAAAAGCCAATTTCACCAAGGTATAGCTGAGTGGCATCTAGATTCTTGGCAACTTCATCCTTTGCAAAAATTTCATCATCGTTGTCGACTTCTTCTAGTAACTCTGGTGAATCATCTTCAATTACCGTGTCATCAAATTTATCGTCAATCGCGTCAGTTGTTTTCTCAAGTTTTGCTGTGTGACCCATAAGCGTCCTCCCGAGCAAATATGTGATTGAGCTAAATCACTTTATCAATACCCTAATGGCTAAGGTAAATACTTAGCAGGATTGACTGCTTGACCCCGATAACGAATTTCAAATCTCAAAGCCGTAACCGAAGAGTCTGAACTGCCCATTTCTGCTATTTTCTGCCCCGCCTTTACTTCCTGTTTTTCCTTTACAAGCAACTTTGAATTGTGCGCGTAAGCACTTAGGTAATCATCATTATGTTTCAAAATAATTAAATTACCGTAACCCCTCAATGCGTTGCCCGCGTATACCACAGTTCCATGTGCAGCAGCTAAAACAGAAGCCCCTTGTTTATTAGTAATCTGTAATCCTTTAAAGCCATTCTCTTTATTAGAGAAGCGTTGCGTAACCTTGCCTTTTGCCGGCCAGCTCCATACAACTTTTGCATTAGAATTACTGTTTTTTTCACTAATTATTTTGTTGGCTTGTTTCTGAACATACTCTCGTTGTTTTGGCTGATCAAGCTCTTTTTTTAATTTTTTGTTATTTTTTTGTATAGAAACAGTAGACTTTTTACTCGAATTCGTATATTTTTTCGTCTTTTTTTGTTTTTGTGCCGATTTTGTGAGCAAAACACTCTGTCCGGGGAAGATAGTGTAAGGTGCTGGAATATCGTTTATTTTCGCAAGGGTACGAAAATCTTGTTGAGCGCTAAAAGCAATTGAGTACAAAGTATCACCCTTTTTGACTACATATTTTGAGCCTGAGATATTTACTTTGCGTGTGGCGGGTTTAACTTTATTATCTAAACTACTGACCGGCGCCGGTGCTTCGCGAGAAGTACAGCCAAAGAGCAAAATACTAAGAAACAAAGTAACATAGACTGTTAACTGCCTGCTCATCGTAAAATGCTCCTTATCGTACTAATTTAATGGTTTTGCGGGTTATCGTAGCAAAAAGTACGCAACCACGACTAAAACAACTAATCCCCAACCAAGCGCTTCAACATATTGACGTAATTTTTGCTCCATTTTAACGCCACCCCATTTCATCAAGGCCGACACTAAAAAGAAACGCGCGCCACGGCCGACAGCTGAGGCAATTAAAAACGGTAAGAATGCCATTTGCATCAAACCAGCGCCGATTGTAAAAACCTTATAAGGTATAGGAGAGAAGCCCGCTAAGAAGACTACCCAAACACCGTAGTTTTCAAACCAACCTAGTGCTGTGTCAAATTTGGCTTGCCAACCCATTTGGGCAATAAGAGGCTCGACCACAGGTTCGAATAACCAAAAGCCAAGTAAGTAACCTAAAATACCACCAATCACAGAGGCTATTGTAGTAAAGCTGGCAAAACGCCATGCTTTATCTGGTTGAGCTAGCGACATAGGGGCTAGCATAACATCCGGTGGTACCGGAAAAAAAACTGATTCAGCAAAACTCATCCCTGCTAAATAACGCTCCGCATGACGGTGTTTAGCCCATACCAGCGCCATATCATATAACTTAGTAAACAACTTCAAAGTATAACGTCCTATTCAATATCACCAGGTACCAAAGGTACAAATCTTACTGGTGCAACTTTATGTTCTGTAAATGTATCGCCATTTCTAACGACCATCATTAATTGCTGATCTTGTTCACCAATAGGTGCAATCATAACGCCCCCATCAGCAAGTTGTGCAAGAAGCCCTTGTGGCATAGTAGCAGCTGCTGCTGTGACAATAATTCCCTCAAATGGAGCTTGTGACTGCCAGCCTTGCCACCCATCACCATGTTTCATGGTGACATTGTATAAATCAAGTTTGTGCAAACGCCGTTTTGCTTGCCATTGCAATGCTTTGATACGCTCCACCGAGCACACTTTAGTAAAGGTTTTTGCCAGTATCGCCGTTTGGTAGCCAGACCCTGTGCCTATCTCAAGCACTTTATCACGCACCCCAGCTAAGCGGAGCAGCTCTGTCATGCGTGCGACTATGTATGGTTGTGAAATCGTTTGCCCTTGCCCGATTGGCAGTGCGGTATTTTGATAGGCTTTGTGCTGTAAAACATCATCAACAAAGATGTGCCTAGGTGTAGAAGCAATCGCTTCAAGCACCGTACTGTCTTCTACGCCCTCGCGTTTTAATAATTCAGCTAATGCTAGTGCACTGCGATTATAATTAGTCAGCACTATTAATCTCCATATTTGCTAACCAGCTATCAACGGCTTGTAAGCTTTCTTTCGCCGTCATATCAACACTGAGTGGTGTGACTGATGCATATCCATTATTGATGGCATAAAAATCAGTGCCTTCCCCTGCATCACTTTCAGCGCCAAGGGTACCATACCAATAAATATCGCGGCCCCATGGGTCTTGTTGTTTAGTCATGGTTTCAGCTTTATGGCGCGAACCTAAACGGGTTACTTTGACCCCTTTTAGTTCGGTAAGCGGAATATCAGGCACGTTTAAGTTGATGATTTGATCTTTCGGTAATGGATGCGATGCCAACTCTTTGATGATACTTACCGCAACCGCTGCGGCAGTTTCAAAGTGATTTCCTTCTTTAGAACATAACGACACTGCAATGGCAGGTAGCCCTAAGTGACGGCCTTCAGTGGCAGCGGCAACGGTACCTGAATACAAGGTATCATCACCTAAATTGGCACCGTGGTTTATCCCTGCAACCACTAAATCGGGCTGCTGCTCGGTTAACTCATTAACTCCTAAATGCACACAATCAGTTGGCGTGCCATTAATCGAAATAAAGCCATTATCAAGGGTGGTTGCACGCAGTGGATTCATTAACGTTAATGAATTACTTGCGCCACTGCAATTGCGATCTGGCGCCACTAAGGTCACATCTGCAATTTGCGTTAATGCATGATACAAAACCGCAATCCCTTTAGCATGCACACCATCATCATTGCTTAGTAAGATTTTCATTTACGCATCCTTTTGTTTTTGTTCTCTAGGGCTTGCATCTTGATAGTCCACCAGCTCACGCAGCAAGGCGGTAGCAAAACACCCTTTTGGTAAACCAAAGCTTAACTTTAAGGTCGTTTCATCTATCGTTTCAACGGCTAATGAGTCTGGGATCAGTCGTAACATTCTACGCTCATTCTTAAGGCCAAGTTCGCTAAGACCCTCTATCCAAGACTGATAAGGCTCGAGCCACTCTTTTTCAGTTTCGGTTAGGCCTTTTTCGCCTTTACCAACCATAGGAGCTGACATCACAATATCACCAGACGCTAGGCGGGCAATATTGTCATCACTAATATTGTCTTCAAAAAATGCATTACTGCCGCTGAGCATAAACACTTCGCGGTGCATTGTTTTTGCAAGGCCATGCTCTGCAACGCGCATGCTCACGATTTCATTAAACACATAAGAGCGTGCAGCTGAAATAACTAAGCCACGCAATTTTTTATCGCGGATACGCTCTCCGGCAAACATGCGCTTTGCCATTTCAAGGTTGTGACCACCATGCCCAAAGCGCTGCTCACCAAAGTAATTAGGCACACCGGCGCGCACCGCGTTAATACGACACAAAATATCCAGCGGCTCAGTCACGTTGCGTAACGTAATGGTAAAGCGATTGCCTCTATGGCAGCCAGTTCTGAGCTTACGATTATGACGCTGTTGCGATACCACAAAAAATTGCTCGTTATTCAACTCACTAAATTCTATGTGTTTTTTAATTGGCACGGGAACACTAAACCATTGTGTACACACGCCATGACGGTCTTTTAAGCCCGCATAACTTACGTCACGAGGTGATACCCCCGCTTTTTCGGCAATGCGTTTAGCAATAAACTGAGTATTTTCGCCTTTTTTTACAACCTGCAAGCAAACATGCTCACCAGCACCGGTAAACTCAATACCTAAGTCTTCATCAACCATGAAGTCTTCGGCGTGAGTTTTAAAGTCAGCCTTAGAAAGGGGTTTACCGTAAAGGTAGTTTAACTCACTCATGCGCTTTGTTTGCTCATAATCACCACTGCGTGGCTTGAAATACCTTCTTTACGACCTTCAAACCCAAGCTTCTCAGTAGTTGTTGCTTTCACATTCACTTGTGAAATATCAGCTGCAAGGTCTTGGCATAAGTTTTCACGCATTGCTTGAATGTGCGGCAACATTTTTGGTGCTTGCGCAACAATCGTCACATCGGCATTACCAAGTACATAGCCCTGCTCTTTAGCAAGCCCAACCACGTGGCGTAGTAAAATTCGGCTATCAATATTTTCGTATTCGCTCGCAGTATCAGGGAAATGCTTGCCAATATCACCCATTGCTAATGCACCTAAAATGGCATCACACAATGCGTGAATGGCAACATCGCCATCTGAATGTGCTAAAAAGCCTTGTGGGTAATCAATTTTTTCACCACAAATCACCAACGGGCCTTCGCCGCCAAATTTGTGTACATCAAAGCCATGGCCAATTCGAATCATGAGGTACTCTCGTTTTGTTGTTTTTGCAGTAAAAATGCTGCTAAATCTAAATCTTCTGGGGTGGTGATTTTAATGTTGTCACTGCGACCAGCAACCAGCTTAACAGGCTGCTTAACCCATTCAATTGCCGATGCCTCATCCGTGATAGTCACACCATTTATAAGGGCACTTGATAGCGCATCTGTGAGCGCCCGATAGGGGAAAAACTGAGGGGTGAGTGCCTGCCATAAATCATCACGAGGCACCGTTTGTTCACTGTGCGTATGACCGCGTTTAATGGTGTCTTTTACTTTTGATGCTAAGATACCGCCTTCATTGGCAGCGATACATTCAGATATTAAACGCTGAATATCTGCCAAGCATACTAACGGCCTTGCCGCATCGTGAACAAGTACCCAATCAGGCGGGTTATCCGCAAGTGATAACAATGCATTGAGCACTGAATCAGCGCGCTCTTTACCACCAGATACGCGCTCAATACGCTTATCAATATGAGGTAAATCAGCAAAGTAGCCGTCATCATCGCTAACTGCTACTTTGATGGTATTTAATTCGTTAAGTTCTGCAAGTTTACTCAGGGTATGTTCTAAAATAGTTTTACCCGCAAGTTCAATATACTGCTTTGGCGCCGAATGCTGCATTCGACTCCCAACTCCCGCAGCGGGAACAATGGCGGTGATAGTTTGCTTAGTGTTCATTTTGCTGTTGACCTGGTAATACGCGAATAAAGGTTTCGCCAGGTTTAATCATTCCTAATTCATTGCGCGCCCGCTCTTCGATGCCCTCTTGACCGAGTTTTAAGTCTTCAATATCGGCTTTGAGCACTTTATTGCGCTTTAACAATTTAGCATTGGTGTCTTGATGAGAGGTAACCGCTTGTTTCAAACGAGTGTAATCTTGCACACCATTATGGCCAAACCATAAACGATATTGCAGAAATAAAGCCAAACATAACAAGGCGAATTGAAAAACCCGCATTGAACACTCCTTCGCGGTTAAATTAAGTCAAAGGGCGTTTTAAATTACGCCAATTTATATTGCTTGCTAGTAGCATTTCTCGTAATGACAAACGCTTAGGTGTGATGCGTTTATTAAATTGCCATTGATGACCACAGCACGCTGCTGCCATCACCGCTTTTGCGGGCTTAAGCAATTGAATATGCGCGTTTTCTAGCGATTCACCGGAAGTATCAAACCAACCAAGCTCGTTGCAATGTACCTTATTGTCGCTTACTTGATCTAAGCTGTCTATGCGCACGGTTGTACATTGCTCGTCATTAATTAGCACGGGAACAATTAACCCGCGCTTAGCATATTGACTATAAAAGTCTTTTGAGTCGTTTTTATTATAAACAGGTGGCGTTGATTTTTGTTTTTCAAGCCAACTGCCGTTTTGTGAATCTAGCTGCAATGGCGCATCGCCATTAACTATACGCATGGCTAAACGCTCTATATAGTAAGGCAAACTAGCTAATAAGCGCTTTAGCCTTGCAGCATCAGGTTCATTTACCAAACGCGGGATTTCACGAGCATAAAATGCATTGCATAACTGCGCATACAAAGCACGATCGGCATCAGTTTGCCAAATTTCGGCTTGTTGCGAGTGTTCGCTCTGTGAAGTTGGTTTAGACAATGCGCGCTCTTATAAAACAATTGCTTGACTGTTTTATAGCATAGAGCGTTTATTGAGCGCTACTTTACTGCGCCTTTTTTACCCAATTTTGCATTACCAGATTCTAAAAACTGCACCACCGCATCACGCTTTTTACCTAGTAACAAACTACCATCAGCTAGAAACATAAAGTTTTGCCAACAACGCTTAAAAACGGCAAAGCTGGTTTCAATGATATTATCGCGAGCCATACAAAAATAGACCGTCGTGTTTGCTTCCCACGCTAAGTGGTTTAGGATTTCTTCAGGTAACTGCTCGTCGCCCGCTTCCCATGCGTTTTCCCAGTTAATGGTCTCTGAAAAGCTGTCGTCTTTGCCACACCAATCTGTTTTATCAAAAAAGTCAGGGTGATCATGCTCTCGGCTCACCATGGTAGTCCATAAAACAGCAGCGCGTTCAGCACTCATTGGTTTTATTTGCGCTGCGTCTTCGCTGCTTATCGGCATATCTTTATGACGAAAAACCCAGGCTTTTTTGTATTCATCTAACGAAATATAATTCATAGTTCAGGCAGTTTGTTTCAGCGTAAAATGTGCAAACTGCAATTATACCCAAATGACTCCAAGATGCGAGATAAACACATGACAATCAAACCCGGTATTTACCAACATTACAAAGGTCCAAAATACAAAGTTGAATATGTTGCCACTCATAGCGAAACGAATGAGCCATTGGTAATTTATCAAGCGCTCTACGGCGAATTTGGCATGTGGGCACGCCCGCTTAGTATGTTTACAGAAACCGTCACTGTAGAGGGCAAAACGGTACCGCGTTTTGCATACCTTTCAGACGCCGACTAACTGTGGCATCATGACGTTATTAATCACTGCTCAGACCAGATAAGGTGACATCGTGCTTTTTAATTCAACCGATAACTACATTGCCAGTAACTCATTAAAACAAGCGGTTAACGCAGCGATCTTGCTCGAAAAACCCCTGCTTATTAAAGGTGACCCGGCACAGGTAAAACTATGCTGGCCGAGGAACTTGCAAAAAGTTTAGACACCACGCTAATTCAATGGCACATCAAATCAACCACTAAAGCGCAGCAAGGCCTGTATGAATATGATGCGGTATCGCGTCTTCGCGACAGCCAGTTAGGTGATGAGCGTGTGCACGATATCAGCAACTACATTGTAAAAGGGAAATTATGGCAAGCCTTTACCTATGGTGAGCAACATAACAAACGCCCTGTGCTATTGATTGATGAAATTGACAAAGCCGATATTGAATTCCCCAACGACTTGCTATTAGAGCTCGATAAAATGGAGTTTCATGTTTATGAGACCGGCGAGCGAGTTATTGCAAAGCAACGTCCGATTGTGATCATCACGTCAAATAACGAAAAAGAGCTGCCAGATGCCTTTTTACGTCGTTGTTTTTTCCATTACATTGATTTTCCAAGTAGTGAAGAAATGGCGCAAATTATCGATGTGCATCACCCGCATGTTAAACAAGATTTAGTACGCCAAGCACTTGAGGTGTTCTTTAATCTACGTGAAGTAAACGGTATTAAGAAAAAACCATCAACCAGCGAATTACTCGACTGGTTAAAGCTACTGATGGCCGAAGATATTGATGCTAAAACACTGCATGATAAAAGCCAAAAAGGCGGCTTAATGCCCATGTTTGGGGCACTATTAAAGAACGAGCAAGACATTAGCTTAATCGAAAAACTTGCGTTTATGAGCCGCCGTTAAGATGTTAATTGCGTTTTTCTTTAAGCTTCGCGAATACCGCTTACCAGTAAGTTTGCGAGAGCTACTTGATTTGATCAATGCGCTCAAGCAAGGAGTTATTTTTGCCGATGTTGACGCGTTTTATTATTTAGCGCGTACCATCATGGTTAAAGATGAAACCCATTTCGACCGTTTTGATAAAGCCTTTGCTGATTACTTTAGTGGAGTTGCCGACCTTGATCTGCTCGAAAGCTTAAAACAGCAACATGCCTTGCCTGATGATTGGCTGCGTAAAGAGTTTGAAAAGCACTTAAGCGAAGAAGAAAAAGCGCAACTACAAGCCATGGGCGGCCTTGATAAACTAATGGAAACCCTCAAGCAACGCCTTGAAGAGCAGCAAAAGCGCCATGCAGGGGGCAATAAGTGGGTGGGTACCGGTGGCACTTCACCATTTGGCGCCTATGGGTATAACCCTGAAGGTGTGCGTATTGGTCAAGACGGTAACCGACATCGCCGCGCGGTAAAAGTGTGGGATAAACGCAGCTACCGAAACCTTGATAGTGACCGTGAAATCGGCTCGCGCACCATTAAACTCGCTCTAAAAAAACTGCGTAAATTTGCCCGTACTGGCGCCAGCGATACCCTCGATTTAACCGAAACCATCCGCGCAACTGCAAAGCAAGGCGGCATGCTCGATGTAAAAATGGCACCTGAGCGCCACAATGCAGTAAAAGTATTGATGCTATTTGATATCGGCGGTTCAATGGATGATTACATTCATACCTGCGAAGAGCTATTTAGCGCTGCTCACAGCGAGTTTAAGCACCTTGAGTTTTACTATTTTCATAACTGTTTGTATGAGCATGTTTGGCAAGATAATCAGCGTCGTCACTCTAACGTCATTGATACCATGACCTTGATTAACAAGTTCACCAGCGACTACAAGGTGATCTTTGTTGGCGATGCCACTATGGGTCCCTACGAAATCGCCTACCCTGGAGGCAGCGTTGAGCATTGGAATGAAGAACCCGGCAGCGCTTGGCTAAACCGCATAACCAATCACTTTGATAAAGTCGCTTGGCTCAACCCGCAACCCGTTGAACACTGGCGCTATTATCAATCAATTGATTTTATAAAGCAGTTAATGGACAACCGCATGTACCCACTCACGCTAGATGGGATTAGTAATGCGATTAGAGAGTTGAGTTAGAGTTAGAAAGTTAGAAAGTTAGAAAGTTAGAAAGTTAGAAAGTTAGAAAGTTAGAAAGTTAGAAAGTTAGAAAGTTAGAAGTTAGAAAGTTAGAAAGTTAGAAAGTTAGAAAGTTAGAAAGTTAGAAAGTTAGAAGCCTAAACCACCGACCTTCAGTGTCAAGCAGCTCGCCAACTTAACTCTTTCCCCTTGTAACTTGCTAACTTTACTTATAGCTTAAAATTGAATTCTCAGTAGTTTATACATCATGTTTTTGATGGTATTCACTTAACATTAATTCTAATTGCTTTTCAAAGACTTCTATCGATGGGGTTTTTCCACTTAACCGCTGTTGCTTCAGCCATTCAAGTAATTCAATTCTTACTAAATAACCGTCTTCAATGCAGTAACTTGGATCTGAAAGCCAAATTTTTGGAGCTCCTAGCGAAACACCCGAATACCAGTTACAAATAGAATAGCCTTCACTTTCGAGTTTATTACTAAGTTGCCAACTATAAACCCACCAAGCAACAAGAAATAGAGGGAAACATCCTATAATAACAAATATCCCCTTTCGCATTGAGTTCGCTGATATGTCACCATGGATTCTTTGATAAATTCCATAAATAAGTACAATAAAAGCAGGCATCATAACTATTAAAGGAATTACTACAGGCTTAATTCTTAGCGAAATTACATTTTCAGAAATAAGACTCAAAGTTCTAATTTCTAATATAAAGCTATAGGCGTAGAGAGTAATAATTAAACATAAAACGCCTATAGAAAGCCACCCCTGCTTAGAGTTGATGGATGAGAATTGTTCAACTGAACTTGCCATTTTAATATCGTCTTCCTGTGTAAGGAATGCCAAATAAGCGGTGTATAAACTCAATTGGGTTGTTATAGTACATTCGCTCAGCCCTATCTATTTCGTAATTTAACTGAGTAACACTATTTTTTATATTCTCCTCCATTACTCGTAAGCTATTTGAAATTCTTTTAGCCATCTCATCAGAATCAATAAATGCCGACGTTAAAAGAGTTAATGCAGTGCCAATAATAACGACAGCTATCATTGGCCCAACAGCAACCATTGCAGCAGTGCCGCCTACATAAGTTGCAATTAATCCCCAAGCAATTCCGGACGATACAGCAGCAATACTTACATCTACAGCCATACCACCAATAAAATCATGCCATGTAGCGTTATCATTAATCATTTGCTCAATACCATGAAAAAATGCTGAAATAATTATAGTAACAACAAAACCACCTTTTATGGCTTTTTCAACGCCCAATTTACCAATCCCAAATGAAACAACTTTTGGATTATGTGCTAAATATTTGGTACCTGTTAAGTGTTTTCTAAGACCAGCATAACCTTTAAATATAATATATGGCTTACCATTATAAGTCTTAATTTGGTACTTAGAAAAAACGTTACCACTACGTCTCATTTCTAGGGCAAGTGCTCCAAGAGCTACAGCATCCATTGTCACCGGGATTGCTGCAGAATATAATTTAGCTGATTCTTTATAATTATTAATTGTATCCAGATTAATATTTTCTTTAACTAATATTTTCTCAATCCACTCGCTGATTTGGAACTGGCTCATTCCATTCAACCTTTTTACATTAATAATAAAATCAAAGAATTCAGCTGTATTCATTTGTACGAATGTATACTCATTTTTGCCAATAGCGGCTTGAATTTGTCTTTGTCTCTGTAGTTGTTGAATAGCTTTTCTAGCGTGTGCTGACATGATAAATTTCCTTATAAATAAATCCTAAGATTCCACTGCTGAATTAAAATTAAAACAGCTTTGAAAACAAAACCTTTTGCCAGTGTACCTAAAAAAACTTACACCAGCAATTCTCGGTCCTAATCTTGAACGCGAGTAATGAAAGTTACACAAGAAAGCTCCGGCCTTACCATTTTTCAAAATAAATACATTCTTTTTAGTGTAAAAAAGCCATTAGTTAGATATTTATCATAAAAATTACAACCCAGCTATGTGAACCAATACCTCAGTATATCCCTTACTAACGTTAATAAAATAATAGCTTGAGTTGCACCAGCGAACACAGTTTTCAAGGGATTAAAATGATGTATGTAAAAAGCTGACAATTGCACTTCATGAGATAATAAATGCTCACGAATCTTGGTAATTTCATCGTGTAAAATGGTGTGCTCACCTATCATTAACTATATGTGTAGTCACCGAAATTTATCTCATATATGTGTTTTAGTATCAACAAGGGCTTTAGTTAATTCTGAAAACACCTCACGTTTACTTATTGCATTATATCTCTAAGAAACCTTTTAATTTCTTTTCTGATCTGTAGTTAAATCTACAATTCATCATTTGAATTAAGTAAATAGCGGACACTTTTCAAGTCGGCGATTATTGCTTTACCCTCGATAACTTTACTCTTACCCCTTGTAACTCGCTAACTAAGCTCATTAAGCGAGTTTCCAAACCAAAAACACTAGCGCAAAGCCCACTAAATAAACCAAGCCTAGCCAGCTTAGGGTGCATAATAAAGGTGAGTGATGAATGCTGGGTTCTGAGCGCACTAAACTAAAGTTCAGCCACGCAAATACAGGAGTGGTTACAAAAGCAAGGGTCATAGCAAAAGTAAGCATTGGGCCAAGGGCTGATTTAAAGAATAAAATCACTGCCATGCCAGCAAATGCTTGCAGTAATAACCACATGTTTAAACTGTGTTTAGATTGTTTAATCGGTAGCAGTTTATGTGACTCATTTAATGTTCTAGCGTAGCCATCAAGCACTGTTAGCGTAGTGCCAAACATACATAAAAAAGCAATACCTGAAACCAGTGGCCTTGCCCACTCGCCCATAGTAAGGGCATACATATCAATTAATTGCTTTGCAAAGGCGACTCCACCTAATTGCACTGCCTGTGCTTGGCCATATTGCACTAACACACCTAATGAGAAAAACACTAACGCAAGTGCTGCGGTAAGCCAGTAGCCCAAATTAAAGTCAAACAAGCCTTGTTGCTTTGTCACGACTTGTTGATGCTGCTTTTCTTTTAGCCACAGTGAGCTAATTGCTGATATTTCGATAGGCGCAGGCATCCAGCCCATGAGCGCGACTATAAAGCCAAGCATAGCAAGTTCATACGGCGACGGGCCCACATAGTCAACAGGCGCCATCGGGCCATTATTAATAGCAACAACAAGCGCAGCTAAAGTGGTAACTGTTAGCAACCCCATAATGAGCTTTGAAACATTATCGAGCGCCTTAAAGTGCCCTAATAATAAAATGAGCAAACACACAGCCAAAATCAGCCAACATAATAAGGTTACAGAAATTGTGATAGGCAATGCGTAGTGCAGCAGGCTGGCCGTTAATAATAAAACCCCCGCAGTATTTACTACCGCGGCGACAATATTGAGCGCAATAAAACTATAGAAATACCCCGGCCCTTTTTGCTTGTAACCTTCAACTAAACTTTGTTTGGTCGCAAGGGTGTACTCCATGCCAAATCGAAAGAATGGGTACTTCAATACGTTTACTACAATGATTAGCCAAAATAGCTGCCAGCCGAATAACGACCCGGCTTGTGTTGACGCCACTAAATGTGAGCCACCAATGGCGGCTGTCGCCATTAAAATACCCGGCCCTAATGCATTTAATTTAGATTGCCAATTTGATACTGCTGATTGCATATGCTTTGTGTGTTTTATTCTTAGTAACAAGCAACTTACAGCGTTTTAGGTGAGATTGGAAGCAGAGCAAGTTAGCAAGTTAGCAAGTTAGCAAGTTAGCAAGTTAGCAAGTTAGCAAGTTAGCAAGTTAGCAAGTTAGCAAGTTAGCAAGTTAGCAAGTTAGCAACACTAGACTGTCTACCACTTGTGTCAAGCCGTTGTTTTTAAAATCTGACTTCTAACGACTGATATCTGATATCTCCATGTTTGTTCGGCGTTAAAACGCCTCCTACGTCTCGTATCTCGCAAACTTTCCCCTTTACTCTTTCTAACTCATTAACTTTACTCTTTCCCCTAGCAACTCGCTAACTTTTGGAACTTCAATCTGACGGCTAAATATTAAAACCAAAAAAGCCAAGCGTTTCGCAACGGTTGGCTTTTTCAGATTTAGTTTTAAGTCTTGCCGCTTAGGCTAGCGCTCTGTGATTAGGTCAGGTTCATTTCCTGAATGATTTCGTGGGCAATTTCCGGTGTAGTACTGACCGGCTTTTCGTGTAGTTTGGCTTTCATTTGCCCTTTACGATGTTTCAGTGATGCATCAAGTTTTTTTGCAGCATTTGCAATTGCTGGGTACATCACCTCGTCCTCACCTTTTACTGATAAACGCGCACCTTCATAGGTTGTGCTGATCTCAGCTTGGTGTTTGTGATGTTCTTTTGAAAGAATAATATCAAGTGATATTAATGATGGAAAATGGCTAGCAATTTTCGAGAATTTCTCGTTGATATGAGCTCTAACAGCCTCAGTAACGTCAACATGATGACCAGAAATATTAATCTTCATAGGGTATCCTTTTTTCTTGTTACCTCATAATCAGTATTGGGGGCGAATTGAATTAACACAAGCAAAAATTGCAGATATTTAGTAATTGATTGTAACCATAGATGATTTAGATCATGCGTTGCGGATAAAATATGCAAAAGCCCGCAGTACACGGGCTTTTCAGAGAGGTTAACAACTGTTCATTAACTGTACGAACAACAGTAATCTGCAAACTCGCTCACTTTTACTTTAAAGCTCACATTCGCATCAACTGTAAATGACTCCCCTGCTTGCATCGTTTGCCATTCGCTCTCACCGGGTAATAGCACTTGCCAACTGCCACCGTTAAGCTCCATCAACTCTTTTTGGCTTGTTGCAAACTCAAACTCACCCGGTTGCATAAAACCTAACGTTTTCGTGCTGCCATCAGCAAATACCACAGTACGGCTAGACACTTTACCGTCAAAATACACATTGGCTTTTTTCAGCACACTTACATTATCAAACTGAGACATCCTCACTCCTGTTGTTTTGTTATTAAACTACAGACATTGCCAGTTGTCTGTTTAGCATTCAAGGGGGACTGAGTGAGAAATAATCAAGTCGGGTTAGCTGTAAGCTGTCAGTTTTGAGCAGCTCGTGCAATTGTGGTAGGTCGTGCTTTAGCGCGTCAAGTTAAACACTACGAGAAAGAATATCTATGCAGAGTCATGAATTCTGAGCTGTAATAAATTGCAATTCTCATTGTTTTAAGAGGTATAGATTTTGTTATCTTCGTATGAAGTAAATTAAGACCCCCAAGATTGTTTTTTAGCTATTTCATAGAAACAAATTAGGCTATCTTCTTCACCCTTTGTTAATCGTTTAAATACTTTTGTACATGGAAAAAGCCAGTTATCACCACTTTGAATTCCTAACGTTAACAATTGATCGTTATAACCCCAGACACCACCGTGCTCTTGGATGAAAACTTCACCAATGTATGCACCTAACACCTTACTGATAGTTTCTATTTCATCGTCACTTGGGCTGTCATAGAACAATTTAGATAAAAAACTCCTAGGTATACTGTCATATAGTTTTGACACTATGAGTTCAACTTTTTCAACACTCGACTCCGTAAAATCTAGTGTTATATCAAAATGACACTTAGCGTAATCAACAGCATCTAAAGAATATGCTTCCATCATTGCTGAGATTGTAGGTTCTTCCATTGAGATCTCTAAAGAGATTTAAAAACTTGTTTTATAAAATAATTTACTACGAAGTAGATAACAATACTTACAGTCATTACTAAAGCCAATGAGGGCAGGCCAAGGGGTATTGCTTCAGCTCTTGCATCACCAAAATCACACGCCCCCCAATCTGTTAAGCTGCCACTTAACTCTAGGCATCTATCACTTCTTAGAAAGTCCAATAGCTTGAACCCGACAAGCAAACCTATTAGCGAAGAGATTGAAGAGATTATTCTTTTATGTGATTTTTCATGATGAAACACACCAACCTAACTATTGGGGGTTAACCTTGATTCGTTGTTTGTACGCCTAAGCCATACAAGGTTTGGCGGATATTACATTTAAGCAATACCACGAATGATATCCAGTTTATTTTCTGGTGCATCAACAGACATAAAATTAGGAATAGTCGATTCGGTTCTTCTTGGCCGTTCAAGAAATTGTACTGGCCATTCAGTGACCCTTTCTACTTTCACATGCTTATACTGCCCTGTTGATGGCTCATCTATATATTCACGCTGGAGAATTAATGCTAATGGCTCTTCAGCTCCAGGTATGTCATTACTACATTCCAGTGCTTCTTCGTAAGTGTCGAAAGCATAGTAATAATCGCTCCCCTCTTCTAAATCAGGAGCACCGTTATGAGGGTGGCACCAAACTCGATATTCTAGTACCTCATCCCACACGTAACCACCACCAGATTTTGCCAAACCAGCATATTCGCCGACTTTATTAGGGTCCAACACTTTTGGATAACTTTTCATAACCATCCTTGAGCAGAAAATATAAGTAAAAAACAAATAGGCGTTTTATCGCGGCTATTTTTGCTTGTTTTATAGCCTATTAATATCAAAGCTATTGGTTAATAGCTAGACACAATTTTCGCGCGAAATAAATTTCACGCTTACGGTGAGTTTTTTTTTAAACTGATGGCTGACGGCTGAAAGCTGCAAAGGTGTTGGGTTTCACTCCGTTCTACCCAACCTACCAGTCAAACACAAAAAAGCCCGCGCTGTGCTTACACTGGGCGGGCTTTTAAATTTTAGTGGCTAAAGCTTAGAACAAAGCGTTTGCTTTGTTTACGATGTTTTCAACAGTGAAACCAAAGTGCTTGAATAGCTCATCAGCAGGAGCAGACTCACCGAAGGTAGTCATACCAACTACTGCGCCATTTAAACCTACATATTTGTACCAGTAGTCTGCGATACCCGCTTCGATTGCTACGCGGCGCGTAACGCTTGCTGGTAGTACACTTTCTTTATATGCAGCGTCTTGCTCATCAAATAAGTCTGTTGAAGGCATAGATACCACACGTACTTTTTTACCTTGTGAACGAAGTTCGGCAGCGGCATCTTGTGCAAGCTGTACTTCAGAACCAGTTGCAATAAGGATAAGCTCTGGCTCACCGTCACAGCTAAGTACGTAACCACCTTTTTTCACATCGACTAACTGCTGTGCAGTACGCGCTTGTTGCTCAAGGCCTTGACGAGTGAAAATGAGTGACGTTGGGCCATCTTTACGTTCAATAGCTTGTTGCCATGCAATAGCAGACTCAACTTGGTCACATGGACGCCAGTTCACTAGATTAGGCGTTAAACGCATGCTTGCGATTTGCTCTACTGGTTGGTGCGTTGGACCATCTTCACCTAGACCAATTGAATCGTGTGTGTAAACGAAGATGCTTGGCTGCTTCATTAATGCCGCCATACGTACTGCGTTACGTGCGTATTCCATAAACATTAAGAATGTAGCACCGTAAGGAATAAAGCCTTTATGTAGTGCAATACCATTCATAATCGCTGACATACCAAATTCACGTACACCGTAGAAAATGTAGTTGCCGCTTGCGTCGTTTGCTTCTAAGCCTTTTGAACCATCCCAAAGCGTTAAGTTAGAACCAGCAAGGTCAGCAGAGCCACCCATGAATTCTGGTAGTAACGGACCAAACGCATTTAATGCATTTTGTGATGCTTTACGTGTTGCAGGGTTTGCTGGGTTTGCTTGTAGCTCTTCGATGTAAGCTTGTGACTTTTCAGCCCAATCAGCTGGTAACTCACCATTGGTACGGCGAGTAAACTCAGCAGCAAGTTCAGGGTATGCACTTGCGTAAGCGGCAAACTTTTCGTCCCAGCTAGCTTCTAGTTGCTTACCTTTTTCTTTGCCATCCCACTCGCTGTAGATATCAGCAGGGATTTCAAATGCTTCGCCAGTCCAACCTAGGAACTCACGAGATGCTTTGATTTCGTCTTCACCTAGTGGTGCACCGTGACAGTCATGGCTACCTGATTTATTAGGTGAACCGTAACCAATGATTGTTTTACAACAAATTAATGATGGCTTATCAGTGATGCTACGCGCTTCTTCGATAGCGGCGCGAATTGCATCTGGGTTATGACCATCTACATCGCTTACTACGTGCCAGCCGTATGCTTTAAAGCGCGCTGGCGTGTCATCGCTGAACCAACCTTCTACTTCACCATCAATTGAGATGCCGTTGTCATCCCAAAACGCAACTAGTTTACCTAGGCCTAATGTACCCGCTAATGAACAGGCTTCGTGTGAAATACCTTCCATTAAACAGCCATCGCCCATGAATGCATACGTGAAGTGGTCAACAATATCGTGACCTTCACGGTTAAACTGTGCAGCAAGCGCTTTTTCGGCAATTGCCATGCCCACAGCATTTGTGATCCCTTGACCTAATGGGCCCGTAGTAGTCTCAATACCCGGTGCATAACCATATTCTGGGTGACCCGGTGTTTTTGAGTGCATTTGACGGAAGTTTTTAATTTCCTCTAGTGGTAAGTCATAGCCACTTAAGTGCAGTAGAGAATAGATCAGCATTGAACCGTGGCCGTTAGAAAGAATAAATCGATCTCGGTCTGCCCACTCTGGATTTGTTGGATTATGCTTTAGATAATCGCGCCATAGTACTTCTGCGATATCTGCCATGCCCATAGGGGCCCCAGGGTGACCAGATTTGGCCTGTTGTACTGCGTCCATTGATAAGACGCGAATAGCATTTGCAAGTTCTTTGCGTGATGGCATGAATTCTCCTACCTTTATGTATTTGCGCTGGTTGTGTATGAAGCCCCATTCTTACTTATTGTAAGGGTACAGTGCAATTAAAAATCCGCATTAAATGCACCAATTATGGGCGTTTATTAAGAACAATACGTTATTAGTAATTTTAAATGGACGTCTAGGCGTAAAATTACTATGCAAACATATTTGTTTTAGATAAAATACGCCCCTTAATTTTTTAGCGCTATTACCGACGTTTGTGAAGCGCAATATTTGTGAGCAGAAATACAATGGCAAAACATTTATTTACTTCTGAATCTGTTTCTGAAGGTCATCCGGATAAAATCGCGGACCAAATCTCTGACGCGGTTCTAGATGCTATCTTAGAGCAAGATTCTCATGCCCGTGTTGCATGTGAGACTTACGTTAAGACTGGTATGGTTATGGTTGGTGGTGAAATCACTACTAGCGCTTGGGTTGATATCGAAGAAATCACACGTAAAACAGTACGTGAAATCGGTTACACACACTCAGATATGGGTTTCGATGCTGACTCTTGTGCAATCCTAAACACTATCGGTAAACAATCTCCAGACATCAACCAAGGTGTTGACCGTGCTCGTCCAGAAGACCAAGGCGCTGGTGACCAAGGTTTAATGTTCGGTTATGCATGTAACGAAACTGATGTTTTAATGCCTGCACCAATCACTTATTCACACCGTCTAGTTCAGCGTCAAGCTGAAGTTCGTAAGAGCGGTGAGCTTAACTGGTTACGCCCAGATGCTAAATCTCAAGTAACATTTGCTTACGAAAATGGTAAGCCTGTTGGTATTGATGCAGTTGTTCTTTCAACTCAACACTGTGATTCAATCTCACAAAACGACTTAGTTGAAGCGGTAATGGAAACGATCATTAAGCCAGTTCTTCCAGCTGAGCTTATCTCTAGTGCAACTAAGTTCTTCATCAACCCAACTGGCCGTTTCGTAATCGGTGGTCCTATGGGTGACTGTGGTCTTACAGGTCGTAAAATCATCGTTGATACATACGGCGGTATGGCTCGTCACGGTGGTGGTGCTTTCTCTGGTAAAGATCCATCAAAAGTTGACCGCTCAGCTGCATACGCTGCACGTTACGTTGCTAAAAACGTGGTTGCTGCTGGCCTTGCTGACAAGTGTGAGCTACAAGTTTCTTACGCTATCGGTGTTGCAGAGCCAACATCTATCAGCATCGAGACATTTGGTACTGGTAAATTAGAAGAAGCACGTCTAATCGAATTAGTACGTGAGCACTTCGACCTACGCCCTTACGGCTTAATCCAAATGCTTGATCTTGAGCGTCCTATCTATCAACCGACTGCGGCTTACGGTCACTTCGGTCGTGATGAGTTCCCTTGGGAGCGTACAGACAAAGCAGACGCACTTCGCGCAGCTGCTGGCCTGTAATAGGTTAGATAAAATGAAAAAAGCGCCTTTCGGCGCTTTTTTTATGTCTGATTTAAAGGTAGGTTACTATTTTTTCGTAAACAGCCACACCCCATACCAAAGCAAGAATAAGCAGTGACAATGTTACTGCCGCAGAGGCCATATCTTTAGCACGACCCGATAACACATGGTACTCAATCCCTACTCGGTCAGTCAGCGCTTCTATCGACGAGTTAAGTAACTCGACAATTAACAATAATAAATAAGGAATAAACAGTACTAGCCAATGATTTAATGACTGCGCAAGTACGACAGATAAGGGTAATAAACACACGCCTAGATAAATTTCAGAACGAAATGCAGACTCTTCTTTAAATGCCGCTTTAAAACCTTTAATAGAACATTTTGTTGCTTTTAAAATACGCCCAAAGCCCATGCCATTTGGCTTATTAACTAAGGGAATTTTTGGCTCTTTCATGGTAACCCTTCAAAATCGCAATTACAGCGATGATATGTGTAAATCTAAGCGATGTCACCCGATGATGAGCTAATTTAACGGCTGACACGTGCCGGGAATGCTGCGTGTATTCGCTCTAGAAAACTGATTGTTGGTTAATTGTTCTCTCAGTGCTTGCAGAGTTTTATAAACACTTTTTAACGACACTTTGTTACTTAACCAATGCGGAATGGAACCGCTTGGATCAGCATAGGCTTGATGGCTCACTAACAAGTTACTTTGTTGCTGTTCTAAGCGCCAATAAGCGGTGAGATCTTTGATGCGTACAAGCCCTGCAACTTCGGCTTTTGCATAAGGCTGACTTTTGATTTGTAACTCGGTTTTGTGCTCATCTAAAGCGTGATAACAAGAATAACTCACCAAGTCACGGTCTGACACCGGCCAAGGTGAATTAAAATGAGTATAAACAAGGGTTTCTGAGGGACTTAAGCGCTCCATTAGCGTCACGCTTTTGACATTCTCAAGCCAGTTAGCAGCGTTGTCGGTATCACTGAGCAATGCCATAAAGTCACTGGCTTTGGCATTTTTCACCAGCACAGAAGCTTTAATTTCAATAATACCGGTTTCATGCTTTTTATAGCTTACGGTGATGTCGTCTTGCTGTTTGTAGGTTTGCCATTCAATAGGGTTAGCCCAGGCTGATATACTCAACCAAGCTAACCCCATCCATAGGCAAAAGCGCATTTACTTACAGCCAATAGGGATCAGTATTAAATGAAGCGTGACGGCTTTGCTCCATTGCACTAACTAAAAACTCTGACTTTTGATCAAGCCATGCTTGAATTTTTGCCAGCTCTAAATCGTCTTGTCCTGCGCATAACTGCTTTAGATACTCAAGCGTACTTAACTCGTAAATACCATGAGAGATATCGACCCATGGCATACGAAACTCGTTTCTGTCTTCTTTATCGAACAAAGCACCTAAACAGTTGCCACTAAGCAATGAGTTTTCTAAGCGAGTGCGCAGTGATAAATAGTCTTTATCGGTAAATACTTGCTGCTCAGGGATAAGCTCATGCATGTCGTGCCAATCTTTGGCAAATAAACGCTTAGCAATATCGGCAACCGGTTTTTCTGCTGCCTGAAACTCAGCTTGCCCCCATGATTTACGCCATTGCTTTTCAATTAACCACGTTGTTAATTGCAATAGTAAGCGGTTATATCGGGTGCTATGGAACAGAGTTTCGATATCTTCAATGCTTGGCTGTAACTCTTTTAAGTCATTAATAACTTGCGTGAGCTCAGGCGCACTGTTGATTTTTTTGTAGTATGCGTGACGCTTTGATGTATAGGTTTTTAGTTGAATTGCGTTTTCAACCCACGCTAATTCGCTCAATAACCACTTTAACTCTGTGCGCAATGAGTCGGTGTCGTCTTTACTGACAATGTCATCAAACAGCCAAAACGTATGGCGAATTAAACGAATACCGTCTGTGACACGCTTAAGAGTTTTTAGACTAGGTTTAATGAAGTAACAGGCCTCATGTTTTTGCACAAATCGAATCGCGTAGTTGATACTTTCTACCAGCGCTTGCTCTTGTGTGGCATCGCTTTTTAGCGGCACAAAACCAATTGATTTACTTGCTTTTAATGGTTTGTCATCCGCAAGGCGATAGCCCCGTGCTGCTTTAGAATAAAGCCCTAAGCGAACATGGCTTTCACTAACCAATTTATCAGCCAGTGCAAACAACTCACTACGACTACCTTCGATTAGTTCGATTTCAAGTTCAGAAATTGGCTCAACCTGACCCGATGCCGCAACTTCACCTTTATCTAACACCACTTCAATTTTTGCACCGTTATTAGTTTCAATTAACCAAGTACGGCGAATAAAGTTAGTGCTAAAAATTGGGTATAAATTCTCTGCAATAGCACCCACTTGCATACCATGAGGCCAAATAGCAGCATCAAATGCGAGTAAATCTGGGCGGTTACCTGTTAGTGGTAAGTTGTATTCTGGGCGTTGATGTAAGCCACCAACGACTTCGCCAGCAAGCTTAATCGTTTGCTCACACTGGTTGTCACAACAGCGAGTACGTAAGCCAATATCTAAAGCACGTAATTCTCGGCTTGGCGTATCGTAATAAGCATTTTGTAAGCTGCGCGACGGTTTGTTGGTAACGGTTTTTGCAAATTGGGTAATTAATGCGGGGATCAGTGGAACAACGGCATCTGACACCAAAAACTTCAGTTCTATCTCAGTATCCATTCGTTTTGCGGAGTACATTTAAAATAAATAAGTGATCAAAATAAACAAAGCAGCTACTTAATGCAAATTTTTTCCTGATTTTTGCGACCAAGCTCATCCATGGATTACAATATCAGCCTTGCTATTAATAGTTGAAATCCCTACTATCTCTATACATAAAGAAATTATAAATTTAGCCACTTCTAGGCAAGATCACATTAACAAGGCAGATTGATGTTAAAACAGTGTATTTTTGGGTTGCTCCTTGCGGCCACCTCTTTTATTAGCTACGCAGAAGAAGCGCCAAGCAGCGACAGCCAAAACACCGCCTACATAGTCGATAACCTGTACACCTTTATGCATTCAGGTCCGAGCAAAAACTACCGCATTTTGGGTTCAGTTGATGCGGGTACTCAAATTGTGTTGTTATCAGGTGAAGATAACGGCTACTTTAAAATTCGTGACGATAAAGATCGCGAAGGCTGGGTTGAATCAAAATTCATCACTGAAAACGCCGGTATCCAGCAACAATTTCAGGCATTGAATAACGACATGACGGTAATGCAAGAGCAACTTCGTCAGGCTGAAATTGAACTGCCACAACTTCAAGAACAGAACAAATTACTAACAGAGCAAAACGCAGCCCTGAGTGAGCAAATCGAAACGCTAAAAAATACCATTGAATCTGAGCGTAACGCTAAGCAAACAGCAAGTGCAAAAGAGAAACGCCAGCTACTTACTTATGGCGGTGCAATTGCATTTATAGGCTTACTGATAGGTATTATCTTAACGGTGGTGTTATCTCGTCGTAAACGTTACGACGGCTGGGCATAAGCTACTAAATAGTCATTAAAAAAGCACCTGTTGGTGCTTTTTTTGTATCTATATATCGAATCTTAATCCGGTATCTTGTTTAATTTTTTCGATCACCATATAGGTGTGGTGTGTCCCCACCCCCGGAATATCCACTAAATCACCCAATACTTGGCGATATTCATCCATATCTGAGACTCGTACTTTTAATAAGTAGTCATAGCCACCAGCCACCATGTCGCATTCAACAACTTGAGGAATATTTAAAATATATTCGCGAAACACTTTAAATACTGATGTATTCGAAGTCACTAACGATACCTGCACATGTGCTAACAAGCTCTGGTTAAGTTTTGCTTCGCTAAGCTTTGCGTAATAGCCTTCGATGTAGCCTTCTTGTTCTAAACGTTTTACGCGATCGAGACACGGGCTTGGGCTCAGGTTTACCTGTTTTGCGAGGTTTACGTTCGATATTCTGCCATTTTTTTGCAGAGCGTCTAAAATTGCTAAATCGATGCGATCTAACATGCGTAATCTATTCGGACTGGTCATAACAGAATTTTATGCGGCTAAGTTAACGGTATGCCCTGTAAATTATCGTAAATCGAAAAATTTAACCAGCATATTCTGCTGGATTTTAATTAGAATGCACGAATTATATCAATGGTAAGAAATGCAATAAGTTCATTTCTAGACTCCACATACCAGAGGGTTACTTATGCTATTTAATGGCGATTTGACAACTGAATGTCCAATTAGACAAAAGATCCGTGATTTCTACCGTATTGATGAAAATGCGGTGATTGATCACATTTTGCCTTTGGCTGAAGTAGGCGTGAAAGCGCGTAGCCGAGCGTGGGAACGTGCTCGTCAAATGGTTTTAAATATCCGTCGCGATCAGGATGGTCAAAGCGGTGTAGATGCACTACTAAACGAGTTCTCACTTTCAAGTGAAGAAGGTGTGGTATTAATGTGTTTAGCAGAAGCACTACTACGTGTACCAGACAAAGCAACGCAAGACTCACTAATTCGTGACAAACTTGCTAAAGGTGACTGGAGCTCGCACTTAGGTAGCAGTGACTCTCTATTTGTAAATGCATCGTCTTGGGGCCTGTTAGTAACCGGTAAAATGGTTAACTACAGCGACAAATCTAAAGAACAGCAATTCGGTGTTCTGAAGAAAACAATTGGTCGTCTAGGTGAGCCTGTTATTCGTAAATCTGTGAACTTCGCAATGAAGATCATGGGTAAGCAATTCGTTATGGGTCGTACTATTAACGAAGCGATTGAACGTGCTGCTGATAAAGAGCAAAAAGGCTACGTATACTCATACGATATGCTAGGTGAAGGCGCGCGCACCATGAAAGATGCTGAGCGTTACTTCCAAAGCTACATGACGGCAATCCACGCGATTGGTAAAGCAGCAAATGGCCGTGGCCCAATCAAGAGCCCTGGTATCTCAGTTAAAATTTCTGCGATTCACCCACGTTATGAGTTTACTCATCGTGAGCGTGTGATGGCTGAAATCGTACCTAAGCTAAAAGAGCTTGCACTTGCAGCTAAAAGCTACGACATCGGCTTCACTGTTGATGCTGAAGAAGCTGACCGTTTAGACATCTCATTAGATATCATTGAAGCGGTATTCAGCGATGACGATTTAGGTAACTGGAATGGCTTTGGTTTAGCCGTTCAAGCATACCAAAAACGCGCTATTTTTGTGGTTGAATGGGTTGCAGAACTTGCCCGCCGCGTTGGTCGTAAATTAATGGTTCGTCTCGTTAAAGGCGCATACTGGGATACAGAAATCAAAACCACTCAACAAGATGGTTTAGATCACTACCCGGTATTTACACGTAAAGCGACGACTGACGTTTCGTACAAAGCATGTGCTATCAAACTACTTGAAGCGCGCGATGTACTTTACCCGCAATTTGCTACACACAACGCCTACACTGCGGCAACTATTTTAGAAGTTGCTAAAGGTGACCATGAAGGTTTCGAATTCCAACGCCTACACGGTATGGGTGAGTCATTATTTGACCAAATCGTTGAGCAAGAAAAAATTCAATGTCGTGTTTACGCACCTGTAGGTCAACACGAAGACTTACTTGCATACTTAGTACGTCGTTTATTAGAAAACGGTGCTAACTCTTCATTCGTAAATGCGATTGTTGATACCACTAAACCAGTTGAATCACTATTACCAGACCCTGTAGAAACGCTGCAAGGTTTACGTAACAAGTACAACACGCAAATTAAGATGCCAATTGATTTATATGGTGATGAGCGTCCAAACTCGAAAGGCATGGACTTAACTGACATCAATGTTATTACACCATTTAAAGAAAACCTTGATACTTGGTTTGCTGAGCACCGCATTGAATTAAGCGCAGTGCCAGAAGGCTCTATCCCAGTTAAGAACCCTGCAAACCATAAAGAAATCATTGGTCATGTGAAATTACAATCATCAGAAGAGATGACTGCACTTTTAGAAAATGCAGAAAAAGCATTTGAATCATGGTCACAAACACCAGTTAAAGAACGCGCAAACTTACTACGCCGCGTTGCTGATATCCTAGAACGTCACCACGATGAGTTAGTGGCTCTGTGTATCAAAGAAGCGGGTAAAGTAACTCAAGACGGTATCGATGAAGTACGTGAAGCTGTGGATTTTTGTCGCTACTACGCTGCACGCGCTGAAGAATTATCACAAGACGAGCGTTTTGAAGCGCGTGGTGTGATCTTATGTATCAGCCCATGGAACTTCCCTCTTGCTATCTTCTTAGGCCAAGTTGCTGCAGCTATCGTGACAGGTAACACGGTTATTGCAAAACCTGCTGAGCAAACAAGTTTAATCGCCCTTCGTACGATTGAACTTATGCTATCTGTTGGCTTACCAGAGCACGTTGTACAACCTGTTATTGCTCGTGGTAGCGAAGTAGGTAAAACAATCGTTCCTGATGAGCGTATTCAAGCAGTTATGTTCACAGGTTCAACTGAAACCGGTACTGTTATTTCGCAAACGCTTGCTGCGCGTAATGATATCCAAGTACCGCTTATCGCTGAAACCGGTGGTCAAAACTGTATGATCGTTGACTCAACCGCTCTACCAGAGCAAGTTGTTGACGATGTGATCAGCTCAGGTTTCCAAAGTGCTGGTCAACGTTGTTCTGCGCTACGTGTGTTGTTCTTACAAGAAGACGTTGCAGACGGCATCATTGATATGATCAAAGGCGCTTTAAAAGAGCTTCATGTTGGCGATCCTTCACTACTTTCAACGGATATCGGTCCAGTTATCGACGAGAAAGCACTGAAGAACCTAAACGAGCACGTTGAGTACTTAAAAGGTAACGCAACACTCCATTACGAATGTGCGATCCCTGATAACAACGAAAATGGTGCTTACTTCTTTGCGCCTCGTTTATACGAAATCAAAGATTTATCTGTACTTAAGCGCGAAGTATTTGGCCCATGTGTACACATCATCCGTTTCAAAGGCTCAGAGCTTGATAACGTAATTGACCAAGTAAATGGCACTGGCTTCGGTCTAACGATGGGTGTTCATTCACGTATCGAAGAACGTTGTGAATACTTAGCGAAGATGTCACGTGCAGGTAACGTTTACATCAACCGTAATATGATCGGTGCGATTGTAGGCGTACAACCTTTCGGTGGCCGTGGTCTTTCTGGTACTGGTCCTAAAGCCGGTGGTCCAAACTACTTACAACGTCTAGTGAAAGAAAAAGCATCACCAGATAACGTACAAATGACAAACCTAACACCTGATGAGTTAGATACACATAACTTCTCTGGTGCAGCTGAGCAAGTTGCTAAGCTGATGGAAAATTCATTACGCGACGAGAAAATCTGGCGTGCGACACCGCTAAACGACCGTGTTTCTGCTGTACGTCAATTACTTGCGAAAGTAGCAACAGTAGAGATCATCGACGAGCTAGCTGATGACTTAGCATTAACGCTAGCTGATGCACGTGCGCAGCTTAACCGTCTTGAAAAACACATGCGTAAGCACACTGTGTTACCTGGACCAACGGGTGAGTCAAACACACTTCACTTAGAGCCTCGTGGCTGTGTGGTTTGTTATGCTGATAAGAGTACGTCATTTAACTTCTGGGCAATTTCGATTATCACAGCACTTGCTGCAGGTAACACCGTAATTACTGTTGCATCAGAGTTATTCTACGAAGAAGCGGTTGCGTTTAGAGACAAGTTTATCTCTACAGGTATCGCTGAAGGTGTATTCCAAGTTGCTAAACCTAATCAGTTACAAGCAATTTTAGCGCACCCTCACCTTGCTGGTGCAGTTGTTGCTGCACGTTCATCACGCTTAGGCTACTTCAGCCAGCAGCTAGCACAACGTAAAGGTGCGATTCTGCCAGTGATCAGCTCTGAGTACTACGACACGCTAATTAAACGTTTATTAACTGAGAAAACAATCAGTATTGATACAACGGCATCAGGTGGTAATACATCACTAATGACCTTAGTTGAAGACGACGAATAATCGTATTCAGTAAGGGAGTTACCATTCCCTGAGTAAATTAAAAGCCCTCGCATTTTGCGGGGGCTTTTTAGTATTAAAGATACCTTTTCATTATTCTTATTTACCGAGGTACAAATTTTCTGCTAGTTTTATAGTATTGTATTTGACTAGAAGTAAAGGCCTTGAAAACACTCCCTATCAATCAACTTAAGCCGGGCATGTTTGTACAAAGCGTGACAAAACAAACAGGCAAGATCCGTATAAAAAACCAAGGTTGGGTAAAAACGCAGGGAAGTATAGATAAACTGATCAAGGCAGGTATATTAGAAATTTCAATCGATCCGGATAAAACACTGACTTTAGACAGTGATAATAAAGTGGTCGAGCAACAAGATATTGCGAAACCTGCGACCAATTCAGAGACCTTTAATCCTTGGCACACCAGCCATAGCGTGTCAGCAGAAATGAGCAAAGCAAACAGCTTATACAACGAAGCAAGAACACTGCAAAGCAAAGCATTTGATGATATCCGCGATGGCAACAAAATTGATATCGCCCCTTTTAAAGACCTCGCAAGTGGTTTTATTGATTCGGTTTTTCGTAACCAAGATGCGCTTGCTTGTATCACACGTATGCGCGAAAAAGATGCCTATCTGCTTGAACATTCAATCAATGTTTCGATTTTAATCAGTATTTTTGCCAAACATTTAGGAATAGAAAAATCGATAATCCAAGAAATTGCCACCGGCGCATTACTACACGATATCGGTAAAATAAACATTCCTGATGAAATACTTAATAAACCAGGCAAGTTAACCGATGACGAATATAAAACCATTCAAGACCACGCTCGCTTTAGCAAAGAAATTTTAGAGCAGTCAGGTTTAAGTGGAATTGCGGTGGATATTGCAGGATTCCATCACGAGCGCTTAGACGGTAGTGGCTATCCGTTTGGTAAAAGTGGTGAAGAGATCAGCTTGTATGTGCGCATGGCTTCGATTGTCGATGTGTATGATGCACTAACCGCTGAGCGGGTCTACAAAGCAGGCATGGAGCCAATTAAGGCATTTAAAATTCTCAAAGAAGGCTGCCCAGATAGCTTTGATGGAGACTTAGTCACTAAATTTATTCAATGTATTGGTATTCACCCGGTTGGCACTTTAGTGAAACTTGAAAGTCAAAAGTTGGGGGTGGTCACTCACAGTAACCCAACCAGCCCTTTAAAACCTCAAGTTAAAGTGTTTTATCACGCTAAACATGCGCGTTATACCGAAGTGCAGGATATTGATTTGGCAAACAGCCGCTGTCATGACAGTTTAGAATCAGCAGTCAGGCCTGCTGAATTTAATATCGATCTGATCCGCTTTTTTAAGAACGCGATTTTACCTTAATCCCTTAAAGTAAAGACTGGCTATTCAGGCCAGTCTTGTAATGCTTTTAGGGTAAACTCATAGCCATCGTAGCTTAATAAGCTTTGCTCAGGGGTAATTTCAACCACAGATAGCACACCAATGTTATCGCCTTCGTATAATTCTCTACCGTTTAACTTAATCCAACGCTTTGATGATTCAGACGCATAGATATGCGCTTGATATTTAATGGTAGGAATTAGGCTTTGCAGCGCATCGGGTAATAGCTCAATCGGCTCAGCATACGAGGTATTTTTAGTGCTTCGAGTAATATCAACACTGTGTGCGTTATCAACATCTTCAACCGCTTTAGCAAAGGCATCCTTTAAGGTATCTGGCACATCTCTTAACTCATCATTTGTTGATGATTGCGATGCGGGTTGAGTTGGTTGACCATCAAGTGGCTTACCCAGCACCTTATACTTGCTTAGATCAATGCCATTGCTGCTCATTTGTTGCGGGTTAATCTGCTGCATTTGCATTGATTGAGAAAATTGTGGCTGCGATTGATATACAGGCTGATTTTGATACACAGCTTGCTGCTGATATTGCGGCTGTACTTGATAACCTTGATTCGCGTACACAGGTGCTGAATTTACCGGAACTTGCACCCACTGGTATTGCTGTCCTTGCACTGGCACCTGCTGCATCATTTGTTGATGCCCCATGGCTGGTTGCATCAACTGCCCTTGTTGCGGCATTGTGGTTACTTGAGCTGGGTTATTAGCAGCTTGCTGAGTGTGTGGTTGGGCAACTTGATCTTGCTTAGCGGGTTGTTGCGATTCAGGGCTTGCTTGAGCCTCAGTCGCAGCGCTTTCAGTGGCTTCATGGCTGTTATTAACAACTTTTGGCTGTTCAGCAAATGGTTTATTTTGTTGTAACCATTTACCAATTGAAAAGCCTGCCATCAAGGTTAAAATGGCCGCCAATAATAAGCCAAATGAAAAAGCTAAGCGGCGATAGCGTGTAAGTTCTTGTTGTTGTTTGAGCGCAAGCGCTGCTTGGTCGTGGTCAACCGCGGTTTGTTCGTGCTGACCAGACTGTTTAATTGCATCTAATAATAATGACATAAATGAACACTCGTTATATTAGGTAGGATAAACCAATACCCATTCCTAATACGGCTAAAAATGAAACTGGGTAGAGCCAAACATAACTCGGCTCTTTATTTGCTACTGTGGCCATTGGTGTACTCGTGGGTGGCAATGCTTCAGCAGCTGAGCGCATCACAAGCTCACTATCAATACTCAATTTTTGCTGCGAAAAAGCCCCTACTAAACAACGCTCACACAATAAATTGATTAATCTTGGTACACCTTGAGTGACTTGATAAATTGCTTTTAACGCATCACCTGAGAACAAGGCTTGCTCTGTACCCGCTTTAAACAAGCGATGCTTAACATAGGCAAATACTTGCCCTTCCGTTAATGGTAATAAGTGATAACGTGCCGTTATACGCTGAGCTAGTTGTCTTAATTCAGTACGTTTTAATAACTCTTGTAACTCTGGTTGCCCAACTAACACAATTTGCAGTAGCTTTTTGTGATCCGTTTCGATATTCGTCAATAAGCGCAATTGCTCTAGCACATCTGGCGCGAGTAATTGTGCTTCATCAATAATTAAGATGGTATGACCACCTGCTTGATTATTTGCCTCTAGATGTTTTTTAATAACATCAGTAAGCGTTTTTAATGTCGCATTCGCGCTGTCATACTCAATTTTCAACTCATCACAAATACTGGCAAGCAGTTCGAGCTGTGACAAAGCTGGGTTATGAATTTGTGCCACTTGGGTGTTTTCAGGTAACTGCTCTTGCAGGCTTCTTGTTAGTGTTGTTTTACCTGTACCCACTTCGCCTGTTAACAGAACAAAGCCACCCGCTTCACCTAATCCGTAGGTAAGATGTGCTAATGCCTCTTTATGGCGCTCACTAAGAAATAAATACTCAGGATTAGGGGCAATCGAAAAGGGTTTTTCTGACAAGCCAAAATAGCTTAAATACACCGTGTTATTCCTTGCGTTTAAAATCACGGTCTATAATGGCAAAAAACATCGCTACTTAAAACCTTGTTTACATTTTATTGGTTAAATAACGTAAAATAGCGAAAAGGCAAAATTTTAGGTGTTTTATGCAGGTTTATTTAGTCGGTGGCGCAGTGAGAGATGCCCTACTTGGTCGTGACGTTAAAGAGCGCGATTATGTGGTGGTTGGTGCAACGCCCGAGCAACTGATCAGCCAAGGCTATCAACAAGTTGGAAAAGATTTTCCAGTATTTTTACACCCTAAAAGTAAAGAAGAATATGCGCTAGCCCGTACCGAGCGAAAACAAGGTCAAGGTTACACGGGGTTCATTTGTGATTTCGCGCCTGATGTCACTTTAGAGCAAGACTTAATTCGTCGAGATCTCACCGTAAACGCCATTGCGCAAGCCCAAGATGGCAGCTTAGTTGATCCATTTTCTGGCCAGCAAGATCTTGAAAATCGTGTATTACGTCATGTCTCCGATGCCTTTAGTGAAGACCCTCTACGCATATTGCGAGTAGCGCGTTTTGCTGCTCGTTATCATTACCTAGGCTTTACTATCGCCCCAGAAACCCTATCACTATTAACCGAGATGGTTAAAGCCGGTGAACTGAGTACCCTCACCGCTGAGCGCGTTTGGTTGGAATGCGAAAAATCCCTCAGTGATGGCGCATTTAGCGAGTTTCTAAATGTACTTGCCAGCATCAATGGCCTGCATGTGATTAGCCCTGAGCTTGAAAGTAAATGGTGTGATGAGCTTTACAATACGTTTCAAGCACGTTTTGACTATGCTAACAAACTACAAATTAACGACACTGCGTTATTATTTAGCCAAATTACTTTATCACTTTCAAGCGATGAGATAAAAACGATAGCTAGCAACATACGCTTACCTAATGAAGTGCGTGATTTAGCGCTATTTAGCCAAACTCATCAAACAACATTAAGTGCAGAAAAACCGACTAGCGAAGCTGTTTTTGCTTGCTTTAATCAACTTGATTTATGGCGTCGCCCTGAGCGTTTTGAGCAAGTATTGAAGGTGTTAGAAATAAGTCAGCAACAACCTGTTAGCTGTTTTGAGTCGCTCACAAAGACAGCTAAGCAAGCACGAGCAGTTAGTCCGCAGCAATTTATTGCTCAAGGTATTAAAGGCGCAGAAATAAAAACCGCGCTTGAGCAAGCGCGGTTAGAAGTTATTAACAGTTACTTTTCGTAGCGCACCAAACGCAAATAAACATCGGACGTTTTTGCGTGCAGGCTGTTTATGCCTTTATCAAATTGGTACACCCAAGCAAGATCGGTACGACTGATCCCTGAAGTACTGCTCCAATAGTTTTGCAGCTTAGTCGATAAAAATGCCGTTTCGTTGATACTAGGCTGTACACAACTATGCTCTAAGATACTTGCTAACTCTTTTACATTTGGCACATGCCAATCAGTGTAATCAGCAAACGTTGCGTTTTCGGCCCCGCGTAAAGCTTCGCCCCATGTAAGCTGCTGGCTCGTGCCCTCGCAAGTATCCGTGTCACTATCATAACTTTGGCCAAAGGTACAACGTTGCCACATAAGACCCGTTTCGCTGTCACTTACTGTACCATCCTCATTGATAGTAAAGCGGCTATCAGGCGTCGTCTCAGTGACGGCGCTATAACATACTTGCGCAGCGGCATAACTCGATTGCAGAGCGATTACGGTAAGTGCTGTGATTAAAGATAAGTTTCGCATATTACTCTCCCGGCGTTCTAACTAAGCGCACAAAGGCAGTGTTACTTTTTGGATACGCTAAATCATTCGCACTACTCATATCGATAATATAAGCTTGCGACAAACTTGTTCCATCTGCCGCGGTTTGCGAAGTCCAATAAGGCATAAACGAACTGCCATCTGTACTTAGTTGCGTGTCGCTCGGTTGATTTGGGAAAAAGTCACTATTAAGTATCGAAGACTCACCTTGCTTGGCATAATCTAATAACCCTAATAATTCGGTGTAAGTGGGCACACGCCAATTTGTACCACCGCAAAAATCGCTGCTGTTTACATCATTAATGTAAGTTTGCAGGCCACAGTTGCTGGTGCTTGGGCAAGTAGAGCTCGCAGCCCCTTGTACACTGCCCGTTTGCACACCACTTGAACCATTTAAATACCAGGTATAATGGTTTGTTGCTGCACGATCGGTTGTTGACGGCGGTAATGTTGAACTTGCTTCTTTTACTTCCCAAATAAGGCCCGTCACGTTATCGCGTACACAACTAAAGCTGGTCGCATCATCAGGAAGTTCGTCGGCATATTCATTCATTTTGGTAAAATCAAACGCCAAGTCACCCTGACCGACTTTATCTAGTTGATTGGCGACACTGTCACGGCCTATATCTGCGTCTTGGCTTGGGAAGTCTTCGCTGCCGCAATTAATTTTTTGCGAGTTGTTATAGCAATCGCTCATACCGGTATCGTTAATTAATCCCAACGGTTTTGGACTTATATCGATAATCACTGTATCTGTGTCGCTACGCGATTTACTGTCTGTCACGGTAACTTCAAAACTAAGCTCTGAATCGGTATCGACATCAGGGGCTACAAACGTCGTGATACATTGGTTCTGGTTTGCCAACGTCACTGTTTCGCCTGTTAACTGCTCCCAAAAACATGATTTTGTTGCTGTCACAATTTCACTATTGCTGGCATCAAGGGTTACGGTATCAAACTCGATAACCTGCTGGTCTTCCCCTGCATCAGCAATAATTACCTCAACCGTTTTGTTTAAGGTAAACGACGCCTCAGTACTCGCCGAGCCACCTTCATCATCGGTTACAGTCAAGCGCCATGTCATTGCTGTATTTGATTCAAGTAATGGGTGAGTAAAACTAATTGTTTGGTTTGTATAACTATCAGCGGTTAAATCCGGACCATCCAGTTGCGTCCACAAATAACTGTCAACCGAGCCATTTTCATCGATATCAGCAGATTCTTCGCCGCTTAATGTGATCACATCATTGTATTGTGATGGCAACTCTTCTGGCGCAGTTTGGGTAATAACAGCAACCGGGAGTTGGTTATTGGAAGTAATAAAAATACTTACCTGATCGGAAACAAGTTGCCCATCATCGGTTTGATAATTCACTTTCAACACAAGCTCTGAATCGAGCTTAATATCAGGAGCAGTAACAGTTTGCTCAGCACCCTCAGCAGGAAAACCTTCTAATGCTGGGCCACTGACTCGCTCCCAAGTGAAGGTTCCATCGCTTGGAGAGCCTTTTGCAGATACAGTAAACTCACTTTTTTCAATGATTTGCTGATCTGTGCCCGCATTAACGGTTGCAGCGGTTGTGCTCGAGTCACTCGAACCGCCACCGCCACCACAGGCTGTTAATGTCGTTAATGCAACTAGGGCAAGAGGCACTAATCTCATGTTTACCACCTTAAAATGAAAAGTCGGTTAAGGCCGACTGCCAAATAAGCTAATAACAAGCAATTAAAGTGCCAGACTAGGAGTTATAAATAACTTTCTTGGTGGATACGAACGAAAAGCTTTGTGCCGACTTTACTGTAGTCGACTTTATACTCTCGACCATCTAGGGCTTGGATAAACAGTAAACGTTTTTCTTCTGCGAACACATCTGGACTGGTTACATATACCATCTCTAGATAGCGCTCTTTCGCTTCACGACGGTTTTTTGGCAGATCTTCTTTGAAAGGCTCAAGGCCATTTTGGGTCACTTTAATACGTGGATGGTTTTCACCATTCACTATCACTAAATCAAGTTTTTTATCTTTGTGTATAATTGTGTTTCGACCGCTTTTAATAAAAGAACGTTCTTGACTCATAGCCTTTTCCTACTACTTTCTGCCACCTAAAGCTTACATTTTCTGCAAGCGAGTCTCTATAAACTCATTAGGATTCAGTTTCCAACGATTCAAATCAGCACTAAATTGCCAAATATCAACATCAAGTACATTGGCAGGCAGTAATAAATCGTATCCTGTCAATTGCCTTAAATGCTGCGTACGATTGGCAAACATGGCAATCAATCCTTTGTAAAGCTGACCACTTGGGGCAGTGTAGTCCGTCTCTTCTATTAACCATTCTGATGGGCAATCACCATTTTTGCAATGTTTTTGAATAACTTGCATAAATAGATGACGCTGCTCTATTAGTAATCGTCCGGCAATTCTTGGGTGAATCTGTGTTAAAAATTCATCTATGTTATTGAGTTTAATACCAACTGCATTTAACTCAAGGTATTCTAAGCCCTGTTCCACTTTTGGTATACCACTATGATGAAAATTAGCATGATTTAGCTGCCAATTCCCAACTTTGTGATGATAAATAAGTAAATTCTGAGTAAATGTTAGGCTAAAGTATGGTTCTTGAGTTTTTAAAAAGCCAACAAAAATTGCCGCAATGCAGGTTGTGGCTAAAAAAATCTCAACAATGCTAATTTCACCGGGCCTCAATAGGTTAACTAGCATAATAATGATTAACCCAATACCGCCCACAATTAAAAACTCACTACCATGGCGGGATGCTTGTGCGCGCACTCTAAGTGCAGGAGGTTTCTTATCCATAAACAGAAAAGTAAAAAATAAACATCACAATTGTGACCAAAACTATCTTTCTAAGCGTTAAACAATAATTACATTTTGGCTCTTTACCCATACTAAAACCTCTCTTTTAGTCACAATAAAGGAACAAATTAGCCGAACTTTTAACTTTTACGCCAAATGCACAAATTTATGAGATACCTGACATACGGGGCACGTACTAATTTTGTACACTACACTCAACTAATTTTCTGGTAACACGATGATGTATTCTACACAATCTGGTAAAGCACTTTTTCCTTTTATTATTACCCTTTTACTAGGGTTATGTATTTATTTGTATTTACCTTCAAGCCAAGGTGAGCAAAGCAACTTTGGCGACAGAGCAACGCAGGTGACAGCACACACTGTTACAGCCGAAGAAAATGCGGTGCTAATAGAAGCAATTGGTAGTGCTCGTGCTAACCAAGCGATTTATATTCGCAGTGCACAAAACGATTATGTTACCGATATCTTTTTCAATGATGGCGACTTAGTTAGTAAAGGTCAAAAGCTGGTTCAATTGCAATCTCAAGAAGAAGAGTTAGCAGTGAAAGAGCTAAGCATTAATTTACGTGAAGAACGCCGTCAACTTGAACGCCTTACTGAGCTATCTCGCTCACAGGCTACGGCTAAATCGTTACTAGAAGAGCAGCTATCACGCGTAGACGCAACCGAAGCACAACTTGAAAGCGCTAAAACAAAACTTGCCGAAATGACGATTAAAGCACCCTTTTCTGGCTTACTTGGCAAGCGCGAAATTTCAATTGGTACTTATGTTAGCAATACTACAAACATCACCACCCTTGATGATATCAGCATCATTAAAGTCGACTTTAAAGTACCAGAAAAATACCTAGCGCAGTTACAGCTAGGAATGAAAGTGATGACCCAAAACGATGCTTACCCAGATAGAACCTTTAACGGTAAAGTGACGCATATTAGCTCGCGTATCGATTCAGTCACTCGTAGCGTTGAAGTGACTGCAAGCTTTATCAATGAAAAAGGCCTATTACGCCCAGGTATGCTGTTAAATACCGCATTAGAGTTAAGCTCAAACCAAGCACTTATGGTGCCTGAGAAAGCCGTGATCCCGCAACAAGACAAACACTATGTGTTCCAAATTGAAGATGGCGTTGCAAACAAAGTCGAGGTGCATGTGGCTGGTCGTCACAATGGCTGGGTAGCCATTGATAAAGGCCTTGAAAATGGCCAACAAGTTGTGACTGAAGGCATCATTAAGATCCGTACTGGCAGCAAAGTAAGTATCAAGGGCTAAACATGAAAATTACTGATACTAGTGTTAAACGCCCGGTCTTTGCGATCGTAATAAACCTGTTGTTACTTACCTTTGGTTTAGTGGCATTTTCTATGCTGCCACTGCGCGAATACCCAGATATTGAAACACCGATTGTCAGCGTTAGCACTGATTACACAGGTGCCAGCGCAGAGATTATTGAAACGAAAATCACCCAAGTACTCGAAAACCGCATTTCGGGTATCGAAGGCATTAAAAGTATTAACTCATCAAGCCGAAATGGTCGCTCAAATATCACCATTGAGTTTAATATCAGCCGCGATATCGATGCCGCATCAAACGATGTACGTGAACGTGTCGCCCGTGCCCTTGATAGCTTACCTGAGCAAGTTCGCCCACCAGAGGTCTCTAAATCAAACAGTGATGAAAGCCCAATTGCCTGGTTCGTACTAAACAGTACCACTATGGATTCATTGCAGTTATCTGATTACGCACAGCGCTTTATTGTTGACCGATTAGCGGTTGTTGATGGTGTCTCTAATGTACGCGTGGGTGGCGAGCGTAAATACGCAATGAAAATCTGGTTAAACCGTAAAGCGATGGCAGCGCGCGGTATTACCAGTAGCGATATTGAAAATACCTTACGCACTGAAAACGTTGAATTACCTGCCGGTGAAATCGAATCTATCGACCGTGATTTTACAGTACGTACCGCGCGTAGTTATAAAGATCAGCGAGACTTTAGAAACCTAGTAATCAAACGTGGCGATGACGGCTATTTAGTACGTTTAGGTGAAGTGGCTGATGTTCACTTAGAAGCTGCTGACGACGAAAGTTTATTCCGAGGTAATGGCCGTAATATGATTGGTTTGGGTATCGTCAAGCAAGCAAAAGCCAATACCCTAACCGTGGTTGATAATGCCCGCGCAGAGCTTGAAAAAATTAAGCGTAACCTGCCAGAAGGCACCACCATTCAAGACAGCTATGACTCATCAATTTTCATCAAAGAGTCTATTGATGAAGTGTATAGAACCCTTGGGATTTCAATGGCGCTAGTTGTCTTGGTTATTTACCTATTTTTAGGCAATATCCGCGCAACCCTAGTGCCTGCTGTAACCGTACCAGTGGCCTTAGTGGGCAGCTTTATGTTCTTGCTGGCTATGGGTTACTCAATCAACTTATTAACTCTTCTGGCACTCGTGCTTGCTATCGGTTTAGTAGTAGATGATGCGATTGTAATGCTTGAGAATATTCACCGCCGTATAGAGCTGGGTGAACCACCACTGCTTGCAGCGTTTCGTGGTGCCCGTGAAGTTGGCTTTGCGATTATTGCCACCACACTCGTATTGATTGCGGTCTTCGTACCGCTAGTGTTTATGGATGGTCGTATTGGTGCCCTATTCACAGAATTTGCGATGGCAGTAAGTGCCGCGGTGTTCTTCTCGAGTATTACTGCATTAACCCTTTCTCCGGCGCTTTGCTCTAAAGTGTTAAAAGCTTCAGAAAAAGAGAGTAAATTTAGCCAGTGGATGGATAGAACCTTCGCCAAAATCGAAAACGCCTATCGTAACTCGCTGGCTTCAAATATGGGCCGTAAGTGGAGCTTACTACTGACTATGATTTTGGCCGGTGTTGCCAGCTTTATGCTGTTTCAAAAAGTGCCTTCAGAGCTTACTCCAAAAGAAGACCGCGGTACTTTCTTTATCATGATGAGTGGCCCAGAGGGCGCAAGTTATGAAAATAACGCTGCAAACATGGCTAAAATTGAAGAACGTTTAATGCCTTACTCTGAGTCTGGTGAATTGAGCCGAGTGCTTGTTCGTGTGCCGGGCTGGGGCGGCCAAGGTGGTGTTGCTATCATTGGTATGGCTGACTGGGATAAGCGTAAGCGCTCGACGTGGGAAGTAATGGACGAAATCAGCGGTAAAATGACTGAAGTGACTGATGTGCGTGCGTTTGCCATTATGCGCCGTGGTATTGGTGGCGGCGGTTCATCTCGTCCGATTGAATTTGTACTGCAAGGTAACGATTACGACCAGCTAGCCGATTGGCGAGACCGTATTATTGAGCGTGCTGAGAAAAACCCAGGCTTGGTAAGAATTGACCACGATTACAAAGAAACATTCCCGCAGTTTTTAATCAACATTGATAAAAACAAAGCCGCGGATTTAGGGGTTTCTGTATCTGATGTAGGCCGCACGCTAGAAACCATGTTAGGGCAACGCCGCGTAACGACCTTTATCGACCGCGGTGAAGAATACGATGTGATTTTAAAAGGCACCAAAGAAGACTTTGCTAACCCAACTGATATCTCAAATATCTATTTAAAGTCACGCAGTGGTGAATTAGTGCCGCTAGATAGCTTAATTAGCTTAAAAGAAGAAGCCACCGCATCGCGTTTAAACCGTTATAACCGTATGCGCGCAATTACGTTAAGTGCGAACTTAGCAGATGGTTATACCCTAGAAGAAGCGCTTAACTTCTTAAATCAAGTGGCAGCAGAAGAAAACGACATCGACGGTGCAATTGACTACAAGGGTGAATCTCAGCTGTTCTATGAAGGTGCATCGGCAATGACCTATGTATTCATTCTGGCGCTGACTGTTACCTTCTTAGTACTTGCAGCCCAGTTTGAAAGCTTTATTCACCCATTTGTGATCATGCTTACTGTGCCACTTGGTTTAGTGGGTGCGTTATTTGGCTTGTGGTACACCGGACTTACTCTAAATATTTACAGCCAAATTGGTATCGTAATGCTGATAGGTTTAAGTGCGAAAAACGGTATCTTGATTGTTGAGTTTGCAAACCAGCTGCGCGATAAAGGCGTTGAGTTTAACGAAGCGATTAGCCAAGCTGCGACACAACGTTTACGCCCAATTATTATGACCTCATTGACCACAGTGATGAGCTCGGTACCGCTAGTTCTTGCAAGTGGCCCAGGTGCAGAAAGTCGCATGGTAATTGGTGTGGTGGTATTTACAGGTGTTATTGTTGCAACCTTACTAACCTTGTTCGTTGTACCTGCAGCATACAGCGCACTTGCCCGAAATACCCAGTCGCCTGAGTACTTACAGAGCAAGTTAGAACAACAAGCAAAAGACAAGCCGTTAGAAGAAATTTAAACAAGCTTGAGCTTTAACAAAACGCCGTCTTTACGGCGTTTTGTTTTTTCGGCTATAGTCAGCAAAACGGTAAGGGAGTGAAATATGGATAACAACATACAAATCGCCACTTTTGGCGGCGGCTGCTTTTGGTGTATTGATGCCGCATTTAGACGCGTAAAAGGCGTGCTTAATGTCAGCTCTGGCTATGCCGGCGGTGAGATTGAAAACCCAAATTATCAGCAAATTTGTACTGGCTTAACGGGTCACGCTGAAGTGTTCAGCTCGATTTTGACAGCAGTATTGTAAGCTATAACACCCTACTTGAAATGTTCTTCACTTTACACGATGCCACACAGTTAAACCGCCAAGGTAATGATGTCGGCACCCAGTATCGAAGTGTTATTTACTATCATGATGAAAAGCAAAAAGCAGAATCTCAAGCCATGATTGATGCTTTACAAAAGCAAATTCGTGAGCCGATTGTCACCGAGCTTAGCCCGCTTACAAACTTTTACCCTGCAGAGCAGTACCATCAAGACTATTACAATGAAAACCCAAACCAAGGTTATTGCAGTATTCTGATTGCCCCTAAGCTTGCAAAGTTCGAACAGTATTACGCAGATAAACTAAAATGAAAAAAGCCCGCTAAGTAGGTAGCGAGCTTTTAGACGCAGAACTAATAATAACGCTGAGCTTGTTTTAACTTAGGACTAATGACATCAACGGGCAAATTAATGTCAATTACTCGCTATAAGTAAACAACTCAGCTGACCTTAGTGGTTATTAGAACTGATAGCGGGCACCTACAAACAGGCGACGCTCGGCCGTGTTGTAGTAATAAAATTCGTCGTTGATGTAATCACCATCTAGGTCTGTACCATAGGCATCAACGGCGTTGTACTCTTTATCGAATAGGTTTTCTACACGTAGTGACACAGTTAAGTTGTCAGTTGCTTGGTAGTGACCTACTAAATTCCATAACGTATACGAAGGTAAGTGCGTTAACTTGCCATCACGATCACCACGGTATTGCATATCGATACCGGCATCAAAATCACCCCATGCTTTGTTTAATGACCAATTCACACTGTGATTTGACACATAGGTTAGTGACTGACCTGTCTCAGTATCTTCCGCTGAAAGGTAGGTAAAGTTAAAGCTGTGATCAAAGCCAAACACTTGGTTTTTAAAGCTAAACTCAACACCTTCGTGGCGAGCTTCGTTTATATTGGTTGGGATCCACTGCCCTGATGCATTTGGTGCCCAAGCGATTTTGTTGTCGATTTCGCTGCGGAAAATCGCAATATCAAGGCTGATATCATTCACATTGAGTGATAAACCAAGCTCTTGGTTATCTGATGTTTCAGGATTTAACTCTGGGTTACCTGAGCCAGGGTAATATAGGTCATTAAATGTTGGAGATTTAAAACCCGTACTTTGACTTACGCGGAATGTAGCGATGTCATTTAAGTGATAGCCAACAGCTGCGGTGTAAGTTGTTTCATCACCAAACTGTTGATCATCATCTTGGCGAACGGTTAGGTTTGCCAGTACTTGTTCGTCGTCATAATAAGCGCCAACAAACGCAGCGAATACTTCACGGCTGTCTTTTAAGTAAGTACCTGAGTTAGTGTTCACTTCATCTTTATACCAATTCAAACCGCCACTAAGAGTCAGCGCTTGATTGAAAAAGTATTGGCCATTGTAATCAATTTGCTCACGCTCAGTTTCAAACTTATCGACCACCGTTGCGCCTGTGTAATCAATACGTGAGTCATCTGAACTATCACTTGATATTGCAATATCAATGGCATGGCCGTGTTTTTCGAAAGCTTTTTTCCAACCTAGTGAAGCTTGGTAATTTTCGAACTCGCCTTTTTCTACAGTGCTGTCTGCAGGGCTATAAGCGCTATCGTATTTTGCTTCGCCTTCTGAGTATTGTGCTTGCGCTAAAAACTCACCTAACTGCTCATTTTGATAACCTAGATTAAAGCCAAGGTTTTTGTTCTCGTAGCCGTCTTCATCAGGCGCTAAGCCTTGAAGGACATCAAACCCATCTGTTTTTTCATAACCGGCATTAACGGCCACATCAACACCCGCAAACTGATCACCTGTCGCTACTTGGTACTCTTGGTAAGAGTCTGAGCCAAAAGTAACATCTAAGGTCGTATTTTGTGCTTTACGCGTAATGATATTAATCACACCAGCTAGCGCATCAGAACCATATACAGCAGCACGTGAGCCTTTAATTACTTCAACACGCTCAATACTGTTTAAAGGAATATTGCTAATACTTTTATAGCCAAGTGTTGCAGAGCCGGTGCGTACACCATCAATTAAAATTAGCGTATGACGAGAACTTGCACCACGTAATGACACACCTGAGCTTTGCCCAAAACCACCATTGGCATTAATTTGAAAGCCTGCTTGGGTGGCCAGTAAGCTTGGTAAGTCACGAACATAGCTTGCTTCAATATCAGCACGGTCTATAACAGTAACGCTGGCTAATACATCATTAATTGATTGTTCGAATTTATTGGCAGTAACTGTGATATGCTCGATCGATTGCTCGTCAGCAGATACAGAAAAAGACAACGCAGCAGCAACCGCTACGCCTAACGCAGATTTATTTAGCATGATATCCCCTAGCCTGTGCCCACCGCACACGCGAATAGTAAGTTACTTCAAGGCCGGTCTCCGGACTCTGTAAATGCATGGCATATACATTACCGTTGCGGGGGCAGTGTTGGCATTGTTTTCTCCCTGAAAACGCACCGACTTCCCGATTATCTTGCGACTATTTCACCCTTTGAAATAAAACGTATCAGAAGATACAGCAAGCACCTCGAAAATAGGCCGTTATTGTGATGATTTTGGGGAAGAAAGTCAATGGACGGCTATACTGCTAAAAAAGTTTTAAGTCTAAAGCTTCAAGCTGCAAGTGGAGTCAGATCAAAAAAGCCAATCAACATAGTGATTGGCTTTTATAAAACAATAATTACCAGAAGTACTCATGAGGTTTTGAGTTTCCTAACGGAAAAACAATTCCTTCTGGGTCAGCACCATTCAGCACAAGCTTACAAAGAGCTTTATTTAAGCGTCTTCTTGGCTTAGTCATTGTCATTTTCACCCACCAACTTGGTGTTTGTTGGTAAAAATAAGTACTGTGTGGACCTGTGTATTTTCTGTTTATTTTACCGTGTTTATTACGGTCAATTGTTTTGTTTTTTACTGACATAAATATCCTCTAGCTGAAAATAGCTAGAAGATATCTTTTTCTCTGTAACCTAATATTCGTCTCAAAATACGCTCCTTGTAAAGTTCAGAAACTTGCAGGCTTATAGCTTAAAGCTATAAACACAGTGTATTAATCGCGGAAGTTTTTGAACTGGAATGGTTGACCTAAATCAGCAGTACGAACAACTTGCATTGCTTCTTGTAAATCATCACGTTTTTTACCAGTTACACGTAATTCTTCACCTTGAATCGCGGCTTGTACTTTAATTTTTGAGTCTTTGATTAACTTAACGATTTTCTTCGCTACGTCTTTTTCGATACCTTGCTTAAGAGCAACATCACGCATTACGTATTTACCGCTACGCGACTCATCTCTTAATTCTAGGCTAGATACATCTAAGCCACGCTTTGAAATTTTCGCAGCAAGAATGTCAAAAAGTTGCATTACTTGTTGTGGTGCTTCAGCTTTTAACTTGATTACTTTATCACTTAGTTCGATTGATGCATCAACACCACGAAAATCAAAACGCGTCTCTAGTTCACGCTTTGCATTATCTACTGCATTCTGCGCTTCGTTCATTTCTACTTCAGAAACAATATCAAATGAAGGCATGGGGTTCTCCTAACATAGTCTTTTTTAAATTCATTTATGGTTGGCAATTATAACGCTTATTTGTCGATTCTTTCTATTTTTATCCGATTTGTTCAGGTGCGATGCAAAAATTGTTTGATATACTGGCCATTCAATTTCGGCATTTTTAGGGTTTATTGTGACAAGGCGTGTTTACCAAGTTATCTTTTTAGCCAGCATTATTGGCTTTACGATTTTGTTTGCCAAAGAAATTAAAGGGGTGAGCAACCTCTTCCCACACGTAGATAAAGTGGCGCATTTTGGTATTTTCTTCATATTAGCCATGGTGATGGATAAAGCCTTTAAATTACCACTCATGGTGCAAATTTTACTGTTAGCTGGGTATGGAGCCGCCATTGAATTTATGCAAGATATGCTGCCTTACCGTCAAGCCTCGGTTGGTGACTTTATCGCTGACTTTATTGGTGCCATCAGCTATTTTGCTATAAAACTTGGTTTTCATTTAGGTAGTAAGCAACGTAATGGCTAATGTTTTAATAGTTGGCGATGGTGCAATTGGCTTATTGTTTAGCCATTTTTTATCTGCACAACATGACATTACATTACTGACCCGCAAGCCAACCCTGACCACACGTTTTTATCAAGCAAGTAATGGTAAATCACACCCTATCAAAGCCCGTCTCATTAATCATAAAGAGCTTGGTCATTCAGCGCCCTTTGATTTAGTGTTAATCACCGTTAAAGCATTTCAAGTTCAAGCGGCCTTTAAGCAAATAAAACCTTACCTCAATGAAGACTGCCAAATCGTTATTTCTCATAATGGTATGGGTAATGTTGATGAACTTAATGCCCAGCTTTTGAACACGCAAGGATTAGCGTTTTTAACAACGCGTCTAGCTGGTTTTAAAACAACACCTTATAGCGTAAACCACACTGGAAATGGTGAAAGTGTGCTAGGCGCATGTAATGCGGCTGCAAGCGAAAGGCTCAACGAGCTTAAGCAGCAGTTTAGTTACTTACCACATTTTTCTGTGAGCGATGATATTCACTCGCTGCGCTGGCAAAAACTACTAGTGAACATTGCCATTAATCCCTTAACGGCAATTCATAACGTTAAAAATGGCCAGTTACGCGCACCACAATTTAGCACGCGCATTATTAATTTACTTAGTGAGGCGTGTTTGGTAGCCAATAAACAAGGTGTTGATGTAAAACTCAGCGAGGCGTTGGACCAAGCCTATTCTGTGATGACAGCCACCGCTGAAAACTTTTCTTCTATGCAACAAGACATCAGCCATAATCGAGAATCTGAAATTGATGCAATTTGTGGCTATGTGTGTGAGCAAGGTGCTAAGTTAGGGATAAAAACCCCCTATAATCAAGCAATGCTAAGCATGATAAAAATTAAAAGTTGATGGGCTGCTAGCTACTAAGAGAAAGAGTAAAGAATAAAGCTACAAGGGGAAAGGGGAAAGTTTCAAGGGGAAAGTGGAAAGTTCTCGTAATGATTTCAGGCATTAAAAAAGCGCGAACATGTCGCGCTTTTCTCACTATCCCTTACGGGCGATACACTTTTACGTTGCTAAAGCCTTCTTCGTGAAGGATCAGTGCTTGTAGCTGGCTCATCACACCTTTAGCACAATATAAGTAATATTCTTTATCCTTTGGTAAGTCACCAAATTTAGTCGCTAAACGGAAGAAAGGTAAATGTACAACTTCAATACCTTCAAGCTCTAGTGGGTTTGCGTCTTCTTCTTCAGGTGAGCGAATATCAACAACAACCGCTCCTTCAGGTAAATCAGATACAGACTCTGCTTCTTTCACTTCTTGCTTAGCTTCGGTGTCGATATCGCGAATATCCATCACACGTGCATTTTCAACAACTGTATTTAGCACGTCGAAATCAAACTTAGCTTCTTCGGCAAGAATAGTTTTGATTTTAGCTTTAACCGTAGGCTTTTTAGAAATTACGCCACAGTATTCAGGCATACTTTCTGCCATCTCAGCCGTACCAATTTTGCGCGCAATATCAATAATATCTTGCTTATCGTGCTGGATTAACGGGCGAATGATTAAAGTTTCCGTTACACGGTCAATCACACTAAGATTAGCCAGTGTTTGGCTTGATACCTGACCAATACTTTCGCCAGTCACTAGCGCTTGTACACCTAGTTTTTCTGCAACTTGGCTACCGGCACGCATCATCATACGCTTAAGTACAACACCCATTTGGCTGTTTTCAACGTTCTCTAAAATCTCAGCAACAACAGGTTCAAAATCAACAGTAACGAACTTCACTTTGTGAGTAGAGCTGAACTGTTTCCAGATATAATAACTCGCCTGTTTAACACCGATTTCGTGCGCAGCCCCACCTAAGTTAAAGAATAAGAAGTGAGTACGTGCACCTTTACGGATCATTTGATAGCTGGCAACACCAGAGTCAAAACCGCCCGACATAAGCGACAATACATCTTCTTGTGTAGGCAGCGGGAAGCCCGCCATACCTAAGTGAGTTTGAGTAACGATGTATGCTTTATCATCACGCACTTCTAAGCGAACAGTTACTTCAGGGTGAGATAACTTAACGCGCGCACCTTCAACATGCTGGTTTAAACCACCACCTACGTAGCGCTCTACGTCGCTCGATGTAAAGTCATGCTTACCAGAACGTTTACAACGTACACAGAATGTTTTGCCCGCAATCGTGTGGCCGATTAGTTCAAGTGCTTTTTGGTAAATATCGTCGATTGAGTCGAAGTCTGTTTCTGTTACTTCAATAAACTGTACGATACCTGGAATGCGTTTTAAGCCATCGATAATATCTAAGCGAACTTGCTCAGATTCTAGCAAGCTAACAACAGAGATATTGTCCCAGTTGTTTCTTACCTGAACTTTTTCGTCAACACGACGCAAAACGATCTTAATGTTATTTTCTAATAACTTGGTAAAACGCTTACGAACAGATTTACTCTTGATCGCGATTTCAGGGTGTAATTTGACGATAAATTTAAGCATAGTTCACTCTTAGACTGTGGATTTCACACGCCCTGAGGTATAGCAACCTCAAGGGCGCGCGATTATAACAAAAATTATAGCGTCTAGGAAATAAACTGCTTTGCGGGATTATTGTTCGCTTTGCTCTGTTTCAGCAAGGGCTAAATACTTAGCTCTTAATTGATTTACTTGTTCTAAGTGTTGCTCAGTGCAATGAGCTTTTAATAGCAGTAATACTTTTAAAATACCGTTATAAATATCAGCTCTGGCAAGTTCACCACTTAAGCGACGAGCTTTGATGTAAGGCGTCCAAAAGCTCACGGTCATTTTTAGCATATGCGCAAGCTCTGTGACATCTTCGTCTTCAATGCAAATGATACCGCCTTCACGCAATGCAAATAGCACATCTTTGACTTGCTCTAAAAGCTCAGCTTGAAACGCAATGTAGCCTTTTTTCAGCTCTTCATCACGAGATAAGATATCGCCTAAGTTGTCGTAGAAAAACTGAAAACGCCACATAAGTTCAAATAGCGAATCAAGATAGCCCGCTAGGTTTTCTAGTGCGTCGTCACCGGGAGTCAGTGGCTTAAAGTGAGTGTGTAAATGATCGCTATACAAAGCAAATATGTGACGAATAATATCTTCTTTATTTTTAAAGTGATAATACAAGTTACCTGGGCTTATCCCCATATGCGAAGCAATATGGTTAGTTGTTATGGCACGCTCACCATGGCGATTAAATAACTCGATGCTGGTGTGTATGATTTTGTCCTTTGTGCTCATAGCTTATTTACTCTGTTTTTTATGATTATTACGGTCCCCAGCCGAGCAGTATAAACAAATGCGCAGCAATTAAATACTACCTTGAAAAATATTAACCTCAATCGGTTTAGTACCTTATATAGGTGAAGGATTCTAATCCGATACGCGTACTTTCGAAGCTGCATCGTCGAGAAAACACTGTTAATATAGCAAGCAAATTTATAAATCGCTGAATGTTATGAACGTTACTGCAATCTATCCGGGCACTTTCGACCCACTTACAAATGGCCATACAGACTTAATTCATCGCGCGGCAAAAATGTTCGATAAAGTGATTGTTGCCATTGCGCATAATCCAAGTAAACAACCTTGCTTTACCCTTGATGAGCGCGTTGAACTTGCTAATAAGATTTTGGCGCACCTTGATAATGTGAGTGTGATTGGTTTTTCTGGCTTATTGGCTGATTTAGCTCGCGACCACAAAGCCGAAGTGCTTATTCGTGGAATTCGTGCGGTGTCTGACTTTGACTATGAATTTCAGTTAGCGAATATGAATCGTCGCCTAAACCCAGATCTAGAAAGTGTATTTTTAACACCGGCAGAAAAAAATTCATTTATTTCATCGACACTCGTCAAAGAAGTCGCACGCCACAATGGCGATGTAAGCGAGTTTGTTGACCCAGTCGTAGCCAAAGCCTTACAGGATAAAATTCACGGATGAAATTAAAAAAGTTCATTAGCTTAACAGCATTACTAATGATCTCTGCGCCAAGTGTTGCTGGACCATGGATAGAAAGCGACGACCCATTGCTTCGCGCTTCAATCGAAATGCTCTTTAACCAAGGCATTATTAAACAGCCAATTAATAGCTATCCATTAATGTGGCAAGGTATCGCACGCGACCTAGACGTTACCAATACCAGCCAACTTGACGAGCAAAGCTTATTTGCTTATCAGCATGTAAAACATGCTCTTGATAATGCAAAACAAAAAACCAGCTCAGGTATTCGCCTAAACTACAACAGCGAACCTCTCACTCAGCAAGGTTTTGGTAAACGCCACCAGCAAGAAAGCGGTGTAAATAGTTATGGTTCAATCACAGGGAAGCGTGTTAGCGCTAAAGTGAGTGTAAATTACGCCGATGACGCCCTTGATAAACAGCATGTTACTTATCAAGATAGCTATTTAGCCGTACTCCTGGGTAATTGGTCAATCAGTGCAGAGCAAGTTAGTCATTGGTGGGGGCCAAGTAACGATAACGCCCTACTTCTATCAAATAATGCGGCGCCAATGAAAGGTGTGCGCTTCAGCAGAACAAATACGCAATATGTAGGCCCAAGTTGGCTGTCGTTTATCGGTAATTGGCAGTTAACGGGTATTTACGCCAAACAAAAGCCATATCTAAATAATTCAGATGACGGTGACTTTTGGGCACTCCGGTTTGCAAGTACGCCATTAACAGGCCTTGAAATAGCAATTAACAGTGCAGGCTCTGATTATTTAACTAGCCTCGAAATCAACCCTGTTACACTCGAAAGCAGTGAATCAACACACCGTTTAACGAGTTTAGATGTTAAGTACTCAACCACTTTAGCGGCGCAACCTGTGGCATTTTATGCTGAAGTAATGGGTCGAAATGAAAGTGGTTTAGCACCGAGTGAGCCATTTTATACGCTAGGCGTAGAAAGCTATTTTGGCTCGAAAGAAAGTCTATTAAAAAGCTACTTTGAATACTCAAATACAGAGCAAAGCTGTGATCAAATTAGCGATTGCGTATATGGCTCTGGCAGCTATACACAACGCTCACGCTTAATTGGTAGCTCAACACCGCTACAAAGTAAATCGGCTATCCTTGGCGCCTATTACCACACTCTAAATGGTTATGGTGGCCATGCGAAGTTACGTTGGATTGAAAGCGAAACCACACACGCTGAGCTCGCATCAGATACGAGTCAGCTGCAGTTAGAGCTTGGTTATCAGCAATCTGTGTTTAATGGTCTGTGGAAAGTGACAGGGCTTATTTCAAAAGATGAAAAAGGTGATGAGTCAGAAACAAACACAGCCCTGAGAACTAGCTGGGAATACCGTTTCTAACCAATTGGGGTCAAGCTGGTTCAGCTTGGCCTCGAACTTTCCTGTATAGCTTCACAAGCCCTAAAAAGTCTTTATTAATGAAAAGTGCGATGAGCATCATGATATCCATCAGGTTCACTGTGATACTGTAGACATCCCAAAACCACCAGCTTCCTGTATAGGCGTAGTTAATATCGAAATACATACCTAAAAACAGTGATATATTTACACTTAGACCAATTGAAATATAGAGCTTTACAGGCTCATCAGAAATGCTTTTACTTTTTGAAATTAGCCACACTATAAAGAAAATGACAATATCAGAACAAGCCCAGATTAAATAAGCTAATGTTGTATCCAAAATATCGTATCCAAAAGTGATATTCAGCAACGGATCACTAGCCATATATGAAATAAACATTGTGAATGAGATCCACATCTTGGTGCCATCACCACCTGGAAATGAAGATTTTTTGACCATATTGTATAAAAAGGCCATTAAAAATCCCCACATAATAAATGTAGCTAGATATAAACCTATGTTTTCTTGAACCACTCCAATCATTGATTAGATCAATTCCAACTTTTCTTCAGGTTTTTCGCTCGACGACATAGGATACTTAACAAATTTTTTGAGTAGTAAAAAGTCTTTATTGGATGCAATAGCAATTATCATCATTAAATCTAGTAAATTTACACCTATCGAAAATACACTCCACAAAAGCCAAGGTTCTCGATTACCTAGTATGAAAATATCGTAATGCATCGAGAGCATAAAACTTGCATTAAGCAGTAATCCAGCGATTACATAAATTGAAGCTGTAAAGAGTTTTACACTTTTTACTAACAACCAAAAAGAGATCACTAATATTGTTATCAAATCGTATAGAAACCAATTTAAGTATGGCGCGTCAGATAATTTAATAACATCCGTAACAAAATATGATAAGGCCATAATCGCAGATAAAATCAGAGGAGATTTATCAACTTTATTAATGCTGGTCGATAGATTAAACAAGAAAGCCATAAGTACCCCCCATTCAATAAAAATTCCAACCAGCTGGCCAGTAATTGAATCAAGATACATTAGAGGTATTTACTACTTTTTTATTCCTAAAGTGAGATTTGATAGATTTTTTAAGTTTATGCAGACCGTATATGTCTCTATCGATAATAAGAACTGCAATCATACTGTAATCAACGAAGTTAACTCCAAATGCATAAATATCCCATAGTAGCCATGGAGTTGAATTTCTATTTAACTCAACATCTATATACAAAGAGATAAAAAGTGTAATGTTAACGGCTAAACCAACGACTAAATATAAAAAGGAAGGGGTCGTTTTATTTATGAAATAATACCCAGTTAAGAGCGCTAATACTGTTGCTAAGTCGTAAAGTACCCAATCAAAATAAGTTGCGGCGGTAGAAGAAATCCAAGTGAAGAAATAATCACCAGCCATATAAGAAAGCATCATTATAAAAGAGCTGAGCAACAAGGTAGTACGACGCTTGACATCTAAACTATAAACAAAAACGTTAAAGAAAAATGCCATTAAAAATCCCCAAGCAGATAGGGCTGATAATGAAAAAAATCCAAATTGCTCAGTTAAAAACATTGTTTTCCTATAATCATTCTTCCTTCTTACTAGGAGGAAGAATTACACCGCCACCGCGTTGAATCTCTGCACCGCCTGATAAAGCCAGCGCTTCACTTGATAAAGTTACTGTATCAGATTGCAGGGTTTTATTACTAGTAGTTTGTTCCAAAGCAGGCTTTGTTTGTTGCATTTGGCTGTAAGCTTGCATTTGCAATTGGCTATTGTTTGAAATTTGCATAAGTTAATTCCTTTAAGTTAATTGTTTTTTCAGTTCAGCTTACAATAGCTTGTAAGCTGAGTTAAGCGCTCTCATTTTTTTGACGCTTTTTTATACTTCATCGCGACGTTGCCACCGCGCTGATAATAAAAGCAATTAACGATCCAACTTTTATAATTTTTGATCTTTTTGATCATAAAATTCAGCAAATCTAAATTTCAGGCATAAAAAAACGCACAGGGGTAACCGTGCGTTTTTCCTATCCAGGGAAAATTAAGCCAGGTGTTTACACGGGATCACCGCGCTATTACTCGGCTTTAAAATATATTCCATCGCCACTTCATCGCAATTATCTTTACGAAGGCAAAGCTCACAATCTTTGATCACTTTTTCTGGCAAACTGTCTTTGCTACAAAAACTAAATCCTTGGCTTGCAAAGAATTCTGGCACTCTTGTCAGAACAATTACCCGACTAAGCGCCAAGCTTTTGGCTTTTTTAAGCAAATGTTCAACAAGTTGACGCCCCTGCCCGGCAATTCGAGATTCAGGGTTCGCCCCAAGTGAGCGAATTTCAGCAAGACCAGTGTCGTAAATATAAAGCGATGCACAGCCAGTAACTTGGTTTTCAACCTCAGTAACAGCAAACTCATTGATTGAGTGAATCATGTCGCTCTTAGCGCGTGGTAGGTTTTCGCCTACCGTTGCCCAATGCTGAATAAGCTTGGCGATTGACTCAACATCATTTAAGGTTGCGTCACGTACCGCTATTTGCTGTTTTTTTTTGCGTATTTAATGGCGCTTGTTACTTGCTCAAGTGACGTACCACCCAGCGCTTGTCTTGCTTTAATACACGCGTCTATTTCTAATACAGGATATACATCTGATTCGAAAATGCTATGCACAGACTTAAATTGCTCTAAACTTAAATCTTCTAAGTTATTCCCTTGTGCAATAGCCATTTGCACGAGCGTACCAACAATGTGATGACCTTCTCTAAATGGAATACCTTTAGCCACTAAATAGTCAGCAAGCTCAGTCGCATTTGAGTGGCCGCCTTTTGCTGCCGCTAATGTTCTCTCTGCATTAACTTTAATACCTTTAATGCATGCCTGCGCCATATGAATACATGCTAGCCAAGTTGGCATCGCATCAAATAAGCCTTCTTTGTCCTCTTGCATATCTTTATTGTAGGCAAGTGGTAGTGCTTTAAGTGTCATCATCATGGCGCTGAATGCACCAAATACACGGCCCGTTTTACCACGAATTAACTCAAGAGCATCCGGGTTTTTCTTTTGTGGCATTAGAGAAGAGCCTGATGTTACCCCATCAGAAAGCTCAATAAAGCCCGCTTCACCCGAATTATAAAAAATTAAGTCTTCTGCCATGCGCGATAAGTGAATCATCGAAATCGATGCGCAGCTTAATAGCTCAACCACAAAGTCACGGTCAGATACGGCGTCAAGGCTATTACGTGTTGCGCCGGTAAAACCTAACCCTTCGGCAAGAATTTGCCTATCAATTGGGTACGCTGTTCCAGCTAAAGCACCACTACCAAGTGGACAATAATTCATACGGTTCTTGGCGTCGGTTAAACGGCTTTCATCACGCTCAAGCATTTCAACATAGGCCATACACCAATGACTAAATAACACAGGTTGTGCGCGCTGTAAGTGTGTGTAACCCGGTAAAATAGTACCAAGCTCACGCTCAGCTAAGGCAATAAACTCACCTTTGAGCTCTGCAATTGCCTCAAGGATATGCTCAGCAGTATCACGACACCATAAGCGGAAATCGGTTGCAACTTGGTCATTACGACTACGACCAGTGTGTAACTTTTTAGCAAGGTCACCCACTTTATCAATCAGTGCTGATTCAACATAAGAATGAATGTCTTCATGCCCTGCTACAGCGACTGCTTGTGGGTTTGCTTTAACCTCATCTAGCAGCTTATTAAGTGCTGCAACGAGATCATCGTATTCTTGCTGGTTTAAAACGTTTACTTGTTTTAACGCCCCTGCCCAAGCAACTGAACCAATAATGTCTTGCTCTGCAAGTTGATAATCAAAAGGAAGTGAATCGTTGAATTGTTTAAACGCTTCATCTGGACCCGTAGAAAAACGTCCGCCCCATAGTGCCATTGAACTGTCTCCAAATTCGGCTATTGCCCTGCTCGTGCAGGGCAATAATTAAATTACTTTTTCGTTAGTGCTGAGATTCTGCTTGATAGCGAGAATAAACGAATGAAGCCTTCAGCATGTGATTGGTCATATACATCATCTTCACCGAAGGTTGCAAAGTCTTCGCTGTATAAGCTATTCGGTGATTTTTTCTGTACCGCAGTGACTTGGCCTTTATAAAGCTTAAGCACAACTTCACCCGTTGCTAACTTAGACAGAGATTCAGCACCAGCAAGAATCGAGTCTTTTAATGGCGTAAACCAACGACCGTCATACACTAGGTGAGAGAACTCACCACCAAGCACTTCTTTCCACTTACGGCTTGATTTATCTAACACGAGCTCATCAACCGCTTGAAGAGCTGCCATGATCACTGTGCCCCCTGGTGTTTCATAACAACCACGCGACTTCATGCCAACTAAACGGTTTTCTACGATATCAACACGACCCACACCATGTGGCGCAGCAATGTTATTTAATTTAACTAAGCAGTCATATGGTGTTAGTGATTCACCGTTTACTGCAACCACTTCACCTTCAACAACGTTTAATGTTACATATTCAGCTTCATTTGGCGCTTGCTCTGGCGAGTTAGTCCACGTCCATACTTGATCACTTGGTTGGCACCATGGATCTTCAAGCTCACCACCTTCATGAGAAATGTGCCAAGCGTTAGCATCACGGCTATAAATTTTTGTCGCTGAAGCAGAGCATGGAATATTTCGCTCAGCTAAGTAATCAAGTAATGATTCACGGCTTGATAAGTCCCACTCACGCCATGGCGCAATCACTTTTAGATCCGGTGCAAGGGCTGCGAAACATGACTCAAAACGTACTTGGTCGTTACCTTTACCTGTACAACCATGTGAAAGCGCATCAGCACCTACTTTACGGGCAATTTCAACTTGCGCTTTAGCAATAATCGGACGTGCCATAGACGTACCTAGTAGGTAAGTACCTTCGTAAATAGCGCCTGTTTTTAAAGTTGGGTAAATATAGTCACTGACCATTTCGTCTTTTAAGTCTACGATATGACATTCTGACGCACCTGAAGCAATCGCTTTTGCTTCAACGCCTTCGAGCTCTTCTGCGCCTTGGCCTACATCAGCAACAAACGCGATTACTTCACAGCCGTAGTTTTCTTTTAACCATGGCACGATTGCCGATGTATCAAGACCACCAGAATAGGCTAGTACGACTTTTTTAATTGAACTCATTGGTGTTCCTTAAACAAAATTTGGATTTAATAATGTGACAAGTAGAGCGTTTTGCGCATGCATACGATTCTCTGCTTGTTGAATAATTTTTGATGCTGGGCCATCCATTACCTCAGAGGTAATTTCAAACTCACGATGCGCTGGCTGACAGTGTAGTACAGTCTGCGCACCTGTTTTCTCTAATAGGGCTTGGTTAAGCTGATAAGGCATATATTTAGCTTTTACCTGCTCAAGCGGTGTTTTATCACCCATTGAAACCCAGGTATCAGCATAGACTGCATTTGCGCCAACTGCCGCCTCAATTCTGTCACTTACCATAACAGACGCACCATTCATTGCTGCAATTTGCTCTGCTTGCTTGAGAATTTGTGAATCTGGCGAACTGCCTTTAGGACAAACTGCAACAAAATCAGTGCCTAAAGTGGCAGCTAATAACATTAGAGAGTGTGTGACGTTGTTACCTTCACCTAAGTAAGCAAGCTTTAGTTTGCTAACATCGCCATGCACTTCTTGCAGCGTTAAAAAGTCAGCAAGCGCTTGGCATGGGTGATATAAATCACACAGGCTATTAACGACAGGCACCGATGAGTACTCAGCAAGTGTAGTCAGTGTTTTGTGTGCATACACGCGAGCAACAATGCCATCAGCCCAAGCGGAGATATTAAGAGCAAAGTCTTTAACTGATTCACGAGCACCCATGGCACCATTTTGTGAATCTAAATAAACCGCATGACCGCCTAATTTATTAATACCAATATCGAATGATAAACGGGTACGTAAGCTGGGTTTTTCGAACAAGGTAACCACTGATTTACCCGCTAATGCTTGGCTAAAATCAGCTGGATTTGCTTTAATTTTTTGCGCTAAGTTAAGTAATTTAAGGGCGCCTTTTTGGTCTAATTCAAGACCATTTAAGAAATTCTTTAACATGAAATACCTATGGTGTAATTTTCGTTCCTACATGCTCGCCTTTTAATAAAGCGACTAAGTTCTCTGGCTTAAGCCAGCTTGAGATATACACACCACGTCGTAAATGTTGGGCAGCAAGAAGGCTGGTCTTTACTTTGACCTCCATCCCGCCCTGAATAACTCCTTCAAGGATAAGTGTTTCGATTTGCTGCGTATTAAGTTGATGTAGTGGCTGCTTATTTGCATCTAGTACCGCTTCTACATCAGTCATAAAAATAAGTTCTGCATCAAGCTCTTTAGCGATAGCCGCTGCGGCTTCATCTGCATTGACGTTGTACCATTGGCCATCTTCCCCAAAGCCAATAGAGCTCACAAGGGGTAAACGACCTTGTTCAAGTAAGCTAGGTAGCACGCTGTCACAACTACCTGAACACTGACCTACTTGCGCCAATACTTTAAGTTTTTCAGATACCAGTACACCCGCTTCATAAAGGCTTAAACCCACAGGTTTGTGACCTGCGCTGATTGCTTGGCTCATTAATTGTTTATTGGCACAACCTGCAAGGGCACCAACAATATAAGGCATTTGCTCATTTGGGCTGATACGTAAGCCTTGATGTTTTGCAGTTACAAAACCTGCGTCTTGTAACCAAGCATCCACTAAGGCACCACCACCATGAACAATGACAAAGTTATCTTGTTCAGAGGCTAAAACATCAAAAAGCGCTTTTGCTGCATCTGCGCTATTTAACACAGCACCACCGACTTTAATGATCCAAGTTTTCATTACAGCGCTCCTACTAAACCAGTGTGATGAGGTTCACCCATGGCTAAATTAATACACTGTAATGCTTGTCCTGCCGCGCCTTTTAGAAGGTTATCAATCGCAGACATAACGATGAGTTGCTCACCTTTTTGTTGCCATGCAATATCAACAAATGGTTGTTTAGCGACGCCTTTGATGCTTGGAATTTTATTGCCAAGTAAGCGAATTAACGGCTCGTTAGCTAACACTTGATATGCCGCGCTCACTTGCTCTGCTGTTACGCCCGGTTTTAATTGCACATAAATAGTTTCTAAAATTCCGCGAGGAAAATTACCTAAATGTGGGGTGAATAACACAGGGTGACCAAGGTGCTGCTCAATCTCAGGTGTGTGTCTGTGATTAAACAAACCATAAGGAGCAAGTGACACTTCGCAGAAATGCGTATTAACACTGGCTTTTCTGCCAGCGCCTGTAACACCTGACACCGCATTAACAATAATGGCTTGATCAGCTAATAGCCCTGCTTCTTTAAGTGGTTTTAAAGAATTAAGTGCTGCGGTTGGGTAACAACCCGCTACAGCAACAAGGTTTGCTTTACTGATCGCATCACTATTCCATTCAGCTAAACCATATGCAGCTTGTGTTAAAAGCTCTGGATGTTCATGTGCGAAACCGTAATAAGTTAGGTAATCCTCATTCCCAGCTAAACGGAAACCACCAGATAGGTCGAATACTTTTTTACCCATGGCTAAAAATTGGGGAGCAAGATCAACACTGACCTTGTGGTCTGTACACAGGCACACATAATCAGCATTATTTTCGATATCTTGGAAAGCCTCAGCTGTTAGAGGCTGTAGTGGATACTCTAACAATCCAAGGTGCTCAGGGTATAAATCGCTTAATAATTTATCTTTATCTAAACTCCCTTCAGACACATAACATGCTTGTAGGGTCAGTTTTGGATGCTTAGCAACTAAACTTGCTAGCTCTGCGCCGCTATAACCACTTGCGCCAATAATCACTACATTCATTGCTTACTTTTACCTATTAAATCTGTTTATCGATACGCCTAAAATTACTCGCACAATTGCGAATAAAAACACTGTCTAAAGTAATGAAATCAGGTTATCGTCGTTTCGTGTTCATCGTACAGCTTTACTAATATTTATGCTTAAAAAGTGAATTGATATTCATCATAAATACTTTTATATTGTTATGCAATTAGATTGAATAATTATTTTTGGATTTTTTATGTCGCTACCCTCTTTTTTATCTATGTATCAGCAGCTGATTGCAGCCCCTTCAATTAGTGCGATTGAAGATTCTTTGTGCATGAGCAATAAAGGGGTTATCACCTTGCTCGCAAATTGGTGCGAAAGCCTTGGTTTTACTTGTGAAATCACAGAGCTTGAAAACGGCAAAGGCCGTTACAACTTATTAGCCAAACGTGGTGAAGGGGATGGCGGTTTAATGCTTGCAGGTCATACCGATACGGTGCCATTTGATGATAGCCGCTGGAATTACGATCCGTTTAAACTCAGCGAGCATGACAATAAACTATATGGTTTAGGTAGTATTGATATGAAAGGCTTTTTTGCCTTTGTATTGCAGGCAATTAGCGAGCTTGATGCTACGAAGCAAACAGAGCCACTATTGATCCTAGCCACAGCCGACGAAGAAACCACGATGGCCGGTGCACAGCAAATTTGCCGCCACCCAGATTTAAAACCAGCGCGCTGTATCATTGGTGAACCAACTGATATGACACCAGTATTTACTCATAAAGGCCATATGAGTACAGCGATTCGTGTGATTGGCCGCTCAGGCCATAGCTCTGATCCTGAGCGTGGTTTAAACGCCATCGAAGTCATGCATAAAATGATTACAAAATTGTTAATCATTAAAGAAGAATTAAAGAATAAATATTCAGTTGACCACTTTGAAATTCCGTACCCTACTTTGAACCTTGGTCATATTCATGGTGGCGACAATGCCAACCGCATTTGTGGCTGCTGTGAAATGCACATTGATATGCGACCTTTACCTGGTTTAAGCGTGCAAGAACTGCAAGCGATTTTGCTAACTGCTGCAGAAGAAATTAATGCCCAATACCCAAATGCTGTAAGTGTTATCGACATGCATGAACCTATCCCTGCGTTTAGCGGCAGCACGGATACAGCATTAGTAAAGCTGGCCGAAAAAGTCTCGGGTCAACCTGCTGTCGCTGTAAACTATTGTACAGAAGCCCCTTTCATTCAACAGCTTGGCTGCGAAACCATTGTTATGGGACCTGGCTCAATTAACCAAGCCCACCAGCCAGATGAGTTTTTGGCGATGGAAAAAATAAAACCTTCGCAAGCGATTATCAGTAACATGATCAAAGCAAGCTGCTTTAGTGAATAGGAGCATCACGCTCCCTTTTCTAATCCATATACTTACTTAAATATTTTTTAAATACCGGATCGGTTTTCGCCAGCTCTTTTTGCTCCGCTAAAATATCTTTTAGAATCGCTTTAGAGGTTAATGGGTTAGCTAAAACAACGCGAAAAACCACGGTAGGTTGATGGTCATACTTTGCAGGTGTTAAACGAGTACGGGATACAAAAGAACGTCCCGCTTCACGCTGACGTTTTTGCATGCTCGCAGTAAAGCGATTCAACGAAGCGTAAATATCTAATTTCGTTTCTTCGTCAGCCTCATTCAGCTTTGCTTGGATCTCTTTTGGAACATAACGGTAGGTTAATAGGCAAAGCTCTGGCTCTGAAATTAACTCAAAGTCTTCATCTTGCTTGATCATATTGGCAAAAGTGCGTGCTTTCACGATGCTACGGTCAATCAGCATCTCATAGCCTTTTCGGCCAATAACACGTAAGCAAGCATGTACTAACATTGCCATACCAGGGCGGCTGCCCTCAAGTGTATGACTCCCTAAATCCTTCGAGCCTTTACGAAGAATATATTCCGCATGATGCTCAATAGCATCCGTTGCGGCAGGGTCTTTAAATAACACCAGACCTGCCCCCATTGGCACATACATTTGTTTGTGTGCATCAATGGTAATTGAATCAGCGCGCTCAATACCGCTTAAAAGGTGGCGGTAATTTGAAGAAAGTAAGGTTGCACCGCCCCATGCAGCGTCGACATGAAAATGACAGCCAAGCTCTTCGCTCAAATCAGCCATCTCATTTAGTGGATCGATACTACCCGTTTCAGTTGTCCCAGCAACACCCACAAGCGCCATTACCTTAATACCAGACGCTTCAAGCTCATGAGCCTTTTTGCGCATCGCATCGACATCAACTTTATTATTTTCGCCAGTAGCAATGGCAATGATGTTATCGCGACCTATGCCCAGTAAATCAACGGTTTTACCTAATGAGTAATGGCCTCGCTCAGATACAAGTACAGCTAAGCCTTTGTAACCATAGTGCAGCATTCCAGCGATTAACCCCTGTGCGGCAATGCCTTTATAATTACCATCGGCTTTTAATAAACGGTTGCGGGCAATCCATAAAGCGGTAATGTTAGCGACAGTGCCACCTGAACAAAATGCGCCTAATGAGGTTTTCGCACTGTGCATCCATTTACTGTAAAAACTGTCATTTTCACCATAAGCAAGATGATGCATCATTCCCAATACTTGTCTTTCAAGTGGTGTGAATGCTTTTGAAGTTTCAATTTTTACTAGGTTTTGGTTTAGACCGACCATTAACTTAGATAGCGGTAACACAAAGTGCGGTAACGCTGAGGTCATATGGCCAATAAAGCTCGGCGCAGCGGTATGCACAGAATGAGCAACTAACTGCTCCATAATGTCTTGAGCGTAATCAGAAACAAAAGTTGGCTCTTCTGGAATAGTGGCCGTTTGAAAGTCTTTTTCAATTTCGTGCAAAGGCTTTTCAATCGCTGCAATGTTCTCATTTAAGAACCCAGCTAAATTGCTAGAAATTTCAGATTCGATTTTACTTAATGTCGAGTCTGGTGCTTCTGGCACCGTAAAAATACGAATCAAGCTTTCTTTAGAGGCGACGGCACAACGCTTTTGATCCATCCTAATACCCATAATTAGCAGCTAAAAATGCACCCGATGATGGGACACCTTGGTGAGCACTTTTGCAGCACTGTTTCTACGAAATTGGCTAACTTTACTGGAATATCACGAAAATGTCTCGCATAAAGCAAAAAAGCCCTAATTTCGATGACAAAAAAGTGATCAGTTAATGAAATTTGCGGGCATTTTCTACTATCAGCCCCGCATTTTTTGAGTATAATCAAATGATAACTGCTAAGGGAACCTCTATGCCCAAAGGAATGCAAAAAACCAGCTGGCTGCTATATGGCTTCGCCGCATTTTTTATAAGCTTATTTGGCTATATCTATTACACCTATGAAACCACCCGCAGTGAGATCATGGAAAATATCGATAGCAAATTGCTTAATGCTGCGGTCAGTGTCAAACATATCCTCGGTGATGACTACCACAATATAGTGAATGCAGGGTTACCAGTCTCTGCGGCAACCTATAAAGAAAAAAGCCGTGCTCTATCTGAGTATGCAAAACAAATGCAATTAGCCTATGTGTACGCAATGGTACTGCGCGACGGCAAAGTGTATTTTAGCGCCTCGAGTTACACGCAAAAAGATCAAAACAATGGCCGCGTTACCCAGTTTCTAGATGCCTACCCAGAAGCAACTGAACTTAATAAAGAAGCCTTTTTTTCGACTGAACCAGTCTTTGAGATCTCAAAAGATCAATGGGGCTATTTTAAAAGTATTTTTGTGACTTTTGTCGATAATAATGGCCACACTTATATCACTGGTGCCGACATAACCATTAGTGATTTGAATCAGCAGCTGCAGCATAGTGTTACACGCGCAATGATCACCGGCTGCTTCTTTTTCTTTATCGCTGCACTTATTGCAGGGCTGTATTTTTTACAACTGAAACGCTCGCTCTCTACGGATGCCCGTACCGGCTTTGCGAACCATGTTGCGCTGGAATACTACATAAAAAAAACCACTAAACACCGCATGGAACTGGCCGTTATTGCCATTAATGAGTTAGAAGACATTAGCAGTTTTTATGGCACGCAAGTGAGCGATAAAGTAATGGCAAACCTACTTGGCTATTTTCAATCACGAATGCCAGGCGAAGGGTTTGTTTATCGTTTAGCAACCAATAAAATTGCGCTATTAAGAACGCATAGTGATGAGCGCAATATCGATGATGTAATAACGGCCTTTAACCATGCAATTCCAGCACTAAAAGAACCTTATATTTACGTGAGCTTGTATGCAGGTATCGCCACTGGTAACAAGCAAATGCTGATTGAAAATGCCCATGTTGCGCTGCAACAAGCAAAGCTAAATAACCAGCGTATTGTGCGTTATGAAAATGTCTTTAAACAAGTTGAAGAGCGATTTAGAAGTAACGTAACCCTTGCCAAAGAAGTAAAAGAAGCTTTCGATAACAATCGCATTGTCCCTTATTTTCAAGCTGTCTATGACAACCAGAGCAAACAGATTGACCATTATCAATGCCTTGCCAGAATGGCCAGTGCCACGGGCCGTATTCATGCACCAGATTACTTTATGATGGTATTAAAGCGCTCACGGATGGACGGCCTTTTAAGACGTACCATGTTTACCCGTTGCATTGAACAATTTAGAAAAACCAATGTGCGCTGGAGCATTAATATTACTGCGCAAGATATTCTCGATCCTAGTTTAAGCGAGTTTTTAGAGTTACAACTAAGGCGCTACCCGCAGCCCCATAATATTATTTTTCAGTTTTATGAGCGTGATGCTATCGCTTACTTTAGTGAAGTAAAAACGTTTATTAATACCCTAAAAAATAAAGGCGCTCAGGTTATTATTAATGAATTTGGCGCGGGTTTTTCAAACTTGCCCCACATCAGAAAGCTCGAAATTGATGGCCTAAAACTTGATAAAGGATTGGTCAGCCAAATTCATATCAATGCCGATAACTATCTGTTTATTGAGAACTTGGTGAAATATGCTCAGCAACTTAAACTTGAAGTGATTGCTGAGCAAGTTGATAACGAGCAAATAGCAGACGCACTAGCTCGCGCGGGTGTGACTTTAATGCAAGGGAGTCACTTTGCACCACCGACTCCCTATATTCATTAAAGGTTGATCACCAGGCGGTGACTTTGTTGACCACTGGCCCAATATTTACGTTCGAATGGGGTAATTGCAGTATCGCTTTCGTATAGCTCAACATCGCACTTATGCCCTGCAAGCTCTAATGAGCGGGCAAATTCCTTAACGTATATATCCCAGTTACTTCTAAGCTCTAAGCGACCGCCTAATTTAACGATATACGGAAAAATTGCAGCGCCGTGCCAGCGTCTTTGCAAGTGCTTTGCTTTTGGCCAAGGATTTGGATACAACAAATAATGATGACTAGGTTGCCAGTTTGCAGCCACGGCTAAACGCCAAAAGTCGTTTAAATCAGCTTGTACTAAAATGTACTGCCCTGCATCCGTTTGCTTGTACTCGATATCATGCTTGTCTAAACGATGTGATGATTTATCAATGCCAATCACCAGTGCATCGGGGTGACGTTTTGCTAAGTTAGCGGTGCTTTCACCCACACCACAACACGAATCAAGAATGAGCGGCCCCTTAAACGCCTGCACCTTCTCGTTAACCTGATCAAAAGCCGCTTGCGTATGCTCTGCAATCGGCTTTTTAAATTCAGCACTTAAGTGTTTTAAAACAATTTCGTCTAGCTTTTCATGTAAGCCAGGTTGATTCGATACAATACTTCTCGAATTTGCATCCGTCATTAATGTCTAAGCCCCACACCACGTTTAATAAGGGTTAATGCTAACGTAAATAAACCTACAATAAATAAACCAAGTACACCAAATGCTACCGATAAATCGACATCAGACACACCTAAGAAACCATATCTAAATGCATTCACCATATAAATAATTGGATTCACTTGCGATACGCCTTGCCAAAATTCTGGCAACAAGGTGATAGAGTAAAACACCCCACCGAGATAAGTCAGCGGCGTTAAAATAAAGGTCGGGATAATACTAATATCATCAAAGCTATTAGCATAAATTGCATTGATAAGACCGCCTAACGCAAACACAGCCGACGTTAAAATAACCGTTGCCATAATCACAAAAATATTATGAATTTGAATATCAACAAATAGCAAAGAAACACAGGTAACAATTAAACCAACCAGCATGCCTCGTGTCATGCCACCGCCCATGTAGCCAAGTACAATGATGTAATTGGGCACTGGCGCAACTAATAGCTCTTCAATGCTTTTTTGAAATTTAGTCGAATAGAAACTAGAAGCAACATTCGAGTAAGAGTTGGTGATCACCGACATCATAATCAGACCCGGGACAATAAACTCCATATAAGTAAAGCCACCCATATCACCGATACGAGAACCAATCAGATTACCAAAAATCACAAAATACAGGCTCATCGTGATTGCAGGTGGAACTAAGGTTTGCACCCAAATACGTAAAAAGCGAATACACTCTTTGATCCAAATACTTTTTAGCGCTACTCCATATCTAAACATTATTCGCCTCGCCCTTGTTCTAATAAGCCTACAAACAGCTCTTCTAATCGGTTTGCTTTATTTCGCATACTCAGCACAGTATTACCTTGTTCAGTCAGCGCACTAAATACTTGGTTTAAGCCCTGAGACTTCGCCACTTCAACTTCTAAAGTGTGATCATCAGTGAGTGTGTATTTGTAACCGTCGATGCTAATTGGCTGCACAGGTTGCTTTAAATCCAGTACAAAGGTTTCTTTATCAAGCTTGGCAAGTAGCGCTTTAATGGTAGTGTTTTCAACAATCACACCACTGTCGATAATCGCGATGTTTTTACATAACAGCTCAGCTTCTTCTAGATAATGGGTAGTCAAGATGATGGTCACACCTTGCTTATTAATCTCGCGAAGAAAATCCCACATAGAACGGCGTAGCTCAATATCAACACCGGCTGTTGGTTCATCTAAAATGAGTAACTTAGGTTCATGCATCAGTGCACGAGCAATCATTAAACGGCGTTTCATACCGCCTGAAAGGGTGCGTGCTTGCTTATCTTTTTTCTCAAGTAAACCTAACTGCTTTAAGTATTTTTCAGCGCGTTCATGCGCTAGCTTTCTTGGCACACCGTAGTAACCCGCTTGGTTAACCAAAATTTGATTTAGTGTTTCAAACTGACTGAAATTAAATTCTTGCGGCACTAAGCCTAGTTCAGACTTAGCGGCTTCAAGGTCTGTATCAATGTCGTGACCAAACACCTGAACCCGACCAGCACTTTTGTTCACTAACGATGAGATAACGCCAATGGTGGTTGATTTACCTGCACCGTTTGGTCCAAGTAAAGCAAAGAAATCGCCTTGCTGAACTTGTAAATCAATGCCTTTTACGGCTTCAACACCATTTTTATAAACCTTTTTTAGGCCTTCAATATTTAATGCGATCGTTTTTTCGCTCACTGTTTGCCCTCTCCATAACCCCAACGTTTCGTTAAAGTATGTTCAATGTTTAAATGATCTAAAATTCGCGCCACCATAAAATCAACCAGATCTGAAATCTGCTCTGGCTGGTGATAAAACCCCGGAGCCGCTGGCATAATGGTTACGCCTAGCCTTGCTAGCTTCAGCATGTTTTCAAGGTGAATTTCGCTAAATGGCGTTTCACGCGGGACTAAAATTAATTGCCCACGTTCTTTAATCACCACGTCAGCAGCGCGTTCAAGTAAGTTATCTGACGCACCGACCGCAATTGCAGACACTGAACCTGCACTACACGGACAAACCACCATTTTTTTCGGCGCAGCTGAGCCTGATGCAACAGGACTAAACCAGTTGTCTTTACCAAATACTTTGAGTTGCTCAGGGGCAGCGTTAAAAAGTGTACTAAGCTGCTCTGTCGCTTTGTCTTCGTTGCCTGAAAGTTTAATATTCGATTCAGTATCAAGCACCACTCTTGCCGCACTTGAGATCAGTACATACACCTGAAACTGCTGTTCAAGTAATACCTCTAGTAACCGTAAGCCATAGGGAGCACCTGAAGCACCGCTAAAAGCTAACGTTATTTTATCTTTAAATTGCATACAGTTAAGCTCCGTATACTGGTTAGTTTTGTTCAAGAGCAGTGATTAAACGCTGATGAATACCTTCAAAACCACCATTACTCATAATTAAAATATGTTGTGACGGCGCACTGTTGCCAACAACCTGAGTAATGATTTCCTCAGTGCTTTTCATGCAATGCATACCGGCTTTGTCTGCATATTCTTTAAGCGACCAGTTTAAATTTTCTGGCTCAAATAAATACACATCATCTGCTGCATCGAGTGAATCAATTAGGGTTTGTTGATGCACACCCATTTTCATAGTGTTTGAACGAGGCTCTAAAATAGCAATGATCTTATCAGTGCCTACTTTTGCACGTAGCCCTGCTAAGGTTGTTTTAATTGCCGTTGGATGATGGGCAAAGTCGTCATACACTTTTATCGAGTTAATGTCGGCCTTAAGCTCCATACGGCGCTTAGGAGAGATAAACTCAGCTAAGCCTGCAATACTGACAGATACCGCGATACCGACGTGTCTGGCTGCTGCAATGGCCATAATGGCATTTTTGACATTGTGCTCACCCATGGCTTGCCAGCTGACAACACCTTGCACTTGTGAATTTAATAGCACTTCAAACTCGCTACCATCAGCTTTAAGTAAACGGTAATCCCAATCACCCGAGAGTGTTTCGCTCTCGCTCCAAAGGCCACGTTCAATCACATCTTGTAGTGCTTCGTCTTGGCTTGGCCAGATCACTTTGCCACTACAGGGTAATGTACGCATCAAGTGGTGAAATTGTTTCTTTATTGCGTTTAAATCTTCAAAAATATCAGCATGATCAAATTCAAGATTATTTAGAATTAAGGTGCGCGGTAAATAATGAACAAATTTACTGCGTTTATCGAAAAACGCCGTGTCGTATTCGTCCGCTTCAATAACAAAAAATGGCGTTTCGCCAACACGGGCTGACACCCCAAAGTTTTGTACGATACCGCCAATCAAAAAGCCCGGTTTCATTCCTGCGTATTCTAGTAACCATGCCAGCATACTGGCTGTAGTCGTTTTACCATGGGTACCTGCAACAGCTAAAACCCACGAGTTTTGCAATAAATTATGCTTTAACCATTCTGGGCCTGAAGTATAAGGCAAGCCTTTATCTAGTACGTATTCAACGCAAGGGTTGCCTCGACTCATAGCATTACCAATGACGACCATATCTGGCGCGGGTTCTAGTTGGGCAACGTCATAACCTTGGGTGAGTGTAATACCTAACTCTTCTAATTGCGTGCTCATCGGCGGGTACACATTTTGATCAGAGCCTGTCACGGTGTGACCTAACGATTTAGCGATTGCGGCAATTCCCCCCATAAAGGTGCCACAAATTCCAAGAATATGAATATGCATCTACTGTCCTGAGCAAAATGAATAAGAGATAAGTAAGGCGTTATAATGCCAAATATAAGCTTTACTTACCATTACTACACGGCAATAGACTTTTGCCAAATAGCCAACATAAAAAAACACCTCAATCTGAGGTGTTTTTCGAATTAAGGTGAATACTTATTTTACAGCATTAAGAACGCAAACAAACCTACACCTAATAGTAAGCGGTAGATAACAAATGGCATCATGCCCATGCGCTCAATCACTTTTAAGAAAAAGAAAATACATGCATAAGCCGACACAAATGATAAACCTGCGCCTAGTAAAATAGCATGCCAATCAATTGCCTCGCCCGCTGTTGCAAGCTGATACACATAATATGAACCTGCTGCGGCAATCACAGGGATTGACATTAAAAATGAAAAACGTGCAGCGCTTTGCTTGTTTAAGCCCAGCATTAAACCCACAGTAATGGTAATACCTGAACGCGATGTTCCAGGGAAAACCATAGCGAGAACTTGCGAAAACCCTAACAATAACGCGCTAAAAAAGTTTATTTGGTAAATATTCTTAACTTGCTTTGCTTTTACGTCGGCATACCAAAGTAACAAACCAAATACGATGGTTGAGGTGGCTATAACCCATGCATTACGCGAGTAGCTTTCAACAAAATCTTTGAATAGGTAACCAATTAATAATGCAGGTATAGTCGCTACAATAATCCACCAGCCTAAACGACTATCATCGGTTGCTCCTTGTGAGCCAAATGATTTAAACCAAGCGCCGAGAATATCCACCACTTCTTTACGAAAATACAGTACCACCGCACCTAACGTACCTACGTGTACCGCAACATCAAATGCTAAGCCTTGGTCATGCCAACCTAAAACTTGTGAGGGTAAAATTAAATGAGCTGAGCTCGAAATAGGTAAAAACTCAGTCAATCCTTGAATTAAGGCTAAAACAATTATCTCTATAATACTCATGGGTTAGAAAACTCCACCTTCCATAGTTTTTGTTGTGGGTTGTTATAATTATTCCATAACTCAGCCAAAGTTAGCTTAGCTACAGGGTGAAAAAAGTCGGGAGCTATTTCAGCAAGAGGCTGTAATACAAACGCATTTTTGGTTATTTCATCCCGCGGTAACTGCGCAGGCGAATCACAGATAATGTCATCATAAAACAATAAATCAAGGTCTAATGTGCGCGGGCTAAACTTTTTATCCTCGCGAGTACGGCCATTCTCAAGTTCAATTTTTTTCAGTAGTTTACAGAGTTCAGCTAATGGCATATCGGTTTTTGCTGCAACCACTGAATTATAAAAATTGTTACCTGCAAACCCCACCGCTTCACTTTCATAAACAGACGAGTGTATAAAGTCAGGAAAATAAGGCTTTAAGGCAATAAGCGCTTGTCGAAGATAATGCTCTTTGTTGACATTAGAGCCTAGGCTAATAAATATTTGCGCCATGTTAGTTTGCCTTACGACGGGTGATCTCAACTCCCACAGTTTGCGCTTGTGGCACTGCGGCTGGTTTACTAACACGAATAGTCACTTGGTTGGTCGTAAACTCAGCCAGGATCAATGCAGCTAATTGCTCAACTAAAGTCTCAAGCAGCTCAACAGGTTTTGCTGTTGTGTGCTCAATCACTCGCTCACTCACCTTGGCATAATCAAGGGCTAAATTAATATCATCCGTTGCCGCTGCGGCTGAAATATCACATAACATTTCAATATCAAAATACAGGCTTTGTTTACTTTCTTTTTCAAAATCATACACGCCAATGATGGTGTCTACGTGCAGTTGTGATATATATACCTTGTCCATTGATACTCCAAGTGACATAAATATTAAAAACAATACTCATCCTAAACGCTTATTGATTTCAATAATGCGCTGTATAAGCTGTCATAGTGTTTTAATATATAAAAATTACCCCTACAATAACGGATAGATGCATTGCAATATGGTGCTTACATACTACTCGATGAGAGCGGCAGATGGTTTTGCCGCCAATGATAGCCCAAAAGTGCAGATTAAAAAATAAGGAAGCGCGTGTTAGAAGTTTTAATGTTAGTTTTAGCTTACATACTGGGATCGGTCTCTTCCGCTATCCTTGTATCACGGCTGTTTAAACTACCAGACCCACGCAGTCATGGATCGAATAACCCGGGTGCTACAAATGTTTATCGCCTTGGTGGTAAAGTCCCCGCTGTTTTAGTTCTTGTCTTTGATATTTTAAAAGGAACCATTCCTGTTTGGGGTGCCTACTTTTTAAAAATAGACCCTCTAATGTTAGGTTTAATTGGTGTGGCTGCCTGTTTAGGCCATATGTATCCACTGTTTTTTAGTTTTAAAGGTGGTAAAGCCGTCGCGACCGCTTTTGGCACGTTATTACCGATTGGTTTATCGCTAGGTGGGATGTTGATTGCAACGTGGATCTTAATTGTTGCTATCACGCGTTATTCATCACTTGCGGCTCTGGTTACGGTTTCATTAGCACCTCTTTATACGTGGTGGATAAAACCTTTGTATACCTTGCCTGTTACCTTTTTAACCATACTGATAATTTTCCGTCACAGAGCAAATATTACTCGCTTGATGGCAGGGGAAGAACCTAAAGTAGGGGCTAAGAAAAAAGCCCCTGAACAAGAATAGCGAGCAGTTATAAGGCTTCGAGTGAATCAATAGGCCAGCGCGGCTTAGTTTTCATATCGAGGCTTGCAAATTGACCGGCTTTCAAACGCTGCATACCAGCGTAAGCAATCATTGCACCGTTATCTGTACAAAACTCAGTGCGCGGGTAATACACGCGCCCTTTCATGCCTTGCATTACTCGTTCAAGTTGCGCACGCAGTTGCACGTTAGCACTCACACCACCAGCAATCACTAAACGTTTGATACCGGTTTGTTTTAATGCACGTTTGCATTTAATGATTAAGGTATCAATAACTGCTGTTTGGAATGCATGAGCAATATCAGCTTTAGTTTGTTCATCATCATCGCTATCACGAATCGCAAGGGATGCCGCTGTTTTTAAACCACTAAAGCTAAAATCTAAGCCTGGTTTATCAGTCATCGGGCGCGGGAAAACAAAACGCTCAGGCGACCCTTGCTCTGCAAGTTTTGCTAAACGTGGGCCGCCAGGGTAATCAAGACCTAATAACTTCGCGGTTTTATCGAATGCTTCACCTGCGGCGTCATCAACTGACTCACCTAATACTTCGTATTCACCAATGCCAGATACTTTAACCATCATAGTATGACCGCCTGACACTAATAGTGCTATAAACGGAAATTCCGGTTTGTCCTCTTCAAGCATTGGCGCAAGTAGGTGACCTTCCATATGATGTACAGCAACGGCTGGAATATTCCAACCATAGGCCAATGAGCGACCAATAGAAGTACCCACAAGGAGCGCCCCAACAAGTCCAGGGCCTGCGGTGTAAGCAATACCATCTAAGTCTTCTGGGCCACAGCCCGCTTGTGCAAAGGCGGCATCAATTAAAGGTAAGGTTTTACGCACGTGATCCCGTGAAGCAAGTTCAGGTACCACACCGCCGTAATCAGCATGTACTTTTACTTGGCTATACAGTTGATGTGCTAATAAGCCTTGTTCATCATCATAAATGGCAATACCTGTTTCATCACATGATGATTCAATACCTAAAATTCGCATCAATTACTCCGCCAAGAAAAAACAAACGCGCATTTTACAGCGAAAACACGCATTACTAAATATTAAATTGCAATACCAATGTTGGTTTGACCGTCAGATACCGCCAGCTGCTTAAGCTCTTTTACGTTCTCTGAGGTAATTCGGCCCATTTGCTCTACAAAATCAATAAGCTCAGCAAGTACATCAATTTCGTATTGCATTAAAGGGTGTTCACGTACGGCTTTGTTATCTGCTACTTCACCATCAACCGTTAGTTGGTACTCTATGAAGCGTGCCACCGAGGCCTGTGAAATTTTACTGATGCTCAAGAACTCTTGTTCATCTTTTGCAATCAACCCATGCAACATACCTAATAAAGCGGTTGCTGTATCGATTGCTGGATAAGTCCCAAACATATCAAAGTCGCTCAGCTCCGGTACATTTGGTTCAATTTTCTCAATCTGCTTTTCAAGGCTAATCTTACTTTTTGGCAGTAAGATTTTTTCCCAGCACACATTTAGTGCACTACGAAATACCGCGGCATCACCAAACCCAGTTGCTTCACTAAACAAGCTATAGTTAGGCAGCATACGTTCAAGTAATGCCCCGCCTAACACCGCTTTTTGCAAATAGTTTAATTCTCTAATACGTTGAAAATTATTCGCTTTCGTCATTCTTTACAGTCCCACAAGACCAACATATTTCAAATGTTGCTCCGTTAAGCTCATGACATTTTGGGCATACCCAGTCAGGAGCCGATTGTTTTAATTGCCGGTAGTTTAGCAATATTTCTTGCGCCTGGCGCTCTTTTAATGCGTAAACAAGTATATCAACCCCTGTTTGTTCAAATGGGATTTCCCCAAGCGCCCCTTGTAAAAGCTCTCCTTGTAGTTGCGATTCAATTCCCTTGCTTTTTAAAAGCCCTTTAATAATGTTTGCTTCTAAGCCGTTTTCAGCCTGAAACACTTTCACCCAAGCGAATGGGTCCTGCTTGGCTGGTTGATTTAAATTATTGTTTTGCAAATCACTTCCCTTTTACTTTTCTATCTTTAAATCCTAAACTACGATAGCAACTAACTTCGCTGCAATGCTTATTTCAAGGTAGCCACATGACTTTAACAACACCGGGATTGTTATTCCCTGCGATCTCTTTACTGTTACTTGCTTACACTAATCGCTTTTTAGTGCTTGCTCAGCTTATTCGAGAACTCAATGCACGTGAAGGAGAAAGTATCCGCCCATTGGTTGTTGCGCAAATTACCAATTTAAGAAAACGCATTAAATTAATTCGCGTAATGCAGGTTTATGGTGTTGCCTCTTTTTTAATGTGTACCTTATCAATGTTTGCATTATTCATCGAATTTAATACCACAGGTATCATTTTATTTGGTATCAGCCTCGCGTGCTTAGCCTTGTCGCTTCTCACCTCTTTGTATGAGATTCACATTTCATGTGATGCTATTGAAATCGAATTGAAGAATATCGAAAAAAAACCAGTTTCAGATAAGGCAGAGTAAATTTCTGCCTCTATACTTATTGTATGAGATACAACAATAAGTGGTGTTTTTGTGGATGATTTCTTATTTTCTGAAGAACAGTTAGAAGAAAATAATGTACAAACTGAAGAACCTGAATACTGGCATATTCTTGTTGTTGATGATGAAGAAGATATTCACCAAGTTACGAAACTAGTATTAGCTGGGTTTACTTTTGAAAATAAAAGTCTGCGCTTTTATGACGCCTATTCTGCTGCCGAAGCAAAAGAGTTTCTAAAAAAAGACATTCCATTTTCTGTCGCTCTTGTTGATGTAGTCATGGAAACCAACCATGCTGGTCTTGAACTTATTCAATACATTCGCGATGAAATAGAAAACCATGATATTCGCTTAATACTACGCACAGGTCAGCCAGGTGAAGCCCCTGAAGAAGCGATTATCCGCGATTACGACATCAATGATTATAAAAACAAAACTGAGCTCACCGCGATTAAAATTAAAACCCTGCTCTACTCGGCGTTAAGAGCACACCGCGATATTCAAATTATTGACCGCCACAAACATGGCCTTGAACAGATCATTAATGCATCTGCTAACTTTTTAAAATGTGACAGTGTTCATGAATTTGCTTCAACAATTTTAAGCCATGTCACTAATGTGATGGGGATTAATGACACGCAAATTTATTGTGCTGCGGCCGTTAATCTGCAATCGTCACCAGCAAAAGATTTTCAATTGCTTGCCGCCTCTGGCGTGGGTCCTACACCAAAGCAAAACACCATTCCTGACGAAGTAAAAAACTTATTTATAGATGCCCACGAGCGAAAATCATCACTGAAAACAAGTAATGATTATATTGTTACTTCCCTACCAAAGCGGGTCTTGAAACCATGCTCTATGTTCACAAAGGCAGTAAGTTACAGCCAACAGAGCATCAGCTGTTAGAGTTTTATGCCAACAATATTGCACTCGCCTACGACAACTTAAAGCTCAGAGAAATGGTGAAAGAGTCGCAAAAAGAGTTGTCTTATATTCTTGGTGAGGCGGTTGAAAAGCGCTCTAAAGAAACAGGCTCTCATGTTAAGCGTGTTGCATTATACAGCGAGTTACTGGCACAGCTTTCAGAGCTTAACCCATTTCAATGTGAAATCATTAAGCTTGCTTCACCACTGCATGACATTGGTAAGATTAGCATTCCCGACAGCATATTGAATAAACCGGGCAAACTGACTGATGATGAATGGGAAATAATGAAAACCCATGCCGAAATTGGTTACGAAATATTAAAAAATTCAAGTAACGAGATATTGACATGCGGCGCTTTAATTTCTTATCAACACCATGAAAAGTGGGACGGTTCAGGCTATCCACAAGGTTTAATTGGTGACGATATTAATATTGTTGGCCGCATTACCGCCCTTGCTGATGTGTTTGATGCGCTTTGTAGCGACCGTTGTTATAAGAAAGCGTGGCCATTAGATGAGGCACTATTATTAATAAAAGACCAGCGCGCGAAACATTTTGATCCAATTCTAGTCGACTTACTACTTGAAAATTTACCACTTTTCTTAGAGATTAAAGACCGTTACCCTGATTAATTGTAACTTTTCTGTAAAACAAACACTTCCCAAAAAGGGTACAATAATTTACTATGCCCACCGTGAAGTATAATAATACCGCCTGGACGTAAAGGGCTTACTTATAACAAGGGACTATTAAAGTGAGATTTGAACAACTTGAACAATTTGTAGCACTAGGCGTGCTGAGGCATTTCCGCCAAGCTGCAGAAAAAACCCAAATTAGCACTTCAGCGTTAACTCGCAGCATCCAAACGCTTGAAGATGAAATTGGCTATGAACTCGTTACCCGCTCTACTCGCTCTGTAAAGTTAACCAAAGAAGGTGAACTTTTCCTAGAGTACGCTAAACAAACCCTCGACAACCTTGAAGAAACTAAAAAACGTTTATTCGAGTCATTAAATGGCTGTGCTAACGAGAAGCTAGTTATTGGCTATACCAACAAAGCAAGCACGGTAGTACCAGTATCTTGCGGTCAGTTTTTAGCGCAGTATCCACACGTTAAAATTGAGATGCAGTTACAAGAGCAAAGTGAGCTTGTACGTAAACTACAATTAGGTGAAATTGATATCAGTGTATGTTCTCAAGCGATGAACAGTATTGGCAGTGATATTCATTTACCTGATCAACTGATCATTTTCGTGGCTAAAAACCACCCGCTTGCAAATAAGAGCGACATTAGCAAACGCGACTTTGCAGACTACCCAATGTACAGCTGCTTTTCACAGTCAAAACAAGTGCAGTCTATGCTAAACGATGCAATCGAATCTTTTGATAAAACATCAAGTATCAAAGTAGGTAGCATTGAACAAGTAATGGATGGCCTTAAAAAGTCGAATCACATCGCCATTGCCAGTATTGAACACACAAATATTGTCTCTTCAGACCCAGAATTACTATTATTGAAAACCAATAAAGGCATCGCACACGAGCAGCTTGTGATCCAAACAAACCAACAAATCAATGAGAACTCTCACGTTAGTCATTTACTTGATCTCATTGAAAAAACAGCATTAGCAAGCCAAGGCTAAGCGCCGTTTAATTACCGCTAGCCTGAAATAAATCAGGCTAGCTAATCCGCCTTTATTTTTCACACTATCTACTGCATAAAAAGCGTGCATTGCACAATTTTTCATATACACTTACGCACCTTTTTTTGATTGTGCACATGAATGACCGCGCAGCTTATTTCCGACACTTATTTAGATGCCATCGAACGTGCTGGCTATGCCGTTGTTGAAAACGCGATTGATGAAAGCTTAATCGCTGATTTAATGGCTGATTGTTATCGTATTAACCCACATTTCCATACTGCTGGCATTGGCCGTTTGAACGACCAACAAATAGATAAAACCGTTCGTAAAGATAAAACCTACTGGTTTGATAGTTCAAGCCAAGCACAAATTACATATCTTGCGACCATGGAAGCGATAAAAACACAGTTAAACCGTAGTTTTTATTTAGGGTTGTTTGACTATGAATGCCATTATGCAAAGTATCAACAAGGTGACTTTTATAAAAAGCACTATGATGCCTTCAAAGGTCGTTCGAATCGCATTTTCACAACGGTTTGTTACTTAAATACGCCAGAATCTGGCGGTGAGTTGGTGATTTACAAGCCGAAAAGTAAAGATATTGAGATTGTCGTAAAACCTCAAGCCGGCATGCTGGTTATGTTTGAAAGCGAACGATTTATGCATGAAGTATTACCCGCAAATGATGTTCGCTACTCTATTGCGGGCTGGTTCAGAAAAAATGCGTCGATCAGCGGTATTATCGACCCACCTAGATAATTAAAATGGCAGTGGCAAGGATGCTGCTAAACCAATAAAAATCACTAACCCCACATAGTGATTATTCAAAAATGCTTTGAAGCAAGGATCTCGTTCTCGTTTATGAATAAGCATTTGTTGATAAAGTAAAAACCCAACTGCTGCCACTAACCCCAGCCAATAAGGCAAGGCAAGTTGATGACTCATGCCAATGTAAGCAAGAATTGCGATAAATAAAGCATTGAGTAAAAAGATGATGTGTCTGTCATAGCTTGCAAACAAGATTGCCGTTGACTTAACCCCTATTTTTAAATCGTCATCTCTATCAACCATGGCATACATGGTGTCATAAGCCACAGTCCAAACAAGATTCGCGGTAAATAGTAGCCAGGCTTCTAATGGTACAGAACCAATTGATGCCATATAGGCCATCGGAATAGCCCAACTAAATGCAGCACCCAGCACAACTTGCGGTAATTGGGTATAACGCTTCATAAATGGATAACAAAACGCCAGTGCTAAAGCACCAAACGACAGTAATATCGTTGACCACCCGAGCGTTAACACTAAACCAAACGCCACCACAATAAGCAGTACAAATAAGCTTAGAGCTTCACCACTTGAAACTAACCCTGCGGCTAGCGGTCGCTGGGCTGTACGCTTAACTGAGCCATCTATTTTACGATCGGCAAAGTCATTAATTACACAACCAGCACTACGCATCACAAAGACACCTAAACTAAATACCACAAAGTTTAATAAACTAGGAGTGCCAAGCTCCGCTAGCCATAGTGCCCAGTAAGTAGGCCACAATAACAATAAAGTGCCAATTGGCTTATCGGTACGCATTAATTGCTTATAGTAAGGAATATGTGCGACCTGTAATGCAGCTAGCTTCATAGGTATATATAAGCTCCAGGTAAGAAAACTTCTGCTACTAAAAAATGAGCATTAGATAAACTAAATACACTGCGTCTTCCCCACAATGAATTAGATGGTAAGCCTAGCTCAGCTGTTAATGCCTGAATGGCGTGCTGCTGCGAAAACTCAGCAACCTCGATTTCTGTGCGAGATAAGCTTGGGTCTTGAAAAATAACATCACCCAGCGGCCTTGTACCCATACTTAGTAACTGCTGCTTTTTTAATGTATCATCTGCCGGCAACCAGCTTTGTGCATAAACCATTGGTTTGCCGTCACATAGAAGTAACACTTCGCGGTTTAAAGCCTGACTTAGCGATGTATTGAGTAATGCTTGTTGCTCGCAGGTTAGGTCAAAGGGTGCTTCGTTTAAAACTTTAACTGAAAAGGCCTGACAGTGACTTTTAAGCTTGGCCGTTAATGACCCGGCCTCAAGCAGCCAACCTTGCTCTTGTTGCGTCAAATTTGGAAATGCTGAAGCAGGCTGCCAATTTGCAGCTAATGAAACTGGGAATGTGATCACAACGACTCATTATTTTTAAAAACCGTGCAAATGATATCACTGCTGCACGTTTCGAAAAAGTCATGATTTAATCTCAAGCTGGGTTAAAAAACGCAGAACAGCCTGTATCTTAAGTGAATTTGGGTATAGACTAAAAATCATTGAAAGGGTGGAATATTCTTAACTATGAAAAAATCATTGTTATCAATTTACTTGATAAGCATGCTGCTTGTTGGCGCTACAACAAGTTGGTCTGTACGCGCTGAATCAAATGTTGGCTACTTTGGTTTTGAGCCTGACATCATCACTAACTATATAGGTCAAGGTAATAAAAAGCTTGGCTATGTTCGTATTACGGTGGATCTCATGCTCAATGATATGGCTGATATTGCAGTGGTAGAACACCACACTCCACTATTGCGTGATGCGATTGTTGAAATACTCTCAAAAGAGCCTGAAGAAAACATTAAATCACTGACCGGCCGCGAAGAAATCAGAAAGCGCTGCACCGAAAAGCTAAAAGCACTACTAAAACAAGAAACAGGACAAGAGATTGTCAGAGAAGTGTTATTTACTAAGTATTTATATCATTAATTGTAAAATGGCGGCATAAGCCGCCATTTTTATTTACGCGATTATTTGCGTGAAAGAAGCTTGTCTGACACAGCATAAGCCATACCAGCCAATAACCCCGCTAAATGCGCCCAGTTTGCCATACTCACCGGCAACATATCTACAAAGCCCAGAATAAGCCAAACCAGCATAAAACCAACGATGCTATTACTCACCAATGGCGGCTCTGAAGGTCTCATTGCACTGAAGATCCAACAAAAACCAAGTAAGCCATACACAACGCCGCTTAAGCCACCAAAGTTAGGCCCTACAAGTAAAAACTGCGCCCAATTGCTAATAAATGCCGTCACTAAAAATAAACCCACTAAGGTTAATTTACCGCTGCGTTTTTCTATATCGTTACCCAGCGTCATCCACCAGATCAGATTAAAAATAAGATGAATAGCGCTAAAGTGCACAATGGCAGGTGTAAACCAAGTTAGTGGCTGTGCTGGATTAAACTGCAACATACTGTAAATAGTTTCAAAACCACCTAGCAAGAAAGCAACAAATATAGCTATCGAAACTATAGTAACCGTACGGTTTAGCCAGCTTAATGCTTTAAAGCGAGCTTTTAAATTAAGTGATTGGCCTTGATATGACAAAGGCGATTGTGTACTGCCTACCTGCCATGAAGCTTGTTGGTATTTTTCGTCATGAGGGTTAGCAGCAAACTCCTGCCAAAGTGGTTGAGCTTGATGAAAGTGCTCTGGTGCAACACAAATAATCACAGTTTGCCCATCTTGAGAGCGTAACTCACCATGTAAGCCCTTACTTTTGATGAAATCTATAAAGCCTTGTGCGGCGCGAGGATTATTTATGCTACCCAACTCAATCATCGTTCAATATGCTCCGGAAGTTGCATCTGCCAAGCACTAAAGCCACCATCCATGCTGTACACGTCTTCAAAACCCTGCTCAACTAAATAGCTAGCAGCACCTTGAGAGCTCACACCATGATAACAAACGATGATGATTGGCTGATCAAACTCTTTATGCATCATAAATTCGCTGATGTTGGCATTTGATAAATGCTCAGCGCCTGGGATATGCCCCGTTTGAAATGAGTTAGGATCGCGAATATCGGCAATCACAACCTCTTCTTTGTCTAACAGCGCAAACGTCTCGCTCACTGAAATATGTTTATACGACATAGTACTCTCTAAACTAAAAAGGCGGCCAAAGCCGCCCTATCAAATAACTCAGTATTAATCCCAGTTAAGGATTACTTTACCTGATTGGCCTGAAATCATTGTATCAAAGCCTGCTTGGAAGTCATCCACAGAGAACTGGTGAGTAATAATTGGGTTCAGATCAAGGCCTGATTGAATTAGACTCGCCATCTTGTACCAGGTTTCAAACATTTCACGGCCGTAAATCCCTTTAATGATTAAGCCTTTAAAAATAACTTGGTTCCAATCAACCGCCATATCAGAAGGTGGGATACCCAACATAGCGACTTTGCCGCCGTGATTCATGTTGTTTAACATGCTGTTGAATGCAACCGGCACACCTGACATTTCAAGACCGATATCAAAGCCTTCTGTCATGCCAAGCTCTTTCATAACATCTTCAAGCTTTTCATTCGCTACGTTGACGGCACGAGTCGCCCCCATTTTACGCGCTAAATCTAGGCGGTATTCGTTCACGTCTGTGATAACCACATGACGTGCACCCACGTGTTTAGCAACAGCGGCTGCCATAATACCAATTGGGCCAGCACCAGTGATTAATACATCTTCACCGACTAAGTCAAACGACAATGCTGTGTGTACTGCATTACCGAATGGGTCAAAGATTGATGCTAGTTCATCAGGAATGTTATCTGGAATTTTAAATGCGTTGAAAGCTGGGATCACAAGGTATTCAGCAAATGCACCTTCACGGTTTACACCAACACCTGTTGTATTACGACATAAATGCACACGACCAGCGCGACAGTTACGACAGTGACCACAGGTAATATGGCCTTCGCCAGAAACACGGTCACCCACTTGGAAACCACGTACTTCCTGACCCATATCAACCACTTCACCTACATATTCGTGGCCAACAACCATTGGCGTAGGAATTGTATTTTGTGCCCACTCATCCCATTTATAAATATGGACATCTGTACCACAAATTGCTGTTTTGCGGATTTTAATAAGCAGATCGTTATGGCCAACTTCAGGCTTTGGCGCATCAGTCATCCAGATCCCTGGTTCTGCTTTTAATTTAGATAATGCTTTCATGATTTACACTCAATTAAACAAAACCGAAGCAAAAGCTTCGGTTTAGGGAATAAAATTAGATAACACCCATTTCTTTACCAATACGGGTAAAGGCAGCAATAGCGGTATCTAATTGCTCTTTTGTATGCGCCGCAGAAATTTGCGTACGGATACGTGCTTGGCCTTTAGGTACTACAGGGAATGAGAAACCTGTTACGTAAATACCTTCAGCAAGTAATTTGTCAGCCATGGCTGAGGCAATTTTAGCATCGCCTAACATGACAGGGATAATAGCGTGGTCTTTACCTGCACAGGTAAATCCTGCAGCTTCCATTTGTTCACGGAAATACTTTGCGTTATCCCAAAGTTTAGCGCGTAACTCGCCGCCATTGCTTAGCATCTCAAGTACTTTAATTGATGCAGTAACAATTGATGGTGCAAGTGAGTTTGAGAAAAGGTAAGGACGAGAGCGCTGACGTAACCACTCAACAATTTCTTTTTTACCTGATGTGTAACCGCCTGATGCTCCACCAAGTGCTTTACCAAGCGTACCTGTGATGATATCAACACGGTCTAGTACACCGCAGTACTCTGGCGTACCTTTACCATTTTCACCAACAAAACCAACAGCGTGAGAGTCATCAACCATCACTAATGCATCATATTTATCAGCTAGATCACAAACCGCTTCAAGGTTACAAATAACGCCGTCCATTGAGAAAACGCCGTCAGTAGCGATTAGCTTAGTTTTAGCACCGGCTTCATCAGCAGCAATAAGTTGCTTTTCAAGGTCACTCATGTCGTTATTTGCATAGCGGAAACGCTTTGCTTTACAAAGACGAACACCATCAATGATTGAAGCGTGGTTTAGCGCGTCAGAGATGATTGCATCATCTGGGCCTAAGATTGTTTCAAATAAACCTGCGTTTGCATCAAAACATGATGAGTAAAGAATTGTGTCTTCTGTTTCTAAGAACTCAGAGATCTTTTGTTCTAAAGTTTTATGAATATCTTGAGTACCACAAATAAAGCGTACAGAGGCAACACCAAAACCGTGATCGTCAAGGCCTTGTTGAGCTGCTTTAATTAACTCAGGGCTATTTGCTAAGCCAAGGTAGTTATTAGCGCAAAAGTTGATAACCTTATCACCAGAAGCAACTTCAATTTGAGCCTGTTGCTGTGACGTGATAATACGCTCGCTTTTGTATAAGCCTTCAGCTTTCACTTCATCAATTTGCTGCTGCAACTGATTAAAAAACGCAGATGCTCTCATCTGTAATCTCCACATATTCTTGTATCTAACCAGAAATGATTAGCGTGACTTTAAATTTTGCGCCTATTGTAAAAGCTTAGCCGAACAATTGCACTGTTTGCAGTTCGTCGCAGACCGTAAGGGTTGCGAAATAAACTGGTCTTACCTGCTAAGACTGTAAAATTAAAGCTGGTAACTCAGCTAAAGACTCACAAACTACATCGGCGTGCTGTTCTGTTGACTCGGCATAACTTTGCCCTGAGCGAACTAAAACGCGGGTCGCGATGTTGGCTCTTTCAGCGGCAATAAGGTCGCCAAGCTTATCACCAACCATAATGCTTTGAGATGGATCGATTTGATGCTCATCAATGGCTTGTAAAAGCATACCCGGGGCAGGCTTGCGACAGTTGCACTCTTGCAAATAAGCAGGTTCTGCTTTGCTTGGATGATGCGGACAAAAATAGACATCAAGAATAGTAACGCCATGGCGTAAAAATTCGCCCTTCATCCACTCAGTGAGGTTGGAAAAATCTTGTTCTGAATAATAACCACGGCCAATACCTGACTGGTTAGTTACCACCACAATTTTATAACCGGCATCAGTGAAAGCTTTGCACGCCTCAAATACACCGGGTACAAATTCAAACTCTTCGGGTTTGTATACATAGCCATGATCAATATTGACCACACCATCACGGTCTAAAAATAAAACTTTGCTCATTACAATTGCTCTTTATCTACCACGTGGTCAAACATCGAAATCACCTTTTCAACACTGATTTGCGCCATTAGGTCAGCCCCTTTAACACGTGTTCCCCATGGCAGCTCTTGCGCCGTTTTACCTGTTTGCTCTCGTAAGTTTTGGTGATATACCTCAACAACATACTCTTGATACAAATAAGGCCCTGTGCGTTTTGGGTTTGAGTGGGCATACAAACCAATAACAGGTGTTCCAACCGTTACAGCCATATGCGCAGGCCCAGTATCTGGAGCTAACACTAACGCCGCACGTTTCAAAACACATAACAGTTCTTTTAGTTGAGTTTTCCCTACTAAGTTAAGCACAGGTGCCGAACTATGCGCGATAATTTGCTCGGCAAGTTCAATTTCTAAAGGAGTTGGACCGCCAGTAATAACTACCGAAAAGTCTTGTTGATGAGCATGTTCAGCAAGTGCAGCATAACGCTCGGGTAACCAATTACGCTCTTTTTTACTTGCCGCAGGCGAGATAACAAAAATACGCCCGGCTAAACGTTCTTCACCTAATAGCGCATCGGCTGCTTGTTGGTGCTGCTCGGTAATTGGCATTTGCCATTGAGGTTTGTAATCAGGCGACCCAATTGCTTGAGCAAAGCCTTTAAAGCCTTCTAATACATGCGCTTCAGATTGCGGGGCAATACGCTTATTAATAAACAAGCTATGTAACTCTTTTGAGCGAGCCCAATCAAACCCCACTTTGACCTTTGCCGGAATACAGCGGGCTGCTAGATTCGCTCTGAGTGCGACTTGCATATGTAAGAGCACATCAAATTTACGCCCCTTGAACGTGTCTTTTAGTTGCTGATAAGCCTGTTTGCCTTGTTTTTTATCGAATACAACAAACTCAACACCGGGTAAATCGGCCAGTAACATGGACTCAACTTTACCAATCACCCAGGTAATTTTTGCCTTCGGATGTGCCTTTTGAATTGCTTGCACTGCTGATACGGCATGACATACATCACCAATAGCCGAAAGCCTTAAAATACAAATATCTGAATAGGAGGTTGTTTGAGTCACGTGCGCCCTTAGCTACAGCAAATAATATGCGATCTTAAATTAACTTGATGCTAATGCAAGCACTTATGCGAAAAGCTAAAAATACGGTAAGATAGCGCTAATTTTATTTAATCTTGAAGTTGTTATGTTTGAAACTCAGCATCTGCAAAACACCACCCTTTTGTGTCACCCAGCTTACAAAGATGAGCTCACGCAACAGTGGTTCGATGCCAATTATTGGCAACAACAAGATAAAATAGTTGGCGCAAAAAAAGGCCGCGCAACAGCATGGTTTTTTAAACATCAACAGCTTACAGGCGTTCTGCGTCACTATTGGCGCGGTGGGTTAGTAGGTAAGTTACTGAGCGATCAGTACCTATATGTTGGTTTAAAGCAAACTCGTGTCTATAAAGAGTTTACACTGATGATGCGCTTACTTGAGCTTGGCCTAAACGTGCCGACACCCATTGCGGCAAAAGTGACCACCCACGGCTTAATCTATCGCGGCGATATCATCACCGAAGCAGTAACAGGCGCAAAAAGCGTGTTAGATATTTTAATCACGCGTCCACTTAACCAATCTGAACTCAAAGCGATTGCAGTCACCCTCAGCGAGTTTCACAATCATGGCGTCTATCACGCAGATTTAAACATCAATAACATCTTGTTCGATGATACAGGTAAGGTGTTTATCATCGACTTTGACCGCGGTGAAATCAAACAGCCACATGCTAGCTGGCAAACAGAGAATATCAAACGCCTTGCCCGTTCATTTGCGAAAGAGCAAGGCCGTAATGAAGTGATGCATTGGCAGCAAAGTGATTGGCAGTCACTGGTGTGTGACTACCAAGCATTGCTTAAGACTTAATTTTGCTAATTACGTTTGATGTTGAGCAGCCATTAAGAAACTCAAGTACTTCGACTGTTCCGCCATGGCGTAAAACATGATCGGCACCGGCAATTTGATCAACGGTGTAATCGCCACCTTTAACCAGTACATCAGGACTAACTTGCTCAATTAGCTTAGCTGGCGTGTCATTTTCTTCAATACTGCCAAATGGAATAACCCAGTCAACAGACGCCAGTGCACTTAATACCATGGCACGTTCATCCAGTGGATTAATTGGTCTTTGTGGACCTTTTAAGCGAGTGATAGACTCGTCATTATTTAAGCCAACAACAAGCCTGTCACCACGAGCTTTTGCCTGTGCAAGGTAGCGTACGTGACCTGCATGAAGAATATCAAAACAGCCATTAGTGAAAACAATTTTTTCACCATTTTGTTTGGCAAACTCAATATGCTGAAGTACATCTTCAAACGGTGTTTGATAATGCTCGCCAGTTTGCTGTAAATATTGACCAAGCTTACGGCTTAGTTCTTCAGGCGAAACAGTGGCAGCTCCAAGCTTGCTTACAGCAATACCTGCTGCAAGGTTGGCAATTTCAACAGCATCTTTTGCAGCCATTCCCGCACCAAGCATCACTGCAAGCGTCGCAATTACAGTATCGCCGGCACCGGTTACATCGCTAACTTCAAGCTGTTGGGCTGCAAAATCATGTTTTTCTGCTTGGCTGATTAACGACATGCCATGCTCTGAGCGCGTTAATAGCATCGCAGCTATGCCCGCTTCACTAATTAATTTACGAGCACTGTCAGTCAAGTTTTGCTCAGAGTCTGTCAAACCACCAGCAAGCTTAAACTCATTCAGATTAGGGGTAATGTAATCAGCACCACGGTATAAGCTTAAGTCTGATGATTTAGGGTCAATAAGCACCGTTTTGCCTGCTTTCTTTGCAACCTGAACCATTTGTTGGATTAAGCTCAGTGAGCCTTTGTTGTAATCAGAGAACAACACAAAGTCATAATCATCCAATACTAGCTCTAGGCGATTGAGTAATAGTTGACTGTGCTGCTCAGTGAAGGTTTCTTCAAGGTCTAAACGAACAACTTGCTGATGACGACTAATAACACGCATTTTAGAAATTGTCGGTAAGTCACACACACTTACAAGTTGCGAATCAATTTTTTCTGAACTTAAGATGGTTTCAAGAATTTGCCCGCTTTCATCTTCACCGACTAAACCTAATAGGCCTACTTTACCATCTAAACGAGCAATATTTTTTGCGACGTTTGCTGCACCACCGGCTTTGTCTTCAAATTTACTCACTTTCACAACCGGGACCGGTGCTTCAGGTGAAATTCGCCCAGAGTCGCCATGCCAGTATCTATCTAGCATGACATCACCAACAACTAAAATACGTGCCTTTGAAAGGTTTTTTAGTAACGCTAAATCCATTACTTTTGCTCCGCTACAACCATATCGATGGCTTCACATAGCCAATGCCCGATGAACATGTGGGCTTCTTGAATACGTGCGGTTTCATCATTTTTAATAATAATAGGTAACTTAGCGATGTCTTTTACTTTGCCACCATCTCGGCCTGTTAATGCCACTGTAAATGCACCAATCTCATTTGCCGCAGCCAATGCAAGATTGATGTTAGGGCTCGTACCAGAGGTGGTTAAGCCAATCACTAAATCTTCAGGCTTACATAACGCCTGCACTTGGCGCTCAAATACAGTATCAAAATGATAGTCGTTACTGTGAGCGGTTAAAATTGAGGTATCTGTTGTCAATGCGATAGAAGCAAGTGGACCGCGCTCCAATTTGTAACGCACGACAAACTCAGCAGCTAAATGCTGTGCATCAGCCGCGCTACCACCATTACCAAACCAAATAACCTTACCACCTGCTTGTAAAGCGCTGTGACATGCTTCAAGTAATTGCATCACTTCAGGGTGGTAGGTTTCCATCGTTTCAAATAACATTTGATGGCGGTTCAAACTTTCAAGGTAGCTTGCCGCTACAGAATCAAAATTTGACATAAATATTCCTTAAAAAGTATTAACGGCTTTGCTTACCAAAAATAGGCAACAGATAACCAAGTATAGTTATCTCCAAATACATCTTCACCATAAGTAAGAGTTGTCTCTAATGTATGCTTGTTTAATTGACGTGTGTTACTAAGTTGAAGTTCAATAGCATCATCATATTCATAGTTAAAACCGGCGCTAAAGTTACTTTCATTACTAATACTTGTTAATTTGGCTTTCCAAAAAGAGTTTAGAGACTCCGAAAAAGTAAACTCTAATACATTTACTTCAGATGGTGTACTATCGCCAAATAAACGCTGATCTGAAGCAAAGTGACCAATAACAAAACCATTCACAGTATTACCAAAGGTCGGGTAAATGTAATTTTTATACCAGAAACTATGCATATTAGTATGCTCAAAACGCAGTGATAAATTATCTGTTAACCTAGGAAAGAAAACGCCTAAACTATATGCAATATTCCCAAACTGGTAATTCTGATGCTCTTTTGTATCTTCTCCACCATATTCAAAATAGAGCTCAGTCGGTAAGCCCCAATCAAAATTTAATGTACTTGTTACCGATGCTATTTGGTCACCAAGCTCATTATCTGCCCCACCAGCTAAATCTCCATTATCATTTCCGGCGGGATCAAAAAATGCGTCAAATACATCACCAACATCTACTTTACGAGGCCCACCACCAAACTGCATCATTCGATTAAGGCCCAGTTTCCAACCATCAAGTGGCTCAATACTAAAATGCGTTCCTGCGAGCTTTGGTGTACCACTATGAAGCTCACCTTGATAAAGAATACCATTATCAACATGTTCTAATTCTGAATAATACAATTCAAAATCAAAATTCCACCAATTATGGGCCGGCTTTACCATTCCAATTGAAATAGAGGGCGCAGTTTTAGCGTTGGTAGAAATGATCTGCGCAGAATGCTTAAACGGCGAGAACCAATGTTCTTTGTAACCCAGGTTCAACTGTAAATCTTCACCAGCAAAACTGATAAACGAATTGTAATTTACAAACTTATTTGCTTTAGCTCGATAATCAACACCAACTTGTACTAACGTGTAATCATTGGCACGCCAAATACCTTCGAAAAAACCTTGTCCCCACTCATCGGAGCTAAGTCCGCGTTGATTAGCAATTTTCTTTGCTTTATCTGTATCTACTTGCAGTTTTACACCAACACGAGTCACTGCATCATCACTTTGATATGGCTTTATTTTTGAACGAATCGCAGCAGCTATCCCTGGTTCATCCTTTTCAAGAATAAGCAACGCTTTCTCGACTTCTGCTAAACGATAAGGTTTAGCCATAGGAGTGCCAATTGTTAGTGCAAACAAAGTATCTAATTGATGATCCAGCTGTGCATCCATGCCTATCGGTAAGTAGGCGGTAGGTGTTGCAAATAAAGGCATTGAGCAACAAAAAAAAGCACCAATTACCGTGGCTTTTATCATTTTAAATTTCATAACTGCTTCGTTGATTTATTAAGTAACCGAAATATTACCAAATATGCCACTGCGAAACACTCAAAACTCTTTAAGATAACCGTTTTTAACATTTTATATTTAGATTGCGTAGGTTCCACGCTATCATAACGTTTTACCTAAATAGGCTAAGTAATGGCGCGCATTTTATACTCTTTACTTTTATACCTACTAAGCCCACTGGTTGTTTTTTACCTGTATGTTTTACGTGGCAAAAAGAATAAGGGTTACCGTGAGCATTTTGCTGAGCGCTTTGGCTTTTCGAATTTGTCGCATCACGATGTTGTTTTCCATTGTGCCTCTGTAGGGGAAGTGTTAGCAGCAACGCCGCTTATTAAGGCCGTTCAATCAGAAAATCCAACACTTACTATTTTAGTAACCTGTAATACCCCAACGGGTCGCGAGCAAATAAAAAATAACTTTAAAGATGCAGTTAGCTGCTGTTATTTACCGATTGATTTTTTCTTCGCTACGAATCGATTTTTAAAACGTATCCAGCCAAAGGTACTGTGTATTTTAGAAACTGAGCTTTGGCCAAACCTTATGGCACAAAGCAACAACACCGGTACAAAAGTACTTGTTCTAAATGCCCGGCTTTCAGCTAAATCACAGCAAGGCTACCAAAAGGTAATGCCTTTAACTAAGGTGATAATGCAGTCTATTAGCGATCTTGCTAGTCATAATCAAAATGATGCCAAACGTTTTATTGAACTTGGTTTAAAGCCTGAAAAGGCACGCGTATTTGGCTCAATTAAATTTGATATCACACCTACAGAAGAGCAATTAAATAAAGTTGCAGCACTAAAAAAACAGTATAACAACGAGCGCTTTATCTGGGTTGCAGGCTCCACTCACCCTGTTGAACATGAGCTTATTTTAACTGCTCATGAAAAGCTGTTAAAAGCGTTACCCCACGCACTTTTGATTATTGCTCCACGTCACCCAGAGCAATTTGATAAAGTCGCGGAGATATTAAAAAACTCAAATTTGAGCTTTAGTCGTCGCAGTGAAGATAACTATAACAACCAACAAGTTGTGTTAGCTGACACGTTAGGTGAGTTACAATGCTTATATGGTGTGGCAAACATCAGCTATGTTGGTGGTAGTTTAATCGAGCGAGGCGGCCATAATCCGTTAGAGTCAGCAGCGTTTTCTGTTGGCGTATTAGCAGGTCCTCATACCTATAACTTTGACCATATTTATCCTGAGCTGATTAGTGCTAAAGGAGCTAAAACCGTTACCGATGAAAATCACCTTGCTGACACACTTATTGCTTTGAGTACTGATGTACAAAAGACGATTAAGCTCGGTCAGCAAGCTCAGAAATGCGTTACTAACAATCAAGGCGCCATCAGTAAAACGGTTAATTTAATTGAGCATTACTTAGAAAAGTAAGATAGAAAAGTAAAATAGAATAGAGAAATAATGTGACTTCAAAGCAAGCGATGAATCGCCCAGAAATACAAATGCGCGAATGGGTATCAAGCGTAATCGTAAAATACAATTTCTGCCCGTTTGCCCGTAAAGAAGTAGAAAGCAATTGCATTCATTATCAAATCAGTCAGTCTATTACGCTTGATGATGCAGTAATGGATATGCTTGAGCAATGTAGCGCGTTAGACCAACAAGCTGAGCGCGAAACTACTTTGTTAATGTTTGAGCAAGGCTTTAAGGATTTTGAAGAGTTCTTAGATTTAGTCGATTTAGCCAATGCGCTTTTAGCTGCACAAGGCTATGAAGGTAAGTATCAAATAGCCAACTTTCATCCTGACTATGTATTTGCTGATAGCGATGACAGCGATGCTGCAAACTATACGAATCGTGCACCTTACCCAACACTGCATCTGATCCGTGAAGCCAGCATGAGCGAAGCGTTAGATAACTACGATGAACCTGAATCGATCCCAGAGCACAATATTAAACTTGCAAGACGCAAAGGCATCAACTTTTGGCAGCAGCTGCTGCAAAACTGCATCGATAAGTGCTAACACCTACCGGCTTTATAAAGATAAAAAGCCAGCAATGCTGGCTTTTTGTTTTTTATAGCGATTAAATTTAGTGAGTTATTTTTTTACCCACTCACCGTTCACTTCAATGTAGTGACCCGGCTTCGTTTTTTCGATAGTTTTAGCAGCTGCAAGGGCTTCAACTTGTGCTAACGAAAGATTGTTCTTTTTCGCAAGTTTTAAATATTGCTCTTTACGCTTTGCATTAATTTCATCAACGACCGCTTTTGCTTCGCTGTTATTAACCACTAAACCTAAATAGCCTGAGCTGTCTTCACCTACTAAGCCTTGGCTTTTTGCATCATCAAGGCTGATAGCCCACGCAGAGAAAGATAAACAAACAGCACTGATCAAGGTGATCACATTTAGTTTTTTAAGTTGTAATTTACGCATGTGTGCTCCTTAGAATAATTCGCTGTCATCACTGAATAAGGTATCAAGTTCTTTATCCACTTTTACGCGGATCTCATGGTCAACTTTTACATTTAAGTTGATTGTAATCGGCTCTTTTGCTGCCACCTCAACACGGTGCGTACAGGCACTCAGCATGCCTACTGCCGTCAGCATTACTAACCACTTAGCCATCATTGCTTCCTTTTTTTGCATACTCTTTCTCAACTCTTTGAGTAATTTCATCACTTAAACGCAGCGCTCTAAGTAAAGTAAATACATTCTCTTCATGATTATAATTAAAGTTCACTGCTTGCTGCTGGGCTTCATTATAACCCTCTAAATTAACACCTAAATGCAACCATCCATCCGGTTTGAGGTTAACACTGCTACGTAGTTTTTTAATATCTAAATTCTCGAGTAAACTCAGCGTGGTACTCAGTTCCTGTTGCTGCGCTTTTACAGCGTCAAAACCCGCATTATTGGTGATCAGTAATTTACCATCACCCTGATTAACTAACTGCCCTTGCTTTACCTCAATGCCCTGTTTACTTATTACTACGGGTAAGGTGCCTGCTAAGCGCCCACTTAAGCTAATCCCTGATTCAGCATCAAGGGTGACCAATTTGCTGGCATCAATATTTTCAAATTTAACAGTCGCTGTTTGGTTATCACTGAGTGGGCAGTACTTATTCACCACAAATGCCCCGCCCATAACCTGACCAGTTAGATTAGCTGCGCAAGGCTGATTAGCCGTTACCTGCAACTGACCTTGTATATTTTTGACCACGGCACCTGCGCGCAGTTCATTGAGTGTAAATTTAGTCGCTGCAATATTAAGCTGCCCTGAATTAAACGTGCCGTTCAAATTCACTGCAAAATCATTCGCTAGGTAATCATTATAAAGCGCACTGAATTTACTTATTTGCACGCGCCCTTGTGCTTGTTGAAGATTTACATCCCCTTTTATAATGCCTGAAACAACCCCATCAGTGACGGTAGCAAGCGGCTCAAACTGAGCAATTATCGGGTTTAGCTTGGATACTGCCTGCTCTGGTATCACCAATTCAAATGGGTGCGCAACCTCAGACATATGATGACTAACAAGTGCTTCAAAACCATCTGCAAATACATGATGCGTTGCCTGCAAGGCGCGGCTTTGAAGAGCCTTTGAAACGACTGACAACTTATTTAAGGTGAGCTCTGCTGTTGATAATTTAGCGGCCGTGGTTTTGGCATCAATATCAACAAATAACTCCCCCACACTGAGATCTGTACTAAGAGTAAGCTCATTGCTGATTTTTGCTGCATTCATATCATCATAAGTTAATGATTTAACTTTGCTATTAGCGTTAACAACTAGGTGCCGCTGGGCATTATGCTCAGCGTCAATTACGCTGGTAAAATCAGCTATCTGTGCACCCGATATTAGGGCATTTTTAACACTGATATTAGTATTCAGTTTAGCTGTAGGGCTAGTAAATAAGTCATCGATATTTAGCTTTCCTTTAGCCCCAATCCCCTTAACCAGAGCGCCATCAGCCTGAAAATCTAAAAATGCAGGGAGTGAATCCAACGACAGTTGAAAATCAGCGCTGACGTTCTCTTCATGCAAATGTGCGTTTAGCTTAAGCTCATCAATATCTTTACTATTAAAATCAATGCTAACTTGGCTATTAAGTGATGCCAGCGGATCCTGTAAAGAAAGGGTCGTATTACTGACTGTCACCTCACTTTGCCCTTCTATAGCTTGCAGCTTTACAGTTGGGATTGATAGCAACTTACCTTCTACACTAACTGGTTTTTCAATGTGTAACTGCCAAGTAAGCGGTAACTGCGCTTCAACAAATGATTGATGCTGCTGGTCTGCGATGGTGTTTAAGCAGTCTCGGTTTGCACTAAGTTGATTTTGTAAAGCTGATAAATCCGCGTATAAATGCTGTTGATTTAATTGATACTTAGCACTCAATTGCCCTTCACTAGCAAAACCTAAGTCGCATTGCGCTAGAGCATGCTGATAACTTGCATTGATTGAGCTTTCAATTGCAACTGTAATTCCATCAAACTTAATCTGTGATTGAGTGGTAAAATGGCTGCTTGTTGGCAATGTTACGAATCGCTCTGCCACTTGCTCATCAAACGTGATGTTGGCTTTGACTTCATAATTAGATATTGCAACGTCTGCATTAAGATCCCGCGAAATCGTAAAATGGTTTAGGCGTTTTTCTTGTATCGCCAACCTAACAGGGGTGTCGGTAAACGGTGAGACTACATCAAGCTGCTCAATGTTTATTAGCGGTCTTTGCTCGGGTAATACCAAGGCAAGCTTTTTAAATTCAGTCTGTGAAGCGTCTGGTTGTTGTTTATTTATAAGGTCACTAACGATGAGGTTAGCGCGAGAAACACTAACCTGTTGCTTATTCGCAATAATGCCAGCTAACTCAATTTGCTGTCCTTGGTAGGTTAAGCATAATTTCTCGATATTCAAATCAAGCTTGCGAGTTAATGACCAATCAACACAGTGAAGCGCAACGCCATTTTTACTGAGCATAGGCGTTAAGTACCACGATGTCAGTGGCAGTCTGAACAGATACGCCAGCAGTGCCATGCTTAGCACGATCCCTAGCAACCCAATACACGCTCGCTTAAAACTCAAAAAACTCTCCTTGCCTTTGAACTTACACTTACTAGCAACTAGCGTCATTATAAACAAAAAGGCCACACATGATAGTGCAGCCTTTTTAGTTTAAACGGTTTGTATGAACCTAGCTTGTATAGCTAGGTACATAACTAAGTTCTAGCCAACGTTTTTACGAGCGTTGCGGAACATACGCATCCATGGGCTATCTTCGCGCCACTCATCTGGGTGCCATGAGTTAGCAACCGTACGGAATACACGCTCTGGGTGCGGCATCATCACCGTTGCACGACCGTCAGTAGAAGTAATACCTGTGATACCTTCTGGTGAGCCATTCGGGTTAGCTGGGTATTGCGTTGTTGGGTTACCGTAGTTATCAACAAACTTCACTGCCACAGTACCTGACTCAAGCGCTGCTTTAACTGCATCAGCGTTTGCGAACTCAGCATGACCTTCACCATGTGAAACAGCGATAGGCATACGTGAACCAGCCATACCATTAAAGAATACCGATGGGTTTTCTTGCACTTCTACAAGGCTAAAGCGAGCTTCAAAACGCTCTGACTTATTCGTTACGAAACGTGGCCAATGCTCAGTGCCTGGGATCAATTCTTTCAATGTTGAAAGCATTTGACAGCCATTACACACACCTAAGCTGAATGTATCTTCGCGGTGGAAGAAGCTTTGGAACTGCTCACGCGCCATCTCATTAAATAAGATTGACTTAGCCCAGCCTTCACCTGCACCTAATACGTCACCGTAAGAGAAACCACCACATGCCACTAAGCCTTTAAATTGCTCAAGTGTTAAACGACCTTCAAGAATGTCGCTCATGTGCACGTCAACCGCTGCAAAGCCTGCACGGTTAAATGCCGCCGCCATTTCTAAGTGAGAGTTAACGCCTTGCTCACGTAGAATCGCCATTTTCGGCTTCGCACCAGTTGCAATGTAAGGCGCTGCAACATCTTCGTTTAAGTCAAAGCTTAGTTTTACGTTAAGACCTGGGTCTTTTGCGTCAAATTTAGCGTCAAACTCTTGCTTAGCACACTCAGGGTTATCACGACGTGCCTGCATTTGATAAGTTGTTTCTGCCCAAATCGTACGAAGCTCAGTACGCGTATGGTTAAGAACCACATCATCACCACGAGTGAATAGCACGCGGTCATCAGCGTTTAGTGCACCAATTTCATGGCTGATAGCTGCTAAGCCGTGATCTGCAAGAACTGCTTTCACTGCGTCTAAGTCAGCGTTTGCCACTTGGATAACTGCACCTAGCTCTTCATTATAAAGCGCTTCGATGTCTGAACCTGTTAAGCCAGCAAGGTCAACAGTTACACCCGTGTGACCAGCAAATGCCATTTCAGCGATAGTCGTGAATAAACCACCATCAGAACGGTCATGGTAAGCAAGTAACTTGTTATCAGCAACAAGCGCTTGCATTGCTTCATAGAAACCTTTTAATAGTGCTGGGTTATCAACATCAGGTGTCACATCACCTAGTTGCTTATAAACCTGTGCAAGGCTTGATGCGCCCATACGGTTTTGACCCGCACCTAAATCAACTAATAGTAGTGATGACTCACCTTTATCAGTGCGTAGCTGTGGCGTTACTGTTTTACGAACATCTTCAACACGACCAAAAGCAGTAATGATCAGTGATAATGGTGCAGTAACTGATTTTTGCTCACCGTTTTCATCCCATTGAGTTTTCATCGACATTGAGTCTTTACCGACAGGGATAGTTAAACCAAGCGCCGGACAAAGCTCTTCACCCACCGCTTTAACAGCTTCGTAAAGACCTGCATCTTCGCCAGGGTGACCTGCAGCAGCCATCCAGTTTGCAGATAGCTTGATATTTTCAAGGCCACCGATGTTCGCACACGCGATGTTCGTTAGTGACTCAGCGACAGCTAAACGAGCAGAAGCACCGTAGTTTAAAAGTGCAGCTGGTGTACGTTCACCTAGTGACATTGCTTCACCGTGGTAAGTATCAAACGCAGCGGCTGTTACCGCACAGTTTGCTACTGGCACCTGCCAAGGACCGACCATTTGGTCACGCGCAACTAAACCCGTTACCGTACGGTCACCAATGGTGATTAAGAATGTTTTCTCTGCAATCGTTGGTAGGCGTAATAAACGCTGTGCAGCATCTGCCGCATCAATGTTAGCAACGTCTAATGGCTGTGATTGCGCTTTTTTAGATTCCACTTCACGGTGCATTTTTGGTGCTTTACCAAGTAAAACATCAAGCGGAAGATCAACAGGGTTGTTACCGAAGTGGCTATCTTCAACCGTTAAGTGACGCTCTTCTGTCGCTTCACCAATAACCGCATATTGTGCACGTTCACGTTTACAGATTGCTTCAAAGCGCGCGAAGTCTTCAGCAGCAACCGCTAATACGTAACGCTCTTGAGATTCGTTACACCAAATTTCGTGTGGTGCCATACCCGGCTCATCGTTTGGAATATCACGAAGTTGGAATTTACCACCACGACCACCGTCGTCTACAAGCTCAGGGAATGCGTTTGAAAGACCACCTGCACCCACATCGTGAATGAAAGCGATTGGGTTTGCATCACCTAACTGCCAACATTTGTCGATAACTTCCTGACAACGACGTTCCATTTCTGGGTTTTCACGCTGTACAGATGCAAAGTCTAAATCTTCGTTCGATTGACCTGATGTCATACTAGACGCAGCACCACCACCAAGGCCGATGTTCATTGCCGGACCACCTAGTGCGATAAGTTTTGCACCAACTGGGATTTCACCTTTTTGAACATGTTCAGAACGAATGTTACCTAAACCACCTGCAAGCATGATTGGCTTGTGGTAACCACGTACTTCTTCACCGTTGTGGCTTGATACTTTTTCTTCGTAGGTACGGAAGTAACCAAGTAAGTTAGGGCGACCAAATTCGTTATTGAATGCCGCGCCACCTAATGGACCTTCAGTCATGATATCCAGTGCATTAACGATACGACCAGGCTTACCAAAGTCGGTTTCCCATGGTTGCTCGTAACCAGGAATACGAAGGTTAGATACAGTGAAGCCCACTAAACCAGCTTTTGGTTTAGAACCACGACCTGTAGCACCTTCGTCACGGATCTCACCACCAGAACCTGTTGATGCACCTGAGAATGGCGCAATCGCTGTTGGGTGGTTATGAGTTTCAACTTTCATCAAGATTTCGATGTTTTCTTGATGGTATGCGTACTCGCCTTCACTGTTCGGGAAGAAACGACCCGCTACTGAGCCCTTCATTACCGCTGCGTTATCTTTGTATGCAGATAACACATTTTCAGGGTGTTGCTCGTAAGTGTTTTTGATCATTTTGAACAATGATTTTGGCTGTTCGATGCCATCAATTGTCCAATCAGCATTAAAGATTTTATGACGACAATGCTCAGAGTTTGCTTGTGCAAACATAAATAATTCGATGTCGTTCGGGTTACGCCCTAACTTTTGGAAATTTTCTACCAAGTAATCGATTTCGTCATCTGCAAGCGCAAAACCTTGCTCAACATTGGCTTTAGCAAGTGCTTCACGGCCACCACCTAAAATGTCAACTGATGACATTGGACGCGGTTCATCGTGGCGGAATAATTTAGCTGCATCAGCCATATCCGCATGCGTTGCTTCAGTCATACGGTCGTGTAATAACGCTGCTACTTCAGCTGTTTGCTCAGCTGATAGATTACCTTCAACGTAGTATGCAATACCACGTTCAACACGGTGAACTTGGCTTAAGCCACAGTTGTGTGCGATGTCGGTTGCTTTTGATGCCCAAGGCGAGATAGTGCCAGGACGCGGCGTTACAAGAATTAACGTGCCTGCAGGGCTGTGCTCTGCAATCGTTGGACCATAAGTAAGCAGCTTTTCAAGCTTTGTTTGCTCATCTGCTGAAAGCTCAGCAGTAAGATCAGCAAAATGCATGAACTCAGCATAAACGTTAGTGACTGGAAGTTGTGCCTGTTGGCAACGCGCTAAAATTTTCTGAACTCTAAAATCGGAAAGTGCTGGTGCACCACGAAGGATCAACATAGGTATTTTCATCCGGGGTTAGGGATTGAACGATATTTTAGGCGCGTATTATAGTGCAAATAACGTCTAGATTTAACTCAAAATTGCGCTTTTATTTAAATAATCTTCATAACCGCGATTATGGTTGCAACAATTAACTATCTTAGTACTCTTTATTTTCCCGCAGGCTGTTGTTCTGTATGACTTATCTATTACCGCCACTATTACAGTTATTAATTTTTAAATAGAGATATAAAACTATATGCGAAGTGACGTGGCAGTGAAGTTTTGCTATAACGGTAACGTAATGGTTTAAGGGGCATTTCTAATTTATGCAAAAAATACTCGCTATATTTACGCTTGTGCTCATGTTGTGTGCATGCGATATGCAACAACAACCATCACAACTTGCTCATATCAAAGCACAGAATAAGATAAGAGTCGGCACCTTAGCCGGCGCGAGTAATTACTATCAAGCACCGCAAGGTGTGCAGGGTTTTGAGTACGAATTAGCACAAGAGTTTGCCGATTATGTTGGCGTAGAGCTCGAGATGGTGCCTTTTTTTAATCTTACAGATATGTTCTCTCGCCTCGAAAGTGGTGATTTAGACATTATTGCCTCTGGACTTACTTATAATACCATTCGGGCTGAACATTATCGTTTTGGGCCAACTTACCGCACCATTAGCCAAAAGCTAGTATACAAGCAAGGCCGCACTCGCCCTCGAGAATTTGCCGATTTAACGGGGAACCTAACGGTTCTTGCGAAAAGTAGTCACTCACTTGCATTACAGCAACTTAAACAGCTTCACCCAGACTTAACATGGCATGAAACAGAAGATATGGATGAAGAAGAACTTCTGCAAGCTGTCATTGATGGTGAAATTGATTACACTCTCGCTGACTCTCACACCTTGTCATTATTTCGCCGCTACCACCCTAATTTAAGTATTGGCTTTTCAGTGACTCGTAACGACCCTATCGCTTGGCTACTAAGAAAAGATGGTGACGATTCTTTATATGCCTTGATGGTGCCCTTTTTTGGTGATGTAAAACAAAATAACCAACTTTATGTATTAGAAGAAAAGTATTTTGGCCACGTTCGTCAGTTTAATTATGTTAATACCCTAGCCTATATCGAAGCTATCAAAGAAACACTACCCAAATATCAACCTTGGTTTGAGCAATATTCAGGGAATATTGATTGGCGCTTGCTGGCCGCCTTAAGCTATCAAGAGTCAATGTGGAACCCTAAAGCCAAGTCACCGACAGGTGTTCGCGGGATCATGATGCTTACGCAAACTACAGCAAAACAAGTTGGCGTTACTAACCGTTTAGAGCCTGAGCAAAATATCAAAGGCGGTGCCGAATATTTAGCGAAGGTTATTTCGTGGATCCCTGAACGTATTCCACAACCCGATAGAACTTGGTTTGCCTTAGCCTCTTATAATGTTGGCTGGGGCCACGTAAATGACGCGCGAATTATTACCGAGCAAGAAGGGGCAAGCCCCGATAAGTGGGCGGATGTAAAAAAACGCTTACCGCTTTTAATTAAAAAGCGTTATTATCGTAAAACCAAATATGGTTATGCACGTGGCGATGTTGCCGTGCAGTATGTTGACAATATTCGTCGTTATTACGATGCGTTGGTTTGGCTTGATGAAAATGATGCAATTGCTGACCCAAGTGAAGAAGAGCAAACCATTGAAGAGGTTAACACTTCTACAGAAACGAGCGAAAAGCCAAACGACACAACACAACCAGACTCCCAAGAGCAGCAGACGTTAGAAAACAACTGACCTAAAGCACCAGAAATCTGTTTACTTGTCATCAAATGATCATTATCTTTTAGTAGAAATGGAATGGACCATGCCATGCTTTACTCTCACTTAAGGAGCACACATGTTAAAAAGAAGACGCAAGACACACAAGTTCAAGCGTAATATTATATACTCGACAGCGACACGCCGTCGTATCATGCTGCGTAACACGCATAAAAAAGTTATTTGGCGTCGCCGCTTATTTGCGATGCAGTTAATGGAAGCTCAAATTCCTGCAACGCCGGTTGTATAACTAGGCGTTGCGAGCTGCCAGCTTTGCCGCCTTTTTCTCTTCTCTACGACGCTTAAAAAACGCAGATATCACCACCCCACACTGCTCCCCCATAACATCGCTGGTTACTTCAACTTGGTGATTAAGTCTGGGTTCTTGTAGCAAATTCATAATTGATCCTGCCGATCCCGTTTTTGCATCTTTGGCACCAAACACTAGTCGCTTTATACGACTATGAACCAACAAGCCTGCGCACATCGAACAGGGCTCTAGCGTTACATATAAGGTGCAATCTATTAGTCGATAATTATTAAGTACTTTACCTGCTTCGCGGATTGCCATCATTTCAGCATGAGCAGATGGATCGTTATCGGTAATGGAGCGGTTATAGCCATAAGATATCAGTTGATTGTCTTTTACCAGCACAGCACCAACCGGAATTTCATTAATCGCAGCCGCTTCATTGGCGTAGTTTAATGCTTTTTCCATCCAATACTCGTCGCTAAATTGTTCGCTCATATATCACACAAATCTTGTAAAACTGTGAGTAATTATACCTAGTTAGTAAATAAAAAGGGCAATAAATACTGCTACACTAAAAAATTAACTCAAATTTTAGCGGCTTTTTCATGGCTCAATGGACCCATATTGCGCTATAATCTCGCGCTTTTTTTATTTAGCTTACAACACGGGTAGCAAATGAAATTTCCTGGACGCCGCAGGCATAAACATTATTTTCCGGTGGAAGCCAAAGATCCACTAACAAATCAACTTAACTCAACCGAACGACTACAACGTAGTTATATTACGGGTATCGACCAAATTGTGGTGGATATTGAAGCGAAAGTTGATCAAGCTTTCCTAGATGAATTTCAATTGCGCCGTGGCATGTCGCAAGTGATCGATAGCGATATTACCAATGCGTTATACGACAGACTGAAACTCGACAACATGATCGACTATGAGTTTGCCGGTGGTACGGTGGGTAACACCATGCACAACTACTCAACCCTAGCTGATGACCGTTCAGTGTTATTAGGGGTCATGAGTGAAAACATTAAAATCGGCAGCTATGCATATCGTTTTTTATGTAATACCTCTAGCCGCGTTGATCTTGATTATCTTCAACCTGTCGATGGCCCAATTGGTCGCTGTTTTACTCTTATTGACGAAACAGGTGAACGTACCTTCGCGATCAGCGCGGGGCTTATGAATCACCTTCGTCCTGAATCTATCGATAAAGAACTCATCGAGAACTCTTCAGCATTGGTGATCAGCGCATACTTAATGCGTACGCAAGGTGATGAAACCATGACTGAAGCTACCATGCAGGCAGTGAAATATGCCAATGATGCAGGTGTGCCTGTGGTTTTAACACTCGGTACTAAGTTCTTGATTGAACAAGACCCAACTTGGTGGGCAGAGTTTGTCAAAAAGCATGTCGACATTCTTGCGATGAACGAAGAAGAAGGTTTAGCTATCACTGGCTTTGAAGATCCACTTCTAGCTGCTGACAAAGCACTAGACTGGACTGATTTAGTTATTTGTACGGCCGGCGAAAAAGGCTTGTTTATGGCAGGTTACGTAGACGAATCTTTCAAGCGTGAGACAGAGTACCCGCTCTTGCCAGGCGCTATTGCTGACTTTAACCGTTATGAATTTTCGCGCGCAATGCGTAAAGAGGACTGCCAAAACCCAATTCGTGCATACAGCCACACAGCACCGTTTATGGGTGGTCCAGACAGCATTAAAAATACCAATGGTGCGGGCGACTGTGCGCTAGCTGCGGTACTGCATGACTTATCAGCAAACGTTTATCACAAACTTAATGTGGCAAACTCAGCGAAACATCAGCAGCCTGCTATGACGTATTCATCGCTTGCACAAATTAGTAAATACGCTAACCGTGCAAGTTATGAAGTACTTGTTCAGCATTCGCCACGTTTATCGCGTGGTTTACCTGAACGTGAAGATTGTTTAGAGCAAGTTTACTGGGATCAGTAATCTCCACTAAAAAATCGAAATATCCAGTTTCTGGGATAAACGCTCAAGGGCCGCTATCCCAGCTACTGAGTTACCATACGAGTTAAGTCTTGGCGCCCAAACAGCCACAGTAAATTGATTCGGTAGCACAGCTAATATGGTACCCGATACCCCTGACTTACCCGGCATGCCAACACGGTAGCCAAAATCCCCTGCAGCATCGTATAAACCACTGGTAAACAATAACGAGTTTAGTTGTTTATTTTGCCTTGCACTCAACACTTTATTGCCGTTGGCATCTTTGCCTTGATTAGCAAGGTAATTGTAAGCTTTTGCTAATTCTACGCAGTTCAGTTCAATAGCACAGAAGTTAAAATAGGCCCATAACACATCATCCACTTCATTATTAAAGTTGCCGAATGACTTCATTAGATGCGCCATCGCGGCATTACGATGACGAAACTCATACTCAGAATTTGCCACTTTCTTATCAATAACAACCTGAGCATTCCCTGATAACTGACGAAATGACTCAAGCATTGAATGCATCGGTGCAGATAAACGGCTATATAAAGCATCACAGGTAACAATCGCACCAGCGTTGATGAACGGGTTGCGTGGTATGCCTTGTTCAAATTCAAGCTGTGTAAGAGAGTTAAAAGCAGTGCCTGAAGGCTCTTTACCAACTCGTTGCCACAGCTCATCACCATAACGTTGAAGTGCTAAGGTTAAGGTCATTACCTTAGACACAGATTGAATCGTGAATCGCGCACCACAATCACCCGCACAATAGGTTTGCCCATCCACTGTATGAATCGCAATAGCGAACTGGTTTGGCTCAACCTCTGCAAGCGCAGGAATATAATCAGCAACCTTACCTTGGCTCAGTAATGGTTGAACTTCTCTTGTGATTTCATCTAATACTTGTTGATAATCAATCTGTGACATACCGCGTCCTTTAAAACAAAAAGCCCCGCATTTGCGAGGCTTTGTAGTCTACTAAAGATGGTTTGCTATAGCGATTGCTATTAGCTCATTGCTGATTGCAGCTTTTTCATCGCTGTTTTTTCTAGCTGGCGAACACGCTCTGCAGAAACGTTATACTTTTCAGCAAGCTCTTGCAGTGTTGCTTTGTCGTCAGCTAACCAACGCGCACTTACGATGTCTTGTGAGCGCTCATCAAGGGTTTTTAACGCGCTGAATAAACGTGCATGAGACTGTTCTTGCCATTGCTGTTCTTCGATATCATCAGCAAGGTCAGCACTGCCATCTGTTAAATACTGTACTGGCGAGTATGTGCTTGTCGGTGCGTCGTCATTGTCGTCGCCCGTTAAGTCAAAGCCCATATCTTGACCACTCATACGTGATTCCATCTCACGTACTTCTTTTTCACTTACACCTAGCTCATTAGCAACGGTGCTAACCTCTGCTTGGTTAAACCAACCTAAACGCTTTTTGTTTTTACGTAGGTTGAAGAATAATTTACGTTGCGCTTTTGTTGTTGCAACTTTCACGATACGCCAGTTTTTAAGTACGTATTCATGAATTTCGGCTTTGATCCAGTGTACTGCGAATGAAACTAAGCGAACACCTACACTTGGGTCGAAACGTTTTACCGCTTTCATCAGACCAATGTTACCTTCCTGAATTAAATCAGCTTGCGGTAAGCCATAACCTGAATAGCTTTTCGCAATATGAGCAACAAAGCGTAGATGCGACATAATGAGTTGCTTCGCAGCTTCAAGATCACCTTCTTCCTGAAGACGTGTCGCCAACTGCTTTTCTTTCTCTGCATCAAGCATAGGAATAGTGCTAACCGCTTGAAGGTAGCCGTCCATACTTGCGCTCTGTTGACCTGCAGTAAGTGCCATTGCGTATAAATCTTTACTCATTTTTCACCTCAGTGATAAACATTTGAAACCATCTTAGCACTCTTTAAGCGAGAGTGCTAACTTCAATTAAAAACTTTTTTAAAGTTCAAATCAAGTGGTTTTTGTATCTATTTTTAGTCTACGCTAACACGCTGAATAAGCGATGAATTCTAGCTTGGAGTGATATTTTGATAAATTAACAGCGACTACTATTTATCGCTAAAAGAGCAGTGTAACAAAAAATTCATACCAATCGTGTTAAGTTACTGACCAATTATAGCGACAGATAAATGAAGTGATAACAAGGCATATATTTTGACATATAGTAGTTCTACATGAAAAATTTATAACGCAGTTAGCGCTTTATTTAGCTCGCTAGATTGGTTAAATACTTAAGTTGATTGGTATTATACTTTATCGGGTTCAATTTCTTTTATGTAGCGGTTAACTGATAAGTAAGAACCAACAAATCCTAAGCCTGTTGCAAGCGCGACTAAAATGCCAAACTCTGAGAGTGTTAAACCAATTAAATCAAAGCTGGTTTCATAAACACCCGCAACATCACTTACAGCAGCACCAAGCCACCACATCATTAATGCAACACAAATAAAAGAGAACAAACCGCCAATAATACCGTACCAAATCCCTGTCCATAAAAATGGTGCATGAATAAAGGTGTTTGTCGCCCCAACTAACTTCATCACTTGAATTTCATCTTTCTTATCCATGATTGATAAGCGGATAGTATTACCAATGATCAGGGTGACGGAGGTTAATAATAGTAGAGCAATGGTGATCACGCTTTCTTTTAATAAACTTAAAAGTGCATTTAATCGCTCAAGCCAAGCAATATCGAGTTTACCAAAATCAATTTCTCTTTCGGCTTCAAGCTTTTGCAGTAATTGTTTTGCCGTATTTGGCTGACGGTATCGTGCTGTCGGTGTAACAATAACAACATCTGGTAACGGGTTCGCATCTAAATATTCAAGTGCTTGGCCAAATCCTGATACTTGTTTAAATTCAGTGAGGGCGTCGCCCTTTGATACAAACTCCACTTTATCTACTTCAGGGTAGAGTGCTAAACGCTTAACCAAGGTTTGTGTTTGTTGTTCGCTCATAGTTTCTTTTACGAACAACGAAATCTCTGCTGCATCTTCAAAGCCAGTGCTTACTTGCGATACATTTTTAACCACTAAATAAAGTGTCGCTGGCAGCGTTAAGCTTAATCCTAAAACGGCAATGGTCATCAATGAAGCAAGAGGTGTTCGCCACATTTCACCTAAGCTATGCACACCTTGACGAATAAGATTAATAAAGAAGAAATAAGGCGCTGCTAAAAATGACTTTTTCTGACGTTCGTTTTGGCTGTTGCGGCTTTTAAACAATAAACTCATAGTGCCCCCTCAGCTAACGGATCGTCAATCATACGGCCATCTTTCAGTGTTAGGCTGCGATAACGCATACGCGCAATTAAGCCAATGTCATGGGTTGCAATCAGTACGGTTGTGCCATGATTATTAAAGTCTTCGAATAAACGTAATATGTCCATTGAAAGCTCAGGGTCTAAGTTACCGGTTGGCTCATCAGCTAATAGAATTGGCGGTGAATTGACGATAGCACGAGCAATACCAACACGCTGCTGCTCACCACCTGATAAGGTTGCTGGATTACACTTCGCTTTATCAAGTAACCCAACTTTATCAAGCGCACCGTGAACACGTTTAGCTATTTGCTTGTGGTGCGTGCCTTCAATAATTAAAGGTAAGGCAACATTATCAAACACTGAATAGCGTTCTAGTAAGCGGTGATTCTGAAAGATGATACCAATATCGCGGCGTACATATGGGATCTGGCGTGATTTAACCGCATTCAAATCAACACCATTTATAAACACCTGCCCTGCCGATGGGCGCTCCATCAAGCTAATAAGCTTCAATAGGGTACTTTTACCTGCACCACTGTGCCCGGTTAAAAAGGCCAGTTCGCCAGGCTTGATATGAAAGCTGACTTTTTCAAGGGCACGATGGCCGCCTGGGTATGTTTTACTGACTTGCTGAAAATTTATCATTTTAGTTATCAATCATCTTGCAGCGAAAAAGGGAGCAAGCTCCCTTTAGTTAATTATGCGTCATCCTCGTCTTGGCTAAATAGTGCATCAATAAAGTCACTACTATTAAAAGTACGTAAATCATCAATACCTTCACCAACACCGATGTAACGAATTGGGATATTAAATTTATCTGCAACGGCGAAAATCACACCACCTTTAGCGGTACCATCTAGTTTAGATAAAGTAATGCCCGTTAAACCAACACATTCATTAAATAATTTAACTTGGCTAATTGCGTTTTGACCTGTACCTGCATCAATAGTTAACATAACTTCATGCGGTGCATCTGGGTCAATTTTCTTCATTACACGGGCAATTTTTTCAAGCTCTTGCATTAGGTTATCTTTATTTTGCAAGCGCCCTGCTGTATCGGCGATTAACACGTCAACATTACGGGCTTTTGCCGCCTGAAATGCATCAAAAACCACTGACGCACTGTCTGCACCTGTATGTTGAGCAATCACAGGAATGCTATTACGCTCACCCCATACTTGCAGCTGTTCAACCGCTGCAGCACGGAAGGTATCACCCGCAGCAAGCATCACTGACTTACCTTCGTTTTGGAACTGCTTCGCTAATTTACCAATCGTGGTGGTTTTACCTACACCATTTACACCCACCATTAAGATAACAAATGGCTTTTTCTCACCGCTTACAACCAACGGCTGCTCAGCGGTTTTAAGCATACTTGCCATTTCTTGCTTCATTAACTCGTATAAAGCATCGCCATCTTTTAACTGCTTACGATCGGCTGCATCGGTTAGGTTATCAATCAACTTCATTGTTGTATCAACACCTAAATCGGCTGTCAGTAATTGTGTTTCTAGTTCTTCAAATAACTCATCGTCAATTTTCTTACCGCTAAATATAGACGCAAAACCAGAACCGATATTAACGCGAGTTTTTAATAGACCTTTTTTAAGACGTGCAAAAAAACCTTCTTTCTTAGGTTTTTCAGCAGCTGCTTGAGCAGCTTTCTCTTGCTCTAGGCGCTCTGCTTCCGCTTTTTCTGCCGCAATGCGTTCTTGCTCTAAACGCTCTGCTTCCACTTTTTCTGCCGCGATACGTTCTTGCTCTAAGCGCTCCGCTTGTGCTTTTTCAGCAGCAATGCGCTCTTGTTCTAAACGTTCCGCTTGTGCTTTTTCAGCAGCAATACGCTCTTGCTCTAAACGTTCTGCCTCGGCCTTTTCTGCTGCGATACGTTCTTGCTCTAGGCGAGCAGCTTCTGCCTTCTCTGCAGCAATTCGTTCTTGTTCTAGACGATCCGCTTCTGCTTTTTCAGCAGCAATGCGTTCTTGCTCTAAACGATCCGCCTCTGCCTTCTCTGCAGCAATACGTTCTTGCTCTAGACGATCCGCTTCTGCTTTTTCTGCAGCAATGCGTTCTTGTTCTATGCGCTCCGCTTCTTCCTTTTCTGCCGCGATACGTTCTTGCTCTAAACGTTCCGATTCTGCCTTTTCTGCAGCAATGCGTTCTTGCTCTAGACGTTCAGCTTCTGCCTTTTCTGCCGCAATGCGTTCTTGTTCTACACGCTCTGCCTCTGCCTTTTCTGCAGCAATTGCTCGGCTTCACGCTGCGCCTGTTCTGCTGCAGCACGTTCTTGCTCTAATTTCATTGCTGCTTCTTGCTCAGCAAGACGAGCTTGTTGTTCTTGACGTTGTTGTTCTGCCGCTTGCTGCTCTTGAGCTAAACGCTCCGCTTCTGCCTTTTCTGCAGCGATACGCTCTTGCTCTAAACGCTCAGCTTCTGCTTTTTCTGCAGCAAAGCGTTCTTGTTCTAAACGCTCCGTTTCTGCCTTTTCTGCAGCGATACGCTCTTGCTCTACACGTTCAGCTTCTGCCTTTTCTGCCGCAATGCGTTCTTGTTCTAAACGTTCAGCTTCTGCCTTTTCGGCTTCAATTCGCTGTTGTTCTTCTATTTGCTTCTGGTTATCAGCCTCTTTTGCTGCTTGCTCTGCTTGTTGCTTATCTGATTTGCCAAAACCAAACCAAGACAGGAATTTACTTTTTTTTGCCATACTTGCTAATAACCACTTATAAAAATCTGATAAACTTACATGAATAATAGTTTGGTGACAGTTCAGCATTTTAGCCAAACATAAACAGGTACCATCTATCGCTAAGGTCGCAATACTATCACTTTTAGCGCAGTAGAAAAATGACACGCTAGCTATTGCATACAATATTATCTGAGCTAGGGGTCAGTTACCAATGATTAGTGAATTAAATGAGAAAAAAATCAACAGCTAACCGCCTAGTGAAAGCAACGAACAATAAATCAGCAAATGGCTTTATTCGTATCATTAGCGGACAATTTCGAGGTAGGAAACTCCCTGTAAAAGATGTGCAAGGGTTACGTCCAACCACAGATCGCATTAAAGAAACGGTGTTTAACTGGCTAATGCAAGATACCCGAGGCGCAGCTGTTCTTGACTGCTTTGCCGGTTCTGGCGGCTTAGGGTTTGAAGCTTTATCTCGCTTTGCTCAACGCGCTACCTTTTTTGAGCTCGATAAAGGTGCCGCTATTCAGCTAAAAGAAAATATTAGCACGCTTAAATTAGATAATGCAGTGATTAAACAAGATAATAGCCTTTCTCTATTAGCTAATAATGCGCAAAACGAGCAATTTGATTTGGTTTTTGTTGACCCGCCATTTCGACAAAACTTAGCTGAAAAAACTTGTTTTTTACTCGAAGAAAATAACTGGTTAACTGCCCAAGCGCTAATATATGTTGAAGTCGAAAGCGAATTAAACAGCCTTGACATTCCAGATAACTGGATGCTTTTAAAAGAAAAAACCGCCGGACAAGTGATTTGCCGCTTATATCAGCGAGAGGCAAATTAACACTGTTTTGCAAACGTAGTTTCTGTTAATATTATCCTTTACATGTGGTGTTGCTTCGGATTACAATACCGCACCATTTTTGAACCACTTGATCGTTATTTGATCAACTTGAGCAACGCTCATTATTTAGGTAGGTGAATTTTTAATGCCAGTAATTAAAGTAAGAGAGAACGAACCGTTTGACGTAGCACTTCGTCGCTTCAAGCGTTCATGTGAAAAAGCAGGTATCCTTTCAGAAGTTCGTCGTCGCGAACACTATGAAAAACCAACAGCTGAGCGTAAGCGTAAAAAAGCTGCTGCAGTAAAGCGTCACATGAAGAAGCTTTCTCGCGATAACGCACGTCGCGTTAAATTATACTAATCAGTATTTGGTCTTGTATAAATGAGCCTTTTATTAACGCTAAAAGATGCGCAAAAAGATGCGATGAAGGCAAAAGACAAAGAACGTCTTAAGCCAATCCGCATGGTACTTGCAGCAATCAAGCAACGTGAAATTGACGAGCAAATTACACTTGATGACGACGGTATTACCGCTGTTCTAGTGAAGCTTGTAAAACAACGTCGCGATTCTTACACCCAGTACATTGATGCGGGCCGTGAAGATTTAGCTGAAATTGAAGCCAATGAGATTAAAGCACTTGAAGAATTCTTACCTCAACAATTGAGTGAAGAAGAAATCATTGCTCTTATTGACTCGGCTATTGCTGATACAAATGCAGCGGGTATGCAAGACATGGGTAAGGTAATGGGAGTTATCAAAAGCAAAGCTGAAGGTCGTGCCGATTTAGGTAAGATTTCTGGCTTAATCAAGCAACGATTAACTGCCTAACCCCCACATACAGATGTATGATTCAAGCAAACCGAGCCTAGTGCTCGGTTTCTTGCTTTTAGTCTTTCATAAACACAGTAATTGTGTTCAAATCTTATTTTAGAACGCAAAGATAGCGCAGGAAAAAACAACAGCTATGGCCGGAAAGATCCCTCGACAGTTTATTGATGATTTACTCGCCCGCACAGATATTGTTGAGTTAATTGATTCGAGAGTTGGCCTAAAAAAAGCAGGTAAAGACTACCAAGCCTGTTGCCCATTCCACAACGAAAAGTCACCCTCTTTTACCGTTTCTCAAGATAAACAGTTTTACCACTGCTTTGGTTGTGGTGCCAATGGCAATGCAATTTCATTTGTTATGGAATACGACAAATTAGAATTCGTTGATGCCATTGAAGAGTTAGCGAGTATGCTCAATTTAGACGTACCTCGTGAACAAGGTGGCAGCTCAGGCCCACAACGTACAGCCGAACAAAAGCGCTCTGATTACGATTTAATGTTACACGCAGCACGCTTTTATCAGCATCAATTAAAGCATCATGCCAACTCGAAAACGGTTATCGACTATATCAAAGGTCGTGGCTTAAGCGGAGAAACAGCGAAAAAGTTCATGATTGGCTATGCCCCGAGCGAATGGGAAGCGCTATGCCAGCAACTTGGCCGCAATAAAGATCAAAAAGAGCAGCTCATTGAGCTAAAGCTTGCGTCTGAAAAATCGCCAGGTCGTCAATTTGACTTTTTCCGTGACCGACTCATGTTCCCTATTCGCGATAAACGTGGTCGAGTTATTGCGTTTGGTGGCCGAGTTATGCAGGCGGATCAAGGTCCTAAGTACCTTAACTCACCAGAAACCCGTATCTTCCACAAAGGCTTTGAGCTCTATGGTTTATACGAAGCAAAGCAAGCTCACAAAAAGCTCGACCATATTTTAATTGTTGAAGGCTACATGGATGTCGTAGCTCTAGCCGAGCAAGGCATTGAATATGCCGTCGCAGCCCTTGGCACAGCCACCACTGCAGAGCATATGCACACGTTATTTAGAACCACAGATAAAGTGATTTGTTGTTACGATGGTGACCGCGCTGGTCGTGATGCGGCATGGCGAGCGCTTGAGAATGCGCTTCCTTATCTTGCAGATGGTAAATCATTGAAGTTCGTGTTTTTACCAGACGGTGAAGACCCTGATTCGCTAGTACAAAAAGAAGGTAAAGACGCTTTTGAAGCAAGATTAAGTGAAGCAGATGATTTTACCAAGGTGCTGTTTAATAAGCTCAGCCAAGAGGTTGATCTCACTCAAGATGCAGGTAAAGCAAAACTACTCAGTGATGCCCTACCGCTAATTGAAAAAATCCCCAGTGATTTTTACCAAGAAAATATTTTGGAACATCTTGGCCGTTTAATTGGTCGTACGCGGGAGCAATTAAATAACCGCGTTAAATCGCCAAAACAGCAACATGCTATCGAACGAAAATTTAAAATCACACCGATGCGCCAAGCCATTGGGATTTTATTGCAACACCCTAATTTGGCGACCAGCATAGCCTATATGCCAGAATTAGCAGAAATGAAAATCGCGGGTATTGAATTATTTTTACGCATTCAGCATTTAGCCCTAGAGCGTGAAGGTGTCACCACCGCACAAATTTTAGAGTCATTTAGGGGTGGCGCTGAATATGACGCGCTAGTGAAGTTAGCAACTTGGCAGCACCAAATAAATGACGATCGTTTAGAGACGGTTTTTAAAAATACTTTTAAATTTATTGAAGACCAGTGTTTAAATTATCGACTAGAGACCCTATTAATAAAAGACAAAACCCAAGGCTTAAGCAGCGAAGAAAGGCTAGAATGCCACTTACTGACACAAGCGTTAAAAGGCAGCAACAGCTAGTCAGAATTGAATAATGCTGTTATACTGTGCTATTCACTGCGTCTAGTTAGTTTTCGTGTCGCTTAATTAATAAGCGAGCTGGCGCCTGTTGTATCAACTTTCAGAGTGGAAGAATAAATCTCTATGGATCCAACTCCTCAGTCACAATTAAAGCTTCTGATTCAAAAAGGTAAAGAGCAAGGTTATTTAACTTTTGCAGAAGTTAATGATCACCTTCCACAAGACATTATCGACTCAGATCAGGTAGAAGATATCATTAGCATGATTAATGACATGGGTATCCAGGTAAGCGAAAGCGCACCTGATGCTGATGAATTAATGATGCAAGAAACAACGACAGACGAAGACGCAGCAGAAGCCGCGGCCGCTGCACTTGCGACTGTAGAAAAAGAGATCGGTCGAACAACTGACCCTGTCCGTATGTATATGCGTGAAATGGGTACTGTTGAACTTCTTACACGTGAAGGCGAAATCGTAATCGCTAAACGTATTGAGGAAGGTATTAACCAAGTACAGATTTCTGTTGCTGAATACCCAGAAGCAATCACTTATCTACTAGAGCAATGGGACAAATTTGAAGCTGAAGAAATGCGCTTAAGCGACATTATTTCAGGTTTCTTTGATCCTAATAATGAAGACGAATCACAAATTTCTGCTACTCATATCGGTTCAGAGTTAAACGAAGAACAGCTTGACGACGAAGACGACGAAGCTGATGACGAAGACGAAGATGAAGATGGCGATGATGATAGTGACGGTGATGGCGACGGCGATACAGGCCCTGATCCTGAAGAAGCCCGCATTCACTTTGAAAACTTACGTAACCTTTATAATAAAGCACGTGATACATTCGAAGAGAAAGGTCGCTCACACCCTGATTCACTAGCAGCTATTGCAGAAATCGGCGAACTATTTAAAACATTTAAATTAGTGCCAAAACAGTTTGACCGCATGGTAAACAACATGCGCGATATGATGGACCGCGTTCGCGTTCAAGAACGTATCATCATGAAGCAAGCTGTACAAATTGCGAAGTTACCGAAAAAGAACTTCATCAAGCATTTTGCTAACAACGAAACAGATTCAAGCTGGATTGACCTTGAAATTGCTGCAAACGAGAAATACTCAGTAGCACTTGAAGAAGTTAAGCCAGAGATCATTCGTTGTATTAATAAGTTATGTGCAATTGAAGAAAGCACAGGTCTTAGCATCGAGCGTATTAAAGACATCAACCGTCGTATGAGTATCGGTGAAGCGAAAGCTCGTCGTGCGAAAAAAGAAATGGTTGAAGCGAACTTACGTCTTGTAATTTCGATTGCGAAAAAATACACCAACCGTGGTTTACAATTCTTAGACCTTATCCAAGAGGGTAACATTGGTCTAATGAAAGCGGTTGATAAGTTCGAATACCGCCGTGGTTATAAGTTCTCAACTTATGCGACATGGTGGATCCGTCAAGCAATCACGCGTTCGATTGCTGACCAAGCACGTACCATCCGTATTCCTGTGCACATGATTGAGACGATCAACAAGTTAAACCGTATCTCTCGTCAAATGCTACAAGAGATGGGTCGTGAGCCGAGCCCAGAAGAATTAGCTGAGCGTATGTTAATGCCTGAAGACAAGATCCGTAAGGTACTTAAAATCGCAAAAGAGCCAATTTCAATGGAAACACCAATCGGTGATGATGAAGATTCGCACTTAGGTGACTTCATTGAAGATACCACTATCGACTCACCTATTGATTCTGCAACAATGGAATCATTACGTGGCGCTACAAACGACGTATTAGCAGGCTTAACAGCCCGTGAAGCTAAAGTATTACGTATGCGTTTCGGTATCGATATGAACACTGACCATACATTAGAAGAAGTAGGTAAACAGTTTGACGTAACACGTGAGCGTATTCGTCAAATCGAAGCGAAAGCGTTACGTAAATTACGTCACCCTTCTCGTTCTGACTTACTGAAAAGCTTCTTAGATGCTAAGTAATTTAGTATCGCGTTATTAACTAAAAGGCCGCTGTTGCGGCCTTTTTTCTATTCGAGAGATATTCATGGCTTGGATCCAAATTCGCATCAATGCAAACGCTGACAACGCAGAATTAATCAGCGACTTATTAATGGACACTGGCAGTGCGTCAGTAACCTATGTTGACGCCAAAGATACCCCAATTTATGAGCCAAAGCTTGGTACAGTTCAACTATGGGCTGATACCACTGTGATTGGCCTTTATGACGCAAACCACGATATGGACAGCGTTGTAGAGACACTCAAAGCTGAAGCAACACTTGCCGATCAGCTTGTTTATAAAATTGAACAGCTAGAAGATAAAGATTGGGAACGTGAATGGATGGATAACTTCCACCCAATTCAATTCGGTGAGCGCTTATGGATCTGCCCAAGCTGGCGTGATATTCCCGATCCTAATGCTGTAAATGTATTGCTTGATCCGGGCCTTGCTTTTGGCACCGGTACCCATGCAACGACTGCACTTTGTTTAAAATGGCTAGAAAGCCAAGATTTAACAGGTAAAACCGTGGTCGACTTTGGTTGTGGCTCGGGTATTTTAGGAATAGCAGCGATCAAACTAGGCGCTGAGCGTATGATTGGTATCGATATTGATCCTCAAGCTCTTGAAGCTAGCCGAGATAACGCGCAGCGTAATGGCGTTGCAGATAAACTAGAAGTCTATTTACCAGAAGATCAGCCTGAGTTTACAGCTGATATTGTCGTGGCGAATATTCTTGCGCAACCGCTTCGCGAACTACATGAAGTGATCTTAGGTCTTTTAAAACCGAATGGTAAAATTGCCATGTCGGGTATTTTAGAAGAACAAGCTCAGTCTGTAGCCGACGTTTATGCGCCATTTTTAGCGCTTGATGAGATTGCAGTCGAAGGTGAATGGACCCGAGTCAGTGGTACTAAGCACGCTTAACAGCTAAAGAGTATTTACTCTAATCTAATAGGTAAAGCCAGTATTTAACAGGCTTTACCTTATTTTTACAGTTAGTAGATTCTCACTTTTCCAACAGCAAAAATATTTTTGTTCAAATATCAAACAAATCAACCTTTCTGTCAAACTGTTATCAAATGTCAATACAAAAAGGGCAAAAAAAAGTCACTTTTGTTCAATTTATAGCCTTTGATTTTTGCAAAAAAAACCGTAAACTTAGCGCCCCTTGAAAAGAGGCCTATTGAATAACGTGCGTATCGGTTCATACCAACTTGAGAACAACGTAATTGTCGCGCCAATGGCAGGCATTACAGACAGACCATTTAGACAACTTTGCCGTCGCTTAGGTGCAGGCCTAGCTGTATCTGAAATGCTCTCGTCAAACCCGAAAGTATGGAAAACCGAAAAATCGATGAACCGTATGGATCACAGCGGTGAGTCGGGAATTCGCTCGGTGCAAATCGCCGGAGCCGATCCTGAGCTTATGGCGCAGGCAGCACAATTCAATGTCAGCAATGGTGCACAGATCATAGATATTAATATGGGGTGCCCTGCTAAAAAAGTGAATAAGAAACTCGCAGGCTCTGCCTTATTACAGTTTCCTGAATTAGTACAAGAGATACTCGATGCCGTTGTAAACGCTGTTGATGTCCCTGTCACTTTAAAAATCCGTACTGGATGGGATCAGGATAACCGTAATGGTGTCGAGATTGCGAGAATTGCTGAACGTTATGGCATTGCCTCACTGGCGGTACATGGGCGAACGCGCGCATGTATGTATAAAGGTGAAGCTGAATACGCCACGATTAGGGAAATAAAACGTTCAGTGTCTATCCCTGTAGTTGCCAATGGTGATATTACTTCACCAGAAAAAGCAAAGCAGGTTTTGGATTATACGGGTGCAGATGCCATTATGATTGGTCGAGCCGCCCAAGGTCGCCCTTGGATTTTTAGGGAGATAGACCACTATTTGCGAACTGGAGAACATTTGCCAGCACCTGAAATTGCAGAGGTGCGTAGCATTTTGATGGAGCATTTAGACAATCTTCATCAGTTTTACGGGGAGCCAATGGGAGCGCGTATCGCTCGAAAGCATGTATCTTGGTATTTGCAAACCCATGACAGTGACGGTCAGTTTAGGCGAGTATTTAATGCGTTAGATAACCCACAGGCACAAGTCGACGCATTAGAAGAATACTTTAAAACACTAGCAGCTAACTAAGAAAGAAAGAGACATATAACGATGTTCGAACAAAACGTGACTTCTCCATTTATCACAAACCCTCATGTACAGTCACACGAGAAACCACAGCCGTTGCGTGATGCAGTGAAAAAAGCTGTTCATCACTACTTAAAGCAACTTAATGGTCAAGACGTACAAGACGTGTACGACCTTGTTCTTTCTGAGCTAGAAGCACCATTACTTGAAGAAGTAATGACGTACACACGTGGTAACCAAACTCGTGCTGCAATCTTACTAGGTATCAACCGTGGTACTTTACGTAAAAAGCTTAAAAAATACGGCATGAACTAATACCCGTTATATTGAATCCGTAATCATTCTAACGAGCTATCGTTATAATTGCTTACAGCTTCATAGTAACTGGTAATAAGTTATTGAAAAAAGCACCTTAAGGTGCTTTTTTTATAGCTGTTAAAAACTATGCAAAATCCTCACGCTTTAAACGTCGTTTTTTAAAGCATATTCAGTTAAAATACCGCCTTTCTAAGCTAGCTCAAACATTGAGGTAATCAAAACTACAATGGATACACATCGTCCAATTCGTCGCGCACTATTAAGTGTGTCAGATAAAACCGGTATCGTTGAATTTGCTCGCGCTCTTGAAGCACAAGGCGTGGATATTTTATCAACTGGCGGTACTTGCAAATTACTTGCTGATAACGGCATCAAAGTCACTGAAGTATCTGACCATACTGGTCACCCTGAGATCATGGATGGTCGCGTAAAAACACTTCATCCTAAAATTCACGGCGGCATCCTAGCGCGTCGCGGTCAAGATGAAGACGTAATGAGCGAGAATAACATCTCTGCTATCGATATCGTTGTAGTTAACTTATACCCCTTCGCAAACACTGTTGCGAAAGAAGACTGCAGCCTAGAAGATGCGATTGAAAACATTGATATCGGTGGTCCAACTATGGTTCGCGCTGCGGCGAAAAACCATAAAGACGTGACTATCGTGGTAAATGCAAAAGATTACGACCGTGTAATCAGCGAAATGCAAAGCAACAACGGCTCTACAACGTATAAAACACGTTTTGACCTAGCTATCGCAGCTTACGAGCACACAGCTCAGTACGATGGCATGATTGCAAACTACTTCGGCAAAATGGTTCCTGACTACACAGAAGAAGCTGCTGAAGAGACTAAATTCCCACGCACTATCAACATGCAGTTCACTAAAAAGCAAGATATGCGCTACGGTGAGAACTCACACCAAGACGCTGCTTTTTATGTTGAAAACGACTTAACTGAAGCATCTGTTGCGACTGCGGTTCAACTGCAAGGTAAAGCTCTTTCTTACAACAACATTGCTGACACTGACGCAGCATTAGAGTGTGTAAAAGAATTCGACGTACCAGCGTGTGTTATCGTAAAACATGCGAACCCTTGTGGTGTGTCAATTGGTGACAACATTCTTGAAGCCTATGATCGTGCATTCAAAACTGACCCTACATCAGCATTTGGTGGCATCATCGCATTCAACAAAGAGCTTGATGCAGACACAGCTGAAGCAATTGTTTCTCGTCAATTCGTTGAAGTTATCATTGCACCTAAAGTATCTGAAGCAGCTGCACAAATCGTATCTGCTAAGCAAAACGTTCGTTTATTAGAATGTGGTGAATGGACGGGTAATGCAACAGGTCACGACATCAAGCGTGTTAATGGCGGTATTCTAGTTCAAGACCGCGACCTAGGCATGGTAACGCAAGGCGACCTTAAAGTTGTATCTAAGCGTCAACCAACTGAGCAAGAATTAAAAGATTTATTATTCTGCTGGAAAGTAGCTAAATTCGTTAAGTCTAACGCGATTGTTTATGCACGTGATGGTATGACGATTGGTGTAGGCGCAGGTCAAATGAGCCGCGTTTACTCAGCTAAAATTGCAGGTATCAAAGCCGCTGACGAAAACCTTGAAGTAAAAGGTTCAGTTATGGCATCGGATGCATTCTTCCCATTCCGTGACGGTATTGATGCAGCTGCAGAAGCTGGCATCACCGCTGTTATTCAACCAGGTGGTTCAATGCGCGATGAAGAAGTTATCGCTGCAGCTGACGAAGCTGGTATGGCAATGGTATTTACAGGTATGCGCCATTTCCGCCACTAATCACATAAAGGGTTAAGCAAATAGCTTAACCCTTTTTGTTTGCCACAAATTCACGTATTCTGATTAATAATAATAATTACCCATATAATGAAGGAACAGATGATGAAATTTGCCGTTAAGTCGTTACTTGTTGCAAGCCTTGCACTGACATCAGCACAGGCTTTAAGCCATGGCCATGAATCAGCGCTTACACAAGCCGTGCAATCAAGCGAACGTGATGCTAAAAATAGCGCACGTGATCAATATCGCCATCCAGTTGAGACACTTGAGTTTTTTGGCTTCAAGCCAAGCATGACCGTTGTTGAAATTGCACCGGGCGGTGGTTGGTACAGTGAAATCCTTGCACCGGCTGTTAAAGGCCATGGTGTTTACTACGCGGCACATTTCCCTGCTGATTCTGACGTGGGTTATTACCAACGCTCATTAGCTGGTTTTAAGAAAAAGATGAGCGATGACGCACGCTTCAGTGAAGTAAAACTGACTGAGTTTGCGCCAGTGACGCATCTTGATATTGCACCAGCGGGTAGCGCAGATCTTGTCTTAACATTTAGAAATGTACACAACTGGTACATGGGTAAAGATAAAGAAGGCGCGTTAAGTGCGTTTAAAGCATTTTATAAAGCACTTAAACCTGGCGGCACTTTAGGTGTGGTTGAACACCGCCTACCTGAAGCGCGCAGTGATGAAGATCAGAAATCATCAGGTTATATGAAGCAAAGCTATGTAGTTGATATTGCAAAGCAAGCTGGCTTTGAACTGGTGGCAAGCAGTGACATTAATGCAAACCCACTTGATACAGCAGATCACCCTAAAGGGGTGTGGACACTACCACCAAGCCTTCGTTTAGGCGAGCAAGATGCCGCGAAGTATAAAGCAATTGGTGAAAGTGATCGTATGACGCTGAAGTTTAAAAAACCGCTATAAATAGGATTATACGCCATGAATGTACTTGTCATCGGCAGTGGCGGCCGCGAACACGCTCTTGCGTTTAAGGCTGCACAAAATACTAAAGTAAACACCGTTTTCGTCGCACCAGGTAACGCAGGTACTGCACTTGAGCCAAAACTAGAAAACGTTGCTATCAATGTTGAAGACCTAGCAGGTTTAGTTACTTTTGCTAAAGAAAACAACGTTGAATTAACCATTGTTGGTCCAGAAGTACCGCTTGTTTTAGGTGTAGTTGATACATTCCGTGAAAACGGTCTAGCTATCTTTGGCCCAACAGCAGGTGCTGCACAGCTAGAAGGGTCGAAGTCATTCACTAAAGACTTCTTAGCACGTCACGACATTCCAACAGCTGATTACCAAACGTTTGAACAAATCGACCCTGCACTGGCTTACCTAAAAGAAAAAGGTGCGCCAATTGTTGTTAAAGCTGATGGCTTAGCAGCTGGTAAAGGCGTTATCGTTGCGATGACAGAGCTTGAAGCTGAAGAAGCTATCCGCGATATGCTTGCAGGCAACAGCTTCGGTGAAGCGGGTAGCCGTGTAGTTATCGAAGAGTTCTTAGAAGGTGAAGAAGCTTCTTTCATCGTGATGGTTGATGGCAAAAACGTACTGCCATTTGCAACCAGCCAAGACCACAAACGCGCTTACAATGGTGACCAAGGTCCAAACACTGGCGGCATGGGTGCATACTCACCTGCACCAGTAGTGACTGATGAAATTCACCAACGTATTATGAACGAAGTGATCTACCCAACGGTTGAAGGCATGGCAAAAGAAGGCCACCCTTACACTGGTTTCTTATACGCAGGTTTAATGATCACCGCTGATGGCACGCCAAAAGTAATCGAATACAACTGTCGTTTTGGCGACCCTGAAACACAACCAATGATGCTTCGTCTTAAGTCTGATCTTGTTGAACTTATCGAAGCGGCTAACCGTGAAGAACTAGATAAAACAGCAATCGAGTTCGACCCACGTGCAGCAGTCGGTGTTGTATTAGCAGCTAAAGGCTACCCAGATAGCTACCCGAAAGGTGATGCAATCAGCGGCTTGCAAGTTACTTACCCTGAAGGTGAGAAAGTATTCCACGCAGGGACTAAGCAAGACGGCGACAACGTAGTAACAGCTGGCGGTCGTGTACTTTGTGCTACGGCACTTGGCAACACAGTAACTGAAGCGCAGCAACGTGCTTATAAACTGGTTGATCAAATCAGCTGGGAAGGCATGGAATATCGTACTGATATCGCTTACCGTGCTATTGCTCGCGAACAGAATTAAGGTCAAACCAGTCTAATTCTGAAAAAAGCGCAGTTTATCTGCGCTTTTTTAATGCTACACTGTTAAGAACATTTACCTAGATAAAGAACTAATTTTGAATAATAAAGCACTGAAATATAACTTTGTTTCATTTCTTATTCTGACAATTTTGTTTTTTATCATTGCTACCCTAGCTGCACATTTAGCCAGCCCTACCCGCTACACCATAGATAAAACAGCCCCCATCTACAGTAATACGGCGTATCGAATTGATACCAGTAAAGCGCTGACTCTCGAGCAGTTTTTAGCAGAGCCAGACAAGCTTAAACATCGCCCTTTTAAAGATGTTGAATGGGATTTAGCGGCGCAAGATTATTGGTTAAAGCTTGATTTAGAAAACCGCCAAGCAAAACCTGTGGAGCTGGCAATTCACTTTGATAACCCTATGGTTGATTACCTTAGCGTTTATCATGTTGATGATAAGGGGCAGCTTATAGATACAACCGAGTTGGGTGATAAAGTATCTGGTCTTAGTTTGTTTCAGTACAGTACACCGCACAGCATGCTTACAATGCAGGGCTATGAACAAACATCCCTCATTATAAAAATAGATACGGTTGGGATTAGCAAAACACCTATTAATATTTATGGTGAAAAAGAGTTTCAAGACCTACTACGTTCGCAATCAGGAATTTGGGGGATCTTCATTGGTGTGCTGATCATGGCAGCTTTGTATAACTTGGTATTATTTTTAGGGATCCGTGACCGCGTCTACCTTATTTATATAGGCTACATCATCTCAGCACTGCTACTTATGGGCTCAGTGCTCGGCTTTGGTTTTTATTTATGGCCGTTATCGTGGCAAATCTTTTTTAATGAGCAAGTGGTCTTCAGTAACTATGCGATTGCATTTTTCACCGTCGCGTTCTGCACCATGTTCTTACGCTACCATAAAGATAATTGTCGCCTATACAAGCTCAGTATCAGCTTTTTAGCCCTGCTGTTTAGTCTCAGTCTTATCAGCTTTTTTATGCTGGAATACCATTCTTCAAAAATCTTTTTTGCCATCATGGTGCCGTTATACATTTTATGTATTTGCATGATTTACAAAAAGTTGGTGAGCGGTTTTAGGTGGGCAAAGTTTTATGTCATGTCGTGGGTGCCACTGATTGTAGGCGCAGCCATTCAGCCGTTAGAACTTACAGGCTTTATTCCCTACAGCTTTGCCGTTAGGCACATATTTTTAGTCGCCATTCTCTGTGAGATTGTGCTCATGGCAATGGCGCTGGCAGACCGCGTTCGTTATCAACGTGAAAAAGCGCTGTATCATGCAACCCATACTCAACAGACTGAGCTACTTAACCAAGCAATGCTCAAACAAGCCTATATGGCAATTACCTCGGAGCAAAGACTCGCTAACCTTTGCTTAGTGAAAATCGAGCAATTTAATGCCCTAATGAGTATTCTAAAGCCAAGCCAAAGCAGCCAAATAATTATCACTGTTGCCCAATCGCTAGAGCACCAAATTAATAAGAATAGGCAATTTATTAATTTAGAATCGGCGTTAGATAATAGTCCAAAAGTAGCTGACTTAGGCAATGGTGTACTGGCTTTTATTTCTACCAAAATTCAATCACAAGCAGAGCTACACCAAGAACTTAGCAACTTATGCAAACAGCTGCCTAAGCAATATAAAGTGGCAGGCTTAGACCTGCAGCTTTACTACCGCCATAGCATTACCGAACCGGTGAGTGATGATGGCTTTGATATTTGGCTACAACGTGGCTACTTAGGTCTGTCACAAAAGCAGCAAAACATCGACTTTAACACACCGCATATCGATATGGATGTCAGCCTTGCCGCCGAGTTACAACAAGCAATGCGAAGCAATACCTTAGCCATTTACTTACAGCCCATTATTAATTTGCGCAGCGGTGCTATCTGTGGCGCAGAGGCATTGTTACGCTGGCCTACAGCAGGGAAATACCTGGATATTGAGCAACTCATTTTATTGGCTGAACGTACTGGTTTAATTAACGAGTTGAGCTTATGGGTGATTGATCAGGCTTGCCTAGCCGCAGCCCAGCTTAATCGACAAGGCTATCGCGACCATACCATTAGCGTTAATTTAAGTGCCAAGAATCTCGCGATCCCTAAGCTTGTCGAAAAGGTCGAAAACACCATTTTAAAACATGGCATTACTGCGAGTCAGTTAAAGTTTGAGTTAACTGAGTTTGCGCTTATAAAAAACCATGATGAAATGGTTAGCTTTATCAGCGAACTTAATAAACTCGGTAGCAAAGTGGTACTCGATGATTTTGGTACTGGTTACTCGTCGTTAAACTACTTGGTAAATTATTCATTTAGCACGATTAAAGTCGATAAGAGCTTTATTCTGGATTTAGTGAATAACACCACCAACCAAGTGGTGGTAAAAACGGCCATTGATATGGCCCATAACCTTGATATGAATATCACCATCGAAGGCATTGAAGACCAAGAAACAGAAAAAATGCTGATCAAGATGGGCGCAGATCAAGGGCAAGGCTATTATTACAGCAAAGCGGTGCCGATTAATGAGTATCTAAGCTTTATTGCCTCACAATTTAAATAGGCCGTGTTACACTGCCTTTTTTAACATCTTTAGGGGCCATGTAAAGATGCAAGGTACGATCAGAAAATTAAAGTCGACACTGACCTCTCCTGTCGAATATCAACTACCTATCGGTGATGAGCTAGTTTCATTAAATGACTATATTGGTAAGCCGCTCACGCTGACTTTCACAGGCAATATTTTTTGCTGTAACTGTGGTAAAAAAACCAAGAAAAGCTACTCTCAAGGCCACTGTTTTGTCTGTATGCGTAAACTGGCTAGCTGTGACATGTGTATCATGAAACCTGAAACGTGCCATTTTGATAAGGGCACCTGTCGTGAGCCACAGTGGGGTGAAGAAAACTGCATGATCCCGCATTACGTGTATTTAGCCAACACTTCAGGCCTAAAAGTAGGTATTACCCGCCATACTCAAATTCCTACACGCTGGATTGACCAAGGTGCGACGCAAGCTTTACCTATCTTCAAAGTACAAACCCGTCTTCAATCGGGTTTAGTTGAGGTTGCCTTAGCCGAGTTTATTGCTGATAAAACCAATTGGCGAAACATGTTAAAAGGCCAATCTGAAGCGATTGATTTAAAAGCCGCTGCCAGAGAGTTGATCCCACAAATTGATGCTAAGCTGAGTGAGCTTGCAGAGCTATTTGGCGCAACAGCCATTGAAAAGCTCGATGAAGGGGTGGTTGAGCTAGATTACCCAGTAAGTGAATACCCAAGCAAAATCAGCTCTTTTAATTTTGATAAAGCACCAGAAGTATCGGGTATTTTAAAAGGCATTAAAGGCCAGTACTTAATTTTTGATACTGGCGTCATTAATATTCGTAAGTTTACTTCTTACGAAATTAGCCTAGCTTAAGCACTTTTTTCGGTATTAAGATAAAAGTCATACCATTGCTGCTTCGCTATTGGGCGGCAAAAGTAATAGCCTTGAATGGTATCGCAGTTAAGTGAACGTAAGTACTTTAACTGCTCTACCTTCTCTACCCCTTCTGCGACAACATGAATACTCAAGCTTTTCGCCAGGCTAATAATCGCCGTAACAATTTCACTATTACCGTATTCATCGGGTACTTTTGCGATAAAGCTGGCATCTATTTTTAACGTATCAATTGGCAGTTTGGTTAAGTAACTTAAAGCCGAATAGCCCGTTCCAAAGTCATCTAACGTAATATGCACACCTAGCTTTTTAAGCGCGAGTAGCTCTTGCTTAGCCTCACTAAAGTGGCTGATAAAACAGCTTTCAGTAAGCTCTACTTCAAGCTTGTGTGGGTCTACATTGTAACGCTCAAGTAAGCGCTCAACATTCGATGCTAATTGTCCCTGACGTAAGTGATTAGCCGAAATATTAATTGCTAAGCGCCCTGCTTCAATGCCTTGTTGCTGCCATTTTTCTAACTCTTTACAGGCCTGCTCGATGACCCATAAATCAAGTTTCACAATTAGGCCTAGCTCTTCAGCAAGAGGGATAAACTTAGCAGGTGAAATCACTCCAAGGTTTGGCTCATGCCAACGTAACAGTGCCTCTACCCCTAAAATTTTGCCTGAATTTAATTGCTGCTTAGGTTGGAAATAAAGCTCAAACTCATCGCTTTCGATGGCGTTTTGTAATCGGCTCATCATAGCCAATCGCTCTAAAGAGCGTGCATTCATCGCTGGTTTGAATAATTGAAATGAATTACGGCCCACCTCCTTAGCACGGTACATAGCAATATCAGCATGCTTAAGCAGTGTAGCGCTATCTACGCCATCATCAGGGTAAACCGCCGCGCCAATAGAGGCTGTAATCGCAACCACGTGCTCGTTAATAGCAAGCGGCATACTCACTTGCTGCAAGACTTGCTCGGCAAAGTTGAGCAGTGTTTCAACCCGATTTACTTCGCATAGAAGAACAAACTCATCGCCACCTAAGCGTGCAAGGGTATCCCCTTCAGGAAGAATTGATAAAATACGCTCTGCCACTTGCTGCAATAAGTTATCACCAGCGTCATGCCCTAAACTGTCGTTAACCTCTTTGAAGCGGTCTAAGTCGATAAACATCACCGCTAATAGATCGTGGTTTCGCTTGGCGGTGCTAAGAGCAATAGAGAGTCTGTCATGAAATAAGCGTCGATTAGGCAGGCCTGTTAATTCGTCGTAATAGGCAAGCTGGGCAATTTTTTCTTCTGCACGTTTGCGCTCTGTAATATCGCTAAAAATTGCCGCATAAAGTACTTCATCAAAGTTAGGATCTTTTATTTGAATAATGGTGAGCCACTCAACATACTCTTCACCATCTTTTTTGCAATTGCAGATCTCTCCTTGCCAGACCCCTTCGTATTCAATGGCATGCCACATTTTTTGATAAAACGAGCGACTATGTTTTGTAGAGCTTAAAATATTGGGGCGTTTACCAATTACTTCATGCTCGGCAAAGCCGGTCAGTTTAGTAAAAGCAGGGTTAACTTGAATAATCGTGCCGTCTTTACGGGTTAGCATGATGCCATCGAGTGAAGCATCAATAATTTTATTTGCCAAAAACAAGTTACGTTGTGACTTTTGCAAAGCAATATCACGCTGCTCAATTGCCCGCTCAAGTTCGCAGCAATAAGCTGATTCAATCTCAGTGATCAAATCAGCAAATGAAATCACCCCGCAAATTTCATCATCTCTGACCACCAAATGACGCACATTACGCTCTGTCATAGTGCGATACGCATCAAATAAACTGCTTTCACAATCAATTTCAATGAGCGGGTAGCTAGCATATTGCCAACAAGGATTTAGCCACTCGGTTTGAATGATCAGCTCAACAATATCACGCTGAGTAATAATACCGTGCAGTTCAAGCTCTTGGTTATAAACCAGTACACTATCAAGGCGGCCTGCCCGCATCAGTTGCACAACCTCTTCTATCGGTGTTTGCGCATCAACTATCTTTAGGTCAGTGCGATACTGCTCATGAATAGGCCGAAATTGTAGGTAGTGGTCCAAACCTTGGTTATGCACAATATCTGAAAGGTTTAACATACCTGCAGGCTGGTTCTCGCTATCCATCACCAATAAATGGCGAATGCCATGCTGTTGAAAACGCAAGGTTGCATCACTGACTGAGCATTGATTTGGCACCGTAATAACAGGCGCTGACATGACCTCGTGAATGGCTAGGTTTTTATAAAGCGGGCTACTGATGTCAATTTTCAAACAATCAGCTTCCGTCCAAATCCCAACCACGGATTGCTCATGCTTGATAAAAATCGCCGTCACATTGTGAACATGCATCAACCTCACCGCATCGACCAAAGGCGTATGCGCAGGACACGATACCAGCTTTTGCGAAAAGACATCACTGACCTTTTGATGTCGTCTTGGTTGATTCATAAGTCGACTTTCCTAGTTCTTACATGAATTGGCAATTATAATCATTTCAACCTTGGCAACTTTGACACAGGACAATAAATGCACTCATCATTTCCTAAGATTATCTTTTCTGCTCATGAAATAGCATTAGTAGAAGATGAAGCCGATATAGAAAGCTTTGTATATGGTTTGAGTGAAGAGCAGCAGCAAGAAGCTATCTTGCTTTTAACAACAGGGCAGTATGTCAACTTGCAGGGAGAAAGCGTGAAAGCGTTAACTGACGTTGAACTTGCGAATAGAGTGACAGAATATCTAGCACAAGAAGGAGTGTGCTGCTTAAGTAAGGTTACTCGGCTTGCACCACCGCAAGCCTTTGCGATGCTGGTAGATTAAGGGGCATCCACCAGTGCTTTAATGTGCGCAACGGCACTGCGACCAAGGGCTGATAAAGCATAGCCCCCTTCAAGATAAGAGATAATCCCCTTGCAATCTTGTTGCTGACAAAACTCTGCTAGCTGTGTGGTTAGCCATGCGTAATCGTCTTCAACAAACTTCAAGCTTGCCATGTCATCTTCAAGATGAGCATCAAACCCGGCGCTAATAAACAATAGTTCAGGTTTAAATTCATTGAGTTTTGGCAACCACTGCTCAAGATAAACAGCTTTTAAGTCATTACCATCACTGGCAATTGGCAGCGGTGAGTTCACTAACGTCGCGTTATTTTCAACGGCGGTATTTGGGTAAAACGGGTGTTGAAACAAAGAGCAAAACAACACAGTGTCATCATCTAAAAAGATATCTTGTGTGCCGTTGCCATGGTGTACATCAAAGTCCAAAATAGCGATGCGTTTTACACCTTTGCTTTGCGCGTACTTCACGGCAATGGCTAGGTTATTAAAAACGCAAAATCCTGCAGAGGTACTGCGGTTTGCATGATGTCCTGGTGGTCTAACAGAACAAAACGCGGCATCCAGCTTATCATCAAGGATTTCATCAACGGCGAGTAATCCAGCGCCAACGGCTCGTTCAATCGCTTTCATTGAATCTGGGCACAGCCATGTGTCGCCGTCTAATTCAGCAAGCCCTTCAGCGGGAATTGTTTGCTCTACATGACTAACCAAAGATTCATCATGAGCACGTAAAAAATCGTCGCGGCTGGCTTTAGGAGCTTGTAAGTGAGTAATTGCCACATCAACACCACTTGCTAGCAAGCGGTCGGTGATCACATCTAAACGCGCGGGGCATTCGGGGTGATCCTCAATCATTTTATGTTTACGACAAAATGGATGTGAGATAACTGCCGTTCTCATAATACGCTCCTTGAATTATTTTCCCCCAGTATAACAAAGCCACCTAACGGTGGCTTTGCGACTTTGGTTTACTTTTTAGCGCGTAAATCTAAATTTCTAAAGTCAAAACTAAAGTCTGTGACCGCCGTTGAGACAGCGCGCATTTTCGCACTACTCACTCGGTTATCAGGGCTCATTTGAAACTCAATGTAAGCATCGGCTTCAAGTAACTTTTCATCCCACTTAACAATGAACGTATTCCCTGTGTAATGCTCAAGCTGACCTTTCAAACGCTTTGTATGTGTAAAATCAATACGTAGCTGGCCATTTAACTCTTCAATAACCACATCACCATACCAGTTATCGTGCAGCGTGCCTGTGTAGTTGATGTTCGGCAATTTTGGTTGATAATCCGCAGGTGTTTCTGGTTTTGCGTTTGCGTAAGCTTCTTTTTTACCTTCAAAGTGCTTTTTAGCAAGATCTTCAACCCAGTCTTTATCTTCAAGATCTAATGCATCTTCGAGCACTTCATAGGTCACTGCAGAGAGCGCGCTAAACGCTTGCTGGTTACTCAAAATAACAATACCAAGGTTTTTCTCAGGTACTAAAGTCACTTGAGACACCATACCTAAGATACCACCACCGTGGCCTAGCTTTTTAATGCCGTGGAAATCTTCAATGCTCCAACCTAAACCATAACCTCTAAATTGTTGGTGGTAAGCTTCATAAGCACTTTTTGATGCCATTGAGGTAATGTGCGGATGCCACATTTGTTGCTGCTGCTTTTCAGTGAATAACTGCTGGCCATTTGGCATTTTGCCATGAGCAAGCTGCGTGCGTAGCCATTGGCTCATGTCGCTCACGCTTGATGCAATCGCACCAGCGCCACGGAAATCTTCAAGGTAGTTCACAAAAAATGGATGAAGTTGGCCATCCATTGGAATATGACCTGTCGCCCAGTTTTTATTGCTACTAGGAATCCGTGAAAAACCTGCACGTGAGTTTTTCATATCAAGTGGCTGAAGAATATTCTTCTCGATGTAATCATTCCAGCTCATGCCTGAAACACGGGCTACTACCTCACCGGCTGTTACAAACATTAAGTTGTTATACGCGTATTTACTGCGAAAGCTACTCGCTGGTTTTAAGTATTTTAGACCTGCGATAATTTCCTCAATTGATTTGTCAGTATCAGGCCAAATCATTAAGTCGCCTTGTCCTAACCCCAAACCGCTACGGTGGCTTAGTAAATCGCGAATGGTCATTTCACGCGTGACATAAGGGTCATAAAGACGAAACTCTGGTAGATGATCAATCACTTTGTCATCCCAACTCAGCTTACCTTCATCAATTAATTTAGCTAACGCTGCTGCGGTGAATGCTTTGGTGTTTGACGCGATACCGAATAAGGTGTCTTTATTTACTTTTTTACCCGTATCAAGGTTTGCGATACCAAAGCCTTTAGCTAATACGACTTTATCATTTTCAACAATCGCCACTGCCATACCCGGCACATCAAAACGTGCCATTGAAGTTTCGATTACTTTTTCAATTTTCTTACTATCGATATTAGCATAACTGTAAAACGAACAGCTTGATAACAGCGCCGCGGCAACGGCTAATTTACGAAATGTCATAATGTCCCTTGGTGATTTTTATTGTTGTGAATAGCGAACTCTCTCGCTGCTCGGGTTTTATCTGGATCATCGCAACTTGGTCTTGCGAGTATTGCTTCACTGTAATGATTTGGTACACCTGCTTCAAGCGCTCCGCGATGAACATGCTGAAGATACCAGTCGAATGGCAGTAAAGACTCATCTAAGGTGTTAGCAATATAACAATGGGCAGCAAGTTGCTCGCCATCAATGAGTTCAACTGTAATATCCACACAGTCATAACGCGGCCCTTCAATGTCATCTAGAATCGACTTTTCAGCTTCGTTTAACTGATACACAACGCCATACACTAAGGCATCTAGCTGCGCTGTTTTACGCACGCTGCATTTCGCAGAGCCATCGGTACTCACCATATCAAACGTCAGCTCATAGCCTTTTAAAACAGCTGTGCCCACCCGCTTTGCTTCAGGCAACCTTGCCAGCAATCGACTCGATGACATATTTGAACCAAATGAAAAGTTATACAGCGCCATATTCACCTCACACAACAACGCGAATAGCTAAGGCAATTAAGATCACCCCAATGCCTCTATCAAACCAGTATCCGCTTTTTAAGAAAAATGCTCGCACTGATGCTTTTGATAACACCAATGATAAAAATGAAAACCACAGCCAAGTCGCCATTGCCATATACACGCCATATCCAGCCTGCACTAAAACAGGTGTGTCAGGGCTAATCACAAGAGTAAACAACGACATAAAGAACAGTGTTGCTTTGGGGTTAAGGGCATTGGTAAAAAAGCCACATCGAAATGCTTTATACACAGATTCAGGCTCAGCAGGAGCAAGAATTTGCTGCGTACTATCGGTAGGTTTTGCGCTACGTAATGCTTGTACACCTAAGTAAGCCAAATAAGCCCCTGCAAGGTATTTTAAAGCCATAAATAAGCTAGGCGACTGCGATAAAATTAACGCCACACCTAATACACAATAAGCAATATGCAAAAGAATAGCCGCACCAACACCGGCACTGGTCCACAGCGCATTTTTACGACCCTGTTGAATACTTTGCTTGAGTACAATTGCAAAATCAGGGCCTGGGCTTGCTACTGCAAAAAAGTGAGCAATGGCTATCAATAAAAACTCATCTAAATACTGCACTCAATATCACCCTACTGCTTGTTCATCTAATGCCAATAACAACGGATTTGCACTGTCACTCACCAATGCTTTAATTTGCTTTTGCGCTTTTTTATATTGGCTGCGTAAATGGGGTTTTAAAAACTTCTTCGACTGATTATCCCCTTTAAAATGCGTAACTAGCGCATGCATAAATAGCGTTTGTGGCTCAGTCAGCGCCGCTTGGCGATTGGCATAAGGGTTATAACCGCAGCCGCAGCCTCCTTTAAATTGATACACCGTATTACTCATCATTACCCCAAAGCCTAAATAGCATGCCAATGCATCGCTCGCTTGCGGTAAGTACTCTTTACCGCCGGGCGGTAAGACACCTACATGGTGAATCAAAATAGTCGCTAAGGTACCAGCAAAACTTGCCACTAAATCTTGTGGTTGATTGATTTGGTTCGGGTTAAACGAGATATTCACCGGATGATTTGCCGGCACAATTAAACTTGCCTCGCTACCGCGTAAATTGTCTTGAAACTCAAAATGCGGAAACACCTGCGGTGTAAGCCCAGATGGCGCAACTAAGTTAATTGGCCACGCCTGCATCCCCGCATAATCAACAACTCGACTAAATACTTTTTCAGCCATTTCACTGACGCTCGACACCCTATCCGGAAAGAACTGCCCGTTAGGTAAAATGATTTGTGTGTGTTTTAAAAAATATTCACTATCAAAGTGCTCAACTGCCCATAAAAAGGTATCGATTAACCACTGCTGCTCTTGCTCATCAACAACTGGAGCTGACTTAAATAACGCTAACATAAATTACTCTTGTGATTGTGCCCATTGCCATGCATCCGTATTGTAAAGAGGCACAGTTGATAAAGCATGATGATGGCTGCCGCTCGACTCTTTCGTTGAATAAGACAAATATAAAAGAGTACGTGTTGGCGCATCATAAATACGACGTACTTTTAACGATTTAAACAAAATACTTTTCGATGACTTAAAAACCACTTCGCCCGATTTACTACGGTCAATTTGCTGTAATTGTTCAGCGGTAATGGGGCCAGTTTGACGACATGCAATAGACATATCAGATGGATCAGCAAAATCAAGATTCGCTTCAATATGGCTGATGTGGCAAGTAACACCGCTTATAAGCGGATCTTGTTGTGATACCACTTTAATATCTTTGGTCGTGAATAATCCTAAACTCACCGAAGCAGCGTCATCCGAGCAACCGCTCAACAAAATCAATGGCGCAGTAAGTGCCGCTAATTTTAGTAACTTCATCCTAGTGTTCCTTATTAAAAAGCGATAGTTGTCCGTTTACAACGATTTGCTTGCTATGTTTCAATACTATCTCAAAATATCTTCAACAACGAGCACCTAAACAATGAAAAAATCGCTTGGTTTACTGTGTTTAATGTTCTTAAGTAGTACCGCTCACGCTGGCTACTCTATTAGCGCTGGTTTCGGCAAAAACTTTACTAACTCGGTGCAAACCGAAGAAAACCTAAAAATTGAGCTTGAGGATGACAGCCATTTTACAGTCAGCCTAGATAGAACCATTGATAATGCTCGCTATGGGTTCTTTTATTCAGCAACAGAACTAGATATGAAAGACCAAACCAACAAGCAAGTCGAGATGCAATACCTGCTCTTTCAAAGTGCTGTAGAAGTGCCATTAGCTGACCGTGTAGTTGGTTTTGTGGGTGCCCAAATTGGCGCAAATCATGTCAGTACTGACTTTGCCGACTCCGATACGTTTTTTACCTCAGGCCTTTATGCCGGCGCAGATTATTTAATTACCGAACAAGCCCGGGTTTATGTTGAAACTCGCTGGCTGGCAACTATTGTAAATAATGCAAGTAACGTATCGTGCACATTGCCAACCTCAGAAGACAATCAATGTCTATGGCACTTTGATGGTGATGTGTTAAACCAATTTCAAACAAACATCGGTTTTAGTTACCGCTTTTAAGGAAGACCCCATGCCGCACATTGTTATAGAACACTCAGAAGACTTACCAATTCTGCCACAAGTGTTAGTTGAAAAAGTCCATAAAGCCGCGTTTGACTCTGGCTTATTTGAACTTTCGACCATAAAGACTCGTGCAATTGCTTATCAGCATTACGAATTAGGAGAAGGTAAAGATGGCTTTATCCACATCGGCGCATCAATCATGGCAGGCAGAACCATAGAGCAAAAGCAAATGCTCAGTGAGCAATTGCTAAGTTGCTTAAAAACATATTGCCGCCGCTCGTATAGCCTAAGCGTTAATATTTACGATATGGATGCTGATATTTACCGTAAGTGTTAATTACTTTGGCAAATAGGCTGCCGGTAAGCGCTTGATTTCTATCTCAGGCGATAAGTACGCAGTGTAAACTAGCCAACGCTCATTGGGTATGTAGGTCAGACCCGATGAGCGACTATAAGCTCGCTCAGGTAAGGCAATTAAATCATGATGCTGCTTACTTGCTAAGTCGTAGTAGCTAATCCGGTAATCACCTAGGCGCTCTTTATAATAATAAATACGCCCCTCATGGTACGCGTTCTTTGCCACCAGCAACCAGGCATAACTGCGCGCTAATTTAATATCATTCACCAGCATTTCTTCAACACCCGTATCATGATGTTTAATCCAAATAGCATGGCGGGAATTAGTAAATAAAAAATCGCCCGTTTGTGTTTCAACGCCATACTGCGCTGGCACCTCAATTGCTTTGCCGAGGCTTTTACCTGTTAAGTCATAACGGTAAAGATAGTCTCCATCAGACACCAAAATATGCTGGCTATCCGCGCTAAATTTGGGTTTAACTGCATGACTAAATGGCAGTTTGATTTGTTGGCTTTGCTCTACTTTGAAATCATAAAAATATAAGCGGGTGCTGCCATTGTCATACAATGAAAACAAAATATAGCGTCCATCGACTGACCAAGTTGGATCACGAATTTCCCCGGTGTTATGAGCAAAGTCAGTAAGCTGCTTTCACGAGCTGCTATCGGGGTTAACAATCCAAAGCTGTGAACTGCCCGATTCATTCGACACATACAGCAGTTTATTTTGCTGCTGATTGTATTCAGGGAATAGCGAGCTAAAATTGGTCGACAACATAGAAAACGGCGAATTGGCCACTTGTTCGTCGATTTTCAGCCGCGTGATCACCTTATCTAAATCCCACTGATGATAATAAACACTGCCATCGCTACTGTAATTAGGTGAGCTCATGCCAGCAATTTGCGTGTTGATTAGGGTCTGATTATTAATATCGTAGAAATAACCATAACGTTTACCACCCTCAACAGCACTAAACGCCAGTTGCTCCTTAGATGGATGCCAATCCACACCATGAATATCAACAAAGTCATGAGTTAAGCGTTGGCTTTGTCCTGTTTTTACATCAATTAAAAACAGCGCTTTTTGATTGTTTTTAACATTACGTGTAACCACAACTCGCTGTGCATCAGGCGAAAACGACACAGACTCATACACAGTGCCGCAATCATCATTACAAGGAATAACGGTTTCTTTTGTTTGTTTTGCCCGTAAATCAAGCAGTTTGATACGAGTGACATAGTCACCAGACTCGCTAGTGTGATCAGCAATGTAGGCTAAGGTTTTACCATCACTACTGATATCAAGATCAGGCGCATAGTTATTACTGCACTGCCCTAGCACGACACTAGTGGCGTTTATCAAAGACAGTTTTACAATTTCACAAACATCAGAGGCCGTGCGGTAATAGTACAAAGTATTTGCATCGGGGCTAAACACTGAGCGTCCTTCGGTAAACGGTGAGTCTGTTAATTGCTTTGCTGGGTGCTCAGGAAAATGTAAATCCCGCAAATATAGATTATTTTGTTTACCAAGCTGTCGCCATGAATACACCAAATAGTGTTGGTCATTAGAAATTGAAGGATAAATCTCACGACCGGGGCTTGCAGTCACGCTTTCGATGCTATTAAGCGGTAGCACAAAGCTTGTATTTGTTTGCTTAGCAGGCGAAGAGAACAACCAATACATCACCACCAAGCTAATGACACACAAAGCCACAAACAGCTGGCGAATTTGCGCCCCTGTTACACTAAAGCCTATAGGGTTTTCTTTATCCGCTGCGTCTATTGGCTCGGGCTTTAACAAAACGCGATAACCCGTTTTACGTAATGTCTCTATGTAAGTTTGTTCTGGATCGAGTTCTTTGAATGCTTTTCGTAAATGCCAAATTGCATTTGTTAGGGCTTTTTCACCTACGTAAAAATTGCCTTCCCATACATGATTGATGAGCTCTTCACGGGTGATGGGTTCAGGGTATCGCGCCACTAAGCAAGCTAACAGCTCAATAAACTTAGGCTGCAAAAGCTGTTCACAGCCATTACAGATCAGTTTATTTTCGAGCGGGTTAACAATGCATGAGCCCAGCTGATAAGCGCGATTAGATGTTTCCATTAACTCTAAATAAAACCCCATTTTAGAAGTACAGCAGTATAAAGCCCTATCAATTTATCTTAAAAATGGCCCTTTCACCAGCTTTAACGTTGCAAAACAGTTAACAACATCAACCTTTCAAATCACTGATTTATAAAGAATAGATATTCAATAGATGTAAAATAGAGACATAAACGAGCCACCTAATATTGTAGTTAAGTTCACATTTCTATAAATATTTTCACGTCAATACCGACCAACCAGAGTGCTGCTCACTGTATATTTTAACTGCCCTTAAAAGAGCATCACTCTGGTTCCAAAAACTAAAAATAAAACAACTAGGAACGCCTGTGAGAAATCTACTAACCAAACCTTGTGCTATTGCACTTGCTGTTGCCAGTGGTTTTAGCCAACATGCATTTGCCAATGAGGCTGAGATTGCCCGCACTGCCAACACCACCCCAACAGCCAATGAACAAACTGAAGAGCCGGAAAAAATCGTTGTAACGGGTTCACGTATTAAACGCGATAGCTTTTCAATTCCGACACCGCTGGTCACAATGGACCGTGAAGCCATTGCCGATACAGGTTTAACCAACTTATCTGATATTTTGGTTGATAACATGCCTGCTCTTAGCGAGAGCATAGGTAATACCACCAGCCAATCAAGTGTTTCAGCGACCGGTTTATCGACGGTTCAACTTCGAGATTTAGGCGCAAACCGTACCCTCACACTGATTGATGGTCGTCGTGTTGTTTCTAATAGCTATAGCGGCAACTATGTCAGTTTAAATACCATTCCGAGCGGCATGGTTGAGCGCGTTGAAATAATCAGTGGTGGCGCATCTGCAACTTATGGTGCAGATGCTGTAGCAGGTGTAGTGAATATCATCACCCAATCAAAAAAAGAAGGCTTTGATTTTAAAGCAAACACAGGTGAAACCACCGATGGCGGCGGTAAAGAGTTTACCCTTGATTTAAACTACGGTACCTCGTTTGCTGACGAACGTGGTTATGCTTACTTCAGTGCCAACTGGGACCGTGATTTCGGTATGAGCTATTACGACCGTAAACGCGCGCAAGTAGAAGACGCTTATCGCTATGATGATGAGCAGATGTGTAACCAAATGCTGACTAAAGATGGTTATCAGTGTATGCGCGATATCACACAAGCTGATTGGGTGAGTAAGAGCGACGGTATTCCGGGCGGTGTGTTCTTAGAAAATAGTAACAACGACACTCAGTTTTGGTATGACGGTCAAACTCTACGTAATGATTGGAAAGACAACGAAGAAATTTACGGTGTGAATTCAAATCAATACGTGATGCTTGATGTTCCAAGCGATAACGTTTCAGCGGCAGTGAAAATCGATTACGACTTAACTGACGATGTAATGTTCTACGCACAAGTACAATACAGTGAAAGCGGTTCGTTTAACGATAAGTCACCTGAAGATGAATACGAAGGTGCCTATGTACCACGTTACGACCCTACCACTGGCGAGCCCCTTGCAGATGTGGCACCAGGTTATATCCCAATCGACAACCCGTATGTGCCACAAGAAATCCTTGATGCTAACCCATATAAAAATCGCATTTATTGGGATCGCCGCTTCAGTGAAGTGGGTAATATCAGCACCGATAATACCCGTAAAACGATTCGTAGCTGGGCAGGTCTTCAAGGCACCCTATTTAACGGCGAGTGGGACTGGGATGTATCTGCAAGTTATGGTCGTTTTACCCAACACCAAATTCGTAGCAATGAATTAAATACTGTAAAACTTAATCAAGCTTTGCAAGCAGAAGAATTAGCGGATGGCACCATTCAATGTATTGATGAAGCAGCTCGTGCTGAAGGCTGTGTGCCAATTAACTTATTTGGTGAGGGATCTATCACCGAAGAGATGGCTGCTTGGATCCGTACCAACCCAATTATTGATACCGAAATAAAACAATACGGTGTGGTTGGCTACGTTGCGGGTGATTTATTTGAATTACCAGCTGGCTCCGTATCTGCGGTATTTGGTGGTGAATACCGTAAAGACAGCCAAGACCTATCAACCAGCGACGACATGAAAGCAGGCGGTATTACCTTTAACTATGTACCAAATTTTTATGGTGAAGTTGAGGTCTATGAAGCCTTTGCAGAGCTTGCGATCCCGCTGTTAAAAGATGCCCCTTTAGCAAAAAGCCTAAGCGCAGAAACCTCATTACGTTTAGCAAATTACAGCATGGATAATGTGGATACCGTTGCCAGCTACAAGCTAGGCGTATTTTGGGAGCCAGTCGAAGGCTATGCATTTAGAGCAAACTACGCCCGTGCTCAACGTGCGCCAACAATCACAGAGCTTATGTCACCACCGCGTGGCGATTACGACAGCTATGATGATATTTGTGACGGTTTAACGGCAACATCAACCAAACCAGGTCACGATAACTGCCGCAAAGAGCCGACGTTAGCTGCGCAACTTGCTGCTGATCCAGACTTTGAATTTAGCGATGAGAACAACAGCTACTCACCGGGGACTGGTAACGAAAATCTAAAGGAGGAAACCGCAGATACTTACACCTTTGGTATCACCGTCGCTCCAGCATTTTTAGAAAACTTTAATCTTGCCGTTGATTACTACGATATTGCCATTGTTGATGCGATTTCGCAGATCAGTAATGAAAACATCATGCGTGAGTGCTACAACTCTGAAGCTGCATGGGGCGAAGACAACGTATTTTGTAATGACATTACCCGCAACAGCGAAGGTAATATTATTAAAATCTTACAACGTCAATATAACCTCGATGAGCTAACTGCTCGCGGTTACGATGTAGTTGCACAGTACAAACTCGATTTAGATAACCTAGGTCAGTTATCGTTTAAACTAGATTACAACCATGTAATCGAAAACTCACAAACCTATGAAGGGCTTGATGGCAGCTTAGTGACTAGCCACTACGCAGGTTACGGTAGCAGCAAAGATAAAGCTTCAATGTCAGTAACATGGCGTAACGACAACTTACGTATTCGCTGGCGCACTAATTACTTAGGCTCATTCATTGCAAGCCAAAGTCTTGAAGAGGATTACCAAGAGTATATTGCCGAAAATGATGCCCGCTGTGAGGCTGGTGAAGATACCTGTATCAGTAATCCAGAGAAACTTGCCTACCAAGATTATGGCTCGTTCTTAAAACACAGCATTTCAGCGTCTTACATCATGTCACTGAGTGAGCAGAGCCAACTGCGCGTATTCGGTGGTGTAAATAACGTGTTCGATAATAAAGGGGATTTCTACCCTTCAGGACGCGGTAATTACTATAGCGCATACGGCGGTGGTGCAGGTCGCTACGTGTATGTAGGTGCTCAATATAGCTTTTAAGCACATATGAAGATCCCCAGCTAGGCTGACAACAAAGGCGCATTTTTAATGCGCCTTTTATCTTTTCGAATTCTACCAGTTTTGCATCTCAACTAATCGAGACTCGGTACGCGCATACTCAAATGCCAGCTTTTGGCCTTGATATAAATCGCTAATACCCATTTCAGCCGAAATCACCAGCAACCGGCTGCGATCATAAAACTCATCAACCAAAGCAATAAAGCGCCGTGCTTCATCATCTAAAAAGTGTTCTTGTAAATCCTGCTTTTCTCGCTGATAGCTATCTTCAATACCATGCACAATTTGTTTGCCCGTGGCTCCGCGCCCCATGACCGGCACATTGACTAAATAAACGCGCTGAAAACGCTCAGCCAAATAAATATAATCCGCGGTGCTCCTAGGTCCTGAGCAAAGCGCCATAAAATCAAACATAATGGCGTCTTGAGCGAGCAAGATACAGCTTAGCTTGCGATGGCAAACTTCTATCGTTGTTTGCTTTTGTACCGCTTGCTCTTGCTTTAAAAAGCGCTCTGTTAGCGCCTCATTGTTATCGATAAAGTAGTGTTCGGTTTGTTTGCCAAAGCGAAAACGATGATCTTTGTCGCCTTCAACACTCAAAATATGGCAATACTCATTTAATAAATCGATTGTCGGTAAAAATCGTGCTCGCTGTAAACCGTTAGGATACAACTGCTCCGGTTGGCAGTTTGAGGTCGCCACTAACACTACTTGCTGCTCAAACAAGGCGTTGAATAAGCCACCTAAGATCATGGCATCGCCAATATCAGACACAAAAAACTCATCAAAACAAATCAAGCGAATGTGCTCTGCCCACTCCTTAGCAATCACCGTCAGCGGGTTTTTCTGCCCTTGCAGCTGAGTCAAACGCTCATGCACTTGCTTCATAAAATGGTGAAAGTGCAAACGCTGCTTAGCGTCAATATTAACAAGCTTAAAAAACACGTCCATTAACATGGATTTACCACGCCCTACAGGACCATATAAATAAACCCCTTTTACTGGCTTTGTGCTTTGCCACCAATGGCTTGGTGCAGCCAGTTCGGAGGCTAGTTTATCAAGAGCATTAATCGCTGTGCGCTGGGCATGGTCTTCTTGCAAATCACCTTTGGCTATTTGCGCTTGGTAATACTGTAATATTTGTCCTTGCTGTACTGTCATAGGTAACTAGTATCCGCTATACTCGCCGCCATTGTAGCCGACTAAAAATGTGATCCCAATGAAATTTCCATGCCGTTTAGATAAATTTATCAGCCATATTGCCGAGTTACCTCGCAGTAAAACCAAAGCAGGTATCAAACGTAAATACGCCACCGTTAATGGCGAGGTGATCACCTCATTTGACTATTCGGTCAACCAAGATGACGACGTGTGCTGGCAAGGCGAGCCTCTGGTATTTTTAGGTAAGCGCTACTACATGCTTAATAAGCCTGCGGGCTATGTGTGTGCCAACAAAGATGACCTTCACCCAACAGTATTTGATTTACTTGATGAACCAAATATGAGCGACTTTCATGTTGCAGGTCGCTTAGATATCGATACCACAGGGTTAGTGATCATCACCAATGATGGCGACTGGTCACATAAAATTACAGCACCAAAGCACAACAAATTCAAAACATATTTAGTTGAAATTCAAGACACTATTGATGATGAAGCGATTGCAGCGTTAGAGCAAGGGGTGCAATTGCACAACGAAAAAGAGCTCACTCGCCCTGCGATTGTTGAAAAACTTGCAAGCTACAGCTTACGTCTTTCAATTTGCGAAGGTAAATACCATCAAGTTAAGCGGATGCTTGCGGCTGTAGGTAATAAAGTTGTTGAATTACATCGTGAAAAAATAGCTGACATCACCCTTGATGAAAACCTTGCAAGCGGTGAATATCGTGCCCTAACAGAAGCCGAACTGAAGCTCTAAATAGGTACTTGAGTAAAAATCATGATAACGCTGTCATTTTTCCTTAATAAAACCAGATAAACGTGGTAGAAGTTAACAGGGGAAATAATAAAGGAGGCTGACTGTGTTATCAGGATTAGCTTTAAAAACAAAAATCACCTTATTTGCTATCGCTATGTTTATTGCGTTATCTGCGATAGCGTTACTCGGCTTACAATCTTTACGCCATGCCAGCGAAAGCGACAACATCGCGCGTATCAACCAGCTCATGAAGAGCACCACTAATATTGTTGAGCAATTTGAGTTGATGGTTAAAAACAATCAACTCGAAGAAGCACAAGCAAAAAAACTCGCTATTCAGGTACTTCGAGAAAATAAATACCACGACTCAGAATATGTGTATGTCGTCGACAACAACTTAGATTTTGTCGCTACGCCGCACGACCCTGAACTGCACGGCACCAGCTTTAACGACTTCAAAGATGCTAGCGGCAACAGCATCGGCCGTATGGTCGAAAAGCTAGTAGGCAACACAACCAAAAAATCATCACCTATCACTGGGATTCGGTGCGTAATGGGGAAACCGTTGATCTAACTTCTGTCGTTCAAAAAACACCGCTGTTTGGCTGGTATGTTGGTACAGGCATTAGCGCCAAAGAAGTTGATGAACGTTATTGGAATACTGCAAAGTGGTTGCTGGGCTTATCTATGCTCATAGCCATTGCGCTGACTTTTGCCATTGCTCGCTTTGGCTCATCGCTCACCAATGCCTTGGGCGGCGAAATTGACGAAGTAATTGGTATTGTTAAAAACGTCTCTCGCGGCAACTTAAACTCACATATTCGCCAAGATGCTCCACCAGAGAGCATTATTGCTGCCATGCATTACATGCAGCAAGGTTTACGTGGCGTTGTTGGCGGCATTAAAGGTGTTACAGATAGCTTAAAAAACCAAAGTGTCGATAACGAATATCGCTCTGTTGAGCTCGATAAACTGACTCGTAGCCTAAACGAAGAAACACAAATGGTTGCTTCTGCTATCACCGAGTTAACAGCCTCAGCACAAACCGTTGTAGAACATGCTGAGCAAGCGGCTTACTCAGTACAAGAAGCGGAGCAGCAAGGTCAAAGTGCTAGCCACTTAACTAGCGAGGCTGCTGATACCATTGCGCTTTTAGAGCAGCAAATTGACAGCGCTGGTAATAACATTCAAGTACTTGATGATGAAGTAAATAACATCGCAAATGTACTTACTGTTATTCAAGGCATTGCCGAACAAACGAACTTACTTGCGCTTAACGCGGCGATAGAAGCTGCCCGTGCAGGTGAGCAAGGACGCGGTTTTGCAGTGGTTGCTGATGAAGTTCGCGGGCTTGCCCAGCGCACACAAACCAGCACTGAAGAAATCCGCAATATGATTGGCAAACTGCAGGCTGCAACCCAAGATGCCAAATCATCTGTTTCGCTTAGTATTAGTACCAGCGAACAAACCGTTGAAAAGTCGACTAAAGCCAATGAAGAACTAAAACGGGTTGCCAGCTCACTCAGCGCAATTGCACAAATGAGCCATCAAATAGCCATTGCTGCAAAAGAACAGCTTGATGCTGGTGAAGACACCGCCAAGCGCATCGTAACTATCTCCGACACGGCTTCACAAACGGCTAATGTATCTAATCAGGCTCATACTGCAACCGATTTGATCAAAGGCCTTACTAGCGATTTAGAAACTGAAACCGCTAAGTTTAGCTAATTCAAACAAGTAAAAACGAAAAAGCCCAACAACTGCTGGGCTTTCTCGTTTTAAATTCGTATTAAGACTTTATTTGTACCAAATCAAAATCGGCCATCCCCGGCACCATTTGTTGTAATCGTGATTCGGTGACATCTAACGAGTTCAAGCACTCACAGTACTCTGAGGCCTTCATCTCTAATTGCTCTGCTTTCTTTTGCAGTGATTTATCAATTTCTTTTGAGATGATATCCATACGCTGCCCCATATCATTGATACGGTCTTCGATGTTACCTTCGCGCGATTTAAAAGCATCGCCTAGCGAAACTAAAATAGCGCCAAGTGAACCGTGAACTGCTGAGTGAATTTTTTGACTGATTTCTTTGGTAAAAAAGTCATCGATTTTCGACAGTGACTGCGGGGCAATAAAGAAAAAGTCATCACCACGCTTAAATTTATCCATCAGTGCACGCTCAACATATTGCAGCTGAGTTTTTAGTACTTCAGGCTCTTTGTCTGACATGCCCTCAACAACTTGCTCGATGGCACTTAAGCCAAGGTTTACACCATCGGTCGCCAGATCAACAAGTTCAGGGACGGTTTGCCTAATCCCTCGACTGAACTGCTCCACAACTTTGCTTTCTTCAGGGCTTAAATCAACCCAATAACCCCGTATAAACAATTGGTTATCGTTGTTGATTTGTACGCGAGTTTGACCTTTATCAACAATACGAATGACATCATCGGTGATGATTAAGCCATGGCTTAGCTCTACATCGCATTGCTTTTTTTCTAGGGTTGCGTAGCTGGAAAAGCTAGAGAATGTAATGGCCGCTGCTAACAACGAGCGAGAAAAGAACGCCATATACACCTCAAAAAGACAAAAAAGGAAGGCCGCTAGATTAGCAAATATCCAATTTTATGCAAGTAAAACGCCTAGCTATGCTAGGCGTCTTAAAAGAAAGGTGGATTAAATTGGTGAGCCTGGTGGCATTGGCAGTACTTTAAAGTTTGCAGGCCATTCACCGCTTTCTAAAAAGTGACTGATTTGCTCGCTTAAATATTGCTTAAATGCACTGTTACCAACGGATGCACTGCCTAGCATTGATTCTTGCTGGTAACTCTTTGCAAGTTTAGCTAAGTAATAACGAAGCTGTGCTTGTACTTCGGGTGCTACCTCATTGCTTGCAACTAGGTCAGCAAATTGTTTTGCTGTTAAAAGTTGCACACGTTGACTAATTTTACCTGCCATCCCAGAAGCAATTTTTTGCTCGAAAACTTGCTGATAAGTTTGTGCTAATAGCGCATCTAAACCATAAAATGCATCGCTTCGTGCTTGCTGCTGCGCTAAACGGTTAATGCGTTGGCTATTAAAAAGTAGGCTCAAGGTATGTGCTGCAGCAACCTCTGGCAGCGCCATCGCATCAAGCGTGAGGCCTGTGCGACCAACAATGCTCTCCCGTGATTTTGATTCACCATACGCTTTTGGTGGAATAAGCGCTAATACCGACTCAGGTAAAACAAGGTTCTCAGCTTTTAGTGTCGCAAGCACTGCATCAACTGCCGCTTGTTGTGTTTGCTTTGTAACAACCTGCGCCCCTTTTGGTTGTGAGCCATCGCGTACTTCGTATTCGTAATTTACACCGGCAATTAATTTAACCGCCGCTTCAACTTGATAGCGATGGAACAAATAAAGCGGCACCAGCATTTCTTCTAATTGTGATAAAGCAGTGCCCGTTTTGATGTTCTCAATACCAAAGCTCGTCAGCGCTTGTTTACGAACATCAAGTACACGCATTAGCTCATCACTCGGTGAACTGCCGTTATCCCATAAATGCCCAGTTGGGTGAGCGCCACCTTGGGCGCGGGCATCACTGTCTGAGATAAACTCCAACCCTTTGCTTTTGTTCTCAGCTAAAATAGCAGCCAATTGCTGTGCTTCATCTTGATTAGTGAAATCACTATAACCATATTTAATAACTTGGGTGTCCCACACACCCATACCAGCAGCATAGCCTCGGCTTACATCTAATTTACCTTGCTCATCAAAGCTCAGTAGTGGGTGTGGATAATCCATTACAGAGGCTCTGTCTGCCACTGACGCTGCAAAGTTATGCGAAATACCTAAAGTATGCCCGACTTCATGAGCGCTTAATTGACGAATACGATCAAGTGCCATGGCTTGTAAACGCTTAGCCACTTCATTGCCTTCAAAATAGGGAGCTGCTAATGCTTCTGCAATTAGGATATCTTGACGTACACGAAGTGAACCCAGTGTCACATGGCCTTTGATAATTTCGCCAGTTCGAGGGTCAATCACGGAGCTACCGTATGACCAACCACGTGTTGCACGGTGCACCCATTGAATTACGTTGTAGCGAATATCCATAGGGTCGGCATCATCAGGGAGCACTTTAACGATAAATGCGTTCTTATAACCTGCTTCATTAAAGGCATCATTCCACCATTTAGCCCCATCAAGTAACGCTGTTTTAACTGGCTCGGGTACGCCCGGATCTAAGTAATAAACAATCGGCTCAACGGGCTCGCTGATTGGCAAGCTCGGATCTTTTTTCGCTAAACGATGACGCGGGATGTAACGCACATACATAGACTCGCCCAGCGCTGCCGCATAATCTTTGTGCTCAATGCTCCAAAAACCTGCTTGAGGGTGGAACTTGCGCGGGGTGTAGTTATCATCAGGTAATTCAATTAATGAGTGATGCATATGTACTGTCAACGCATAAGGGTCTGCGCTCACTTGGCGAACATACTTTCCTGGGTTACTACCTTGAAAAGTAAGCACGGCTTCTAATTCAGTATTTTTTTCAAACGCTTTTGAACGTGCTAAATAAACCGCACTGCGGTTGCTATCTAAATTAAAACTTCCCTGCCCGGTTGCCGATAAACGACGGCTTACACCATGAACATCGCTTAATAAATAAGGGGTGTAATCAACGAGTACCGCAGTGTCTGACTGAGCGACAACACTAAAACCCGCTAAAATACTCGATGCGAACGCCTCTTTAATACTTTGTTGTTCTGCAAGATTATTAGTATTAGCGCGGTAATAAGTATTGATAGCTTTTAACATCACCTTATCGCCAAAACGCTCAAACTGTACTAAATGAGTGTCACCTAACTGACCACGATCTAAGCCAATATCATTTGAACCAACACCGTAAGGTAGGCTTTGTTGTAGTAAAAATTGTTGCTCGAGTTTATCCACCTCAAGGTACAATTTGCCGTTTTCTGTGTCGTAGTAAAATGAAAAATAGCCTGAAAAATGAGTCATTTTTTCAGTAAAATCATTTATAGACTTAATTGCTGCGTGTGCTTGAGTTATCATAGTAAGTAGCACAGCTAAGAGCAGATATCGTAGTAATGGTATTTTTTGCATAATCTTATCTTTGTTATTCGCGTTTTAAATACTGTATAGGTATTAAGCAGTATAAAGTACCGCCAAGAAAAATCAGCTATTTAAGACGAAATTCAGCGCTTGCTAAGACATTCTCTCTCACACTAAAAATGTCTGGCTACAACGTTATCAGGAAAATAGAATGCGTAGACTCCCACCGGTATTGTTAGAAGATGGTTGCCCTCGTGAACTGATCTCATTGATCAGAACGGTACTTGCGGCATGTAAAGAAATTTCATTTCGTGTTGGTCAAGGCGCCCTATCTGGCGTATTAGGCTCAACCCTAGACGAAAACATTCAGGGTGAAACACAGAAAAAACTCGACGTTCTAACTAACCAACTTTTAAAAGATATTTTATTAGAATCGGGCTACGTAAAAGCCATTGCCTCTGAAGAAGAGGACTTCACCGTTGCGGGTAATCCAGATGCCAACTACATTGTTGCATTCGACCCACTTGATGGCTCATCAAATACTGATATCAACTCACTCGTTGGTACGATTTTCTCAATTATGGCGGCGCCTGAAGGGGCTGATCCGGCTGATCCTAGTATTTTTATGCAACCGGGTAAAAACCAAGTTGCAGCGGGTTATGTATTATATGGCCCATCTACCGTGCTGGCGTTAACAACCGGCAAAGGCACACGCTTTTTCACCTTAGATAAAACGCACGGTACCTTCTTATTAACGCAAGATTTTGCAAGCGTACCTGAAGAAACTAGCGAATTTGCAATCAATGCTTCAAACCAACGTCATTGGCAACCAGCGATGCAAAATTACATCAATGACCTAATTGCTGGTGACACAGGCCCACGTGGTCGTAACTTTAACATGCGCTGGATTGCTGCAATGGTCGGTGATGTGCACCGTGTATTATGTCGTGGTGGTATTTTTACTTACCCAACCGACACGAAAGATCCAAATAAACCGAACAAATTACGTTTACTATACGAAGCAAACCCAATGGCAATGTTAATTGAACAGGCTGGCGGTATTGCCTCAACAGGCACTGAGCGCATCATGGACATTCAACCCGATGCAATTCACCAACGTGTTGCGGTGATCTTAGGCTCGAAGAACGAAGTGGAAACGTGCTTAAGCTATCATAAGTAGTAAGAAAAGGATTATTTGAGCAGGAAACCTCAGACTTATGAAGTTTCCTGCTGATCATATACCAATAGGCAATAATCAATTAAAAGTCGGTAATTATATAACCACCGTCAGTAATTAACCATTTTTGATTAAGTTTACCATGGCACTTCCAAGCATATAACTTTCCATTGTCACCTAAATCTAAACAATTTCCTTCTTCTGATTTAATCAAGTAGGTAGAACTTGCATCATTTTTAATTAACCTCCATTTCTGGTTACTTTTCGTATGGCATTTCCCCCAAACTCCAACATACTTGCTACCATAGAGATCATCTAAGCAGCCACCCTCTCCATTTTCAATCCTATAACTACCATCAAACCACTCAGTAAAAAACCACTCCTGACTTGGCTTGTCTATGATGCAATTTCTTATGCCTAAATCATCATTCCTATTAGCACCGATATAATCAAGACAAGAAACTGCCTGACTGTAATCTATGGGGCCTGTGTCTTCAAAACCTGCCATAGGCCTTAATTCTAATCCCATAGAATTGTATGAAGAAAAAACTAATGAGATACAAAATAGGGACTTTAAATTTATTTTCATATTAAATTTCCTTTTTAAAATAGAATGCTCAATATACATACACCAAATATTTTAGTCAAAATATAGGTACAAATATAATTAATTTCCTATTCAATATATTTGCTATGCTTACCTTTCAATCTCAAAGCATCTTTTTACTAAATGAAAACCATTACTTGCTCATTATGCAAAGCAACCATTCACTGCCAAGCCGATAAAATTAATGCCTGCTGGTGTAACGAGCTGCCCAACATTTTACTACTTGATGAGCGCATCATGGACATTCAACCCGATGCAATTCACCAACGTGTTGCGGTGATCTTAGGCTCGAAGAACGAAGTGGAAACGTGCTTAAGCTATCATAAGTAGTAAAGATTAAGATTTTTATACGTCTGCAAAAAACGCGATGTGCTTTCACATCGCGTTTTTTACGCTAACTACAACAAGCCGAAATAAAGAGAGTCCGACTCGTTAGCATATACTCGAAAACCTGCACTGGCATTGTGTATGCGCTCATACTCCTTTAAAATAGCGCCCTTGCATATCATCGAGGCTGGCTGTGTTACTCAATTATAATCCCCCAATGACACCTTATTTAAGTATTGTTTATCAAGACGATGACCTACTTATTGTGAATAAACCAAGTGGTTTACTTACTGTGCCGGGAAAAGATCCGAAACACGCCGATTGTCTTATTTCACGCGTTAATCGTGTATTTCCAACTGCGAAAATTGTTCATCGCTTAGATATGGCAACCTCTGGCATTATTTGCTTAGCCATGCACAAAGAAGCGCATCGTAATTTAAGCATTCAATTTCAAGATAGAAAAACCGCGAAACGCTACATTGCTCGTGTATTTGGTAAGCTTGAGCAACAAACAGGATCGGTAGATTTGCCACTTATTTGTGATTGGCCGAACCGCCCAAAGCAAATGGTTGATCACGACAATGGCAAACCGTCATTAACCCACTTTAAAGTGCTTGAGCGTGAACAGGATGCAACTCGTGTCGAGCTGACCCCTATTACTGGGCGTTCTCACCAACTACGTGTGCACATGCTGTCATTAGGTCACCCTATTTTAGGCGATAAGTTGTATGCGCATCCCGAGGCATTTGCCATGGCTCCTCGCTTACAACTGCATGCCGAAATGCTAACTTTAGCTCACCCAGTCAGCGGCGAAACACTGATTTTTGAAGCTGCTCCTGAGTTTTAAGACAATTCGCTAAATATTTAATAAAGACTGCCGATAGTTAATTAATCACTGATTTAATTAAAGACTCAGGTAATATCGGCATGAATTTAAAACCCGCACATCGCTTAGCTTACGCAGCCTGTTTTGCGTTGATGGGCAATGTGAATGCTGCCGATTTTATTAAACCGACCCCTTGGTCAAGCTTGGTCACTAACGATATTCAACGCTTTTTACCAAGTGATGAAGTACGTACTCTGCTTGCCGGTGAAGATGAGTTCATTAGCTTATATCGTCAATCGATGGCAGCAAGCCAACGCGGGATTGTGCTCATTATTCCTGATTGGCAGCACCTACCCACTAATAATGCCGGTATTAACTTTTTGCGTAAGCAGTTAAACGAAATTGGCTATGCAACACTTGCCATGACCATGCCTGACATTGATTGGCACCCTGCTGATATGGCAACGCCTAAGCCATCAGAAAGCTCTAAAACTGAATCTACGACACAAAGTGATGAACAAGCAGCTCCTGCTCCACTAGCCGAAACACAACAAGCGCCTCACTTTGTTACAGGTGAACCTAATATTAGTGAAGCCGTGCTTGATGATTATAAATTAAAGCTAATTGCCAGATTCAATGCCTTGTATAACAGTGCCATGGATGAAGGTGGCAATATTATTGTCGTGGCGCAAGGTGCCAGTGCGGGGCTATTGATTGAGCATTATGCTAGCTTTCCAAATAACGAATTAAACGCTTTTATTAGCCTAGGTAGTTATTTACCTAACAGTGTTCGTAACCAGCATCTCAATGCCACGCTTTCGACTATCAGCCCACCGCTACTGGATATTTTTTATAGTGAGGGTAACCCTGACACGCTGCAAAGTGTAAAAGACAGAAAACGCTGGGTAAGAAAACACGCTAAATATGACTACCGACAAAGAGAGTTATTTGGTGTTCCTTCAGAGCCTGAGCAGCATCAGCGGCTGCTCAAAGAAGTAGACGGCTTTTTACGCCGCCTTTTTTAAATACTCGTAAGCCGCTTGAATATCTTGGCTTTTCTTTACCGCAACTTCCATCATATGTTTTGGTAGACCTTGTGATACCAGCTTATCGGGGTGATGTTGAGCCATGAGTTTTCGATAAGCTACTTTAATATCTCGTGCCGATGCATCACTGTTTAAGCCTAAAAGGGCTAATGCTTGGGCGCGATTCATCGCATTATTAGGTGGCACACGATGACCACGTTCTTCACTATGGGTGCTGCGATTTTGCTGGCTTTGTTGACGCTGCTGTTCATAAAAACGTTGCTGTTGCTGGCGAAATGCAAATTCGGCTTGGTAACGTTTTAATAAAATTGCAAACTGCGTACGCGAAATACCTAACTGCTTGCTCACCTCTTGCAAAAGCTGCTTTTCTTGCTCTGCAAGGTGACCATCAGAAAAGGCCATTTGAATTTGTATTTCAAGGAATAGTTGCAATAAATCATGACGTCGAGCAAAGCGCTCTTTAAAGTCATGAACCGTTTCTTTTAGTGAAAAGTCAGCTTCTTTACCACTACGAAAGGCATCTTGTGCTTCGCGACGCTCATCGCCTGAGAGCCCCATTTCGTCCATAAAGACACTGGCAGCACGAATATGCGTTTCACTAACACGGCCATTTGATTTGGCAATATGCCCCATCACTGCAAAACAGCTCGAAAAGAAAAGTGCTTGGCGTTCGTTAATATCATCGCCTTTAAACAAACCAGAGAAACCACCGGCTTTATCAAAATCTTGTTTTAAGCTGCGATCGAACATATGGCCTAGGTAAAGACCCAGTAAGGCTCCTATAAATTTGCCAAACATAAAGCCAAAACAAAAACCGAGTACTTTTCCCCACATAATTTGGCAAACCTCTGTTGTTATTACACAGCGAAACGCTGATTGATTTCGTCGAGTCTGGCTGGTGTGCCAATGTCATCCCACTGACCTAAATAAAGTTCAGTCGAAACCTGATGCTCACTGAGCTTTTCTCGCAAAATAGGCCCAAGTGGACGAATACCAGTGCTGAGACCTTTAAAGAAATCAGCATGATAACGACTTATACCGGAAAAAGTATACTTTTGACTATCAGGGCTTAGATGACTCAGCGCAAAATCACCATCAGGATTATGCGCAGGATTTTCAACAAGGACAATATGCGCCTCACCGACTTGCAGGTGCAACTGCATTAACGAAGTCACATCGTAATCAGTAAACACATCACCATTGATAACAATAAATTGCTCACCCAATAACGGCAATGCTTGAATGATACCACCAGCGGTTTCAAGCCCCCCAGCCTGCTCTTGGCTGTAAGTGATCGATACACCAAACTGCGAACCATCACCGAAATACTCTGTTATTTTGTCGCCCTGCCAGGCAAGGTTAATAACAATATCGGTAACCCCGGCTTGACGTAAGTTATTAATATGATGCTCTAATAGTGGCTTGCCGTTAATCTTTAGCATCGGCTTTGGTTGCGTTTCGGTTAGCGGCATCATGCGTTTACCACGCCCTGCCGCTAGGATCATTGCTTTCATTTCGACTCTTTCGTTAAACGCTGCTTGGTCTGTGGAATAATTGTCTGCTCTATCCACTGACCAAGGGCTGTTAACTCTGGGTATTCTTTACTGACATTACTGATGTACGTAAGGGTTGGCAGCACATTATTCAAATAGCCAGACTTACCGTCACGTAATTTTAAGCGGCAAAATATGCCCGCAGCTTTTAAGTGACGCTGCACGCCGGTTAAGTCAAACCAACGTTTAAACATCGCAAATGAGGTGTCTTGCAATAGCTGCTGCTCGCTAAATTCGTCATAAGCGTAATGTAAAAGGTAGTCGAGTTCTTGCTCTGGTAGCTTGAAATAGCAATCTCTTAATAACGAAACAAGGTCATAACACACCGGCCCTTGTACGGCATCTTGATAATCGATGATTGCCCATTGCTGCCCTGTGCGCATAATATTGCGGCTATGGAAGTCTCGGTGCACCGTAACAATTGGTTGCTCAAGCGCATTATTAATTAATAACTCACAGGCTTGTTGCCACATTTGCTGCTCATCAGCAGAGAGTTGCTCACCAATAAAGTTATCGACTAACCAATCTCTAAAAATGCTTAGCTCAAACTGTAAAAAATCGCCATCAAATACTTTCATATATTGGGCAGGCGGGATTTGCGCCCACTGTGCACTTAACTTTATTAGATGTTTGTAGTGTAAAGTGCGGTCTTCGTCGCCCAGTAAATCAGCCAAATGAGTATTGCCTAAATCACTCAGCAAGAAGAAGCCTTGCTTTTCATCTGCCTGAAGAATTTTTGGTAATTTAAACCCATGCTGAGAAAATACTTTGTTAAGTTCTATATAAGGTGTGTTATCTAGTTTGTCTGGATCTGAGTCCATGACAATATAGCTTTGATCACCTGTATTTACACGGAAATAACGGCGAAAACTCGCATCCCCAGTGATGGCGGCTAATTGATATTCATCCTCTTTAAAGTGAGGATTTAAAAACTGCTGTAAACTTTTATAACGATTCATTTAGTAAGATATCTATTTTTCACTAAGTCAATTACTGTATTTGCCATTGTTTTCCTTTATTATGTCTAGCTTATATCCAACCAAAGAGCATTAAGGTCATTAAATGAGCAAAACCTGGGGCATAATGATGCTAAGCGTACTTAGCGCACCATCGTTCGCCGAAACTGAACTGACACACAATTTTTGTGGCACTTCAATGCAAACCAGAGCTTGGCAACCGCTCCCTGGCCTTGAACTTAATATGATCGATATCAAATCCGATGATATTGAACTATTGGGTACCCAAAGCGCAGAATTTACCGGTAATGTAGATATTAACACCCTAACGATGAATTTGTCCGCACAAAGTGCACTGATTGACAAACAACGTGGGTTACTTAATGCAACCGGCCCTATCGTTTATCGCGATAAAGTAAGCCAAATTAATAGCTCTGGGCTCAATGCGGATTTAAATAATTCTGAATTAAGCTTGCTTGGTGCTGATTATAAGCTCACCGACCAACTAGGTCATGGTGGCGCAGAAAAACTAACAGTCAACGAGTCTGGCCTAAACCTGATGAACGCAAGCTTTACTACCTGCCCCGGCGAAACACCGGTGTGGGCAATCGAAGCTGACGAAATTGACTTATCAAGTGAAGATGGCTGGGGCGAAACCCACAATACCGTATTACGAGTATTTGATACGCCCGTGCTTTATATTCCCTATTTTACGTTTCCGTTAGATGACCGCCGTAAATCAGGTTTATTAACACCTAATTTCTCAAGTTCTGGTCGCTACGGTATTGAAACTATCACTCCGTATTATTGGAATATTGCACCTAATTACGACGCCACCATTACGCCTCGCTATATGTCGAAGCGCGGCTTACAAATGATTGGTGAGTTTCGTTATTTAACTGAGCAAAACAACGGTCTCATTGCCGTTGAATACTTAGATAAAGATGATGAAGAGCCAAATGTTGACTCGCGTTATCTATTCCATTGGCAGCAGCAAAGCTACTTTGGTGAGAACTGGCGCGGTAATATCGATATTACTAACGTTAGTGATGATAACTACTTAACCGATTTAAATTCTGGTTATGCGACCCGTACAGACACTCAGTTATACCGCACAGGTTCACTCTCCCACTTAGGTGACACTTGGCGTACTAATATCAAGTTGCAAAGTTTTGAAGTGCTTGGTGATCACCGCGAATCATACGCGGCGCTGCCACAAATTAGCTTTTCGCAAACTGATGCCTATAACTTTTATGGCGTTGATTTAACCTTAGATGGTGAGCTTAGCTACTTCACGAATGATGATGCCGTCATTGATGAAGCAAGCCGTGTTCACATAGAACCGAAAGCAAGTTTTGGTTATCAAGAATATGCCTGGTCGTTTTTATCTGAATTCAGTTTACTGCATACAGAATATAATCAGCATGGTGATTTAACAGGTACCGACTACGACGAAAAAGTCACCCGTACCCTGCCAAAAGTGCGATTATACAGCCAATTAAATTTTGAGCGTGAAACTGCGTTTTTCTTTAAAGATGGTATTCAAACACTTGAACCACAAATTCAGTACTTGTACACCCCTAATAAAGACCAATCAAACATTGGCCTTTACGATACAACAAAATTACAAGACGACTTTTTTGGTTTATTTAGAGACCGTCGATTCTCAAGCATCGACCGCATTGCCACTGCGAACCAATTTACGTTAGGTGCGACAACTCGCCTGTTTAGCAGTGAAAACGAAGAAGTATTTAATTTCAGCGCTGGCCAAATATTCTATTTAAGTGATGATGCTAAACCTACATCACAAGGTATTAATGTTGATACTAACTACAATGCCTTGTTCGCAGCGCAAACCATGTTACATTGGCACCGTCGCTGGTATTTATCAGGTGGTATTCAATACGACACTGATGGTAAAGAAATTATTCAATCAAATATCACCTTAGATTATAAAGGTGACGATAAACAGCTCGTGCAATTGAACCATCGCTATGCAAATGATGTCTCAGGCAATACAATCGAGCAAGTTGGTCTATTTACTAGCATTCCGCTATCGCAAGATTGGCAGTTTGTTGGCAGCTATCACCGCGATTTAGAAAGTGGTCGTAGTATTGAGGTTTTCAGCGGTCTTCAGTATGAATCGTGCTGTTGGGCGTTTCAAATCACAGGCCGTCGTCAAATCGAAACAGATTTGAACCAGGCGATTGGTCAAGAGCAAGCAACCTTTGATACCAGTATTGGCTTCAATATCGTATTAAAAGGGCTTGGAAGTAAAAGCCGTTATGATGCACAAAAATTATTACAACAAGGTATTTTTGGCTATCGTAGACCGTATTTTCTTAATAACTAGTACCGCAGTACTATTAGCAAGAGTATTAGAAAAAGTATGAATTTAAAAAAATTATTTGCATCTGCATTATTAACAGTTGGCCTTTGCCAAAGCGTTTTCGCAAAACCTGTCGAAATCGACAAAGTCGTTGGTGTAGTTAACCAAGGTGTTATTTTACAAAGTGAAGTAGATACCATAATCAACCGAGTAAAAACTCAAGCTGCAGAGCAAGGTCAAGAATTACCTTCTGATGACACGCTTCGTATTCAAGCGATTGAACGTTTAGTTAGTCAAGAATTAATGATGCAACTTGCATCAAGAATGGGCCTAGAAATTTCAGACTCTCAGTTAGACCAAACGCTAGAAAACATGGCGCGCGAGCAAGGCGGTACAATTGCTGATTTACGTCGTACAATTGAAGCTGCTGGAGACAGTTATCCTGCCTACCGTGAGGAAATCCGTAAAGAAATTACCACGCAGCAAGTTACTCGTATGAATGTCGATCGCCGTATATATATTAGTGAACAAGAGATTGATAACCTTTTAAAAATTATGGAAACACAAGGCAAGAATGCTGAAGAATATGATATTGGCCACATCTTAATTGATATTCCAGGAGATGCGACAGCTGAAGAGATCGCTAGTGCCAAAACTCGCGCGGATAAAGTTATCGAATTTTTAAAAGAAGGCAAAGAGTTTAAACGCATTGCTATTTCATCTTCTAGCGGTTCAAAAGCACTTGAAGGTGGTCAGCTTGGTTGGATGAGCATAAACGAAATGCCATCACTATTCGCTGAGGCAGTTAAAGGCCATAAAAAAGATGATATCGTTGGCCCGCTTCGCTCAGGCGCTGGTTTCCATATCATTAAAGTTCAGGATATTCGTGGTCGTCAAGTAGTTGAAACAACAGAGGTTCGCTCTCGTCATATCCTAATAAAACCATCAATTATTTTAAGCGAAGAAAAAGCCCGTGACATGCTTAAAGGCTTTGCAAAAGACCTTCGTGAAGGTAAGGCTGACTTTGCTGAGCTTGCTAAAGAGTACTCTGAAGATCCAGGATCTGCATTAAAAGGCGGTGAGTACGATTGGACAGACCCAAGTACTTATGTACCAGAGTTCAAAAATACTCTGCTTTCGCTAGAAAAAAATGAAATCAGTGAGCCGTTCAGAACACAGTTTGGTTGGCACATTGTACAGCTACTTGATAAGCGTGTAGCAGATAAAACAGAGCAAGCTAAGCGTAACCGCGCTCACCAACTCCTGTTTAATCGTAAATTTAAAGAAGAAAGTTTCAACTGGCAGCAAGAAATGCGTGAGCAAGCACACGTTGATATTTTCCCAACAGAATAAAAATTATGACCATTAGAATTGCAATTACCCCAGGAGAGCCAGCCGGTATTGGCCCTGATTTACTTATCAAGTTAGCGCAGCACCAGTGGGATGCCCAACTGGTGGTGATTGCTGATGGTGCGCTGTTAAAACAGCGTGCCAAGTTGCTTGGCTTAGACATTAACTTAATTGACTTCGATGATAGCCAAGCGCCTAGTATTGCGCCTGCTGGCAGTGTTTACTTACACCAAGTAGATTTAGGCACAAACGTTGAAGTAGGTGTACTAAATGACACCAATGGTCAATATGTACTAGATACACTGCGTATCGCCAGTGAAAAAAATATGGACGGTACCTTTGCCGCAGTTGTTACAGGCCCAGTACATAAAGGAATTATCAACAAAGCAGGTATCTCATTCAGCGGTCACACTGAGTATTTTGCACAGCAATCGAATACTGCTGATGTCGTGATGTTGTTAGCAACCGAAGGCTTGCGCGTAGCACTTGTCACGACGCACATACCGCTTGCTTACGTATCGCGCGCAATCACCGTTGAGCGTTTAAGTAAAGTTGCCACTATTTTAAACCATGACTTGCAAACTAAGTTTGGTATTGAAAAACCACGTATCCTCGTCTGTGGCCTCAATCCACATGCTGGCGAAGATGGTCATTTAGGCACTGAAGAAATTGATACCATAGCGCCAACGTTAGAGCTGTTAAATAACCAAGGCATGAACTTAATTGGACCATTGCCTGCTGATACCCTTTTTCAAGATAAATACCTTTCGCAAGCAGATGCAGTGCTAGCAATGTATCACGATCAGGGATTACCTGTGCTAAAATACAAAGGTTTCGGCAATTCGGTCAACATCACCCTTGGCCTGCCATTTATTCGCACCTCAGTAGACCATGGTACGGCGCTCGATTTAGCCGGCACGGGTACTGCTGATGTAGGTAGTTTTGAATTAGCGATCCGCGAAGCAATTAAGCTCGCCCATGAAAAAGCACAGAATCAATGACAGATAAAGTACATTTAGGACACCGCGCACGTAAGCGTTTTGGTCAAAACTTTTTAAACGATGACATGATCATCGACAAAATCGTCACGGCTATCGATCCTAAACCTGAAGACAATTTAGTAGAAATCGGCCCGGGTCTTGGTGCAATCACTGAGCCAGTCGCTGATTTAAGTGGCCACCTAACTGTTGTTGAGCTAGATAAAGACTTAGCAGAACGTTTAACAAGCCACCCATTCTTAGGGCCAAAATTAACGGTGCATCAAGGCGATGCAATGAAGTTTGATTTTAGCACTCTGATCAAGTCTGGCGAAAAATTAAAGATTTTTGGTAACTTACCTTATAACGTATCGACCCCACTGCTATTCCATTTATTTGAGTTCGCAGATAACGTTGAGCATATGCACTTTATGCTACAAAAAGAAGTGGTCAAGCGTATGGTAGCAGGCCCGGGTAGTAAAGCGTTTGGCCGTTTAAGTGTAATGACACAATATTACTGCCACGCAATGCCAGTAATTGATGTGCCACCAGAGTGTTTTAAGCCAGCTCCTAAAGTTGATTCAGCGGTTATTCGCTTGATCCCGAAAAAGCCAGAGCAACGCACAGCTAAAAGCACTAAACTATTAAATACGGTATGTTTAGAAGCATTTAATCAACGCCGTAAGACACTGCGTAACAGCTTAGCTAACTTGCTTACAGCTGAAGAGCTAACAGGTATCGGTATTGATATCACTCTTCGTGCAGAAAGCCTGTCTTTACAACAATTTATTGATATAGCTAATTGGATTTATGACAACAAGCAGTAATTTAGGTTCTCCAATTAAGGTGTCGGTTGAGACCTTCTATGTAGAAGGTCAATCAGAGCCTGAACAAGATAAATACGTTTTTGCTTACTCAATCACCATAAAAAACCACAGTTTATGTAGTGCTAAGCTTTTGAGTCGTTACTGGTTAATTACCGATGCCAACGGCAAAGAAGTGGAAGTACAAGGTGAAGGCGTTGTTGGTGAAACACCGACCATTGCCCCTGGTGAAAGTTACAAATACACCAGCGGTGCGGTACTTGATACCCCTGTAGGGACTATGCAAGGCCACTACACCATGCGCAACGAGTTTGGTACTGAATTTGAAGCACCAATCGAGGTGTTTCGTTTAGCCCGTCCAAACATTTTGCACTAGGTAACAATGGCTGACTACGCAATTGGTGACTTACAGGGCTGTTATAGTGAATTTGATACGCTCTTAAAACGTATCGATTTTAACCCAAGCCAAGATCATCTTTACTTAGTCGGCGATATTGTCGCTCGAGGCCCTGATTCACTCGCCTGCCTCGAGCACCTATATACAATGCAAGGCAGTGTCAGTATTACCCTTGGTAATCATGATTTACACCTTATTGCTTGTCATTATCTAAATAAACCAGCAAACCCAAAAGATAAACTTGCTGATGTTTTTAATAGCCCAAAACGCGCTGAATATATTCACTTTTTGCAACAACAGCCATTAGCTATTTGGCTTGAACGCTATGACATGCTCATTAGCCATGCTGGCTTAAACCCTAATTGGTCGATAAAAAAAGCACTAAAGCGTGCTCGCTTTGCAGAGCGTTGCTATCAAGGTGCTGATGCAAGTCATTACTTTGCCAATATGTATGACCCCCATCCATTAGAATGGCAATCAACATTACCTAACGAGGCTAAATTTCGTTATATCGTTAATTACTTCACGCGCATGCGCTTTGTTAATTTGCTTGGTGAACTCGATTTCAGTAACAAAACCAGCATTAGTGAAGATAGCTCAATAATCCCTTGGTTCGAGCATCCGAACATTAGTAAGCTCAAACAACAAATCACATTTGGTCATTGGGCTGCTTTAGAAGGTAAAGTTAAAGCTAAAAATATTCACGCTCTCGACACCGGCTGTGTATGGGGAGGTGCTATGACACTCATGGAACTCAGCCAAAAAGGCTGTTTTGTCGAAAAATCCCACTCTTTTATCTAAATAAACTGAAAAATAGCTGAACATCTGTTAGATTTATAACAATTAAAGTTAATTTAATTTAAAGCTAATTAAATTTAAATACTTAACTAATTGGCAACCTTGCCGATAAGTGTTGATTAGTACTATTTTCTGGAATTACATATGAACTTAACCGTTAGACAGCGTATTTGGGGTGGCTTTATTGTTATTACGTTACTCCTGCTATTTATTGGTGGTAACTCGTTGATCAGAATTACCAACATTGATCAATCAACGCAGCGAGTTAATCAGCTGTCATTACCGGCTCTCGATAAAAGTTATGAGTTGCAGGTTGAATTCATTTTGATGAGTAAATCGGCACAAGCCAGCTTTTACACCACATCACAAGATGAGTTAGCGGCTCTTCGCAAGAATTTTACTGAACAGAAAAAGCGTTACGATAGCTCTTATCAAGAGCTACAGCAGATAGTGAGTAACGATCCTAAACTGAAACAAAGCAGCCAAGAAGTTGAACAAACTTATAAACGTTTTGCTAAATCTGTTGATAACCTTTTCGCAGATAAACAAACTCAGCTAGAACTGAATAAAACGCTACGCACGCAGCTTGAAAGTATCGAGATCAGCGCTGAAGATGCTAACTCAGTTGTGCTAGATATCATTGATATTGATGGCCTTGAAGAAAACCACTCACGTGCTTATCAAGCTGCTAACAACATGGAAAACAACTTCCAGTCAGTCGTCACTAATAGTACCGATATGTTAACGGTTAAAACCCTTAACACGTTAGATATTGTTAAAAACGAGCAAGTTTACTACTTGGAAGAAGTTGAACGAAGCCTTGGCCTTATCCGCCCAGCTATCATTGATAATAATGCTGACTTATATAATGACCTAAATGGTTATTTTGAAAGCCTTGCCAATAACGTGCGCGGCAACAACAGTTTATCTGCAAATAAAAAACGCCTAATTGATGCAATTGCACAAACTGAATCTGAACTAGCCAATGCAGAAAAATCAACGACCGAAGCCCTAAAACAACTTAAAGAGCTTGTTGATCAAGCAACTGTCCTTGCCTTTGACTTACAGCAAGATGTAAGCGGCAATGTATCAACGGCGACTATTTGGACTTGGATTGCCATGGTTATCGCGACTTTAATTGCTATTGCAGTGGCGGCGATTACTGTAAACCGTATTACTAAACCTCTGTCTGAAGTAAACCGTATTCTTGATATTGTTGCTAGCGGTGACATGACTCAACGCCTAGATGATTCAGCTAAAGATGAGTTTGGTGAGTTATCACGAAGCTGTAATACACTCATCGAAAGTTTGCGTACGCTTATTCAAGGTATTATTTCTCGCTCTACACAGCTTGCTGCGGCTTCTGAGGAAACTTCTGCAATCACTGAAGAGTCAAGCCAGGCGATTCGTAATCAACAAGCACAAGTTGAACAAGCTGCAACTGCAACCACTGAAATGAGCAGTACATCACAAGCGGTAAGCAGCAGTGCTCAACAAGCGCTGAGTGAAATTAAAAACGCGGATAAAGAAGCAGACCGTGTTAAAGGTATTTCTTCACAAAATAAAGCAACCATTGAACAACTTGCCCGTGAAGTTGATGATGCATCACAAGTTATCAATCAACTACATAAAGACAGCGCATCAATTGGCGGTATCTTAGATGTTATTCGTGGCATTGCAGAGCAAACTAACCTACTTGCGCTTAATGCTGCAATTGAAGCTGCACGTGCTGGCGAACAAGGTCGAGGCTTCGCTGTTGTAGCTGACGAGGTTCGCTCTTTAGCAAGCAAGACTCAAGAGTCGACCCAAGAGATCCAAGCTATGATTGAATCACTTCAGGTTGGCGCTGAGGCTGCTGTATCGGCGATGTCGAAAGGTAAGCAACAAGCTGAGTCGTGTGTTGAGCAATCAGACCTTGCCAATACAGCCCTTGATTCAATCACTGCAGCCGTTGCACAAGCTCATAATGTAAGTGAAGAGATCTCAACAGCCGCTCACGAACAGCAACAAGTATCACAAGAAATTAGCGAACGCTTAGAGTCGATTGTGGCAATTGCAGAGCAAACAGCTGAGGGCGCAAACCAAACCAATATTTCAAGTTCAGAAGTTGATAAGTTAGCAGAAGAACTACGTTTATCGGTCGATGCGTTTAAAGTTTAAGAAGCTGTAAACGAGTTACGAGTTACGAGTTACGAGATAACAAAGATAGAAGCCGTGTTTGTGAAAACAAACACGGCTTTTTTGTATGTATTCATATCAATTCGCCTATCTTGTGAGCTGACTACACTTAATATTAGCCTGCCTCCCCTCCCAAATAGGCGCATTTTTTAATAGCAAATAATTACGTATTACAGCGAGTAGGAATTAATTTAGCGAAGCGTTTTTCAGGCATAAAAAAACCGCAACGAGTGCGGTTTCTTAAATTCTATTGGCTTTTAAATTAAAGACCTGCGCGGTCTTTAATAACAGCGATTAGTGGTGAACCACCGTGGCCGTTTGCTTCAGCCCATGCGATGTCTGCACCGTCTTCTAAAGAACTTTTAGATAGGTTCTTAACGATGTATTCACCTGTATCTGCTGCGCCGCTTTCGATTGCATGACGAAGCATGTTATTACCATTACACTGTACAGCATCAAAGATGTTACGGATTTTAACACGTGAGCTCTTAAGCTTATCACGTAAACGGTTTTTATCATCTGCTGCAATATACTCACAGATTGAAACCGCTAATTGATCATCAGCTTTTGCTGGTGCTGTATACGCAACTGAAGCTGAACAACAGCCGCTGCAAGTAACATATTTGGTAACTTCATCATATTTTGCCCTTATGTAATACTTTCTTCTTACCAAGATTGTGTAATATTGTACCAACTAATTAATTTTACCGCAATAATGTTACGAATTTTTGTACAGGGTTACAAACGTATACGAGTAAGGGTTTTTGTTATCAGGCTGATGCTGTTCTTGCTCGACAACTGTCCAATTAGCAACACTTTCGTAATCTGGGAACTGCGTATCACCGCTTACTTCAAGATCGATGAATGTTAAGTATAGTCGATCTGCCTGAGATAGAAATTGTTCGTAGATATTTCCGCCGCCTATAATCATAACTTCTTCAACATCAGCAACCAATGCCAGCGCAGCCTCTGGTGAAGTAACCACCTCAATCCCTTCAGCTGTGTAATCAGCATTGCGTGTGATAATAATATTTTGACGTCCTGGTAAAGGACGACCAATCGATTCAAACGTCTTACGGCCCATGATCACAGGCTTTGCCATAGTTACTTTTTTAAAGTGCTGTAGATCGGCGGGTAAATGCCATGGCATTTGGTTGTCTTGGCCTATTACTCGGTTATTTGCCATAGCAGCAATCATTGAAATTTCCACACTAAACCTTAATACTTTTTTCTTATTAATAAAAAAGGAGCGCATGGCTCCTTTTCAGTTTAAAATTTTATCGTTGGTAGATAACTTCTACATCGTAGTCATCATCATCCCAGTCGTCATCCCAATCATCATCATCTTGAGATGTTGCTTTCTGATGGTAAGTATCCCACTTAAATTCAACTTCTTCTTTCTCTTCTTCAGCGAATTTCTCTTTCGGCATACTATCAAGCAGCGCCATAATGTCATGACACAATGCTTGGGTATTTTGCTTGTTTGCAGCAGAGATACGGTAAACATTAACCTCTTCACCTAGCTCTTCGGCAATTTCATTACACAGTGCTTCGGCTTCATCTTCTGGCAATAAGTCGATTTTGTTAAATACTAACCAACGCGGCTTTTCAGCAAGTTTAGGGCTGTATTGGTGTAGCTCGTTAATAATCGCAAAGGCATTATCAACTGGGTTAGTACCATCAACTGGCATAATATCAATAATATGCAGTAATACACGACAACGCTCTAAGTGCTTTAAGAAGCGAATACCCAGACCCGCACCTTCTGAAGCGCCTTCAATAAGACCAGGAATATCTGCAATAACAAATGATTTATTCGCATCAGGGCGTACTACACCAAGGTTAGGAATCAGCGTTGTAAATGGGTAATCAGCCACTTTTGGTTTGGCCGCCGAAACACTACGGATAAACGTTGATTTACCAGCATTAGGTAAACCCAGCAAGCCAACATCAGCAAGTAGCATTAACTCAAGGCGTAAGCTGCGAACTTCACCTGGAGTACCCAACGTCTTTTGGCGAGGTGCACGGTTAGTACTTGATTTAAAACGTGCATTTCCCAAGCCATGGAAACCACCTTTTGCAACTACAATTTTTTGACCATGTTTAGTCAGATCACCTAATGACTCTTCTGTATCAACGTCTGTAATACGCGTACCAACAGGTACCTTAAGCGTTAAATCAGCGCCTTTTTTACCTGTCATGTTACGGCTTTGACCATTAGTGCCGCGCTCGGCTTTATGAAAACGCTCAAATTGATAGTCAATCAACGTATTTAAGTTTTCATCGGCTTGTAGATAAACGCTGCCGCCATCGCCGCCGTCGCCGCCATCAGGACCGCCATCTGGTACATATTTTTCACGTCGGAAAGATACGACACCGCTGCCGCCATCACCCGCGTCACAACGAATTTCTACTTCATCTACAAACTTCATGATTACTCACTTTAAGATTGGCTTGTTAATAACTCTATTATATACCTAAGCCCTTCTGATTGCAGGCTTAGCTTAGGTATATATTTATGCGCATTAGTATGCGCCTCAAAACAAAAAACCCCGCAAAGGCGGGGTTTTTCAAATATCGAGATGATTACTCAGCTACGATATTTACGTATTTACGGTTTAAAGGACCTTTCTGTTCGAATTGAACTTTACCATCTGCTTTTGCGAAGATAGTGTGGTCTTTACCGATACCTACGTTTGCACCAGCGTGGAACTTAGTACCACGTTGACGAACAATGATGCTACCCGCTAGAACTGATTCGCCACCAAAACGCTTAACACCTAGGCGTTTGCTTTCTGAATCGCGACCGTTACGAGTACTACCAGCTGCTTTTTTATGTGCCATTTCTCAGTACCTCTAAATTAAGCGCTAATGCCAGTGATTTTAACTTCAGTGAACCATTGACGATGGCCCATTTGCTTACGAGAATGCTTACGACGTCTAAATTTAACGATCTTAACTTTCTCACCGCGACCGTGTGAAACAACCTCAGCTGTTACTTTACCACCGTTTACGAACGGTACACCGATCTCGATTTTCTCACCATCAGCAACTAAAAGTACTGAATCAAATTCAACTGCTGCACCAGTTTCAACGTCTAATTTCTCAAGACGAATTGTTTGACCTTCAGTCACACGGTGCTGTTTACCACCACTTTGGAAAACCGCGTACATAATTAACTCCGTCTGTGCGCCCTCAAATCGACGCAACTAAAATATTCTTCAATAGGGCGCGAAGTTTACGCTAATGTGCAAAAACTAGCAAGCCTCTTTTTCGATAAAATGAATAAAAATAGCTGCATTGAGAGCAATTCAATATTTTCCCCTATTCTATCCTAAAAACACCACATGCCAAGCGGTTTTTACGATCTCATGACAATTAAATTACGCTAATAATACGCACCTTTAAAATTCAAAAAGCTGATCACTTATTAATCAAGGTTATAAATTTATGTCAGCAAAATTGATCTGAAATAAAAAACTTTACAGTGTTTTTTTAATGAATCATCACAAAATATCGAGCAAGCGCTTTTTTTGTTGTACAATCAGCCCCGTATACCCATAAATATTGGCTCGGAGATCAATGGATATAAAAGCTATCCAGACGTTAATCGAAAATGAAATGGATGACGTCAATCAACTTATACACGCCCAAATGCGCTCAGATGTCGCATTGGTTAACCAACTCGGTTTATACATAGTAAACAGCGGTGGTAAGCGCGTTCGACCTATGTTAGCCATTTTAGCGGCAAAAGCACTCGGTTATGAGGGCAAAGACCATATTACGCTTGCTACTATCATCGAATTTATTCATACCGCAACATTACTGCATGACGACGTTGTCGACGAGTCACATTTACGCCGTGGTACACCAACAGCCAATGCTGAATTTGGTAATGCAGCGAGCGTTTTGGTGGGTGACTTTATCTATACACGTTCATTTCAGTTGATGGTTGGCCTAGGTAAAATGCCAATTATGCAAATTCTAGCTGATGCAACGAATGTTATCGCTGAAGGCGAAGTATTACAGCTAATGAACTGTAATGACCCAGACACGACAGAACAAAGCTACATGCAGGTTATTTACAGCAAAACTGCGAAATTGTTCGAAGCTGCAACTGGCCTTGCTGCAATTATTACCGAGCAAAATGAGCAAGCCCTTGAAGCATTAAACTTATACGGTATGCATCTTGGCACGGCATTTCAATTAGTGGATGATGTACTTGATTACAACGCCGATGCTGAGCAACTTGGTAAAAACATTGGCGATGATTTAGCTGAAGGTAAACCTACCCTACCGCTTATCTACGCAATGCAAAAAGGCACCCCAGAGCAAGTGAAGCTAATTAGAGACGCTATTGAGCTTGGCAATGGTATGGATCACTTAGAGAGCATTCTAGCAGCATTAGCTGATACTAAAGCGCTTGAGTTTGCAATGCAAAAAGCTGAGCAAGAAGCTGACAAAGCGATTGCTTGCATTGCTTTCTTACCAGACACACCGTACAAAAAAGCATTAGAGAGTTTGGCACGCATCGCCGTTGCCCGCGATCATTAAACGCTATTTATTCGAGCCATTAAAAAAGCCTGCATATGCAGGCTTTTTTGTTTTCGGCGATTTAAAAAACCGCCTATCATCTGTCGGAATTAACCGTTGATGAAATCAACACCTTCTTGGATGTCTTTGTTAAGAGTAGCTAGCATGTCGTTTTTAGCTTGCTCTTCGAATGCACTTAACTCACCGTAAGAAAGGATTTCTTCAACGCCGTTTTTACCTAAACGAACTGGGTGTGCGAAGTATGCTGCATCACCGTTTTCAACTGCAACGTATGCGTAATCAACAACTTCTTCACCTTGTAAGCCTTTAACTAAAGACATACAGAAGCGTGCTGCTGCAGCACCCATTGAAAGAGTCGCTGAACCGCCACCCGCTTTAGCGTTAACAACTTCAGTACCTGCGTTTTGGATACGTGGAGTTAATGCTGCAACTTCTTCGTCAGTGAAAGTAACACCTTCAACTTGAGAAAGAAGAGGAAGGATTGTAGTACCTGAGTGACCACCGATCACTGGAACTTTAACGTCAGTTGCGCTTAAACCTTTAAGTTCAGCAACAAATGCTTCTGAACGGATCACGTCAAGTGTTGTGATACCGAATACACGGTTAGCATCGTAAGTACCTGCTTTTTTGAATACTTCAGCAACGATTGGCACAGTGCCGTTAACTGGGTTAGTGATGATACCCACTAACGCTTTAGGACAGTTTCTAACGATGCCTTCAGCTAATGTTTTGATGATACCTGCGTTTACGTTGAAAAGGTCCGCACGGTCCATGCCTGGCTTACGTGGCATACCCGCTGGGATAAGAACGATATCACAACCAGCTAATGCTGCGTCTAGGCTGTCAGCACCAAAGCCTTCAACTTTAACGTCTGTTGGGATGTGAGAAAGATCAACCGCTACACCAGGAACAACAGGGGCAACATCGTATAACGATAATTCAGAACCTGCAGGTAAACTTGTTTTTAATAATAAAGACAATGCTTGGCCGATACCGCCAGCTGCGCCTAAAACAGCAACTTTCATTGGAATTCTCCGTAATTTGAGGTAGGAAATATTTGTGGCCCTAAAGATAATGAAATTAGCGACTAAAAACAAATTTATCCTGCTTATTTCGCGTATAATTTCGACCATAGTTGTAAACTTGGCTGTAAAGACACAGCATTTTGGACGACTTTGTAAACTAATACTGCATAAATATGCAGAGTTGTGTAGAATTACCCTACATTTTATGAATAAAGAAACGGCAACATGCAACCACAAGACAAACAAGAAGCACTGATCAAAGCGTTTAAAGCGCTATTAAAAGAAGAAAACTTCGGCTCACAAGGTGAGATTGTCGAAGCATTAAAAGAGCAAGGCTTTGATAATATTAGCCAAAGTAAAGTCTCTCGCATGTTAAGCAAGTTCGGTGCGGTACGTACTCGCAATGCAAAACAAGAAATGGTGTATTGTTTACCAGCTGAAATGGGTGTGCCAACAGCGAAAAGCCCGCTTCGCCAACTTGTTATCGATATTATGCATAACGAAATGATGATCATTATTCGCACCAGTCCAGGCGCAGCACAATTAATTGCTCGGTTACTTGATTCACTCGGGAAGGCGGATGGTGTACTAGGTACGATTGCAGGTGACGACACTATTTTTATCGCCCCTGCGAAGATTTCTGAAATCGATGTCACGCTTGAGCGCGTGCGCACTTTATTCGATACCGTTTAAAGCTGCTTTAAAAAGTTTACTGACGGGGCGAAAAACGCAGATCCCATATCGGCTTGAGTAAAATCGAGCCAATGATCATAGCAATCGCCCTGCCCTAAGCGACTCTTTAATACCTGTTCAAACGCATCCCCTTGCGCAGCACACGAAACCATTAAAATTCCCTGTTTATGCACATCACCAAATGGCATGCTTTGGTTTAGCAATAGTGGCTGGCCATGCTCATCTTTTAATTCACTACGAACCGCATGACTGGTTTCTACAGCAGGCACAATCAAGCTGTTATCTAAACGCGTGCGCCCCATGATTTGCTCTTGCTCAGACAACGATAAATGCTGCCAGACACTCAAATCATGCACAAAGCGCTGAACATGGATATAACTGCCTTGGTCTTCAAAGTGTCCCGGTTTATCGATAAGTGCTGTGCTACGCTTTTGGCGACCATGTGGCGTATCACCCGCATAGATAAAGCCGTTAAAATCACGCCCGTCTAAAAATCGAAAATTACGAACCTGCTCCACCAGCTCAACATCCGGTGTTAATAATTTTAGGATTTGCAGGGCAAATAGATGATTGACATCTTCGCGGTCTGAGCGAATTTGTACAAACAAATCAAATGGCTGGGCACTAATCACATGCTCACTGTGAGTTACATTCGGAAAGCTTTGCAATTGACTAGGAATAAACTCGGGCAAGATATGCGGCCAATACTGAGCACCAAGGGCAACCACGCACGACAGCATGGCTTCTGAGAACTGATCAGCAAACTCATCTTGAATGACGCTGACGCGTTTTAGTTTTTTACGTAATGACTCATCATGGCCATCGTAAACATTAAAAAACAGGTGCAAACCATGTAAGTTTGCTTCAGCACAAATCCCAGATTGCGCTTGCGCCATAGTGAATCCTTAGCTTCTCGTTATTTGCACAAAGCCAAGGATTCAAGATTGTTATTTATCACTAATCATGAAAAAAATTGACTGTGTGCGGCATTATTTTTATTTTTACAGGCTGCTCAACAGCTAACACGCGATCTTGCTCGGCGGCAACTTCACACTCTTGACCTGCAATATTGATACGGTACACATAACGCGTGCCGATAAAACGTCTTTGCAAGATAGTTAAACTGTTTGCGTCACTGTGCGCAGCTTCACACAACTGAATATGGTGCGGTCTTATATACACTTGACCTTGCTGGCAATTAGTATTGCTTGCCGTCAATGACTGAACCACACCAAACGCCGTTTCGTATTCAGTTGGCGTTAATACTTTTGCCGTTAAGTATATGCCCGTACCAAGAAACTCTGCAACCACCTTTGAGTTAGGTTGACTAAATAACTGCTCCGGAGAGCCCTGTTGGGCGATTTTTCCACCATGCATAACAGCAAGCGTGTCAGCAAATGCGAAAGCTTCTTCCTTTGAGTGGGTAACAAATACCGCAGAAACCTGCTGAGCTTTAATAATGCGGCGTATATCGGCGATAAGCTCAAAACGTACTTGTGTATCAATATTCGAAAATGGCTCATCAAGTAATAATAAACTTGGTTTGTAAGCAAGTGCACGGGCTATTGCCACTCGTTGCTGCTGGCCACCTGAAAGCTGATGCGGGTATCGCTGTGCACAACCATCGAGTTTAACAAGGCTAAGCATTTCATCTACACGCTCTCGCTTTTGTGCTTTGCTCATGTTGCTAAGGCCAAACGCAATGTTGTCGCTCACCGTTAAATGAGGAAATAGCGCATAGTCTTGGAACATCATGCCAATATTACGTTTTTCCGGTGCAACAAATAGCCCACTATCGTTAACCACTTTTGAATCAATACTCATATAGCCTTGCTCAGGCTGTAAAATCCCGGCAATTGCCTTTAAGGTTGTGGTTTTGCCGCAGCCACTTGCGCCAAGCAAACAGACGATTTCATCTTGTTCAACATTGAGGTTTAGTTCACTCAACACCTGAGTCGCATTGTACTGATAAGCTAAGTCTTTAATTATCAAATGACTCATGAGTGATTTTGCTCCATCGAACGATTAACGAAATACAAAGGGATTAACCCAACTAACACGATAAACAAGGCCGAAATTGACGCAAGCTCCAATTGCTCATCACTAACATATTGAAAAACATGGGTGGCCAGCGTTTCAAAATTAAAAGGCCTAAGTAATAAAGCGGCCGGTAATTCTTTCATACACTCAATAAACACTAATAAGCCAGCTGTTAGAATGCCGCGTTTTAATAGCGGTAAATGTACTCGCCAAAGTGTTTGTAAGGGCCCCTTGCCCATTGATTGGCTGGCCATATCAAGTGATGGGCTAATACGTAAAAAACTGCTTTCAAGTGCGCCATGTGCAATCGCATAAAAACGCACAACGTAAGCAAAGATCATCGCAAATAAAGTGCCACTTAAAAGTAACCCCGGTGATAAACCAAAAGGCTCAAGCCAATTATTTAATGCATCATCCAGCTGTGTTAATGGCAGTAATACGGCAATCGCTAACACAGTACCAGGTAAGGCGTAGCCAGTACTTGCTAAACGCCCTGGGAGCAAAGGGTAAGCTTGTTTAGCAATGCGCTGATAAAACAATACTAATAAGCTCAATAGGATAGTTGCAATGCTCACCACAACAGCCACTTTAAAACTTTGCCAAGCGTAATTAAAAAATGCCCCATTCCATGCTTCATCTGCATAGACAATGGCGTATTTAACTAACACCCCAACCGGTAGGATAAAAGCCAATACCAGCACAACTGTACAAGCAAAGCTTGCAGCCCACGCCGCACCGCCTTTTAAGCGATACAAGGTTGCGCTGTTTACGCTTGACTGACGTTCATACACGGCTTGATTGCGACGACTAAAGCGTTCAACCATGATGGTTAAAAACAAAATCAGTAACATGATACCTGAGATTTTCGCCGCAGCAGTTAATGAGTAATAGCCAAGCCATGTATCGTAAACAGCGGTCGTCAGTGTGCTCACAGCAAAGTAGTTAACAGTAGCAAAATCAGCCATAGCTTCCATACTGATCAATGTAACCCCTGCCACAATCGCCCCACGACCAAGAGGCAGACTAACGCGCAAAAAACTCTGTAATGGCGATAAACCCATCAGCTGACTAGCTTGTACTAGTTTAAAAGACTGCTCTCTGAGTGCAGTTTTAAAAATTAGGTATAAGTAAGGATAGAGTACCAAGGCAATCATAAAAATAGCCCCAGTCAATGTACGAATATCAAAAAACCAGTAATCGTCTGGTGATTGCCAACCAAACCAGTCTCTGAGTGCGATCTGTACAGGCCCTGCGTAATCAAGTAAGTCGGTATACACGTAGGCGATAAGATAAGTTGGCATTGCTAAAGGCAGCATTAACGCCCATTCAAATTGCTTACGCCCGGGAAAGTCACAGTATGCAGTTAACCAAGCTAGCGGCAATGCAATTATACAGCTTAACAGCCCTACCCCTGCAATGAGAATTAGCGTATTACGGGTATAATCCCACAGCACCGTATCGAAAAGGTGCTGAAATACATCTGAATCCCCTTGCAGAGATTCAAATAACAAAAAGCCTAATGGCGTAACAAGCAACAGGCCAATAAGCCAGGCTGTAAGCTGCCAACGCGACAGCGAAAACTTCACATGCATAAGTGGATTAATACCAGATAAAATAAAAGCTGTTAAAAAACAGCTTTTATAAAATTGTGTAACGAGGAATGTTCTCGTTATAAATCAAACTTTACTTCATCAATCAGCTTCAGTGCCACAGGGCGATATTTGCTTATCTCATCAAGAGGAAGACTGTCTTCTTTAAACTCACCCCATGATGCAACCATCTCAGATAATGCAACCCCTTGCTTTACAGGGTATTCCATATTCACTGAAGCATACATATTTTGCGCCTTATTGTCGGTCATATACTCAATCAGTTTCAAGGCATTTTCAGGGTTTTTAGCATAACGGGTCATAACAACGCCCGATACATTGATATGAGAACCTCGGTTTGTTTGGTTAGGAAAGTTAATATAAACCGCTTCAGCCCATGATTTTTGCTGCTCATCTTGCATCATTTTACCAAAATAGTAGCTGTTACCTAACGCCAGATCACATAAACCTTCTTTTACTGCTTTGACTTGCGCTCTGTCATTCCCTTGCGGCTTACGTGCTAAATTGGCTTTAACCCCCTCAAGCCATTGCTTAGTTTTTGCTTCGCCATGGTGAGCGACCATAGAAGCAACTAAACCTAAATTGTATGGATGTTTGCCAGAGCGAGTACAGATTTTACCTTTGTATTTTGGGTCCGCTAAATCTTCGTAAGTTAGCTCTGCAAGTGCACCAACGCGCTCTTTTGAAGAGTAAACATTACGTACGCGTTTAGTAAGTGCTATCCACTGACCATCTGCATCGCGAAAGGTGCTTGGCACATTCGCGTTTACCACATCACTATTGATTGACTGCGTTAAACCTAAATCTTCTAGTTGAATAAGTGCACTAAAATTTGAAGTTAATACTAAATCAGCCTTACTGTGTTTACCTTCGCGCTTAACACGCTCAATCAGCCCTTTTTTTGCAAATACCACATTAGTTTTAATGCCTGTTTGCTTGGTGAAATCGTCCAAAATAGGTTGAATTAAGAACGGTTGGCGAAACGAGTAAATATTTACTACATCAGCAGCAAATGCTGGCGCAGTTAAAAATGCGCTAAGTAATACAAAGGCTGTTTTTTTCATTTTATTACACCTAAATAATAACAATTATCAAAATATTTTACCTAGAGTTAGGGCAAAGTGCACCCGTTTAAACTCATAAATAAACTAACCAAGCTGCCATTTGGGAATTTACATGTAAGACATATCTCACCCGCATGGCAGTTATTGAGTAAAAAGCACCAGCAAACACTGCACAAAAAACCATAACCATTTGAAATAAAACAACTTAGTTTAAATGACAATAAAATAACCAGCAGTTTAAACAAGATTTTGACCTACTCAGCGCTTCCTATTTCTCTATAATTACTTACATCAACTAAGCAAGAAGCTTAATGAGTAGATGGATAAGGAAGCATTACTCATAAAACCGCGGAATAAGGTTCATTAGGAGAATAAGGAATCAAGGACAGGCTCAGGAAGAGTAACGCAATGGAGTGACAACCTACGGACAACATCAGGATGATGTGGAATGGCATAACAGCAGGACGTTGTTATACAGGAAGTTCAAAAAGTGGAATAAAGGACAGGCCGTTAGGGCATCGCAATGGATTTGCAAGTAAAGGGATAGTGTCAGGATGGCACGTAAGGGAATGGTAAAGTAATTACCAGCAAGGATGTAAAGGACTAATAAGGAAACAAGGCTGGATTGCCTTATATTGCACAGAACCAATAAGTAAAGTGTAATCGCATGGATTGGCAAAGTTTAGGGAGTTGATTAGATTCAATTGCAGGATGCAAAAAATTAAGAAGATTCCGCAAGCGCGACTAGTGATAGTACGCGCTTTTCTTTTGCCTATAATTTAGTAAAGAGTTATACCAATTCGCTTAATTAAGTGGTCTATTTTGAGGCAATAAAACCTCGTCGATAACAAGGCAAAAATTTCGTTATTTAGTTGTTCTAAATCAGTAATTTTTAACGCAGGTAGCGACAGGTTTAATCCCTCAAAATGATTAAGTATTATTGCGGATTGGTACTATTACTCCGGTCGCCCCTTATTTCGCTTACCTAGCAGGTAGGCATCTCTGAACTTAATAAAATGTTGTTCTAGCTTTTGAGTAGCGTCTTTCTCACCCGCAAGCGCAAGTACCATAATAGCCACCTCAGCGGTGCCAAGTTGATGTTCGTGTGGAGCAACACGTAATCGATAATCCGAAAGTTTTTCAGGTGTGATTGAAAGCACAGGTAAATTATCCAGATAAGGACTTTTACGGATCATTTTCTTTGCTTCGCGCCAAGTACCATCTAAGAAGATAAACAACGGACGCTTACCTTCAACAGGAGTTACTTCGGTGATCACCCGCTCTTCGTCGTCAACATCGCTGGCAGGGAAAATAACCATAGGTTGATACTGAGGATCTGCCAACAAGCTCAGTAAGGCATCATCAGGATTCGTTCGATCCCATTTAAAGGCATAGTTTTCTGGCACGATTTCAGCAATTAAACGGCCAGTATTTGACGGCTTAAAACTCTCATTGTGATACATAAGTAAACAGACTGCGGCATCGCACTTTGCCTGCTCAACGCCTTCACAAATACAATAGTGCTCGGCTAATAAACATCGCTCACAACGTGTTAGTTTTGCTCCTCGCGCTTTAAATTCACGACGAGACTCAGCCATTTGTTGAGTGCGAAGCACTAACACGGAATTATTTGAGATAGTAGCCACTGTATTTACCAGAAAATTAAACGGCGCGTATTGTAGCTAAAAATATGGGGAATAGATATTAATCTAAGTGGTTAGTGGTTAGTGGTTAGTGGTTAGTGGTTAGTGGTTAGTGGTTAGTGGTTAGTGGTTAAACAAGTATAATTCATTTCATGTATAACAAGCTTTTGTTCAATTGCAAAAAATAAAACAACTCTCTCGATCAACTAACGACTGACATCTGATATCTAACCTCTAAGAAAACAAAAACCCAGCCAAAGCTGGGTTTTTAAAACGATTAGTCAAAAGAACTTACTTCTTTTTAACTGCTTTTTTGTTTGGAAGGTCAGTGATTGAACCTTCGAAGATTTCAGCAGCTAGACCGATTGATTCGTTTAATGTTGGGTGAGCGTGAATAGTTAACGCTAGGTCTTCACCGTCTGCGCCCATTTCAACTGCTAAGCCGATTTCACCTAGCATTTCACCTGCGTTGATACCAACCATAGCACCACCGATAACACGACCTGAGTCTTTATCGAAGATTAGCTTAGTTTGACCTTCAGTACGTGCTGAAGCGATTGCACGACCAGAAGCAGCCCAAGGGAATACAGCAGTTTCGATGCTTAAGCCTTGCTCTTTAGCTTCTTTCTCAGTTACACCAACCCATGCGATTTCTGGATCTGTGTATGCGATTGAAGGGATGCACTTAGGATCGAAGAAGTGTTTCTGACCAGAGATAACTTCTGCAGCAACATGACCTTCGTGAACCGCTTTATGTGCAAGCATTGGTTGACCAACGATATCACCGATAGCGAAGATGTGACCAACGTTTGTTTTAAGCTGCTTATCAACATTGATGAAACCACGCTCATCAACATTAACGCCTGCTTTATCAGCATCAACAAGCTTACCGTTAGGTGTACGACCTACTGCAACAAGTACTTTGTCGTAACGTACTGCGTCAGCTGGTGCATTTTTACCTTCGAATGAAACGTATAGACCGTCTTCTTTCGCTTCAACACCAACAACTTTAGTAGAAAGCATTACGTTGAACTTGTCTTTAACGTAACGTTGGTAGATTTTAATAACGTCTTTATCAGCTGCTGGAACTAATTGATCAGCAAACTCAACTACGTCAATTTCAGAACCTAGCGCACGGTATACAGTACCCATCTCAAGACCGATGATACCACCACCTAAAACAAGTAGTTTCTCAGGAACGTCTTTAAGCTCTAGTGCACCTGTTGAGTCAATTACACGGTCATCTTCAGGGATGAAAGGTAAGTTAACAGGTTGAGAACCTGCTGCAATAATAGCATTGTCAAAAGTGATTGTTGTTGTACCGTCAGTACCTTCAACAGCAATTGTGTTGCTGCCTGTGAATTTACCGTAACCGTTAACAACTTTCACTTTACGCATTTTAGCCATGCCGTCTAGGCCGCCAGTTAATTGACCGATTACAGACTCTTTCCAAGAACGGATTTTGTCTAGGTCGATTTCAGGCTTGCCAAAAGTAACGCCGTGAGATGACATTTCTGCAGCGTCATCGATCACTTTAGCTACGTGTAAAAGTGCTTTTGAAGGAATACAACCCACATTTAGACATACACCGCCTAATGTGTTGCGAGATTCTACCAATGTTACTTCTAAGCCCAAGTCAGCAGCACGGAAAGCCGCAGAATAACCACCAGGACCACCGCCTAGTACAACAACTTGAGTTTTTAATTCGTTGCTCATGCTATTACCTTAAATGTTTGAACGGGACACTGCCCCTATGTTTAACTGCCATGTTTCTGCAAGGCAGAAAGGGAGAGCAGATATCTATACCAAGATTGTTCTATGGCAAAGATTGTATCATTGCCAATGGTAAAAATCCCAGCAAAAAACACCTTGCTGGGATTTGATTCTTATAATTTACGAGACGATTACATCACTAGTTGACGAATATCGCTCATGTAGCTTGCTAGCGTCACAGTAAAGCGTGCTGCTAGGGCACCGTCAATAACCCTATGGTCGTATGACATTGATAATGGAACCATTAATTTAGGTTCAAACTCTTTGCCATTCCACTTAGGTTTCATTTCTGACTTAGATACACCTAAGATAGCAACTTCAGGCGCATTCACAATTGGCGTGAACGCTGTACCACCGATACCACCAAGGCTTGAGATTGTGAAACAACCGCCTTGCATATCAGATGACGTTAGCTTGCCGTCACGTGCTTTCGCAGAAATTTCCATTAACTCACGAGAAAGCTCAATGATGCCTTTCTTATCTACATCTTTGAATACTGGAACAACCAAACCGTTTGGCGTATCAACAGCAACACCGATATTGATGTACTTCTTCAAGATTAAGCTTTCGCCATCTTCAGACAGTGAAGAGTTAAACGTTGGGAATTCAGCAAGTGCTTTCGCCGCTGCTTTCATCACAAACACAAGTGGCGTGATTTTAACACCCAACTTTTTCTTCTCAGCAAGCGCATTTTGCTCTTTACGGAATACTTCAAGGCTTGTGATATCAGCTTCGTCAAACTGTGTAACATGCGGGATTTGCACCCAGTTACGGTGTAAGTTAGCGCCTGATAGCTTTTGAATACGAGAAAGTTTTTTCTCTTCGATTTCACCAAACTTAGCAAAATCAACCTTAGGCCAAGGAATAAGTCCTAGCTCGCCGCCACCGGCATTACCTTTACCTGCAGATAGTTGACCTGACTCAACTTTCTTCACAAGGTCTTTCACGTAGTTTTGTACGTCTTCTTTCACGACACGATTCTTACGACCAGTGCCTTTTACGTTCGCTAGGTTAATACCAAACTCACGCGCTAAACGACGTACAACTGGCGATGCATGTGCATAGGCTTTGTTATCTGCAAAACCTTCGTTGCTTGCAGGTGCTGACGCTGGCTTTTCAGCCGCTGGCGCTTTTGCTGCAGGTGCAGGCGCTGCTTCAGTTTTTGCAGGAGCAGGTGCCGCTGCAGCTGGTGCACTACCAGCTACTTCAAATACAAAGATAAGTGAGCCAGTTGATACTTTATCGCCAGCTGCTACTTTGATTTCTTTAACAGTACCGGCAAATGGTGCAGGTACTTCCATTGATGCTTTATCGCCTTCAACGTTTAAGATTGATTGATCTTCTTCAACCTTATCGCCAACAGCAACCATCACTTCGGTTACTTCAACTTCATCACCACCGATATCAGGCACGTTTACTTCTTTAGTACCAGATGCCGTTGCTGCCGGAGCCGCTTCAGCTGGCGCTGCTTCTGTTGCAGGTGCTTCAGAGCCGCTTGATGCTGTTTCAAAAACGAAGATTAAAGAGCCAGTTTTCACTTTATCGCCAGTCGCGATTTTGATCTCTTTAACAGTACCAGCAAATGGTGCAGGTACTTCCATTGATGCTTTATCGCCTTCAACGCTTAATAAAGATTGCTCTTCTTCAACCGTGTCACCTACCGCAACCATGATTTCAGTTACTTCAACTTCATCATCGCCGATATCTGGTACAGTCACTTCCTGTGTAGCAGAAGCTGAAGATGCAGCTGCTGGAGCAGGTGCTTCTTCTTTCGCTTGTGCTGGCGCAGCAGCTTGTTCTTCACCTTCGAAGATCATGATAAGTGAACCCGTCGTTACCGTATCACCTTCAGCTACTTTAATTTCTTTAACCGTACCTGCTTGTGCAGCAGGTACTTCCATTGATGCTTTGTCGCCTTCAACCGTTAATAACGATTGGTCAACCTCAACCTTATCACCAACGCTAACAAGGATTTCGGTTACTTCAACGTCATCGCCACCGATATCTGGTACTTTAATTTCAATACTCATTGGAACCTCTTATGCGTATAGCGGGTTAACTTTGTTTGTGTCGATGTCGAATTTCTTGATTGCTTCAACAACCACTGACTTCTCAACTTCACCACGTTTAGCAAGCTCAGATAATGTTGCAACCACAACATAGCCCGCATTAACTTCGAAGTGACGACGTAAGTTTTCACGGCTATCAGAACGACCATAACCATCAGTACCCAACACTTTATAGTTGCTGCTTGGTACAAATGAACGAACTTGTTCTGCGTAGTTCTTCATGTAGTCTGTTGCAGCAACAGTCACTGCATCTGTTAATGCATTTGTGATGTAAGCAGTCTTTTGCTCTGCTTCAGGGTTAAGCATGTTGAAACGTTCAACATCTTGACCGTCACGTGTTAACTCGTTGAATGATGTTACAGAGAATACATCTGAACCAATGCCATACTCTTCGCTTAGGATTTGTGCCGCTTTACGCACTTCCATCATGATAGTACCTGAACCAAGTAACTGTACTTTCGCTTTCTCGCCAGCAACAGTTTCAAGTTTGTAGATACCTTTACGAATACCTTCTTCAGCGCCTTCTGGCATTGCTGGTTGATGGTAGTTTTCGTTCATTAGCGTTAGGTAGTAGAACACGTTTTCTTGGTCTTCACCGTACATGCGACGAATACCGTCTTGCATGATTACCGCTACTTCGTATGCGAATGTTGGGTCATAAGAGATACAGTTAGGTACTGTGTTAGCAAGAATGTGGCTGTGACCATCTTCGTGCTGTAAACCTTCACCGTTTAGTGTAGTACGACCTGCTGTAGCACCTAATAAGAAACCACGTGCTTGCTGGTCACCAGCCATCCACGCCATATCACCTACACGTTGGAAACCAAACATTGAGTAGTAGATGTAGAATGGGATCATCGGTAAATCGTTAGTGCTGTATGATGTTGCAGCAGCAACCCATGATGACATTGCACCTAACTCATTGATACCTTCTTGTAGTACCTGACCTGATGTTGCTTCTTTATAGTAAGAAACGATGTCGCGGTCTTGCGGCGTATAGTTTTGGCCATGTGGGTTATAAATACCGATTTGACGGAATAAACCTTCCATACCAAATGTACGCGCTTCATCGGCAATGATAGGCACGATGTTTTTACCAATGCCTTTGTCTTTTAGTAACACGTTAAGTGCACGAACAAAGCCCATTGTTGTAGAGATGTCACGTTTTTGCTCTTCAAGTAACGGCTTGAACGCGTCAACTTCTGGTAATACTAATTTTTCAGAGAAGTTAGGAATACGCTTAGGCGTGTAACCTTGTAGTGCTTCACGGCGAGCGTGAAGGTACTTGTGCTCTTCTGAACCTTCTTCAAGCGTTAAGTATGGTAGATCAGCTAACTGGTCATCAGAGACAAGATCTTGTAAACCTAGACGTGAACGTAGGTGTGCTACGTGAGTCATGTCCATTTTCTTAACTTGGTGTGCAATGTTTTTACCTTCAGCCGCTTCACCCATGCCGTAACCTTTTACAGTTTTAGCAAGGATTACAGTTGGACGGTCTTTGGTTTCTTCCGCTTTTTTGAATGCAGCGTAAAGTTTTGAAGGCTCATGACCACCACGCTTAAGTGCGAAGATCTCTTCATCAGTCATATCAGCAACAAGCGCTGCTGTTTCTGGGTAACGACCAAAGAAGTGTTCACGAACGTATGCACCATCTTTTGCTTTATAAGTTTGGTAATCACCGTCAATCGTTTCGTTCATTAACTGCAGTAATTTACCTGTTGTATCTTTAGCAAGTAGGATATCCCAACCACTACCCCATACAACTTTAATCACGTTCCAGCCAGCGCCTTTGAATAGGCCTTCAAGCTCTTGAATGATCTTACCGTTACCCATTACTGGGCCATCTAAACGCTGTAGGTTACAGTTGATTAGGTAACATAGGTTATCTAGCTTCTCACGCGCAGCGAATGAAATTGCACCACGTGATTCTGGCTCATCCATCTCACCGTCGCCTAAGAAAGCGTACACACGTTGGTTTTTAGTGTCTTTTAAGCCACGGCCATCTAGGTATTTTAAGAAACGAGCTTGGTAGATTGAGGCAATTGGACCAAGACCCATAGATACCGTAGGGAACTGCCAGAATTCAGGCATTAATTTAGGGTGTGGGTATGAAGGAAGACCTTTACCATCAACTTCTTGACGGAAGTTATCAAGTTGCTCAGCAGTTAAACGACCTTCAACAAATGCACGTGCATAGATACCTGGTGAAATGTGGCCTTGGTAATACACTAAGTCACCGCCGTCTACATCGTTTGGTGCTTTGAAGAAGTGGTTAAAACATACTTCATAGAATGCCGCTGAAGACTGGTAAGACGCCATATGGCCGCCTAAGTCTAGATCTTTTTTCGACGCACGTAATACGATCATGATCGCATTCCAACGGATGATTGAACGAATTCGACGTTCAATGTTTACGTCACCTGGGTAAGCAGGTTCTTGATCTACCGGAATGGTATTAACGTAGTTAGTGGTTGTGCCAGTAGGCATATCAACACCGTCTAAACGGGCTTGCTCTAACACTTGCTCAAGTAAGAATTGAGCACGTTCAACACCTTCTTCACGCACAACAGACTCAAGGGCTTGTAACCACTCTTGTGTTTCTAGCGCGTCTACGTCAATTTTATTGACTTCAGACATATGGAGGTTTCCTTATGTTTAAAATACTAATTATTTTAATAAATCTTAAAGTTAAGTAGTTAACTAAACTTAGCTAATCACTTGCTTAATGTTGTTTGGTGCGTCTTAAACTACGTTCAATCCGCGAATGCTCCTTGCCAGCCTCAAGTAAGGCTTCTTCGATAAAGGCTAAGTGAGCATTACTAGCAAGACGTGCTTGCTCTGGGTTTCCTTCAATAACCGCATCCATCAACAGTCGTCTATGTTCTGCGAGCTGCTGGCTGATCTGTGGTTTTTTTAACAGTACAGTTAAATTCTGTAATACATTTTGCTCTAGCAAGGCCTGCATACCACGCACTAAATGTAGCAATACAACGTTATGAGACGCTTCTGCCACACTAAAATGAAATGCATTTATTGCTTTTGCTTTTTGCACAATGTCGTCATTAACGAGCGCAATGTTGTCAAAGCTTTGTTTTACTTTTTTGAAATCATTCGTCGTGCCGCGCATAGCTGCATAATATGCTGCAATTCCTTCAAGGGCATGACGAAATTCGAGTAAATCAAATTGTGACTCTGGATGCTTACTAATCAAATCAAAAAGCGGATCAGTGAGCCCCTCTTCAAGCTGATTTTTTACGAACGTTCCGCCTCCTTGGCGACGCGTTACTAACCCCTTGGCTTCTAGCTTTTGAATCGCCTCACGCAGTGAAGGTCGCGATACTTCAAATTGTTTCGCTAATTCACGTTCCGGAGGCAGCTTTTCGCCTGGCGCTAACGACCCCTCAAGAATCATATTCTCAAGTTGTTGTAAAATTACATCAGATAATTTTGCTGCTTTAATCTTTAAAGACATTTATTAACGTCCGCATTGTTATGCGCTAACCCCATAAATATCGGGTATTTAGCCTTGTGCTTTGACCAAAAAGGTAAATTGGTCATACCAAATTTGTCGCATAAGTTATCAAAAACCCGTATTTCTGTCAATTTCACTACGTTCAGCGCCTAGTTACACCCTAACGTAATTCGACTAAAGATTAAACAGTATGGATTAAAGTGGCTTTTTCTGAAGGAAAAAACAATAAAAAAGAAATGGTCAGACCAGATTGAACGACAGAGCTTTTAGTGGTCAGGTATTAGATGTTAGATGAATTGAGTAGCTTTGTAGCAGCGGGTTTACCTCGCATCGTTGAATTGAATTCGAAGTAGGATGCACTTCAGTGCTGAAAAATTAAAACTCAATCGAAGTGCATTAGTAGAGCGATTAATGAATAAAGTTATACAACAAGCTTTACTCTTGTAACTTGCTAACTTTACACGCTACGCCAAGCCACCAAATAAAGTAAGTGCTGCGATGATCACTAAAAAGAACAATACATTTCTTTTTACAAGTTTCATCATACAGGTGGCTTCATAAGTACAGCCAAAATGTTGCTGCTCAATTTGCTCAGCGGCAAGTGCAGTTTGCGTAACTACTTTTCGGTTACTCACTGAAAAGTCGAGCACATACTTCAGCCAACAACTGGTACCTTTATTAAAGTTACCGATCACTAAATAACCAAAGCTTGCAACCCGAGCTGGTAACCAATCGAGCCAGAACAATAAGCTATGTACTAGTTTAAAACGCTTAGCATAAGCAACACTGTGATCATCCCTTACTTTGTCAGCAAAAGTACGAACTAATGCGTAAAGCACCGCGCCAGGTACACCTAAGACCACAAACCAAAAAATAACTGCACAATAAAAGCGAAAATTTAACCAAGCTAAAGTTTGGCCAAAAGTTTCACCATGAGGATCATCTTCAGTCTTCTTTTGGCCCATTTGTAACGCAAATAGGGTTGCAGCCTCTTGGTCGTTGCGGGTTAACGCATTTAAGTAAGACTTATATAAAGCACGTTGCTTAGCACAGCCAAAACAAACCAGCAGTACAGCAACATTCACAGCCAGTTGCCAGATAATAAATTCGGATAGTTGATAAATTAATGCAACAGCCACGACAGGCAACATTAACCAAATCAAAAAACCAATTGGCGAATTAAATAAGCCTTTTTCTGAGAGTTGTTTTTGCGAGTGCTTAAGATAGGTATTGGCATAAAAACCGATTTGCCAGTAGTTAGCTCGAGCCCCTAAACGCTCAATTACCAAAGCAATAATTATTGAAATTAAGATCATGCTTTTACCTATATCCTTTAACTAAAACACTAAATCAAAATAGTATTGCCAATCAAAACTCGCTCCAGGGTCAGTTTTTCTGCCCGGTGCAATATCACAATGGCCAACAATGCGCGAACGGTTTATCTCAGGGTACTTTGCCATCAACGCCTTAGTAACTAAGTGTAATGCATTATACTGAGCTTGGGTATACGCCAAGGTGTCGGTACCTTCTAGCTCAATGCCCACACTAAAATCATTGCAGCGCTCTCGACCTTCAAACATTGAGATACCAGCATGCCAAGCTCGTTTTTCAAAGGGCACGTACTGAATAACTTCACCAGTGCGGCGAATAAAGCAATGCGCAGAGACTCTTAAGCCTTTTAAATCAGTAAAGCTTTCGTGCGCTGCACAATCAATCGTCCCCATAAATAAATCATCCACATAAGGCGTTGCAAACTGCCCTGCTGGCAATGAAATATTATGAATAACAAGTAATGACACCTCGCCCTCAGGGCGCTCATCATAATGTGTACAGTGCCTTAGTAACACATTGTTTAATTGGCCCAATTCATTTATATGCATATTAAAAACTAACGATGACAATAAAGTTAAATAGTGTAAAGGGTTAAAATCTTAGGGTCTAGTTGCTTTGATTCAATCACTTAAAGTAAGGGTAAGGATACTTTACTATGACCGATCTTTGTCTTCTATTAAGGGGTTAAACATAGTAAAATTTCGCCAATTTATTAATAAACAATGAGCTTTCGACATGTCAGTCCCTCACACTTTAATTAGCCAACTGGTAAAACTCGCCCTTGATGAAGATTTAGATTACCAAAGCGCAAATGACGGTGATATTACCGCGCAACTAATTCCAGAAAATGAGCTAGCTAATGCTAAGGTAATTACTCGTGAAGACTGTGTATTTTGTGGTAAAGACATTATTTTAGAAGTATTTAAGCAAGTTGATCCTTCAGTTGAAGTTGACGTAGTCGTAAATGACGGTGACAAAGTAGCTGCAAATAGCACACTATTTACAGCATCAGGCTCAGCTCGCGCAATTTTAACCGCAGAGCGCACAGCTCTTAACTTTGTACAAACCCTCTCTGGTACAGCAACAACAACTGCTCATTATGTAAAAGAGCTTGAGGGCACGACTACGCAGCTACTCGACACGCGTAAAACAATTCCAGGTTTACGTGCACTTCAAAAATACGCAGTAAAATGTGGTGGTGGCGCGAATCATCGTATCGGCCTTTTTGATGCCTTTTTAATTAAAGAAAACCACATTGCAGCCTGCGGGGGTATTGATAAAGCCGTCGCTCAAGCTAAAATAAACCATCCTGCCAAGCCAGTTGAAGTAGAAGTAGAATCACTTGATGAACTTGAACAAGCGATCACTGCGGGGGCTGATATCATCATGCTTGATAACTTTACAGTAGAGCAAATTCAACAAGCAGTTGTGCTTACAGATAAGCGAGCAAAGCTTGAAGTATCAGGCAACATGACACTTGAAACTTTAAAAGCCTATTCACAGGCCGGTGTTGACTTTATTTCAAGTGGCGCACTTACAAAAAATTTACAATCAATCGATCTTTCAATGCGATTTAACGGCTAAAAATTCTTTTATACGTATTTAATGTTTTACCTAATTCGTTGACAAGAAAATAAAAAAAGCATTAAATACGTAAAAAGCCTGAACAGATAACAAAAAATCAATATCTTTTTAGCGCTTTTGACTATTTTGTATACGCACGTCCTGAACCTACACAAGATTGCAATCAATTCAATAAGTTCCTGCAAGGATGCGGTGTCTATAAATAGTACAAATATGTGTAACTAAGCTTATTTTACATCAAACAAAGGTAGGAAAGTTCTGAAAAACTGCTTACTGAACAGGAAAATAGCTTCCAAAAACATTTATTGATGCTAAAGTAAATTTATACACGCTTAACCAGTAAGGTTTTTACTACTTTGTTAACATTTAAGCGTTAATAAAAGTTGTTTTAAGTAAAACTGTAAGATTTATCCTGTAAATTAAGCAATGGTTTTACAACGCTTAAGTTACAGCTAAACTTACTAAATCATCATATCCTTTAGGAGAGGAACAAATGACACAACAAAAGCAACAGGGTTTCACCCTAATTGAATTAATGATTGTAGTTGCAATCATCGGTATCTTGGCAGCGGTAGCACTGCCTGCTTATCAAGACTACACAAAACGTGCACACGTCAGTGAAGGTATTACACTTGGTGCTTCAGCAAAAGCAGCTGTAACTGAGTATTATGTTTCTGAAGCAGGTTGGCCTGCTGATAATGCTGCTGCAGGAATGCCTGTTTCTACAACAATCACAGGTAATGCGGTTACAAGTGTAGAAGTTGATGACGGAGTAATCACTGTGACTTACAACGATAAAGTTGAAAGTGGAAAAACTGTTGTATTTACACCAAGTGTTGCGGGCACTGGTTCTATAAAATGGACCTGTAACGCTGGCACTGTAGATGCTAAGTACCTACCTTCTAACTGCCGTGGTAGCTAGTTTTAAATACAGGGGCTTTCACAAAGCCCCTGACAACTCCATTGAGCTGTTAAGTTTAACTCCTGCATTATTCTCTTTATGTATATTCTTATTTTCGTTACATTCCCCAGCTTTGTACGACTCTAAGCGAATTATTCAAATATTTTTTTTACTCACCATAACTACAATCTTTATCTTCAGCCCTTTAAAGCTGTCCAAAAACAACCTTTATCTTACAACATTTCTCTTAACTTTCGCCATTCTATCAATTAAAAATTTCACCATTGAAACTCTTTTATATTTATTACATTACACCCTTCTCTTTAGCTTAATAATTTTAGGTTATAAGATAAAAAAAAAGTTAAAAACAACCTTCTTAAGTATATTATTTTTAAACTTATTAATAATTTCATGTTCTATTCTAAATTTATCCATATACGCATTTTTTGATAATACCGTTAAAGCTGATGACATTATTTATGGATTTAATAACATTAGATTTTTCAACCAATTTCAAGCTCTATCTTTTCCTGTACTAATATATTATTTAAACAACAACAAGCTTTCTCGAATAGCCTTTATCATTTTATTGTTAAACATCACATTCTTATTCATAACAGGTGCAAGAGGCGCCATTATATCTTGTATGATAACAACCTTATTAGGTATTAACTTAAAAATAATTAACCGAGATAATTTTAAGATTATATTAAAAGCCACACTATCAGCATTAATACTATTCTTCCTGTACAGTCTTTTTATAGAATCAAATCAAACAATAGGTTATACGTTTAGAACATCAAGCTCTTCTCGCATCGAAATCTGGTTAAATTTATTAAGAAACTTGAGTGTAAAGGAAATTTTTTTAGGTAATGGCATCGGTAGCTATATAAATTATAACTTTGGTGTTCGACACCCTCACAATAGCATTCTTCAATTGGTGTATGAATTAGGTGCCATTCCTGCATTTACCATTGTGGGATTTGTATTAAGAGTAATCTACAAAAATATAAAAAAAAATAAAGATGGTGAAATTTCGCCAGAACACGAAACTTGCCTACTTGCACTTTTAAGTATGCTCACTCTTTCTTTTTTTTCCGGTGTGATTGTTATGCCTATTCCACAAACATTTATGCTAATATTTCTTGGCGTACTGATTAGTAACTCGGAAAATGCGGGTTCTAGAAGTGATATTTTTTTTACCGGAAGTTATTGGTTGAAGATTATACTTACATCAACACTGATAATATACTTAGCTTCTGCTTTTATAACCTATAAATGTAAAGATAATAGCTTCTTGGGGCCAAATTATTGGGCGCATGGTCAGTTTTCCATAGAGTATTGCAATTTTTCTTTTTAGGACTTCTAATGACTAAACAACAAAACAATCAAAGCTTAGATACCTTTCAGTGGATAGGTGTTAACTCTCGAGGTAAAAAGCTTGAAGGTGAACTGTCAGGTCAAAGCATTGCTTTAGTCAAAGCACAACTCAGAAAGCAAGGTATTACTCCCTCTAAAGTCAAACGTAAAGCGAAACCCCTATTTGGCTCAAGAGTTCAAAAAATAACACCTAAAGATATTGCTTTAATAACCCGCCAAATAGCAACTATGCTATTGGCTGGTGTGCCACTAATTCAATCAATAGAAATGATCGGCTCAGGTGCAAAAAATAAAAGTGTCGCTAAACTAATGGAAAGTATTGGTGATGATGTTAAATCTGGTATGCCCTTATCACAAAGCCTAAGAAAGCACCCTCGCTATTTTGATGATTTATATTGCGACTTAGTGGCCTCAGGTGAGCAGTCAGGCGCCCTTGATAAAATTTTTGACCGTGTTGCGCTTTATAAAGAAAAAGCAGAGGCTTTAAAATCAAAAATTAAAAAAGCTATGTTTTATCCGATTGCTGTTTTGGTTGTTGCAGTTATTGTGACATCTATTCTTCTTATATTTGTAGTACCACAATTTCAAGATATTTTTAATGGCTTTGGTGCTGAGTTACCTGCATTTACTTTGATGGTGATTGGTATTTCTGATTTTATGCAAGAATACTGGTGGATGATGCTGATTGCGATTATCGCTGCAGGCTATGCATACAAAGAAGCTTTACTTAGAAGCAAAAAACTTAGAGATGCCAACGATAGAGCCATATTAAAACTGCCTGTTATTGGTATGATTTTGAATAAAGCGGCGGTTGCTCGCTATGCTCGAACTCTCTCAACTACTTTTGCTGCTGGCGTGCCCCTCGTCGATGCCCTAGACTCTGCTGCAGGCGCTTCTGGTAATGCGGTGTATCGTTATGCAATTTTAGAAATAAAGGCTGAAGTAAGTTCAGGTAACTTAATGAACTGGGCGATGAAAAACTCTAAGATCTTTCCTGATATGGTGGTGCAAATGGTGGCCATAGGTGAAGAGTCTGGTTCACTTGATGGCATGCTTGCTAAGGTGGCAACGATATATGAGCAAGAAGTCGATGATGCCGTAGATGGTTTATCAAGCTTACTTGAGCCACTGATTATGGCGGTTTTAGGTGTGCTTGTTGGTGGTTTAATTGTTGCTATGTACTTGCCTATATTCCAATTAGGTTCGGTGATTTAAACATTGTTGTAAGTTGCAACTTGCAAGTTAAATTCCAAACACTAGTTGATAGCTTGAAACATAAAATAAATAATAAGAATAGTTCAATACAGCGAAATAAAATCGGCCTTGAAATGGCCAGAAGTTAGGTATTTTAATGGAAAACTTTTTTCTTGATATAACCACTGCGATGCAAAGTCAGCAGTGGTTTTATTTTTTGACTGTGGGCTTAGTAAGCCTGTGTATTGGTAGCTTTTTGAATGTGGTGATTTTTCGTTTGCCACTGATGATGAAAAGAGAATGGCAAACTGAGTGTCGTATTGTATTGGCCGATGAGCTCAATTCAAAACAGCAAACAGAACAAGCTCCCTTTAATTTAGTAAAACCTAATTCGACCTGCCCTAAATGCAAAGCACCGATTAAAGCTTGGCAAAATATTCCTGTGATAAGTTGGCTACTGCTAAAAGGTCGCTGTGCAAATTGTCAGACACCGATTTCTGTGCGCTACCCTATTGTTGAAATGCTTACAGCAGTTTTAAGTTTAGTTGTCGCTGCTGTTTTTGGACCAACTAAGCTAGCTCTTCTTTATATATTGATTACTTGGGTTTTAGTCGCTTTAACCTTTATCGATATAGATCATATGTTACTGCCCGACCAACTCACCCTGCCACTCGTTTGGCTTGCGCTGATTGCGGCCACTATGGATATTACTATTGCGCCGAGCGATGCAATTATCGGCGCTGCGGTTGGCTACCTGAGTTTATGGAGTGTTTACTGGTTGTTTAAGCTTGCTACGGGTAAAGAAGGCATGGGTTATGGCGACTTTAAACTTTTAGCCGTATTTGGTGCACTACTTGGCTGGCAAGATATTTTAACTATCGTGCTGTTATCAAGTGTCGTAGGTGCCATCATCGGCATTGCACAAATCATCATTCAAGGTAAAGACAAAACTACGCCAATCCCATTTGGGCCCTACCTTGCCATCGCTGGATGGCTAACCTTACTTTGGGGTGAGCAAATTCAAAGCTATTACTTTAACTATTTAGGTTACTAATTATGGCAAACTGGGTTTTAGGGCTAACTGGCGGTATTGGTTCAGGTAAAAGTGCGGTAAGCGCCATGTTTGAAGAGTTTGGCATTCAGGTGGTTGATGCCGATATTGTAGCCAGAGAAGTCGTCGAGCCTGGCTCACTTGGCCTTAAAAAAATTACTGAATATTTTGGTGATGAGATACTCACGAGTAACGGCACGCTTGATCGCGCAAAACTAAGAGCAATTATCTTTGCTGATGAATCACAAAAGCAATGGCTTAATAACTTATTGCACCCACTTATTCGAGAAACAATGCTGAGCCAATTAAAGCTGGCCACCAGCCACTATGTCATCTTAGTTGCTCCCTTACTTTTTGAAAACGGCTTAGAAAAATACTGCAATCATACCTTACTAATTGATGTTCCGGTTGATGTACAAATAACAAGAACAACAGCCCGAGATAACGTATCTGATGAATTAGCCAAGCAAATCATAGCCTCACAAATGAGCAGAGCTGATAAAAAACAAAAAGCGTGTGATATTTTGGATAACAACCGCCCTCTTGAAGAAGTAAAAGCTGATGTGCAAAAGCTGCACAAAAAGTACCTAATGCACTCTCACTAGGTATTAATTTTATTTATAGATTCTCATAAATTAGAACCCATAAAAACCAATACAAAAGTACCAAACCGCATTCTAAACAACTGAGTTTTAGGTGAATTTATTTTGCAATTTTCCTAAAATCAGACAAGACTGATGTAATAGCCTTACTTTTTCTGTTAGATTGTGGCAATAAAGGATCAATCTAGGTGCGCAATGAATATAAACTCACCGCTACTTCGAAAATTTATTACACTCGGTCGCATTGATGCAGAGACCGTAAAATCAAAGCAGCGCGAATATAACTCTACAGCAGAGCTTATTTCTAAAACATGTGGAATGGCTGGACATGAGCTCGCAGAGCAATGTACAGATCTTTTTCGTGTGCCTTATTTTGACATCAAAGACTTTGACGTTGCGAACATTAGCGAAGAACTTGTTAAAGACAAACTCATTCGTGAGCACCACATTCTACCTCTCGTTAAAAAAGGCCGTAAGCTTTACATTGCCGCCTCAGATCCAACCGACTACGGTGCCTTTGAAAACTTTGAATTTAGTACGGGCCTTTCATGTGAAGTGGTCGTTGTTGATTACACGCAACTTGAAAACAAAATCGAGCAATTACTTGATGCCGCAGGTGGCTTACATTTAAGTGAAGATGAGTTTAAAGAACTGGGTGAGCTTGAAACAGAAGCACCTCGTGACTTAGCCAGCAAAGATGAAGACAAAGACGATGCCCCTATTATTGTCTACATCAATAAAATTTTGATGGATGCGATAAAAAAAGGTGCCTCGGATCTACACTTTGAGCCTTATGAACATCGTTACCGCGTACGTTTTCGTATCGATGGTATTTTGCATGAAATGGCAAGTCCACCGAATAGCTTAGCGAGCCGCTTATCAGCGCGTATAAAAGTTATGTCACGACTAGATATAGCAGAAAAGCGAAAACCTCAAGACGGCCGTATTAAGCTTAAAATCACTGAACGTAAAAGTATCGACTTCCGTGTTAGTACCTTGCCTACTCTTTGGGGCGAGAAAATCGTTATGCGTATTCTCGACTCATCAAGTGCTATGCTTGGTATCGATGTACTTGGCTATGAGCCAGAGCAGAAAAAGCTTTACATGGATGCACTTGATCAACCGCAAGGCATGATCTTAGTAACCGGTCCAACGGGCTCTGGTAAAACGGTATCACTTTATACGGGTTTAAATATTCTTAACCAACCAGAGCGTAATATCAGTACTGCCGAGGATCCAGTAGAGATCAACCTTGAAGGGATTAACCAAGTACAAATTAATCCAAAGGCAGATATGACCTTTGCCAATGCATTAAAGGCTTTCTTACGACAAGATCCTGATGTGGTTATGGTGGGTGAGATCCGTGACCTTGAAACCGCTGAAATAGCAATTAAAGCGGCGCAAACGGGTCACTTAGTTTTATCAACCCTGCATACCAACTCAGCGCCAGAAACTCTTACCCGTCTTTTAAATATGGGTGTTCCTGCTTACAACGTAGCAAGTTCAATCAGTCTTATTATTGCGCAGCGTCTTGCAAGACGACTTTGTCCTAAGTGTAAAACGCCAGAAAAACTACCTGATGAAGAACTTATTCGCCAAGGCTTTGATAAAGACAAGCTTAGCGAGATACAACTGTTTGCACCAAAAGGTTGTGATAGCTGTACTGAAGGCTATAAAGGTCGAGTGGGTATTTACGAAGTCATGCAGATTACCCCTGAAATAGCACAAATTATCATGCGTGGTGGTAACTCACTCGAAATCGCTGAAGTATCACTTCGTTCAGGTTTTAATAACCTGCGTTTATCTGGCCTGAAGAAAGCCGCTGATGGTGTTACTTCACTGGCAGAAATAAACCGAGTAACGAGTTTCTAATACAAATTCGTGACTGGATTATCAGCCAGCTGTTCAGTAAGATCTGACAAAAGTGCTTATTTGAGAGTGATATCATGCCAACAGTTGTAAACTGCCCAACATGCAAAGCCAAAGTTGAATGGTCAGAGCAAAGTCCGCATCGTCCATTTTGCTCAAAACGCTGCCAGCTGATAGATTTAGGCGAGTGGTCGTTTGAAAACAATAAAATTTCTAGCCCAATTAGCAATGCTAATGATCTGAGCCAAGATATGATTGAGGATATCGAAGCGATGCTGGCGAAAAACGATGATTCATTCTTCAAAGAATAAAGCGGAACAATAAAAAATGCGGCATTTGCCGCATTTTTTAATAGTAATACCAATTCGCTTTTAACCTTCTGAGCTTTCATCTCCTTGCTCGCCACGTGGACCATGGTGGCCCTTTTTGTGACCTTTTTTACGAAGGTGCTTTTTAATCTCTTGATAACTTTCGCGCTGTTCAGCATTCAAAACCTGCCAAATCGCATGGTCAGATTTCATTTTTAGCATTGCAAACTGCTCGCCTTTTTCTTGACGCGCTTTAATCAGTTCTAATGCTGCAGTTTCATCGAATGATTTCGCTGTTAATAATGCATCCATCTTGTCTTTATGTGCTGCACGAGCGGCTTTCATAGCACCTTTATCGCCACGCAGTGCTTCAAATTGTGTTTTCTGCTGTGCAAAAATCGCTTTAAGTTGCGTTTGCTGATCTTCGGTAAGTTGTAATTTATCAATACCACGCTCAGAAAGTAAAAAACGAGCCTGTGGATTCATACCACGGTTGAAGTCACCTTTCGCCATTGCTGAAGTAGCACCTACACTGGCTGCTGCTAAACCACAAACAAGTACGAATTTAGAAAGCTTATTTGAAATAGTCATAATCATTACCTTTTGTTGGGTTGTGCTCTGTTGTCGTTTCCGACTGATGGGTTAACTATAACTAATTCAATGCAAAGGAACGCAAACCAGTGTAAAGGTTGTGTAAAGATTCACTTTTACACAATTTACTGAGTAAAATAACCTTAAAGAAATAAATAGCTAGGTGTCAGAATGAAACTATTAATGATCGACGACGATACAGGATTGTGCGAATTACTCAGCGAGTACTTATCAGCACAAGGTTTTACAGTAGAGTGTGTTCATGATGGCGCTGAAGGCCTAAAACAAGCTATAAAGCATAACTACGAGCTTATATTGCTCGATGTGATGCTACCCTCTATGGATGGCTTTGAGGTGCTAAAGCAGTTAAGACAACATAAGCTTACTCCAGTGATCATGCTAACCGCGAAAGGCGAAGACTTTGATCGTATCTTTGGTTTAGAACTAGGCGCAGATGATTATATTCCTAAGCCATTTAACCACAGAGAACTACTAGCTCGCGTTAAAGCAATTACCCGTCGCATCGAACATATCAATAGCTTATCGAGCCAACAGGCCAGCTCATTGAGTGTCAACAGCATCAATGTTAATTTTGCCACGCGAGAAGCTTCTGTTAAAGACAATGTACTTAGTCTAACCGGCACTGAGTATGAGATCCTTGCCATGCTAGTACAACATGCCGGTGAAGTGATCAGCAAAGAACAAATAAGTGAGCAAGTCCTTGGTAGACGCCTTGCCCCTTTTGACCGTTCAATCGATATGCATGTCAGCAACATCCGTAAAAAGATTGCAGAACACGTTAGTAATGAACGAATCAAAACCATGCGTGGCAGTGGTTATGTATTAATACAAGGCGAATAATATGCAAACTCCAAGCTGGTTGAAGCATCCCCGCCACTATTTATTTTTAAAAATATTTGCTTGGTTTTGGGTCACCGTTATCGCCACTATCACACTATTGGTATTTTTAAGCCAACTAACGAGTAACGTGGGTAATGATGAGCTGCGAGGACCCATGCTTAAGAACCTAGAGTACACTGCTAAAAGTATTGAGCGTATTGTTGCTAAACACGGTGGCTCAACGCAAGATGTACTGTCACACCCACGCTTATCTAAACATAAGTTGCTGTACTTGAATGGTGAGGTGCATGGCGTTGAAATGCTCAGCCAACCAGTATCCAAAGAGATTGATTTAAGCTTGCTTAACTTCACCAAATATATGCGCCCACAAATTATTTTTACCGACGAATACCAAGCTTATGGACCTGTCGTTTTGAATGTGCCAGAGGGTAAGTTTTATCTTTATGAGATTGATGAAAAACGTAAAAAGCCGTTTTTTGTCAGCTTATGGCTAATGCCAATTTGGCTAAAGCTACTTATTGCTTTAATCGCCTCATTAATGCTGAGTTTCTTCTTTAGTCGTAACTTAATAGCTCCCATTAATAGTTTAAAAGAAACTGCAAAAAAACTGGCTCATGGTGACTTAACTGCCCGTGCCGATGTATCTCCTACGCGTCAAGATGAGTTAGGTGTACTTGGTCGTGACTTTAATACTATGGCAGTACAACTTGAGCAGCTTATTAGCGCTCAAAAACGATTACTAGCAGATATTTCCCATGAACTACGCTCACCATTAACGCGCTTAAAAATGGCAACAGGCCTTGCACAAATGCAAGCCGATGACGCTCAACACGCTTATTTAGAGCGTATTGAAAAAGAGGCTAATCAGCTCGATAAAATGATTGCCGATGTCCTTCAAGTTTCACGTTTAGAAGCCAAAAGCCAGACTCTGGCGTTAAGCACACAATCTTTACAAGTGATTGTTGATCATGTACTCAACGATGCTCAATTTGAAGCTAAGCAAAGTAATAAAGAACTTATTATAAATGGTACACTAACAGCCGATTTGAAGTGTGACGAAACCTTAATTGCCAGCGCGCTTGAGAATGTACTACGTAATGCCATTAAATACGCTGAACATTCAATCTCAATAGGCCTAGTTGAATCAGACGCTATTTACATCACCGTTTGTGACGATGGTAAAGGCGTTGATGAGGCAAATCTTGCAAGGCTCTGTGAACCTTTTTTTCGCCAAGAGCATGCTCGTGATAGAAACACCGGGGGCACGGGCTTAGGTCTTGCGATTGCAAAGAATGCTATCTCTGCACATGATGGTACACTAACACTTGAAAACCAAGAACATGGCGGATTGTGCGTAAACATCCGTCTACCTTTTAAGAGTGAGTAAATGTTTTACAGTAGCGAAGTAAGTCTTGTCAGTAACCTACCTAATATTAATCAGTTTTTCTCTGAGCAATTACAGCAAGACTTTCTGAGCACTGCTCATGGTAAGCTTTTTTACGGCTATGCGATCCCTCAGCAAGCAAAAACGGCTATCGTCATCAGTAGTGGCCGAATTGAGTCTCTGATTAAATACAAAGAGTTGCTATGGGAGCTATATCAAAATGGCTTTGCTGTTTTTAGTGTTGATCACCAGGGGCAAGGTCGCTCTTATCGTCATTTAAAAAACGCTCATAAGGGCTATGTAAACCGCTTTACTGATTACGCTGATGACTTTGCTGTATTTATAGAAAAAGTGGTGCAACAGCACTGGCAGGGAAAGCAGATTTTGCTTGGTCACTCAATGGGCAGTGCCATTGCCTATGATTACCTGTCGCGTTATCAACATCAATTTGCAGGGGCTTTTTTATCAGCGCCGATGTTTGATATCTATACCAAAGGGACACCTAAACCTGTAGCAAAACTGGCTGCTAAAATTGCATCCTTACTTGGTCTCGGCCGCAGCTACGCATTTGGCCAACGCGATTATTTACCAGTCGACTTTGCAGCCAATGAGCTAACCAGTAGTGAAATTCGTTATAAATTGTTTAGAGAGCTGTATGCAGCAGAAGCTGATTTACAGCTAGGTGGCGTAACCTATGGTTGGCTTAATGCATCATTTGATTTTATTGCTTCTTTAGTCGATAAAAAAGTCGATATTCCTTTATTTATCGCCAGCGCCGAGCAAGATACTGTAGTCGATAACGCTGCACAATTTGCACTTAGCCATAGGCAAAAAGCACAACTGAAAACCTATGCGGGCGCTCGCCACGAGTTATTGTGTGAACGCGACGAAATTAGAAAAGCAGTACTCAGCGATTTTTATCAATTTTGTGCAGAACTTTGACGTGTTTTCTTAACCACAGAAAGTGGGTCTAGGTGCATCAGAACATCCATTTCACAATCAAAATGCGTTTGAATTAATGCTTCTACTTCATCTGCAACTTGATGGGCTCTTATCAAAGATAGAGAATCTTCTAACTCTAAATGCATCTGAATAAACTTAATTTTACCACCCTGGCGAGTACGAATATCATGGGCACCAAATACGTCTTGATGACTATTCACAATGGCCAGTATTTGTTGTTTCTCTTCATCAGGAAGCTCTTTATCCATTAAGTGATCAGCACTTTCGCGGGCAATATCCCAGCTGTTATAAAGTAAATAAACAGCCACACCTATAGCAAACAATGGATCGGCATAAGCGACACCGTACTTCGCTAACACAATTGCCAGTAGTACGGCCAAATTTAAGATTAGATCGCCTTTATAGTGAATCGAGTCAGCTTTAATGGCGATTGATTCGGTGTGGTTGATCACCTTAGTTTGTACAAAGACCACCACGAGCGTACAAACAATAGCAAAGATACTAACCCAAATACCAAGATCAGAATGCTTTAAGGTTACCGGATTAAATAAGCGCTCAATCCCATGAAACGCTAAGAAACAACCTGAGCCTGCTATAAAAGCGGCCTGTGCAAGCCCAGCTAACGCTTCAGCTTTTCCGTGACCAAAGCGATGGTCGTCATCAGCAGGACGCAGTGCATAGCCAAGCACTAAAAAACTCATCAGCGATGCGGTGATATCCATTAACGAATCAGTCAATGAACCCAGCATTGACGCCGAGCCAGATGCAAGCCATGCCCAGCTTTTTGCCGCAATCATTAAACTCACCATAACAATGGTGACTAGGCTGGCTATTTTAACCCAAAACTCATAACTACGATGCTGCACAACAACTTACCTTTAGTGAGTAACTGTGTTGAGTATATCATCTTTTAATTCTAGTTCGTGTATACTCAGCAGCAGATAAAATCCTTTTAAATGAGATTCACATGCTTGATATTGTGTTGTACCAACCAGAAATTCCACCAAACACGGGTAATATCATTCGCTTATGCGCAAACACAGGTTATGCGTTACACCTAATTGAACCACTTGGTTTTGAGTGGGATGATAAACGCGTAAAACGTGCAGGTCTTGATTATCATGAGTTTAGCCATGTACAGCGCCATGCCTCGTTTGAAGCATATCTTGAAAAATGCCAACCGAAAAAAGTCTATGCTTGCACCACCAAGGGCAGTCAATTTCATCATCAAGCACAATACCAACCCGGCGATTGTTTAGTGTTTGGCCCTGAAACACGTGGCTTACCTGATGAACTCATTCAATCGTTGCCGAAAGAACAACGTGTACGCATTCCAATGCAAAAAGACAGCCGTAGTATGAACTTATCTAACTCAGTTGCTGTATTTGTTTATGAATCTTGGCGTCAGCTGGGGTTTGTGAACGGCCAATAACTCATTGAAAAAGCGCTTGTAATAAATATTTACTAATTGTTTAGCACGACCATTTTTTATGGACTAACCTAAATAGGTGAGTTTGTTCCTAAAGATGGATTTTAATGCGCTTTTTCGCCCGAGTATACAGTATTATTTTGCTGATGCAGTACTTTTCTAGTGCTGCTTCTGCTGCTGTGCAGAATTCCTCTACCTCGCAAGCCCCCAATACAACGCCCCTGTTACTGCTGCTCCTTTTAGCAATTGTCATCCTCATTGGTGCGGTTATCTATTATCAAAGAAACCAAAAGATGACGCTGATGGATGCCCTACTTTCTCAATCTAAAGATGGTATTTGGGTCACCGATGAACAGTTTCGGATTATCGAAATCAATAACGCATTTAGTGAAATATCGGGGTATAAAAAAGCCGACGTACTTGGCAAAAAATTCAAAGCATTAACGCAAGCTGGTCGCGATAAACAACTTGAAGAAATCATTCAACAAGAGCTAAGTAACGACGGTTATTGGTCTGGCGAAATTTGGAATTTACGCAAAGATGGGCAACCTTACGCCATTGATTTATGTATAACAAAAGTAACCACACCACGCTTTGCAAAAAGCTCTGTACGTTACGTTGGCATGTTTTCTGATGTCACTGCACGTAAGAATAATGAGCGAACTATGCTCAAGCTCACCACCAAAGACAGTGTCACGGGATTATCAAACCGCGCTATTTTTATAGAGTCACTTGAAAAAGCAATTAAAGCCTGTAACGACACTTACCCTAGCCTGTTGATCATCTTTATCGACATAGACAATTTCAAAAAGATTAACGACTCCCTGGGTCACACAGTTGGTGATGTACTACTAAAAGAAGTGGCATGTCGTTTAACTGACTCACTAAATTCAGGCTTTACCATTGCAAGACTCGGTGCAGATGAATTTGCGGTACTCGTGCCGCCCTATCTTTATTCAGGCAAAACGGTGTTCTTCGCCAAAAAGACCGCTGACATCGTGCTTCAGCAGTTTAAAACCCCTTTTATGTTAGATGGTTTTGAGACCTCGCTATCAGCTTGCTGCGGCCTTGCTATCTACCCAGACAACGCCTACAACTGCGAAAACTTAATGCGCAGTGCAAATAGCGCTTTGAATCATGCGAAGAAAATGGGTCGTAACACATATCAATTTTTTGATAAAGACCGTCATACCCTCGACCCAACCGAGTTAACCAAAGAAAGCGCTTTATTTAGAGCTATTACCAACAATGAGTTTGAGCTTTATTTTCAGCCTAAGTTTGATGCCCAGCATAATCAGCTATACGGCTTTGAAGCCTTAGTTCGCTGGCCTCAAGAAGATGGCAGTGTGATTAACCCCGATGAGTTCATTCCGCTAGCCGAACAAAATGGTGCCATTATTCCGCTGACCCAGTTACTAATGGAGCAGCTGCTTAATCAACTAGCACAGTGGCGCAAACAAAACATTTCGTTTGGTAATGTCGCAATTAATATTTCAGCCTTACACTTTCAGCAAAGTAGTCTTATTGAAACACTCATCGACAACTTAGCAAAATTTGACGTACCGGCACATTGCTTAGAGCTTGAGATCACAGAAAGCGCCATGATGGATAACCCTGAATTTGCAGAGCAGCAAATGAAGCGCATTAAATCAATTGGTGTGAACATCGCGTTGGATGACTTTGGTACGGGTCATTCATCACTCAGTTACTTAAAGCGTTTTCCGATCGATACGCTAAAAATTGACAAGTCCTTCGTAAAAGATATCGATAAGAATGAGCAAGATCGCAACATCACCGCCACCATAGTACGGCTAGCTAAATATTTGGATATTAATGTGGTAGCTGAAGGAGTAGAAACTGAAGAGCAAGCCTACATGCTGCATATTATGGGCTGTCATTTTCAACAAGGTTATTATTACTGTAAACCACTAAAAGCTGAGCAAGTCAGCGAATTTATTAATGATACGCTTGAAAAGCAGCAGTCTAGCTAGTGGTTGCAACTGTACATTAAATAAAAAACGCGATTAATAAATCGCGTTTTTTATTTAACAGTGCACAATCTAAATTATTCAGATTTTTGCTCACGGCCAAGTAGTGCCATCGCAGCTTCTTTTACATCTTTATTTTCATAAAGCACTTTGTAAATTTGCTCCGTTATTGGCATTTCAATACCAGTACGTTCAGCAAGTAAATACACTTCTTTAGTATTTCTATAGCCTTCGACAACCTGACCAATAGATTCAATCGCGGCTTCTACGCCTTCACCTTTGCCAAGAGCAAGGCCAAAACGACGGTTACGAGATTGGTTATCTGTACAGGTTAAGATCAAGTCACCGAGGCCAGCCATACCCATGAAGGTATCTGAACGAGCACCCAATGCACAACCTAAACGACACAGCTCAGCTAAACCGCGTGTGATCAACGCTGTACGAGCGTTGGCACCAAAGCCAAAGCCGTCAGACATGCCTGCGCCAATCGCAATAACATTTTTAACTGCACCACCAAGCTGTATACCAATGAAATCATCATTGTTATACACCCTAAATGAACGACCACAGTGTAAAAGGTCAGCCAGCTGTTTAGCAAAATCTTTCGAGGTCGACGATACTGAAATAGCGGTTGGTAAACCCATTGCCATTTCTTTGGCAAAAGTAGGCCCAGAAAGCACAGCCAGTGGAATATCATCCCCTAACTCTTGCACTGCTACTTCTTGCAGTAAACGGCCAGTATTAGGTTCTAAACCCTTTGTCGCCCACGCAACTTCGGCGCCTTCTAACAACCAAGGTTTAATTTTTTCAAGTGTGCCAGCAAAAGCATGACTTGGCACAACAACAAGAATGATCTTGCTTGCTTTAACTGCCGTTTCTAAATCAGCTTCTAGTTGAAGCGTGTCAGGAAAGCTGACATCAGGAACATAACGTTGATTCTTTCGCTCAGCTGCAAGCGTGGCAACGTCATCGCTATTGCGGCCCCACAAAGTAACTGGGTGGCCATTTCTGGCAAAGCAAATAGCAAGGGCGGTGCCATAAGACCCCGCCCCTAATACTGTAACAGCTGATTGTGCTGTACTCATAGCTTATGCGTCTGCAGTTGCCTGTTGGTCTTGAGCAGCACGTTGTTGCATGTATTGAGCAAATAGTGCGTCAAAGTTAACTGGCGCTAAGTTTAATTGTGGGAAAGTACCACGGTTAACTAAGTTTGATACAGCTTCACGAGCGTAAGGGAAAAGTACGTTCGGGCAGAAAGCACCTAACATGTGCGCAAGTTGAATTTCTTCTACTTCACCGATAGTGAAGATACCTGCTTGTTGGATTTCACAAAGGAATGCAGTTTCTTCACCGATTGAAGCCGTTACGGTTAACGCAAGAACAACTTCAAACACACCTTCTTCTAATTTGTTAGAACGAGTATCTAAGTCAAGTTTAACTTCTGGTGTCCATTCTTTTTGGAAAATAGCAGGTGAATTAGGCGTCTCAAAAGAAACATCTTTAGTATAAATGCGTTGGATTGAGAATTGAGCGCCTGCTTGTTGTTCTGCTGCTGCGTTTTGGATTTCTTCGTTCATTGTAATTCCTAACTTGTATTCGTTTTTATAATTTAATTTATTAAGCGTTAAGCTTTGCGTCTAAAAGGCCTTGCGCTTCAATTGCCATCATGTCGTCACAACCGCCGATATGTTCATCATTAATGAAAATTTGCGGAACCGTGTAACCACCATTTGCTTTGTCGATCATTTCATCACGACGCTCAGGGTGAACACCAATATCGATATTCGTGTAGTCTACACCTTTGCTATCTAATAAAGCCAAAGCGCGTTGGCAGTATGGACAATATGCTTTTGTGTAAAGAACAACATTACTCATAATAATTCCTCTATCGGGCTGTTAGCAGTGTTGATTAACGACCGGTTGTTGTAGGTAAGCTAGCTGATTGCCAAGCACCCATGCCGCCCGCTAATACATAAACACGCTCAAAACCTGCTTTATGCATTGCAGTTGCGATACCTGAGGCAGTCATGCCCGTGGTACATACTAGTATAATGGGTTTACTCTTAAACTTTTCAAGGCTTGAAAAATCAGATTGTTTTGCTTTTTCTGGATTTAAGTGAGTAGCACCAGCAATACGGCCAGAGTTAAACTCTTTTTGTGCACGCATATCAACCACTTGACCATCTTCACGATTAATTAGCAAGGTAAGTTGCTGTGGGTTGATTTGACGAATAGCCGAAAATTTACTTTTAAACCAACTGCTGATCAGCATTGCAACTAATGCTAGCCAGATAATACTCAGAACCGGATGATTTGAGATAAATTCAATATATTGATCCATGCGTTTTCCACTAAGAAATTAGGTACCACAGCGCATAGCCATGGGTTAATTAAAATTTGCCACGCAAGTATACGTGCTTGAATTGAAAATGCTAGGGCGTGAAATATTTTAATATGACATATTGATAGCTGATCAAAACCATAAAACACGGTATGCTAGTGATATATAAGTGCCAATCTTCAGGAGCTATAATGACAGAGCATAAAAAACCATTGGTATTAATGATCTTAGACGGTTGGGGATACCGTGAAGACACAGAAAGTAACGCCATACTTGCTGCTAATACCCCAGTACTCGACAACCTTTGGGCAACGCGTCCACATACATTAATTTCAGGTTCGGGACTTGATGTTGGTTTACCTGCAGGACAAATGGGTAACTCTGAAGTAGGCCACGTAAATTTAGGTGCTGGCCGTATCGTTTATCAAGATTTCACGCGTATCACTAAAGCCATTGATGATGGTGAGTTCGATAGCAACCCAGCACTTGTTGATAATATCGACAAAGCAGTAAATGCAGGTAAAGCCGTGCATATCATGGGCCTTTTAAGCCCAGGTGGCGTTCATAGTCACGAAGACCACATTGTTGCGACGATCGAACTAGCTGCTAAGCGCGGTGCAAAAGAAGTTTACTTCCATGGTTTCTTAGACGGTCGAGACACGCCACCACGCAGTGCAAAAGCCTCAATTGAGCGTATCGAAGCTGTATTTGCTGAACTTGGCTGTGGCCGTTTAGCAACGCTTGTTGGTCGTTATTATGCAATGGACCGCGATAATCGTTGGAATCGTGTCGAGCTTGCTTATGACGTTATGGTAAGTGGCATTGCTGAATATAGCTACACAGATGGTGTAACCGCACTAGAAGCTGCTTATGCACGTGACGAGAATGATGAATTTGTTGCTGCAACAACAGTAATACCAGAAGGCCAAACAGCAGCCGAGATCAATGACGGCGACACTGTTATCTTTGCTAACTTTAGAGCAGACCGAGCACGTGAAATGACTCGTGCCTTTGTTGATGCTGACTTCAGTGGTTTTGATAAGAAAAAATCACCACAGTTAAGCGCATTTGTAATGATGACTGAGTATGCAGCAGACATCAAAGCACCGATTGCGTTTGCACCAGAACCTCTAACAAATGTATTAGGCGAATGGTTAGAGAAACAAGGTAAAACACAGCTACGTATTTCTGAAACAGAAAAATACGCACACGTGACCTTTTTCTTTAGTGGTGGCCGTGAAGATGAATTTGTTGGTGAAACGCGCGAACTTATCCCTTCACCTCAAGTTGCAACATATGATCTGCAACCAGAAATGAACTCAGAAATGCTAACCGATAAACTTGTTGAAGCAATCGCTAGCGGTAAATACGATGCCATCATCTGTAACTACCCTAACGGAGACATGGTAGGTCACTCAGGGGTATTCGAAGCTGCAGTGAAAGCATGTGAGGCAGTCGATCACTGTATTGGTCGAGTGATTGCTGCACTTGAAGAACATGGCGGTGAAGCGCTGATCACAGCCGATCATGGTAATGCCGAACAAATGGCTAACCCGGCTACAGGGCAAGCACATACCGCACACACAAGTGAGCCAGTGCCATTTATTTATGTTGGCCGTGATGCAACACCACATGACGGTAAAACATTAAGTGATGTAGCACCAACCATGCTTCACCTACTCGGCTTAGAGCAGCCAAGTGAAATGACTGGTAAACCAATCATGACGCTGAAATAAGCTATGAGTAAATGTATTAACCACTTCCTTAAAACTGGTTTAATACTGACTTCATTAGCAGCAACATCAGTTGTTGCTAATGAAGATCAAACCAAAAAAGACTTATCTGATATTCAATCAGCTTTACAAAAAACAGAGGCTGAACTTAAAGGTCAACGCAAGTCTATTGCCCAGATGCGCAAAGATCTGCGCGCTCATGAACTCGACATCGCTAAAAATGCCAAAGCATTAAATTTGGCAGCACAGTCAGTTAAAGAAAACGAACAACAACAACGCGAACAACAAGCTAAAGCTGAACAACTTAAAGAGCAGCAAGCACAGCGACAGACCTTATTAGCTGCACAACTAAAAAGTGCCTACATGGCAGGTAGCCACGATTACTCAAAGATGCTACTTAGCCAGCAAGACACGGCCAAAATTGAGCGCACACTAAGTTATTACAATTACCTCAATAAAGCGCGAATCGAACAAATCGAAGAGCTCAAAGCACTACAGCAAGAAATTGCGGATAATCAAGCTGAACTTGAGAAAACCAAACAACGCCTACTAGCCCTATACGACGAACAAAATAGACGTCAGCAAGCTTTAGTCAATGCACAACAAGAACGTAAAACTAACCTTAATAAACTCCAGTCAGCGTTAAAAGAAACGAAGAGCTCAATTGATTACTTAAAAGAAAATGAGCAAACCCTAATTACCGCCATCGAAGAGCTTGAACAAGAGCGAAATGAAAAAGTTGAGTTACTCGGTTTACAAAGTAGCAAAGGTAAACTCGACTGGCCAACCAAAGGTGATTTGCGCCATCGTTTTGGGCAACGTAAACACGGCAACCTAGATTGGAAAGGCGTGCTGATCAGTGCAAAAGAAGGCAGTAATGTTAAAAGTGTTCAGAACGGCCAAGTAGTTTACGCTGATTGGCTAAATGGCTTTGGTTGGGTTATCGCTATTGATCATGGCGATGGCTTCATGAGCTTGTACGGCCACGCTCAAACGTTGCTTCGCGATGTTGGCGACCTTGTTAGAGAAGGCGAAACGATAGCTTTAGTCGGTCAAAGCGGCGGACAACCCGATCCTGGTCTATACTTTGAAATACGCCACAAAGGACGCGCAGTAAATCCTGTAAAATGGTGCAGACGCATTTAATTGATTAAATAGCTGCACCCAATGAGGAGCAGCTGATGCTAAACACAACTTACTCTTACAAAGCGCATTTATCCCCAGCTAAGTATGTCACTCAGCTGTCTTTTATATTACTTGTCGGCTTGCTATGGCTGATGCTGCAATCGTTTCAAGCTATTGCAAAACCCTCGTTAAAGTCACTACAGCATCAGCAATTAAACGAAATCCTGTTTAATATTCACACCTACTATGTTGATGATCTTAAGCTGCAAAACTCATTTGTAACTCAGCCAGATAACTTACAAGTTGAAGCGTTATTTTCACGCCTTGACCCATACTCAAAGTATCTGGATGAAACGGAGCTCGATGCTATTTTCAGTAGCACAAATGGTAGATACACCGGGCTCGGTATAGAGGTAAAAGTCGAAGAGGGTCGTGTATATATTGTGAATACTATAAATAATTCACCGGCAGCGCTTGCGGGCCTTCAAGTGAATGATGAAGTCATAGCGATCAATCAACAGCCTATTTTGGACAAAAGCATCGAAGAAGTGGCCAAGTTAATTCGTCAAAGCGGTCAAAGCGCTGTTGATGTTGCTGTTAAAAGAGAGAAAGAAACCGAGTTAAACTTCTCTATTAAGCGTCAGCAAATTAACCTAGAAAGCGTGCGTGGCCATTTAGCAGATACAGGCGTTGCGCTTATCAGTATCAACGCATTTAACAATCACACATTGCATGATGTTGCTCGCGAAATTGCGAAAATGCAAATCACCAATAGCTTCCCACTTTCAGGTTTAATTATTGATTTACGCGATAACCCCGGCGGTACATTGCAAGGGGCCGTTGAAGTCGCCGATCTGTTTTTAGATAACGGCACCATAGTATCAACCAAAGGTCGCTTCAATGAAGCTAATCAGAAATACCAAGCTCACAAGGGCGACATACTCAGTGGCGCGCCTATTGCTGTTCTGATTAACGAAAACTCAGCCTCTGCGGCTGAAATACTTGCAGCAGCACTGAGAGATAATCAACGGGCGGTGTTAATTGGCGAAACCTCATTTGGTAAAGGCTCAGTGCAATCGTTGATACCATTAGGTAACGGTAATACCGCATTAAAACTGACTACCGCACGTTATTACACACCTTCGGGTCAATCTATCGATGGGAAAGGGATCACCCCAGATGTGAGTATTAATCAAACAATGCTTTCAGAAATTGACCAAGGCGTTATAATAAAAAACATCCAAGAATTGGCGCTTTTTAGCTCACTTCTAGATAGACAAGACAAAAAGCAACTTACAGCAAAGCAACTCGTTATTATGCAGTAAGTAAATGCTCACAACGGATATAATAATTACAAAAAGTGAATCTAAAAACAGGCTTATTACTCGCAGTATGTTGCCTACCGCTATTTTGCCAAGCAAAGCAAATAGCTATAGTAATCGATGATATAGGCAATCATCAGCGCGATCTTGAAATATTAAACTTACCAGGGCAAGTGACTTTCTCTATCTTGCCCCATACTCCCTATTCACAAATATTTGCTGAACGTGCCAGTAAAACTCATAAAGAATTACTTTTACATGTACCAATGCAAGCGCTTGATAAAACTAAGGCGCTTGGTCCTGGTGCACTCACGGACACCATGACTAAGTCAGAGTTACAAACAACCCTTGGTCACGCGTTAGCCTCTTTACCACAAGTAAAAGGGGTCAATAACCACATGGGATCTGAGCTAACACAGCTTACAGAGCCAATGAAATGGACGATGGAAGTTTTAAAGAAACGTGGTTTGTACTTCCTAGACAGCCGTACAACGAGCCAAAGTGAAGCACAAAACGTTGCTAACCTATATGGTGTTGCAAACGTATCTCGCCATGTATTTCTTGATAACAATGTCGCCCAAAGCCAGCTACAACATCAACTTGAAGAACTAAAATCCAAAGCTGAACACTTCAACTACGCAATCGCAATCGCCCACCCCTACCCAGAAACCGTTGCATTTCTTCAGCAAGCACTCCCTAAACTACAACAACAAGGCTTCGAACTTGTTCCCCTCTCACAACTAGTCGAAACAAAATACATTCAGCTTGCCAAAGCAGAGCAAAGGCAAGGGGAATAAGTGTTATAAACGGGAGTAGTGAGTTAGCAAGAGTAACGTTAGCGAGGGGAAAGTTGAAAGAGTAAAGTTTGGAAATATTGCGTAGGTTGGGTAGAGCGAAGCGAAACCCAACACAGAGCTATCAGCTTTCAGCCGTCAGCTGCGCGGTGTGGGTGTTTGGTGCTGTGTCTCTCTAGGTTCTAGGTTCTAGGTTCTAGGTTCTAGGTTCTAGGTTCTAGGTTCTAGGTTCTAGGTTCTAGGTTCTAGGTTCTAGGTTCTAGG
>NZ_PQBX01000056.1:785549-785855 GCF_002964625.1 Pseudoalteromonas sp. T1lg21
CTGGTCTGAATTCGGCACTGAAGTGCCTCCTACGGGGGTTGTTGCTGAGGGTGACTCTCTACTAAACAACCAAACAGTTCAACTTTACCCTTGCTAACTAGCAACTCGCTAACTATTTAGCCATGAATGTGTTTGTTATGGTCTGGATTCGGCACTGAAGTACCTCCTACGGGGGTTTGTTGCTGAGGGTGACTCTGTACTTAACAACCCCACAGTTCTGATCTGACTCCATAAAAGTAGACACCTTTTTGGAGCCAGTAACCATGAAAGTAAAACCATATCGCAAACATTCGCTCGAATTTAAAA
>NZ_PQBX01000057.1:0-466 GCF_002964625.1 Pseudoalteromonas sp. T1lg21
TTTAATGCTTTTTTAATCGCTTTTCTAACACATGTAGGGTGGAAATGGTGGCGACGTATCTCGCCAGTTTCTGGGTCATCACTTAATTTGTAGGAAGGAAATAAGTATTGCCACGCTAGTGATTTATTAGCTGAGGGATATTTACGAGTTAAAGCGTTATGCATCCACACACCTGCGTATCGCTCGTTTTGTAAATCTAATCTTAAATATTCTTCAACTTGCAAAATTTGATTTCTAAGTAATGGGATCAACTCCGTTGCAAGAGTAACTATACGTCATCAAATAATGATGAGAATACTAAAGTAGATACCGATTAATCATTGCTGATTAACTGGCATATTTTTTACTTTTGAAAACTCTTTATAAATAACAATGTTATCTATAAGAATTTTAATATCAGCTTTCCAAATTTTTAAAGAGCATATTAATTAGTTAAACCAAACGGTTTAGCTAACTAACAATCATC
>NZ_PQBX01000058.1:0-2605 GCF_002964625.1 Pseudoalteromonas sp. T1lg21
TTTTCCTATGACCTGCTGGGCGAGTTTGCCGAAGCCACCGGCTTCTTTTGCTGTTTCAACGAAAAGATCTGATAAAGCACCAACAAGAGGTGCAGTTTCAGTGGCTAGTTTTGTACCAAACGATGATAAAAGCTTTTCTGCTCGGTCAAATGAGTCATTGGCCATTTCAACTTTTGAGGCATCGATTCGACTAAATGTAATACCTAACTCTTCTGCTTCAGTGATCATGGCAGCAATACCATCAGCCCCTAAGTTAAGAGTATTCAGTAATTTCACCCCCTCAGAATCAAATAGCTTTTGAGTTAAAAATACTTTTTGACCTTGCTCGTGTATGCCTTTCATTTTTTCTGCAATGAGGGCAAATTGTTGATCAGGGCTTTTATCCTTTATCTCATCAATTGAGATCCCCAATTGCTCAAGCGCGACAGCCGCCTCACCACTTCCCGTTGCTGCAACTTGCCCTATACGTCTGGTCATTCGCTGTAACCCCATATTGAGGCTTTCTGTGCTCGCACCGGTTTGATTTGCAGCATGCTGCAAACCAATTAAGGCTTCTGTTGATATACCTAAGCGGTCTGCCGTTTTTGCTTGTTGATCAATAAACTCAGCTTGTTTCTTATAAATCGCCGCATATGCAGCAATACTTACTGTTGCAAATCCAGCAATCGCTTTACCTGCCATATTTGAATAAGTGCGAGTCTTAGCGGCAAATAGCTTTGTTTGGTCAGATACATTTTGAATAGAGAGCGTAAACTTTTTATTTGCTTCTACTGACTTATTAAACTCTGTACGGTGCGATCGGGTATCAGCACTTAAAATGACTTTGTGTTCATTGGCCATGATATTTATCCAAACAATTGGTAAATTTCTTCCACCGTTTTCTCACGCTCTTTTGGCCGTTCAACAGCGCTAAGCATGAAATCATTTACGGATTTTATATTTTGTTTATTGGAGCTGAGATAGTTTGTGACTAGCGCTCTAAGCGCCGCTAACTGAAATTCATCCACTTGTGCACCAAAAGGCTCAAGCTGAGCAAATTGCTGCCACTCTATAAATTGAGTTGATGACATATTAAAAAGCATGTCATCAACATTGCTTGCCCCGTTTTTTTGTGCCAACCGCAGGGCAAATCTACGGTTCGGTTGGCCTAAGAGGGGTTTGCGTCTAAGTCTTCTTGAGTTGGTTGCTCAACTTCTTCTAGCTGGGTGTCAGTTTCTTTAGGAATAAAACTAGGCGTTATCCAATCGATACCTGAAATAGCCGCTATTTCGTCCAAAGCAGGTATGACTTTTGAGTGAGGTAGTGTCGCCAAATACATAAGGTCAACATCATTTTGCCAATCAAAAGGCATACGTCCATTGCCCGTTCTCAATGACATGGCAAGCGCCATATACCTAAGCCCCATTAATTCACGAGACTTAGTAGCATCATCAGTATCTTCTGTTTGGATACGGCCTAACATGTCATGAATGATCACATAATCACTCGCGCCTAACTCCACGATAAAAAAATGACCAAGCTTTTGCTTGGCCACTAGTCGGTGTTTAAAGTTCGGGTCAACGGGCATTGCTCGTTCTGCAAGCCATCTTTTAAGCCATGCAATCATAATTATGCCAATGCTGATTCGGTGATAGGACCATCAACTTTCACCTTAATTGAGCGTTTCACATGCTCACCAACAGGTGTTTGGTCGCCGACTTCAGTAACCAGACATCGGAATGACTTTGACTTACTAATTGGCGAAGGAAACTGAAGCTGTAAATACTCTTTCGTATCGTTATCTAATGCATCAGCAATCGCTTCCATATCACTGTTACCTGGCTCATATTTAAAAACAAAGGTGTATTCACCACCATCCTTTAAGCCATAATCATATTCTTTGTAATCATGCTCAGCACCATACGTGGTGTTTTCATGTGTCTCAGCGGTTTTGGCGCCCGGCTGAAGGTCAACAATATTGGCAATCTTTTCGCCATAAGCTGTGCCGTTATCAGTTGAACGATGTAAAGTTACTTTATTGCCTAACATTGTTTAGTCCTCGTCTTTATATTGAACTTTAAAAAATAAGGTAAGTGATGCAGTTAATGATTCAGGGTCTCGGTCGTACTGAAAACCTACTCTGTAAATAGCATCGACCAAGCCATTTAAGGTGTTATCAGCTCGAATGGCAGCTTCAACTTGGCTAGCAAATACATCTAACTCTGTATCCTGCTCACCATTGCTATCTATAATTATTTCAAGTGATAACTGAGCATTGGTGTCAGTATCATCATCAAAATCCCTTACAGACTCACCGCTATCAAAAAACACCGCACTGCATGGCAGCTCTTCTTTGTAAAATTGGGCTGGTCTAAAATCAAATGTTGCTGTAAAAAAGCCAGCTATCAATTGCTTGATGCTGGCCCTAATTTGTTGTCTGGTTGCCATAACTATTTTCTTAATATTCGCGTGTAACGTTTATTTATTTCTTTAGCCAACTCACGGCTATATCGACGTTCAAAGCGCGCTCGAGCATTTTCAAGCCCTCTTTTCACTTCTCGGTGTACAAAGCTTTTACCAATTTCAGTGGGTTGAAGTGGGTACCTTTTCTTACCATAACGTTTAA
>NZ_PQBX01000059.1:0-654 GCF_002964625.1 Pseudoalteromonas sp. T1lg21
GCCATTAAGCTAACCTGTACTAATTACCCGTGAGGCTTAACCATACAACGCCAAACGCGTTTTATGACAGCGTAACAGACAGAAGTTAAGTTACTAAAGTAGACATTTACTTGATATCAGAATTCCGAATTTATTAATTTGCTCTGATGAGCGAATTAAAACCAAATTTGCTTGGTGACAATAGCGTTTTGGACCCACCTGACCCCATGCCGAACTCAGTAGTGAAACGAAACAGCGCCGATGATAGTGTGGCATTTGCCATGTGAAAGTAGGACATCGCCAGGATCCAAATTAGAGAAAGCCCGATTCGAAAGAGTCGGGCTTTTTTGCGTTTAGAGCTATCCACATCACGTGCTCTATTCATTCTTCAGGTAGGTTGGGTAGAGCGCAGCGAAACCCAACGTCAGTTAGCGAGTTGCAAGTTAGCAAGGGTAAAGTTGAACTGTTGGTTTGTTTAGTACAGAGTCTCCCTCAGCAACAAACCCCGTAGGAGGCACTTCAGTGCCGAATAGACAAGAGACATCAGACGTCAGATAATAGATGTCAGTTGAACTGTGGGGTTGTTTTGATCTGACCCCGATAAAGTAGACACGGGGTTTAATTAAATTGTTCGTACTGCATGGGACTTTTATACCCTAGGGTGCCATGCCTTCT
>NZ_PQBX01000060.1:0-59140 GCF_002964625.1 Pseudoalteromonas sp. T1lg21
TTAACCATACAACGCCAAACGCGTTTTATGACAGCGTAACAGACAGAAGTTAAGAAACTAAAGTAGACATTTACTTGATATCAGAATTCCAAATTTATTAATTTGCTCAGATGAGCGAATTAAACCAAATTTGCTTGGTGACAATAGCGTTTTGGACCCACCTGACCCCATGCCGAACTCAGTAGTGAAACGAAACAGCGCCGATGATAGTGTGGCATTTGCCATGTGAAAGTAGGACATCGCCAGGATCCAAATTCAGTCGCAAGACTTTAAATTAAAAATAATAAGAAAATTGAAAAGAATTTTCTTGGTGACAATAGCGTTTTGGACCCACCTGACCCCATGCCGAACTCAGTAGTGAAACGAAACAGCGCCGATGATAGTGTGGCATTTGCCATGTGAAAGTAGGACATCGCCAGGATCCAAATTAGAGAAAGCCCGATTCGAAAGAGTCGGGCTTTTTTGCGTTTTAGCTACCAGACATTAGCCAGGTAGGTTGGGTAGAGCGGAGCGAAACCCAACACGAGTTAGCGAGTTGCTAGTTAGCAAGGGTAAAGTTGAACTGTGTGGTTGTTTAGTACAGAGTCACCCTCAGCAACCCCCCGTAGGAGGCACTTCAGTGCCGAATTAATAAAGCAAAACATTCATGGCTAAAGCCATTCTTACAAGTACACTTTACCTAAAGCCTAAAGCCTAAAGCCTAAAGCCTAGAACCTAGAGCCTAGAGCCTAGAGCCTAAAGCCTCCGGCAGAGGGAGACGCAGCACCAAACAACCCCACCGTGCGGCTGAACGCTGACGGCTGAAAGCTGATAGCTCTGTGTTGGGTTTCGCTGCGCTCTACCCAACCTACGCCAGATCCTCAAACTTTACTCTTTCTAACTCGTATCTTTCCTCTCTCTAACTTGCAACTTTACTCTCACAAACTTGCTTCACTTACCTTGTTATGCGATAAAGCGTTTTATATTTGTAATACAATTAAGGTTTGCTGTGTCTCGTAAGAAAACGACCAAGTCAAAAGGCTCTTCAGGTTTAAATCGTAAAAATAGTGAAGCATTTATTGCTAAGTTCTCATCGCATCCAGATACGCATCTATGCCCGTCGGGTTTAATGTATAAAGTGATTGATGATGTTGCAGGAGAGAGCGTATCAGAGTTCGATACAGTGGTTATTAATCAACGTATTATGCTTGCAGATGGCAGTGTCATTGCCGACAGTTATAAAGCGGGTATGCCTGAGGTGTTCGCATTATCCGAAGCTATAGAAGGGTTAAGAGAAGGGTTGCTATTAATGAATATCGGCTCTCGTTATGAATTTGTGATCCCCCCAGAGCTTGCTTGGGGTAAAAAAGGTAACGGTGGCAAGATTGGCGCAAATGCAGTGCTGCATTTTGATGTTCGTTTAATGCGTTTTGCTTAACTCTCTGAGCATAACAGCCTTAGCATAAGTCGACAGAGTATATAAAACGCGTTAACGTTCACTATTGGTATACTGAGGAACATTATGGACGCATTTACTTCACGAGTTTACTTTCTTCGCCATGGCGAAATCGCTACGCCTGGAATTCTTTCTGGGCAAATCGATGTCGATTTATCAGAGCTTGGTCTTAAGCAAATGCGCCAAGCTTCTGCTGAGCTCATAAATTTAAATGCCATATATAGCTCTCCGCTAAAGCGTTGCTCAGTCCACGCTGATTATTTAGCAAAACAACACTTATGGCATGTACAGTATAATAATGCCCTGAAAGAGTTTAATTTTGGTGATTGGGATGGCCAAGATTACCAACAGCTTTGGCAGCAAACGAGTAAACCTCATATCGGTGATTTTTGGCAGCACCCTTGGCAAGTAAACGTACCTAATGGTGAATCTATGGCAGACTTTTACGCTCGGGTAGAGGCATGGTGGCACACGTTTTTGCAATCATTGTGTGAATCTAAGCATGAACAGTCATTGGTAATTAGCCATGCTGGGGTGATTAAACAAATTCTCGCTATTGTTTGTCAGATGCCAAAACAATCAGCCACACATTTAAATGTTTTTCATATTCCTTATGCAGGGCTAATTTCAGTTGATGTATATATAGATGAACAAGGACAAACTTGGCCTAAAATTGTTTTTTAGCCATCTAGAGCGATATTCATTGAATTATTTACTTAGCCCGCCATAATACTCATATGCTATGGAATGGGGTGAAATTCTCCAGCTGTACCCGCAACTGTAATCCATCTAAATAATGGTCAGCCAGATACTTAGCACTAACAATTAATCATCGAGCGGGTCAACTCACGTCATTTTCTGGTACTTACCAGTGCTTTCTTGTGCGTTGCGATTACTCGCCAAGAGAGAATAAGCTTGCAACAAAATAGCCTTAGCGCTGCGCCATTAATATCAGTGTCTGATTTAAGTTGGGGTACTGCGAATAAAACGATACTTAAATCAATTAACCTTGAGTTTAACGCTGGGCAGTTTATCGGTCTACTCGGCCCTAATGGAGCTGGTAAATCAAGCCTGTTGCGCTGTCTTTATCGTTACTTGAAACCTCAGCAAGGGGCTGTGCTACTAAGCGGTCAAGATATCTGGCAAATCAGTGCTGACGAATATGCAAAGCAGGTTGCTGTGGTTTTACAAGAGTCTCCATCGCAGTTTAATTTGTCTCTTTTCGACGTGGTGAGTTTAGGCTTAACACCTCATAAGCGACTTTTCAGCGGTACGTCTACCAATGATAAGCAGCGTGTTTTTCAAGCGATTGAGCAGGTTGGTTTATCTCATCACAGTGAACAAGCATTTGATTCGCTCTCTGGTGGCGAAAAGCAAAGAGCGCTCATTGCGCGCTCAATCGTACAACAACCTAAGTTGCTCATCATGGATGAGCCTACCAGCCACCTTGATGTTAAATACCAAATTCAAATAATGGAGTTAGCAAAGTCCCTTGATGTGACTGTGCTTGCCTCGTTTCATGACTTAAATCTTGCTGCGAGTTTATGTGATGAACTCATCGTGATTGATGAGGGGCGTTTGGTTTGTCAGGGGCAACCAAAAGCGGTACTTACTGAGCAGTTGTTGAGTGATGTATTTGGCGTCTGTGCAGCGGTATCTGCTCATCCGCAATCAAGTACTGATAAGTTTATTCCGCACATCACTTATTTTTATGGCTATCAGACACAGGAGCATCAAAATGACTGATGCAATGCGTTTAAGTATCTGTGTTGTCGTAGGGCTTATTAGTTGTTTTTTAGCACTGAGCTTTGGTGCTGCAAACACACCATTGAGTGAGGTACTTAATGGCCTATTTAGCCAAGGCAGTGATGAATTCGTGCAGCGGATTATTTGGCAGTTGCGCATGCCAAGAACGCTGCTGGCATTTTTAGCGGGATCTGGACTGGCTCTTGCGGGATTAATTTTGCAGACCGTAACCCGAAACCCGCTTGCTGACCCTTACTTGTTTGGTATTTCTTCTGGGGCTTCATTTGGTGTGGTGTGCTTTATAGCCCTAACCGGTGTGAGTTTTGGCTTTAGTATGTCAGTTGCTGCATTTGCCGGAAGCTTACTTTCTATGCTGTTGCTTATTGCTATAGCAGGGCGTTGTCATGTTGGCCAAGTTGAAGCCATGTTACTCGCTGGTGTTGCTTTATCTTTTTTATTTAGTGCTCTGACTAGTCTGCTGCTTTATTTTAGCGATCCACAAGCTATCACTGCTATTTTATTTTGGACGATGGGCAGTTTTTCTCGTGCCCAGTGGGACATTCTTTGGCTGCCATTTGCCGTTATTATTGCCTGTATGACGCTGATGATTGCATTTCGTCGTCAGCTAAATGCAATGCTGCTCGGTGATGAAAGTGCTGCGACTTTGGGTATTCATGTGCAACGCTTTCGGATCATGATGCTGCTGCTAAGTTCATTAATAACAGCGGTGCTTGTTGCTATGTGTGGGGGCGTTGGTTTTGTCGGCCTGATGATCCCACATATTGTGCGCTACTTTTCGCCGCAAGGCAGCAGCCATAACTTAGTTATGACATCCTTGGTAGGTGGCATTTTTATGGTGTGGGTCGATGTGTTATGCCGAACCCTATTGAATAACCAAGAACTACCTGTTGGTGTGATCACAGCCGCTATCGGTAGTGTGTTCTTTTTATTCTTACTTTATTTTCGTAAACAGAGCAGGTAGCTAATGTTTAATATCATGCCTCTTAATCAGCAATTTTCGGCTGTAATTCAACAAAAAATAGACCTTAAAACAAAGCCGCTAGGCGCTTTAGGTCAGCTTGAAAGTTGTGCCAAACAATTAACGCTTATTTTTTCAAAGCAGCTTGATAGTGAGCAGGCGCTAGTTGCCTTTAAACCGGTTATTTCAAACCCTTCTCTAGTTGTATTTGCGGGCGATCATGGTGTGGCAAGCCAAGGTGTGTCAATTGCTCCTAGCAGCGTTACATCGCAAATGGTGGCAAACTTTGCAGCAGGAGGCGCCGCAATTAATGTATTTTGTCGTCAGCTGGGCTGGCAGCTGGAAGTTGTTGATGCAGGAACACTCGCTACTTCACACGATAAAAGTGTGCATAACCAGCGTTTAGGTGACATCACTGCACCACTGCATACTGAAATGGCTATGTCTCTTAATCAGGTCGAAAAAGGGTTTGCATTAGCCAAGCAGCGAGTTCATTCACTCTATGGGCAAGGCTGCAATACCATCGCCTTTGGTGAGATGGGCATTGGCAATACCACAAGTGCTGCGGCATTAATGGCTGCCATTTTGTCTTTACCTGCCAGCCAATGTGTTGGTAAAGGCACAGGTGTGAGCGACGAGGTTATCGCTAAAAAAATTAAAGTTGTTGAGCAAGCCCTTCAATTACATCAAGCTCATTTTGACGACCCATTAATGACGCTTGCGGCATTAGGTGGTTTTGAAATTGTTCAGATCACCGGTGCTATTTTAGCTGCTGCGGAGCTTGGCATGGCCGTGATCGTGGATGGCTTTATTTGTACTGCAGCAGCGCTTGTTGCAACTCACATTAATGCAAACGCTCGCGATTACATGATATTTGCTCATGCCTCTGATGAACAAGGGCATAAAGCAATGCTCAATGCCTTGCATGCAGCACCATTATTGCAGCTTGATTTACGGTTAGGAGAGGGCACCGGGGCTGCGCTTGCCTTACCTTTATTGCAAGCATCTGTGGCGTTTTACAATGACATGGCAAGTTTTGCCGATGCCAATGTTGAGCAAGTTGTCTGATATGAGCACTGAACAACACACTTCTGGTTCTATTCCAAGTCAGCTTCAGCTATTTTTGCTAGCGCTTAGTTTTTTAACGCGTATCCCCGTTAAATTAAACTTTGCAGTATCGAGTCAGGCACTCAATCAGGCCAGCCGCTATTTTGCATTGGTCGGTGTGATATTAGGTGCACTTTTAGCGCTGAGTTTTTTACTGCTAAGTTGGTTATTCCCTGCAGCCATTGCAGTCGCGTTAGTTATGGCGTTTAGCTTGATAATCACAGGGGCATTCCATGAAGATGGCCTAGCTGATGTCTGGGATGGCTTTGGTGGTGGTTGGCACGTTGCAGATAAGCTGAGCATTATGAAAGACAGTCGCTTAGGTACCTATGGTGCTGCAGCGCTTGTGATGGCCTTATTAATTAAGTACCAAACACTTGTAGCACTTAGTGAAGTAACCAGTACTGTGATTATTGCACTTGTTTTAGGGCAAAGCTTAAGTCGGGTTGTCGCAACAAGTTTAATTGCAGACATGGACTATGTAAGTCAGGACGCCACATCTAAAGTAAAACCAATTGCGATGCATTTAAGCACGCAAAGTTATCAAATACTGTTAGCAACAGGCGGTGCGGTGTTAGCAATTGCATGGTTGTTTTTTGGCTTCACTTTAGGGCAATTATTAATACTCATCAGTGTGCTTTGTGTTACTCGCTTACTATTGAAGCGCTGGTTTGAAAAACAGCTATCAGGCTACACCGGCGATTGCTTAGGAGCAGCCCAGCAAGTATCTGAGCTTGTTACTTACCTTTGCTTGGTGAGTTTATTATGAGCCAACAACATACTTTAATTTTAGGCGGTGCTCGCAGCGGTAAAAGCCGTTTTGCTGAGCAGCTGGCAACAGATTCAAACAAGCCGCTTATCTACATTGCCACAGCAAATGCGGGTGATGAAGAAATGACAGCCCGAATTAACAGGCATCAAGCAGAGCGCGCTAAGCATTGGCAACTTGTTGAAGAGCCTTTGTATTTGGCTAAAGCACTACAACAACATAGCCGAGCTGAAAACTGTATTTTAGTGGACTGTTTAACCTTATGGTTGAGTAATTGCTTATGCCAGCATGGTGAAGCATTTTGGCTTGAGCAAAAAGCGGCCTTACTCGATGTGCTATCGCTATTGCCGGGTGAGGTGATTTTTGTCAGCAATGAAGTCGGTCATGGCATTGTGCCGCTCGGTGAATTAAGCCGTCAGTTTGTTGATCATTCAGGTTGGTTGCATCAAGCCTTAGCACAGCAAGTTGCACGTGTTGAGTTTGTAATTGCAGGTCTTGCACAAACTTTAAAAAGAGAACAATGATGAAAACATTAATGGTGCAAGGCACGACCTCAGATGCAGGTAAAAGTACCCTTGTAGCAGCACTTTGCCGGATCTTTGCAGAGCGAGGCATAAAGGTTGCGCCCTTTAAGCCACAAAATATGGCGCTAAATAGCGCCGTAACCGCAGATGGTGGCGAGATAGGTCGCGCACAAGCTTTGCAAGCTGTGGCCGCAAAAGTCCCCGCAGAAGTCGATTTTAACCCTATCTTATTAAAACCTAACAGTGATACTGGGGCGCAGGTAATCGTTCATGGTAAAGCGCTGTCGAATATGGAAGCGGGCAGTTATCACGACTACAAAAAAGTGGCGATGGATGCAGTTCTTACTTCGCAGCAGCGCTTAAGTGAGCGTTTTGAATTACTGGTTGTGGAAGGTGCTGGGAGCCCCGCAGAAATTAACCTGCGAGAAAACGACATTGCTAATATGGGTTACGCTGAGGCGGTTGATTGCCCAGTGATCATCATTGCCGATATCGATAAAGGCGGCGTTTTTGCCCATTTAGTCGGAACATTAGCCTTGTTGTCTGAGTCAGAGCAGGCTCGCGTTAAAGGCTTTGTAATTAATCGTTTTCGGGGGGATATTGCGTTATTGCAAGGTGGCCTTGATTGGTTAGAGCAATACACCAATAAACCAGTGCTTGGGGTGCTACCTTATTTACATGACTTAGCACTCGATGCTGAAGATGCCGTTGCTATAACTAATCAGATCGATAAACCACAATTACGCATAGCAGTGCTGCTACTTCCTCATATTAGTAATCACACAGACTTTGATGCACTGCGATTACAACCCGAAATCGATTTACAGTATGTACGTCATACCCAGGCTATTCCAAGTGTTGATCTGATTATTATTCCGGGCAGTAAAAATGTACTGAGCGATTTAGCGTTTTTAAAAAATGAAGGTTGGCATAAACAAATAACACGTCATTTACGCTATGGCGGTAAAGTGCTAGGAGTATGTGGTGGGCTGCAGATGTTAGGCAACTACCTTGCAGATCCATATGCTGTGGAGTCTAATTTAGGCAGTGCTGAAGGACTCGGACTTGCTGACTTTGAAACGCAATTAGGGCAACAAAAAGTACTAAGCCAAGTCTCTGGCATTCTTCATTTAAACAATCGCGATAAAGCAATTTCAGGTTATGAAATTCACGCCGGGATTAGTCAAGGGCCGGCACTTGATAAGCCATTTTTGAGTTTTAATGAACACCCAAGTGGATTCAAAGTAGATGGTTTTATTAGTGATGATAACCAAGTAGCAGGTACTTACTTACATGGCTTGTTCGATACCCCTGAAGGCGTATCTGAGCTAATAACTTGGCTTGCACCAAATAGCCAAATTAAGCCGATTGATATTAACTTAAACCGTGAACAGCAGTTAAACCGTTTAGCTAGTGTAGTAGCAGAGAATCTCGATATTGAACAAATCATCAATATTTATGAGAACTTCAATTTAGAGACATAAGGAACAACAATGAGCGAACAGAATCAAGATAAGCACCAACAACGCCAGCAAAAAGTAAAAGAAAAAGTCGACGAACGGATTGCTGCTGCACAAAAAGAGCAGGGTATTTTTCAGGTTATAACTGGCAACGGTAAAGGGAAATCGACTTCTGGGTTTGGTACTGTTGCACGTGCGGTAGGTCACGGAATGAAAGCAGCTGTATGTCAGTTTATTAAAGGCACATGGGAGTGTGGTGAACGCAACCTACTCGAAAAAGCGGGGGTTGAATTTGTTATTATGAACACCGGTTTTACTTGGGAAACACAAAACAAAGAGTCAGATACCGCTGCTGCGCAAGTGACATGGCAAGAAGCAAAAAGAATGCTGAAGGATGAGTCAATTAACCTCGTTATGCTAGATGAAATAACCTATATGATCACCTACGGCTATATTGATTTAGACGAAGTGCTAGAAGCCGTTAGCTCTCGTCCTGCTATGCAATCGGTGATAATTACAGGTCGTGGTGCGCACCGTAAACTAACCGACTTAGCTGATACAGTCAGTGAAGTCAGAAACGTAAAACACGCTTTTGATGCAGGAATAAAAGCGCAAAAAGGGTTCGATTTTTAACATGAGAACCATCAAGTTTGCACTCTTAGGTGTTTTATTTTATTTGCCTGCATTGGCTCAGGCTCATGAAATTAAAGAGCCGCAGCGTATCGTAGCCTTAGCACCGCACATTGTTGAAAACCTATTTGCGATTGGAGCAGGAGAGCGCATTGTCGGTACCGTTGACTATGCAGACTTTCCTCAGCAAGCGAATGATATCGAACGAGTAGGCGGCTATTACGGAATTAACATGGAAAAGCTGTTGTCGTTAAAACCAGACTTAGTTCTGGCTTGGAAAACGGGCAACAAAGCTGAAGATCTCGCTTACATTGAAAAATTAGGTATTCCGGTAGCGTACAGCAACCCAAATCAGGTTGATAATGTGGCTGATGAACTCCGTAAACTAGGCACGCTTACGCATTTGCAAACCAAGGCAAATAAAGTAGCTAAACAGTTTGAAACTAAACTCAATGCTATTCGCAGAGCGCAAGAAGGCAAACCGAAAGTGTCGGTGTTTTATCAATTATGGCCTGAGCCAATGATGACAGTTGGCGGAAATACTTGGATCAATCAGCTATTAACTATTTGCCATGCGGATAATGTGTTTGCTACTAGCGATACCGACTACCCGCGCATTAGTATTGAAAATGTTTTGGTTGCCAATCCAGAGGTAGTGATTATTCCAGATGAAAAATCGAAAAAGCCTCAGCCTAAAATTGATTGGCGACAATGGCCTGAATTGCCAGCGGTGCAACATAACCAGTTTATTAGTGTAAACGCAGACTTATTGCACCGTTTTACAACCCGTATGCTTGATGGTTTGACCGACATGTGTGGTAAAATAGACGTTTCTCGTCAGCAAATACAGGCTTCAAAATGATCGATTGGCAAACATTTCTAGATACCGAGCTTGCTAAACCCTACATGCAAGAAACCATGCAATATGTGGCAGATAGACGTGCAGCAGGCGTTAGCGTTTATCCCAAAGATGAACAGGTATTCTCTGCTTTTGATGCCACCCCTCTGAGTGAAGTCAAAGTGGTTATTTTAGGGCAAGATCCTTATCACGGAGAAGGCCAAGCCCATGGCTTGTGTTTTTCGGTATTGCCTGAAGTTAAAAAGCTGCCGCCGTCTTTGAAAAATATGTACAAAGAACTGGCAACAGATATCGAAGGTTTTGAGATACCTCATCATGGCTATTTGCAAAGCTGGGCTGAGCAAGGCGTGTTTTTACTCAACACCGTACTAACGGTTGAGCAAGGTCAGGCTCATTCTCATAAACACCTTGGTTGGGAGCAATTTACCGATGCAGTGATTGCGCTTATCAATCAGCACTGCGACGGTGTGGTGTTTGTGCTCTGGGGCGCACATGCTCAGAAAAAGGGTAAGCGCATTGATACCTCGCGTCATCATGTGATCCAAGGTCCGCATCCATCACCTCTTTCTGCTCATCGTGGCTTTTTTGGTTGTCAGCACTTTTCAAAGGTAAATCATATCCTTACCGAACAAAATAAAGCACCAATCAATTGGTCATTGCCACAAATTCTATAGAAAAAATGCAAAAGGCCCTTACGGGCCTTTAATTAAAAATCTAATTCATCAAGCTCAATGCTTTCAGTGAAATAGTCTAACTCCTGTAGTTCTTTGCGAAGTCTGTGCTTATCTTTCAAAGCTTCGATTTCGCGCCATTTTCTTTTTTTGTTTTTTTGAGAGGTCTTTCTTGTTGTACTAGGACCTTCTAATATTTCTAAAATATCGTCTAGGCTATCCATGAACTTCTCCTATTGATTTTTTAACCTCGGAAATACCTATACCACAGGCTGCTCAAAAATAGAATAAAAAAGTGACAATACTGTTACAGAACTGTGATTGATAGATGAATAGATCAATGAGCGGAGATTTTTTAGAAACAAAAACGCCACCTAGCGGTGGCGTTTTAAAAAATGATGTCGTGCGAATTACATCGCTTTGAAGCGAGCTTCTAATTCAATTTGAGCTTCAGCAAAAGAGCGGATACCTTCAGCTAATTTCTCTGTTGCCATAGCATCTTGGTTGTGTAACCAACGGAACTGGCTTTCAGTTAATGGTGTTGGTTTTTCTTCAACAGTAAAGTCGCTCTCTAGTAGGTATTCTTGTGCATCAGTTAATTGGCCAAGCTCTTCTAAAAGTGCTGGGCTAATCGTTAGCTTATCACAACCTGTAAGCGCGATGATTTCGCCTGTGTTACGGAAGCTTGCACCCATAACAACCGTTTTGTAATCATGGCGTTTGTAGAATTCGTAAATGCTACGTACTGACTGCACACCAGGATCGTTTAGCGGATCTGTTGGTTTTTCCATGCCGTTAGCAACGTGCCAGTCTAGGATACGGCCAACAAAAGGTGAAATTAAAAATACATTCGCATCGGCACATGCGCGAGCTTGTGCTTCAGAGAATAACAGCGTTAAGTTACACTTAGTGCCTTCTTTTTCAAGCTGTTCTGCAGCTTTGATGCCTTCCCAAGTTGATGCAACTTTGATTAGGATTTTATCTTTGCTAACGCCTTCTTTTTCGTAAAGGCTCAGTAACGTATGTGCTTTGTCGATAGTCGCTTGGGTATCAAATGATAAACGTGCGTCAACTTCTGTTGAGATATAACCCGGAACGATTTCGCTAATTTCTTTACCAATTAATACAGCAAAGTAATCACATGCTAATTCTAGTTGTTTAGCTGCATCTTGCTCGGTTTCTTTGGCATATTGCCACGCTTTATCTAAATAAGGCTTATACGCTTCAATTTCACTGGCTTTTAAAAGTAGAGATGGGTTTGTTGTTGCATCTTCTGGTTGGTGCTTTTTGATAGCTTCGATATCACCTGTATCTGCAACAATAGATGAATGTTGTTTAAGCCTTTGTAGTGCTGAAGTCATTTGCTTTCCTCATTCCAAGCAAGTTAATAGAAAATCCATTATAGCGGCCTTAATGCTGCAACACTATGACAGTGTTTAATAGGTCAAATGTCCTCAATTTGGAAAACTAAGGCATTATGTATGAAAGTGCAGCGGATTAAGGCAGGACGAAACAAAACGTGCATTTTGATTCAATTAATGTTGAAATTGACATCAAACAAATTACAAGTCAATAGCTAAGTATGATCACTGTTATTTCACCAGCAAAAAATTTAGATTACGAAACACCAGCCACGACCGATAAATTCACTCAACCTGAATTACTCGAGCACAGCGAAGAGTTAATGTCAGTTTGCCGTGATTTAACACCAGCTCAAATTGGTAGCCTAATGAAAATCAGCGATAAACTAGCTGGTTTAAACGCGGCACGATTCGCTGAGTGGTCACAGCCATTTACGCAAGATAATGCAAAACAAGCGGTGCTAGCATTTAATGGTGACGTATACGGTGGTTTAGATGCGCAAACTCTTAGCGATGCTGACCTTGATTACGCACAGTCAAACTTACGTATTTTGTCTGGCCTTTATGGTGTGCTTAAGCCATTAGATTTAATGCAAGCTTATCGCCTTGAGATGGGCACTAAATTAGAAAACCCACGCGGTAAAAACTTATATCAGTTTTGGGGCAGTGTCATCGCCGAAAAGCTTAATACAGTGCTTGCTGAGCAAGATAGCAAGTATTTAGTAAACCTTGCTTCGAACGAATATTTTAAAGCGGTTGATAAAAAAGCATTAAACGCACAAATCATCACCCCACATTTTAAAGACTGTAAAAACGGCCAATATAAAGTGATCAGCTTTTATGCTAAAAAAGCTCGCGGCATGATGGCGCGTTACATCATTGAAAATAAAATTACCCAATTAAGTGATTTAAAAGATTTCACCGTTGCGGGTTATTATTTTAGCAGCGATGCAACAGTAAAAGAATTAGAGCCTGTTTTCTTACGAGAAGAACAAAACTAATTCTGAGTTTAAAAGAATTTGTTAAAGCCGTGCTAAGCACGGCTTTTTTGTGCTTGTATGAAACTGGCGCTTATTTTGCAAAACACTTGTTATGTTTCTTAATGTATCAGGTAGTCGCATGTTAAAAATACCAACCGTCGGTGAGGCCGAAAAACTTATAGAAGAAAAGCTCGGTGGCTGGGTTGATATCATCATAAGCCATATTCCAAATTTCATTGTCGCAGTGATCATCACCATTGTATTTTCATTGCTGGCGCGTCTTGTCGGTTCAATGCTCAGAAAACTATTAAGACGTTCATTAGAGTCTTCACAAATCGCCGACTTAATGTCATCGATAGTGAAGGTTATCGTGTTATGTGTAGGTTTATTTGTAGCCCTTGATTTCTTGGGCCTCAGAGGCACGGTCACCTCATTACTAGCCGGTGCGGGTATCGTAGGCCTCGCTATTGGTTTTGCCTTTCAGGATATGACAGAGAATCTTATAGCGGGTATTGCTATGGGGATTCGCAAACCATTCAAAACAGGAGATGTAATCCGCACCGAGAGCGTGTTTGGTACCGTTAAGGCGATTAACCTTCGAAATACCCTCATTGAGAATTTTTATGGACAACTCATCTTAGTGCCTAACAAGATTCTATTTAGAAATATACTCAGCAACTACAGCACCTTAGGTGTGCGTCGTATCGAGGTGCCTGTGGGTATTTCGTATGCCGACGACCCCGAGCAAGCCGCTGAGGTGATTGTTAAAAAAATCAATGAGTTTGATTTTGTTATTAAACAAGAAGAAACCGCCGTATACGCCGAAAGCTTTGGTGATAGCAGTGTCAACTTATTGGTTTGGTTTTGGATTAAATATCCCGGCGAAGCGGATTTCATGACCGTTCGTCACAAGGCTGTTGTGGCAGTAAGAAACGCGCTAAGCGAAGCTGACATGACCATCCCATTCCCAATCCGCACATTAGATTTTGGTATCAAAGGCGGCGAGAAATTAAATGCCATGATAAGCGAAAAACACCAAGATAAAGACGCAGAAGCACAAGCGACTGGTGAGTAAAATTTACTGACTCATCGGCGTGATTTACACAGGGAAGTGTTTGAGGGGGGGGAAGCCAAGTAAAAGGTATAGTTGATTACTAGCACCAATAAGCTAAGCTTGATTGTAGTAGTACTAAGTAGGATTATATCTGGATTAGATCTGTTTAAGATGAGTAAATTATGGCGATGGTAAAAAAAAGTATCACTGTGACTGCCCAACAAGAAAAATGGATGCAAGCACAGCTCGCTTCTGGTAATTATGCGAGTGACAGTGAGTTACTTCGAGATTTGATTAGAAAAGAGCAAATGCGAGCTTCTGAAATTGAAGCTATTCGTATGAAATTGATTGAAGCAGAGAAAAGTGGACTTTCAGATAAATCACCAAGTCAAATGTTAGCTAGTTTCAAGGAAGAAGCGAGTAAGGATGAGAAGTTATAAACTTAATATTCAAGCCGAAGCTGATTTGAAGCGAATTTGGTTTCGTGGTTTAGAGCAATATGGTGAAAATCAGGCTGATGCTTATTTTTATAAGTTTTTTGATCGTTTTGAGCAATTGGCAAAGCAACCTTATTTAGCACCTGCAGTAGATGAAATTAGGCAAGGTTATCGACGAGCTGTTTGTGGTGTTGATAGCATTTATTATCGCATTCAAGGTGGTAATATAGAAATTATGAGAGTATTAGGCAGGCAAGACATTCAAGCCAATCTTTGAGCGAGCATGGCCTTTTAACCCTCATTCCATCTCATTTTTAACCCAAGCTCGTTCATTAGGGTAGTCGACTATAACTCTCAAATATTTAAGCGCTGACCCCCCTAGCGCACCATCAATTTGTTTGTCCATCATAGAAGACATAAATTGATGAAAATTATTATCTTCTCGTCGAGTAAACCAAACAGGGCCCACCACTTTATTTGCTATTTTTAGCTCTGGCACTCTGATCATTGATTGTTTAGATAACAAACATGCTTTTTCTATCACCGTCCATTCAGGGTGAGATTTCACCCAATTGTCAAATATGGACGCAGTGATAAAAGAGGTTGCGACTTTTTCACCGGATAAATTAAGTTGCTCAAGAGCTTCATTTGAAGGCCAAGCAGAAGCGCCAGTATCGAATAACATTGGAATCGTTACACCATCTACCGATATATAAATGCTCGGAAAACCTAACGTATAATTACCTAATTCATTCTTTTGGAAACCTAGAGGTACTTCTGAGAAGTTAGTGGTTTCAGGTACGTTGGATAAAATTGTGATGCTTTTATCTAGGTAATTAAAATCGATGATTTTTTCAGCATGCCATCTGCCGCCTAAGGTGCCATCCAACTTATTAGATGAATTTATTTCTTTTCTTGGCACTACTTGTAACTGACCTGCCCACCAATTGTTCAGTCCTGCGACGGGTATCCAAGCACTTTTATCAAATTGCGGCATGTCAGTAACTTCAATGGCACCGTCTTCAGTTTCTCTACTTTCAATCTTCCATTGATATTTTTTACTAAGTTCTTTTGAAATTGCATTCCAACCACCACCAGTATCGGTGAAAAATTTTACTGTCGTGCCATCACTGAGCTTTGGGGTTAAGTAGATTAAATTATTTTCAAATTCGCTTGGTAGTTCAGTTGATGTGCAAAATAGAGGAATAATAAGCAATAAAGTAAATATCAGTCTTTTCAAAATAAACCTTCCAATGGTGATTTGAGTATAGTGATGCATTATGTCGATATCTGAGAAATAACACAAATGACCTGGATCTGTTAAATAATTTAAAGGAGGTTGGGAGTGTAAATTCGCGCGAAATGAATTTCACGCCTACGGTGAGCTATTTTTGACTTAGAGCTTAAATTATAAATCCTATAGAGTTACTATTTTTATACTTTAATTTATTTTTTATTAATTTGGTGGGATTTCTCTGTTGTCTACTTCAACAAGGATAGCAAAGGTTACTAAATATATTGCGATAGGTATAGCTGTGTTAAACCATATGTTTGGTGCAATTTCAATCCCATTTTCTATATGAGTTAAAAGCAATGCGATAAAAGTTGGAGAAGGAAAGATTAAAGCGCCATGGCCTCCAATGACTACCATACACCAACTAGACCAGAGTAGATGTAGGGATAATACCATTAGGCCTTCCCTGAACCTTTTCAATTTTGCATATTTTATTGCGACTTTTAATGCTAGCCCATAAGGAATTATTATTGATAGAGAAAACAATGTATAAAAAATAACAATCTCAGGTTCCATTGATGATTTAATTCCTTTTATTATTTATAAATTTAAAGTTGATGGGAGTAAAGAGGAAATTAACTTGAGAAATGGCCTTTTGTACTCTTGGATTTTGAATTTAGTACTTAAGTTTTGATTTTTTCAACCGAGTTAACCTTTATTTTTTAGTTATTAATAAGTTTTTCTCAAATATATTAATAATTAGATATTGGTTGTTTAAGATGGAGAACGTGGGTTTTAATGTGATTTAAGATCTAAATTTTGAATAAAAGTTTATGGAATGAGATGTAGTTTCTTATGTGTTAACGCGAAATAAACTTCACGCTTACGGTGAGCTATTTATGACTTAGAGCTTAAAATTTTGTCCTACAAAAAAGCGCAAGCAGTTTAACTGTTTGCGCTTTTTATTAATTTGTTATGCCAACGATTAGTGAAGGATACGGGCTCTGATTGTACCTTCAACAGCACTTAGTTCTTTAAGTGCCACTTCTGAGTGATCTGTATCGACATCAATAACTACGTAACCAATCGCTTCGTCAGTTTGTAAGTATTGAGCAGCGATGTTGATACCGTGCTGTGCAAACGCTTGGTTAATTTGCGTTAGGATACCCGGACGGTTGTGGTGTACGTGTAATAAACGGCTACGGTTTGCAAGCTCAGGTAGTGATACTTCAGGGAAGTTAACCGCAGTAATGGTTGAACCATTATCTGAGTACTTAGCAAGTTTACCCGCTACTTCAATACCGATATTTTCTTGTGCTTCTTGAGTTGAACCACCAATGTGTGGCGTCAAAATCACGTTATCAAAACCACGTAGAGGAGAAACAAACTCTTCATCATTAGATTTTGGCTCTACAGGGAATACGTCAATTGCAGCGCCGCTCAGCTTTTTCTCACGGAGTGATTCAGCTAGTGCATCGATATCAACAACAGTACCGCGAGACGCGTTAATTAAAATAGCGCCTTGCTTCATTACTTCAAGCTCAGCCATACCGATTAGATTTTTCGTTTGCGGCGTTTCAGGAACATGTAAGCTAATAACATCAGCACGTTGTAATAACTGAGTTAGGTTATGAACTTGCGTTGCATTACCTAGTGTTAGCTTGTCTTCAATATCGTAAAACTCTACGTTCATACCGATATTTTCAGCCATGATACCTAGCTGTGTACCAATGTGGCCGTAACCAATAATGCCGAGTGTTTTACCACGGGCTTCGAATGAACCATTGGCTGATTTTAACCAACCACCGCGGTGTGCTAGGGCATTACGCTCTGGAATACCACGAAGCAGTAATAAGATTTCACCAAGTACTAATTCTGCAACAGAGCGGGTGTTTGAGAATGGCGCGTTAAATACCGCAATACCACGTTCACGGGCACCTTGCAGGTCGACTTGGTTAGTACCGATACAGAAGCAGCCGATTGCGACTAGCTTTTCAGCTGCTTCTAATACCGCTTCATTAATATGAGTGCGAGAACGAAGGCCTACAAAGTGCACATCTTTAATGCGCTCAATGAGCTCGTCTTCAGGTAAGGATGTTTTTACGTAATCAATATTGCTGTAGCCATTACGCTTAAGCGTTTCTACAGCACTTTGGTGCACGCCTTCCAGCAAGAGAATTTTAATTTTGTCTTTTGCTAACGATACCTTACTCATATCCTCATTCCTATTTACTTTATTTGCGGCCCATTTTTGGTGCCGATAATGACTTTATCTGCACCGCGATGGGCAAATAAGCCGTTTGTTACTACACCAACAATCTGGTTGATTGTTAGCTCTAATTCTTTGGCATTGCTGATATCTAAATTATGTACGTCTAAGATGACGTTACCGTTATCTGTTACAACACCTTCGCGGTAAACAGGGTCACCGCCAAGTTTAACAAGTTCACGCGCTACATAGCTGCGTGCCATTGGGATCACTTCAACAGGAAGTGGAAATGCGCCTAATGTTGTAACTTCTTTTGATTCATCAACAATACATACAAATTGCTTTGCTACTGCAGAAACGATTTTTTCACGAGTTAGCGCAGCGCCACCGCCTTTGATCATTTCATTTTGTGGGTTGATTTCGTCTGCGCCATCAACATACACATCAAGGCTTGATACTTCGTTTAGCTCAAACACTTCAATACCCAGTGCTTTTAACTTTTCTGTCGAAGCTTCAGAGCTTGAAACCGCACCAATAATGGTGTCTTTTACAGTACCCAGTGCATCAATAAAATGATTTACTGTAGAGCCTGTGCCTACACCAACAATGGTATTTTTGTTTACAAACTCGAGAGCTGCCCAGGCAGCGGCTTTTTTTAATTCATCTTGCGTCATAATTATGTGCTCAGTTAGCTGTCAGAGAAGGCCTATAGTATACAAACAGTTTGCTTACCATTGGTAGATTTTCTCTGGGGTTATAATGTGTTTTAACGGTACATCCCATGATTCAATCGGCAATGCCGGCACATGCTGACATTGATGGGCAAGGCCAATCAAAATTGGTTTTTGCCAATTCTCTTGGTAATACCGAGCCAACGTTTTGTCATAAAACCCACCGCCCATTCCTAAACGGTTACCTTGATCATCAAATGCCACTAACGGCATAAGTAAAATATCAAGCTTGTCTAAAGGACATATTTGACTGCAATTTAACTTGGGCTCCAAGATACCATAGCGATTTGCAGTCATGGGTGAATTTTCTTCATACCTCTGAAAGTATAAAGTTGTGCCATTGAAGGGGTGAATTATAGGCAAGTATAAATGCTGCTCTTGCATCCATAATTCTTTAATTAACAATGAGGTGTCTAATTCTCCGTCATTGCTAAAATAAATGCCTATGTGGGCATTTTTGGTGGTTTTTAGTGATTTTAAGTGTTGAGTAAAATTCATTTTCAGCGCAATTGCTGCATTTTTTTGTTGTTCTACAGTCAGTGAATTGCGCTTTTTTCGAATGGATTGTCTAATTTCTGCTCGTGTGTTGCTCATGTCAATATTAGTATTAACTTTCTAAAAAGGAGAAAAGTTCAGGAAAAAGTTCCACCACACCTAAAATGATCAATAGCACAATGACCATCGCAATAAGCGAATAGAGTAGGGTGTTTGAACGCTTTTTAACGGGCTCTGTTAATTCTTCTTCAAGCAGTAGGTCATCTTCTTGCCAGCTATCGTCGCTATCAACAACGCTGTTATTCTCAAGTTCAGGTAAACGTTGCTCTAAGTCATCTAGCTTTTCTTCTAGGCGAATAAGGCTACTGGTGATGTAATCAAGCGCATCAAAAATGCGTTCTTCACGCTCTTTGGTTTGTGCTGCCGCATCTGTTGATTGCGTGCTGGTGGCTGCTTGATTCATTGGTTGGAGCTTGGCTTTAATACCTACACTGGCTAATAACTTAGCTTGCTTTAACGCTTTGTCTTGCTCGCTTGGTGCAAATAATGGCTTGTGCTCAAACAGGGCAGCGACTTTGTCAGTGGTTGTTTTTAGTTTTGCGGCTAGTTGCTCTGTTGCTTGTGCTTGCTCAACACCGGCCTCAAGCCCTGCAAACATTACACGAAATTTTTCTGCCATTAGGTGATTATCCAAATCCTTAAATCAATGACTTGAGTATATACCCAAAAAGATTAGCGGAAAAACAAAAGCCCGTATAAAACGGGCTTTTTCTATTTTGGTTTGCAAATACGCTGGTTAGTATTTAGCAGCTTTGCCTTCGGCTGGGAGTGATTTAAGGATAAAATCACGTAAGTCATTGTTTGATGACTCAAGATCTGCATGACGTAAATACATCATGTGACCACTGCGATAGCCTTTAAAGCTTAAGCGGTCTTTCATTTTGCCACTTGGGTCTAACTGCCACATTGTGTATTTAGCATCAAAGTAGTTTGTTGCACCGTCGTAGTAACCAGACTGGATCATCACGTTCAAGTATGGGTTTTGTGCCATCGCTAAACGTAAGTTTTCACCAGTATTGTTGCCTGTGCGATCCCAAGGGTGCACATTTCCGAACAGGTTATATTTGATATCTGTTTTGTAATTAAGCTCTTCACGAAGGTAATAGTTAATTGCAGGCGTGAATGAGTGTAACCATGACGTAAGCTCAGCCCAGTAATCAGGAGACTCACCTGCATCACGTTTGTCGATACCTAGGTAACGAGAATCTAAACGACCAACCGTTTGACCTCGCTCACGTAATAGCTCTTTCCAGAAGAAGTTTGTTGGAATATCTAAGTTGTTTTGCTCAACAAACTTTTCAGATAAACCCGCGTATTTTGCTGCTTGTTTGATGATGGCTTGTTTTTCATCTGCAGGTAAGAAACCACCTTTAGCAATCGCTGGTAAGAACTTATTCACTGTGAATTGTTCAACTTCAGGAAGTAACTCGTCTAAGTCTTTTGCTTGTAAATCTGCGCTAAGTGCTTTGTGGTACCAAGCCGTTGCCGCAAAGTAAGGTAAGCGGTTTGCAGCTTCTACAGGGCCCTCACGTTTAATACCAATTTCAGTTGGTGATACTAAAATAACGCCATTGATATACATCCACTGACGGTTTTGTAATTCGTGAGCAAGACCCGAAACACGAGTCGTACCATAGCTCTCACCAATTAAGAACTTAGGTGAGCGCCAGCGCTCGTTGCGCGAAACAAAGGTATTTAGCCACTCTGCTAAGTATTTGATGTCTGCGTTAACACCAAAGAACATTTTTTGCTGGTCGGATTTACTTGGTAGTTCACCCTTCTCGTTTTCAAGAACGCGCGAGTAACCAGTATTAACAGGGTTGATATAAACGATATCAGCCACATCTAAAATTGAATAAGGGTTATCTTTTACACCATAAGGTTGAACTGGGTAGCCCTCGTCATCAATTTTTAATACACGTGGTCCAGTATAAGCAAGGTGCATCCACACAGAGGCAGAGCCAGGGCCGCCGTTGAACGAGAATACAAGAGGACGTTTTGTTCTGTCGTCTACTTTATCGCGAGTATAATAAGTATATTGCAGTGTTGCGACAGCATTGCCTTGCTCGTCCCATACTGGTTGAGTGCCAGTGGTTGCAGTGTATGAAAAGCGTTCACCATTAATGCGGGCTTTGTGCTCAGTAACCACTTTACTGTCTACGTCGATGCGACGTTCATTATCAGCAAAGCTTGGTGTGCTGAAGGTCAGAGTTAGTGCTGTCACTGACAAGCCAATAAAACTAACTAGTTTCATGTTGATTCCTTATTATTCGAATTGCAGCTATTAAAAAGTAAAGCCAACTCGATGACAAACTAATGAGACTAGTGACCAATATTAGCCGTTAAACAGAAAAATAGCCGAAAATGCTGAGCGGATTACAAAAAAGTGCATTTTTTTAGCAAAGATATTTTGCTTAATTATTTAGCTGGATTAAAAAATGACGTATATTTAGCGTGTTTATAATCTGTGTACACGTGCTTAAGAAAGAGAAGTTGCAATGCAAAGAGTATTAGTAGTTGAAGACAGTAAAGTAGTACAGCAAGTGTTACGTCACCTCGCTGCTCACTATTTAGATGTGGCTGTCGACTTTGCGTGGTCTTTAAAAGAGGGCGTCTCTTTAATATCAGAGCACGATTACACCTTGGCTTTAGTCGATTTAACGCTACCTGATGCGATGAACGGCGAAGTAGCTAAATACACCTTATCAAAAAACATCCCGACCGTTGTTCTGACATCAAAGATTGATGAATACATCCGCCAGCAAATGTTAGAGCTGGGAGTGGTTGATTATGTCGTTAAAGATAACCGCGACTCCTACCATTATGCGATAAAACTTGTTGCACAATTACTTAGAAACGATGGTAGCAAAGCGCTGGTAGCGGATGACTCAGTACTAAGCCGCACTTTAATGAAGCAAATGCTCGAAAAGCAATTATTTGATGTGCGTGATGCCCAAGATGGTGAGCAAGCACTCCAAATACTTAAAGATGACCCTGAAATCAAGCTATTACTTACTGACTATGCTATGCCAACGATGGATGGTTTTGAGCTCGTTAAAGCGGTACGTAATTTCCGCGGCCGTGATGACTTAGCAATTATCGGCTTATCAGGTGCTGGTAAGCATGGGTTATCGGCGCGCTTTATTAAATACGGCGCAAACGACTTTTTAACTAAGCCGTTTATGAATGAAGAGTTTCATTGCCGCGTTATGCAAACCATGGAGCAGCTTGCTTTAATAGCCGATATAAAAGAAAGCGCATACCGCGACCATTTAACAGGCTTGCATAATCGTCGCTATTTTTATCAATACGCTGAAAAACTGCTTAAAAATGTTGAGCAAGAAAACGTACTGGCTTTGCTTGATATCGACTTCTTTAAAAATGTGAACGACCAGTTTGGTCACGAAGCCGGTGATCAGGCACTAAAACAAGTGTCTTCATTTTTAAAGACTAAATTTGATGACTTCACCATCGCGAGAATTGGCGGCGAAGAATTTGCTGTGGTACTGCATAATATGGATTTAGCTAAGGCCGAATCAAGGCTCAATACCTTCAGAGAGCAGTTAGCGAGTCATGCTTTTTCAATTAATGGTGAGCCTTACTCATTAACCATGAGTATTGGTATGACTCAATTCCAAAAAGTATCGCTTACAGCCGCAATGCGCATTGCTGATAAGGCGCTATACCAAGCTAAACAGCAAGATCGGAACTGCTTAGTAAAGCTATAGTTGTGCTAATTGCACCAGCGCTGGTTAATTGTTAAAAAAATGCACCATTAGGGTGCATTTTTTTTGTGCAAAAACCAAATTTGTTTTTTAACTTATTGAAAATAAATAATAAAAAATAGTGGCACAAAGGTTGGATTGTATAAGCCAACAGGATAACAATAAGCGTCCGAAGGGGGCCACTATGAAAATGATTAGTGCAATAATAAAGCCATTCAAACTTGATGATGTACGTGAAGCATTGGCTGATTTAGGCATTGAGGGGATGACAGTTGTCGACGTTAAAGGCTTTGGCCGTCAACGTGGTCATACTGAGCTATATCGTGGAGCTGAATACCAAGTCGATTTTATTCCAAAGATCAAACTTGAAATTGCAACTCGTAGCGAAAATTGTCAACGCGTTGTTGAAACCATCACAAAAATTGCTTCAACAGGCAAAATTGGTGACGGCAAAATTTTTGTTTACGACCTAGACCAAATCGTTCGTATCCGTACTGGCGAACTTGATGAAGAAGCAATTTAAGGGGGAATTATGGAAAACACTATCGTAGAGTTGAAGTTCTCACTCGACACATTTTACTTTTTGATGTCGGGTGTTTTAGTAATGTGGATGGCGGCTGGTTTCGCTATGCTTGAAGCAGGTTTAGTTCGTGCAAAAAATACAACAGAAATTCTAACTAAAAACGTTGCACTATTTTCTATCGCCTGCACTATGTTTTTATTAGTGGGTTACAACATCATGTATGTTGATAACGCAGAAGGTGGTTTTATCCCATCATTTGGTGCATTAATTGGCACTCAAGCTGCTGATGCAAATCACTCTTTAGAGTCTGATTTCTTCTTCCAAGTTGTGTTCGTAGCGACAGCTATGTCAATCGTATCTGGTGCGGTTGCTGAGCGTATGAAACTATGGGCATTCTTAGTATTTACCGTTATCTTAACGGGTTTTATCTACCCAATCGAAGGCTACTGGACATGGGGCGCAGGCTTCCTTTCAGCAATGGGCTTTGTTGACTTCGCAGGCTCTGCCATCGTTCACGGCGCAGGTGCTGCAGCAGCGCTAGCGGGCGTACTATTCTTAGGTGCTCGTAAAGGTAAATACGGCAAAAACGGTGAAATTTACCCAATTCCAGGTTCTAACTTACCGTTAGCAACACTAGGTACATTAATCCTTTGGATGGGGTGGTTTGGTTTCAATGGTGGTTCTCAACTATTAATTTCTGACGCTGAAAACGCAACAGCAGTAGGTAAAATCTTCGTAAACACTAACGCAGCAGCAGCATGTGGCGCAATTGCAGCACTGTTTGTATGTAAAGTGTTATGGGGTAAGGCTGATTTAACTATGGTTCTTAATGGTGCATTAGCAGGTCTGGTAACAATTACAGCAGAGCCAGCATCACCAACACCATTACTTGCTTGTTTACTTGGTTTATTAGGTGGTTCTCTGGTTGTATTTAGCATCGTTGCTCTTGATAAAGCAAAAATCGATGACCCAGTAGGTGCTATCTCTGTACACGGTGTATGTGGTGCATTAGGTATCATGTTAGTGCCACTTTCAAACTCAGATGCAACCTTCGTTAATCAATTAATTGGCTTAGTATGTATCTTAGGATTTGTGTTCATCGCGTCATCAATCGTGTGGGCAATCCTGAAAAATACCATGGGTATCCGTGTTACCGAAGAAGAAGAATTAAACGGTATGGATCAACATGACTGTGGTATCGATGCTTACCCAGAGTTTGTATCAGTTCGCAGTAACTAATCTCAGTGCGTGCAATTGCACGCACACAACAATATCATTGTGTGTTCAAATCAAAGCTCTACTTAGGTAGGGCTTTTTTGCATTTAAATAAGCCTTTTCTGATAGGCGAAATAGCTATTTGTTGACTATGCTTAATATTCCAAACTAACAAGGAAAAACGATGGATAACAAACTCTTGCTTATAATAATTTCGCTGTTTTTACCGCCTGTTGCGGTATTTTTAAAAGCGGGTGCGGGTAAAGACTTAGTGATTAACATTATTCTATGCTTTATCTTCTTTATACCTGCTGTGATCCACTCCCTCTGGTTGTGTACACGCTAAACGAGTTTAAGTGACTGTTAATTTTACAGGTGTTAACATTACGCTATTCACGGTGTAATCCTGTAAAATTAACTGACCTATAGCGAACTCAATGGCTGATAAAAAAACTCCTGCAAAAAAGTCGTCTAGTAAACCGAAGGCGTCGTCAAAAAATACTACCGCTAAACGTTCAAGCTCATCGCAAGCACCAGCGAAAGCGGGTGTGCTACGAAAACTTTGGTCAATTTTTTGGAAATTAACGTTGGCAGTCATTATTGCCATGGTGCTGTATCTTATTTATTTGGATGCAAAAATTACTCGTCAATTTGAAGGCAATAAATGGCAGTTACCCGCACAAGTATATGCCCGTGCAATGAGCTTTTATCCTGGGCAGTATTTATCTCAGCAAGAGGTCATTTGGGAGCTAAACCGTTTAAATTACTCATCTGTAAACAAGCTAAGCCGAACAGGTCAGTATGTTAAATCTGCTAACAGTATTAAAGTGTACCGTCGTGAATTTGAGTTTTATGACGGCCTTGAAGATGCACACGTTATTGAGCTGCGTTTTTCAGGGCAGAAATTAGCAACCATCAAAGATAAATTTGGCCGTCGTTTAAATAATGCTCGATTAGAGCCAGTTCAAATAGCTCGTATTGGTAATGACTCAAAGCAAGACCGCGAGTTTGTGCCGCTTGATAAATTTCCGCCGATGCTAAAGGATACGTTACTGGTGGTTGAAGATCGTAATTTCTATCAACACCATGGTGTATCTGTGTGGTCAATTATGCGTGCTTTATACAGTAATATTAAAGCCGGACGTACAGTGCAAGGGGGCAGTACATTAACCCAGCAATTAGCAAAGAATATATACCTTACCCGTGAGCGTTCACTGGTGCGTAAGTTTAATGAAGCGCTTATCGCCTTGATATTAGATTACCGCTACAGCAAAGATGAAATTTTAGAAGCCTATCTGAATGAAGTGTATTTGGGTCAGTCTTACAATCAAGGTGTTCACGGTATGGGTCTTGCCGCTGAGTTTTATTTTTCAAAGCCTGTGGATGAGCTTGAATACGACCAAATTGCGCTATTAGTGGCTATGGTTAAAGGTCCTTCATATTACAACCCGCGTCGTTATAGTGAACGTGCAATGGAACGCCGTGATCTAGTACTACGTTTAATGGTTGAAAATAAGCTAATTGATACCCGTGAATATCGCGCAGCATTAAAGCGCCCTATTGATATTGCACCAATGAAAGACAGCCTGCAAAAGTCATATCCTGGTTACTTAGAGCTTGTTGACCGTGAGTTAAAACGTCTATTACCCGATCAACAAGTGTTGGATGCGGGGGTTCGAGTATTCACCTATTTTGATTTACAAAAGCAAACGGCCATGGAAGAGTCGGTTGAAGCAAGCCTACCATACCTTGAAAAGCGCCCTAATACCGAAGAACTTGAGGCGGCGATGATCTCTGTTAACGTTGAAAAGGGTGGGGTATCGGCGTTAGTTGCAGGCCGTGACGTGCGTTATTTTGGTTTTAACCGTGTGCTTGATACCAAACGTAATATTGGCTCATTGGTTAAGCCTGCGGTTTATTTAACTGCGTTTGAAAGTGGTCAGTTTAATGTTGCCACATTGGTGGATGACTCACCGCTGCAAGTGACTAATGAGCAGGGTAAAGTGTGGCAACCTGAGAACTTCGACAAGCAGTTCCGCGGCCCTATGCCTCTTTATAAAGCATTTAGTAACAGTATTAATATTCCTGCGGTTAACACGGGTCTTGATGTTGGTGTAGATAAAGTCGCTGATACCTTGAAGCGTTTAGGTGTAGAAGGACGTATTGATCAATACCCGTCGTTACTTTTAGGTGCACTTGAGCTATCTAGCTTTGAAGTAGCGCAGCTTTATACAACCCTTGCCGCAGATGGTCAGTACCGTGAATTAACGTCTATTTCAGCCCTTACAGACTCAGTAGGTAAAGTGCTTTATAAGCATGATGTCAGCTCACAAAAACGCTTTGATGATGCATCAATTTACATGACGAAGTATGCAATGAAGCGCGTGACTAAAGATGGCACGGCTAAACGCCTAAATGCTCATTTCCCATCGATTCAGCTTGCTGGTAAAACAGGCACTAGTAACGAATTACGCGATAGCTGGTTTGCCGGTTTTGACCAAAACACCGTGACCGTTGCATGGATTGGCCGCGACGATAACAAGAGCACAGGTTTAACTGGCAGTGTTGGCGCACTAGAAGCTTACATTCGTTACCTTAAACCACTCAACCCTGAAGCCATAGCAGATACTCGTCCGGCTTCTATTCGTTGGGCATTCATTAATGAAGAAACCGGCCTGCAAGCGCCTCCGGGTTGTGGCAAAGTGGTGCAGCTCCCCATTCGTGCAAGCGAGTTTGAGCCTAGACCTAATTGTCAGCGTTAAACTTGGCCATTGAATTATTTAGCTCAACACAAAGTTGAGCTAAATTTTGTACGCTATCCATTGCCATTAGTGCACTTTTCTCAGTATCTTTGGCAAGATCTCTGACATCTTCAGCGTGGTGTAAAGCGTTTTGAATGGCAGTGCCTTGCTGGCTGACTTGCACTGCAATTTGTTTTCCTTGCATGCCAATATCAGATATTGATGCTGCGACAGCTAATAAGTTATCTTTAGTGTGCTCGGCGCTTTGTGAACCTTGCTCCATCTTCTGTACACTTGCTTGCATTTTATCTTGGGTGAGTTTTGTTGCCCCCTGTAGCGAATTAATTATTTGATGGATCTCATGAGTTTGCTGCTGAGTGCGTTTTGCAAGTGTTCTTACCTCATCTGCGACTACGGCAAAGCCACGGCCTTGCTCACCGGCTCTGGCTGCTTCAATAGCTGCATTCAATGCAAGTAGGTTAGTTTGCTCGGCAATTTCATTAATACCATTACTCACGCTGCTAATCGCTTGGCTATCTTTCGCTAGTAAAGCTAAAGCGGCAAGACCCTCGTTAAACTCTTGCTGTAAAAGACTCATATGTGTGGCTAAGTGTGCACTTTCATCTGCCCCTTTTTGCACTTGCTTAGCGGCTGACGAGGCTAACTCAATGGCTTGTGATGCTGACACTTCAACATGCTCTGCTGCTTGATTCATATCAGATAACGATTGGCTAATCGTGGTAACTCTTTGCTGTTGTACTTGTACATCTTGATTCGTTTTTTCAGAATGATTCGTAACGCTATTCGTTGTTGCTATGACACTATTTGTTGTGTGTCTAACTTCATTCACCATTAAAGTAAATGATGCCAGTACATGATTAAATTCTTTACCAATTGTGGTTAGTTCATCTTTTCCTGTTACGTTTAAGCGTGCTGATATATCGCCCCGTGCTGCGCGGTTAGCCGTTTTAGAAAACAGATCTAATGTATCAACAACGAGCCGATAAAAACCAAGCATCAAGTAACTGGCAATCATCAAAGACAAAAGAGCAGCTGCAATAACTAGATACAGTATGAATTGCTGCTGGCTTAACTTGTCGCTGATGATGCGCATAAGAGTGGGTTCAGTGGTTGCTATATAGCGCTCAATACTTTCTTTTAAGCTGGTTTTTAAACTCAAAAATTGTGCTTGGCTCAATTCAATCGTGTCTGGCTCGAGCAGCTTTTGAGTTAGCTGTTGTGAGAACTGAGTTATGTTTTCAATGAGAGCCTCTGTAGCAGGGGAAAGCTGCTCTTTTAAGTTACTATCTTGTTCAATTGCAATCGTGAACGCATCTTTGAATTGCGATGATAGTTGCGGTAGCGCTTTAATTTGATTGGATAAAGTAATAAAACTTGCAGGTGTGAACTGGCCCTGTTTTAGTACTTGATCAGTGCTCTGATAGGTTTCATTCAGGTGATAGATTATGTCAGGTAAGTGAGTGACAAGGGTGCGATTTAAATAATTGATTGCTAAATTTTGACTGACTGCTAATTGTGACTCAATTGATACTTGCTCCAGAATATTGCCAGTATTGTTAGCATTTTTTAAATACCCAAGTTGCTGCGCTGAGCTCTGCATTGCTTGTTGATTGTTATCGACAACATGTGTTAACAGCAAACGGTAACTCGTAATTCCTTTGTACTGTTGTTGTGAAATTTTAATATTTTGATTTAAAAGGCTTATTAAGAAAAACAAGCTAAGACAAAGTGGGAAAACCAATAAACTAAATAGTAAAGTTATTTTGTGTTTGTACTTAAGTTGCGCCATTAAATTAACAGCAGGTGTAATTAGCCTATTCACAGTTGCCTCGAAACATTGTCAGTCGAAACTAGATAGACCGATAAATAGGAATTTTTCATTCAAATAAAAAAAGCCCTCACACTTTCATGTGAGGGCTTTGTTCAAAAATAAATGGATTAAAGCTTCGCGAATGCGCGCTCTGCAGCTGCAATGGTGTCGTTGATCTCTTTTTCAGAGTGTTCAGCGCACACAAAGCCAGCTTCAAACGCTGAAGGAGCTAGGTAAACTCCTTCTTCAAGCATTAAGTGGAAGAACTTTTTGAAGCGCTCTAAATCACACTCAGTCGCTTGTTGGTAGCTAGTTACTTTTTCTTTATCAGTAAAGAAGAAGCCGTACATACCACCTGCATAGTTTGTTGTAAGTGCAATGCCTGCTTTTTTCGCAGCGGCTTCAAAGCCTTCACAAATTGCTTTACTTTTAGCTTCTAGTTCATCGTGTAAACCTTCAGCACATAATAGCTCAAGTGACTTTAAGCCTGCTGCCATGGCAATTGGGTTGCCTGATAATGTACCCGCTTGATAAACAGGGCCAACAGGTGCGATGAAATCCATGATTTCTTTCTTACCGCCAAATGCACCCACTGGCATACCGCCACCGATTACTTTACCTAAACACGTTAGGTCTGGTTTGATGTTGTAGTAAGCTTGTGCGCCACCTAAGGCAACACGGAAACCTGTCATTACTTCATCAAAAATAAGCACAGATTTGTATTCATCACACACCTCACGCAGACCTTCTAAGAAGCCTGGTACAGGTGGAATACAGTTCATGTTGCCAGCAACTGGCTCAACGATGATACAAGCGATTTCGTCAGCGTATTTTGCAAAAATTGCTTTTACTTCATCAAGGTTGTTAAACGACACAGTTAAGGTGTGCTTAGCAAAATCTTCAGGAATACCTGGTGAGTTAGGTACACCCATAGTCAGTGCGCCTGAGCCTGCTTTTACTAGTAGTGAGTCAGCATGACCGTGGTAACAGCCTTCAAACTTTAAGATTTTGTCACGGCCAGTGAAACCACGTGCTAAGCGAATCGCACTCATTGTAGCTTCAGTCCCTGAGCTTACCATACGAACTTTTTCGATAGATGGTACTAGCTCTTTTACTTTTTCGGCCATTAAGATTTCAGTTTCGGTTGGCGCACCATAGCTTAGGCCATTTTCAACGGCTTCTAATACCGCTTGTTTAATGGCAGGGTGGTTATGACCCATGATCATTGGTCCCCATGAACCAACGTAATCGATATAACGGTTACCATCAGCATCAAAGGTAAAAGGGCCTTCTGCTTTAGTGATGAATAAAGGAGTACCGCCAACGCCATTGAAGGCACGAACTGGTGAGTTAACACCGCCTGGGATTGATTCTTGCGCGCGATTAAAAAGATCTTGGCTAATTGTCATGAATAGTCCTATTAGGTTGTCACGTTAAATGAGTTGGTTTGCGAGGGCTCAACGAGCCCCAAACGAAGCAAGTTAGCTATTACGTTTACGGCTAAACCAAGGCACGTCGACTTCATATTGCTCAACTTTGTCAGCAACATCTAAGGTTAGAGCAAACAACGCCATGCGAATTAACACGCCATTTTGTACTTGGCGGAAAATTGCTAGGTTGTCGTTGCTATTTAAATCGTTATCAAGCTCGTTTGCCTCTAAACGGCTGTCACGAGGGAGTGGGTGCATCAATACAGAGTTTGGCTTACAGTGTGCGTTGTAAATAGCCTGACTGATACGGAAACCACCACGGTATTTGTTAGCTTCTTCTTGTGAAGGGAAGCGCTCTTCTTGGATACGGGTTTGATACACAATATCGGCCGCCAAATTGCCTTCCATTTTATCAACAACTTGAATTTTATGGCCTGCGTTATCAACGGCATCTAAAATGTAGTCTGGCATTTGTAAGCCATCAGGTGCCACCATAGAGAATTTAACGTCTTTATAATGACACAGTAATTTAGATAAAGAGTGCACAGTACGGCCATATTTTAAATCACCCACTAGGGCAATATGCATACCGTCGATACCTTGGTTGAAACGGCCAAGTTCACGTTCAATCGTTAATAAGTCAAGTAAGGCTTGAGTTGGGTGCTCATTCGGGCCGTCACCGCCATTAATCACTGGCACGTCACACCCGGTGGCAAACTCAGCAACAGAGCCTGCGTCAGGGTGGCGCATTGCGACTGCATCTGCATACGCTGAGATAACGCGAGCGGTGTCATACAAAGACTCACCTTTTGCAAGCGCTGAGCTTTGCATGCCTGTTGTTTCGCGGACTAAACCACCTAGTAAGTTAAATGCCGTACCAAAACTTACGCGAGTACGCGTGCTTGGTTCAAAGAACAAGTTCGCTAAAATTGCGCCCTCTAAAACATTGGTGCGCTTTTGCTTTTTAGCATAAGGCTCCATTTTCTTAGCAACTGCAAAAATACGTTCAATACAATCTCGATCAAGCTGATTGACCGACAGGATATTTTCACCTTGGAAACTTAGCATGGGGTTTGTTCCTAATCACATTTATAGGGCGCTGGCACTCGGTATGGGAGGCCGCATAAATTTGCGCAGTACTATAGCAAATTTTTAGCGTACACAGCAGCAAATTATAAGTTAGGTTTAATAATTGCCAGTGCCACTATAGCTAAAAGGATGAGTACCGGAACTTCATTAAAAATACGGTAAAAACGATCGCTGCGTTTATTGCGATCATGCTTAAAATCAGCCAGTAATTTAAAGCAGTAGCCATGATAGATATAAAGAATAATTACTAATACGAGTTTGTAGTGCAGCCACATACTGTATCTAAACCAATCACGGCCATATTCAACAATAGTTAAAACGCCAAACACCAGTGTTAAAACGGCAAACGGGGTGACAAAATACAGTAAACGGCGCTCCATTACTTTTAGCATTGAGTTACAGGCTTTTTCTTCGCTCATCGCGTGGTAAACAAACAGTCGTGGCAGGTAAAAAATACCGGCAAACCAAGCAATCATAAAAAATACGTGGAAGGTTTTATAAACTAATAGCGCAGTCATTTAAGCATCCATTTTAATTGTTATAACAAGCTGTTGCGTATGGTAAGGATATGTCTGATTTGGTCCCAACGCAAAAGACCCATAATTTGTTGGTTATCAAGCAGGTTGTAAATATACACCGCACCGCTGCGTTTATCTTTAAGTAAATCAAAAGCATCGGCTAAAGTCGCCTGGCTGCTAAGACCGGCAAGGCTGACATATTTGATGTTACTGTTTTGGTCAGACATCAAACTTAAATCATATTCTGCAAGGCGATAGCCATTTTCTTCGTCATGGACAATAAGCGGTGTTTGGCTATCAAGGGCATCGAGCGATTCTTTGATTTGTTGTTTGTCGTCACTGTAGAGTAGTTTGAACTGTTCATCCATTTCATCCATCACACCTACCTTTTGTAAGGCTTCTGTGGCAGGGGATATTTGATATTCAAGCCCTTGGAAATCGAGTTGTTGCATAAAAATAGAGCGGTTACCAAAAAACTGCAACGCCGTGACATAAGCCGTTGAAATCACCAACATGGCTGGCACAATAATCTCTGGGCTTGAGGTTAACTCCATAACCGTAGTGAGTGCTGCTAGTGGTGCGTGCAATGTGGCAGCCAATAATCCCGCCATGCCAAGCATGCTATAAGTCCCTGTGATATCAACGCCCGGACTAATAAACTGCGCGAAAAAGGCCATTAAGGTGCCCATTAATACCCCAAGCCCAATGACTGGGCCGATAATCCCGCCAGGGATACCCAAGCCAATAGCAAATAAGGTGGCGAGTAATTTGGCAATCAAAATGGTTGTTAAAAACTGCACATCATCTGGTGATTCAATGGCAATAGTGATAGCGCTCATACCCGAGCCCATCGCATGGGGAACCATATAAGCAATTAAGCCCGCGATTAAACCTGCCAGCAATAGACGAGGGAACATACTTAGCGGTTTAAAGGTGCGGATTATAACATCAAGTTTTGGTTAAATGCATAAGCAACAGCACCAAGTGCCATACCAAATATGATTAAAAATGGGTAATGCCAGCCACTCAATGGATTCATGGTTATAAGGGCAAGCTCTGAAGCATCACCAAATACAAATTGAGTTGCTAATGCACCGGTAACCGCAGCGAGCATAATGGGCACGAAAATATGCACTTTATATTCCCTGAGCACTACCTCCATTACAAAAATAACGGCAGCAAGTGGGGTGTTAAATGAAGCCGCAATCCCGGCTGCTACACCGCATCCAGTGAGGGTACGCATGGCATTGTGTGGAAGATGTAACTTATCGGCCAATAAACTGGCACCTGTTGCACCCATGTGTACTGATGGGCCTTCTCGACCGACCGAAAAACCACTAATAAGGGCTAATGCACCACCGACAAATTGGTTTACCGTGTTGTAAAGCGGCATATGGCCATAGTGTTTTTTAATGCGGTGGATTACAAACGGAATACCCAAACGATAATGTTTAAATCCTGTAAGCGCCGCAAATAAGGCAATTAACAGCGCTGCACCAACTGGAAGTAATATTCGCTCAAAGGTCGGTAATGTTGTGAAGTCATCAGGCTTATCTAAAAATAAGCTTTGAAAAAACATGATGGTAAGGCGGAAGAATATGATTAACACTGCCGCAATTAGTCCTGCACTTACACCAAGTAAGCACAATTGCACAGATGTTTTAGGCTTTGCTAGGCGACGTCTCAGTCTCTCAAGCCACATGCATATTTCCTCACAGCACTTTTGAGCCGCAGTTTAGCAAACCAAATTCACTAAGTCGTTGGGATTTTATAATTTTATCCGCTTTTTGGGTAAATATAGCTAATCTGTGCCGTGTTGATTAATTTGCTGTGTTAATTCAGGTAAGCGAGCACGAATGGCGTTGGATAATTCATCTACAAGCGGGGCGTGTTTTTTATGAATAATGGTATTAACAGCCATTTGCCTTAATACAACCACAGAGAAGTCTTTTTTATAGGTATTGATATCATTATTGAGCGCAGGATAAAGAGCGTAATCAACACGGCCTTTTTTTAGCATGGTAAGCGTGTGACTTAAATCTTCGTTGTGCATGATCTCAGCTTTTATATCAAATTCGTTGAGGACTTCGACATCACCAATCGAACTCATAACCCGATTGCGAGGGTCGTATAAGTTATCCCGATCGCATGGCAGCGATTTTCTACATAGGAGCACCAAGTTGATAATACCAAGGCTTGGTTCTACGACAATAACATTCTCGAACTTTTTAAGGTTGCTTTTTGAACGCACGATATCGCCATCAACAATGCCTGCATTAAGTAATAACACACCTCTGCGGGATGGCGTTGCTTGCATTTTAGTTTTGATATTTAAATCATTATAAACCTGTTCAATAAACGCTTTAAAAGGGGCTATTCGCGGTATGTCTATATAGGTTAGTAACAACTTATTTGGTCGAGAGTAGTTTTGCACTAAAGGTTGTTTAGCGGCAAATAAATCATTCAGTAAGGCAATTTTAGCTTTGTTTTCATCGTCATTACGTATGCCAATCACTAATGGGAAGTCGGTAAATTGACTCACTATTTTGGGCTCTGGTAGGTTTTGCTGCTCAGCAAAATAGTTAAGTACTTTTGGTGCAGTAATCGCAAAATTAATCTGCTTAGTTTGCATCAAGTGAAATAGTTCTTCATCGTTTGCTGTTTGTACTATGCTACCTGCATAGGATTGAATCACTTTTTCAACCACATCTGGATAGATATAAGGCTCAACAACGCCGACTTTATTTTCACTAAAAAGCTGCTCAATATTTTCAAAATCTTGTGGGTTAGATTGGGTGGTAATGACGGCTAATTGAGAATTTAAAATAGTGGGTGAGGCAACAAATCCGGGCATCATTTCAGAGGGCCAAGCAGGGTAATAGCCTAGGTAGCCAGTTAACTGGGCTTTTTTTATTGCATCTTGCCAAGGTAAATATTCAACCTCAAGGTTTATCGATTTTTTAGCAAGCGTATCTCTTAATAATGCAATGGCATCGCCGCCATTTGCCATTGTACTACTTGCATAAGGAGGGGCTTCTAAAGAGGTAATTTTCCATGTTTCTTGGTACGTAGCATTGGCAGCTGCAAATGAGCTGAAAACAAGTACGATAAGAGGAAAAATTCGAGTAAGCATGGAAACAGAATTATCATTAATTGTTTAATAAGTATACGTCTAATTTAAACTTAATAGCATTTTTTCTTTGCTTATTTACAGCTAATAACATTACAGCTAAAGCAGTGATGTTTTTGGTCATACATACGTTTATCGGCCATGCTTAGCAACTCATCAAATGATTGGGCATCGTCGGGGTAAAGGGCAAAACCAACACTTGCCTCAACGAGCAAGTCACCACACTCTGATTTTATCGGCGCCTTAATTGCGCAGATCAAACGTGATAGTGCACGGTTTATTTGTACTTGGTTCTCTATGTCAGTCACAATAACCACGAACTCATCACCACCAATGCGTGCAACGCAGTCGGTCTTGCGAGCGGTGTCTTGCAGACGTTTAGCAACTTCTATCAGTACTTTATCTCCAATCGCATGACCGTGGGTATCGTTAATTGGCTTAAATTTATCAAGGTCAAAATACAGGCAGCCAACTTTAGAGCCTGTTCGTTCCACCCGCGCAAATTCTTGCTTGATAAATCGCTCAAGGGCACTGCGATTCGCTAAACCTGTTAGGTGATCTGTTTGCGCTAATTGCCTAATTTTTTTCTCTGCCATAACACGTTTCGTGATATCGAAATTAACGCCAATCATACGGTTGCCGTATATTCGTCCATCGGCGTTGATATAGCGAGTTTTGCCAGAAGGTAAAACAATTTGAAACTCAGCATGAAACTCTTCGCCATTTAAAATTGCGAGTTTTAGCTTGTTTGTCACGTCTTCATATTCATCTGGGTGCAAGCTATTTGCCCAAGCTGAATAGTCCCCTTTAAATTCTGATTTTGGGATTTCAAATAAGGTGTGCATCCAGTCATCCCAAATCAGTTCATTGGTTTCAAAGTTCCACTCCCAAATACCAATATGGGCCGCATCAGCGGCCATGGCCATGCGTTGGTGTAAGTTTTCAAGCTCGGTTTTAGCTTGTTTTAGTTCAGTGACATCTTCAGAAACGTCCAATAAATACTGCGCTTTACCATTACTGTCTTTAATGGTGAGTTTTCGTGTTCTTAAGTAATGGGTATTGCCATCAATAGTAACTGGCTTTTCCTCTATAGTAAGGGTCTCATCACTTTTCAATACATCGCGGTCAGTTTGCACGAAGCTCACTGCTTGCTCATTACTGAAAATATCAAAGTCATTGAGCCCAATAAGTTGGTCTTTATTTTTGCCAAGTAATTGTTCGCCGGCTTTGTTGACATGGCTAAATGTTAAATGCTCAGCATCTTTAACAAACAACATGATGGGTAAATTATCGAAAATGGTTTGCGTGAAGGCCTCTTGGTTTCGAATATCAGACAAATCTTTTATCGTCGCCACATAAGGTCCTGACTCTTTTTTACCAATAGAGCTGATAGTTAACGTAATAGGAAATCGTTTTTTATTCGATCGTTGTCCTTTTAAGAGTCGACTGCTACTTTTTCCTGCCGTCCTTTTGCTAAGCTGTGAGTCTCGAAGAATCTCATCCAGTTCTAACGATTTTTCAGGGATCAGGGTACGAATATGCTTGCCTATTAAATCATGCGGCTGATAACCAAATACATGGATTGCAGCGGGGTTTGCAAATTCAATTTTTCCTTCATTATTAAAGCTAATAACCACATCTTGTACGGTATTTAGTACAGCTTTTAATTTCGCTGATAATAAGCTCCTTGCTCTGAGCTCAACAACACCCAATACAAACAGGCTTAATGCCACCAGTATAATGATAATAAGTTGTGCTAACGTCGAGTAGTCGTGAGTTGTAACATAGGTGGTGTATTCAGTTTCAAAAACCGACATCGAAATCATACCGATGTAATGCATTCCTGAAATTGCACTGCCCATTACCAAGGCAACAACTAGATTCATCCGTGTTTGATGAACCCCTTTGGTAAGTCTTAGTTCGTTAATTTTTAATGCAAGGCCTGACAACACAACCGCTACTATAATCGATAACGAGAATAACCAAGGCTCATAAGCCATATTGGCAGGCATAACCATCGCCATCATGCCAACAAAGTGCATCGAGCCAATGCCAGCGCCCATTAGCACACTTCTAAAAAGTAGCCCTTTGTCGGTTTGTAGTGCTGGTGATAGGACGATGTAACTGGCAAAGACACTTGGCAAAATTGATATCAAGGTAATGCTAATGTTGTATTCAATCGGGATGGGTAAGTTGTAGGCAAGCATGCCAACAAAATGCATACCCCAAATACCTATACCTAAAAAACACGACGCCATGATGGTCCAGATCTGACTTTCATTTTTTAGATAGGAGTGTTTGATTCGAGCTGATAATAAAAAAGAAATATACGAAGCAAATACGGCTGTAAGAATAGAAGCAAACACAAGGAGTAAATCGTATTCAGCCGGAATGACCTGCGCACTGCTTAATTGATCAGTTATAAAATGCAGCCTGAAATGCTCTATCACAATTATCTTCCCTCAGTGCAAAATCACGCCAGTCTAAATGTAGTACAAATTAACTTTAGTCCAAGGCAAATGGGTTATCCAGTTCGCTTGTTTATAATTGAGTTGACTCGTTGTCGATACTTGATTAAAACACTCGGGTATTAGATAATTGCAACCATTATAGGTTTTGAGGGTTTTGGTATGTCAGATGAGTTACCAATCAAGTTCAGCGATGCAGCAGCTGTTCGAGTTAAACAGTTAATCGAAGAAGAAGAGAATCCAGATCTTAAACTACGTGTTTATGTAACAGGTGGTGGTTGCTCAGGTTTCCAATATGGTTTTACTTTTGATGAAAAAGCTAACCCTGGCGATTTAGAAATTGTTAAAAATGGTGTAACGCTCGTTGTTGACCCTATGAGTATTCAGTACTTGGTCGATGGTACCGTTGACTATACTGAAGGGCTCGAAGGCGCACGCTTTTTTGTTAATAACCCTAACGCAACAACAACCTGTGGTTGCGGAGCCAGCTTCAGCGTTTAATGAATTATTTATGAAAGCCACTTAATGTGGCTTTTTTATTGCTTTAACTTCCCATAACATCCCGCCTTTGCTAAATTTTACGCATTATCAGAAGGAATTTTGCGTTGCCAAATATAATTAAAACAATAGAAAAAAAACCTTATATTTTAGCCATTGCCATTGTTTTGGTGATTGTACTGTGGATGCTATCTGGGGATAGCAAAGCAGATCAAAAAGCACAGCAAAGTGATGAGCATGCCCAAGAGCGATTGCCGAAAGTGCAAGTGATGCCGTTGGTTGCTGAGAATATTAATAAAAACCTGACCTTTTATGGTAAATCAGAGCCTGACAAAATAGCGAATATTAGCGCTAGGCAAGCAGGACAAGTACTCGAAATATTGGTTGAAGAAGGTCAGTTTGTTAAACAAGAACAGGTTATTTTACGCCTCGATAAATCAGATTTAGCCGCTCAAATCACATCAGCAGAAGCCTTAGTGGCACAGTATCAAACTGAATACGAAGGCGCGCTTAAACTTAATCAGCAAGGTTTACAAAACAAAGTATTGACCATGCAAGCACAAGCAATGTTGCAACAAGCAAAAGCAACCTTGGTAAGCCTTGAATTAAAACTAGAGCGTACAGAGGTGCGTGCTGCTTTTGATGGCGTTATCAACAAACGTTTAGTCGAAATTGGTGATTATGTTGGCATAGGCGACCCTATTTTACAGCTTGCTGATTTAGACCCGTTAATTGTCAGAGCCGATGCTACTCAAAAAGAAGTACAAGGCTTAGAAGTTGGACAGGCTACTTTTGCTCATGTTTTAAATGACAAAACCTATCCGGGTCGAATTCGTTACATTGCATCTGTTGCGGATGACAGCACGAATACATTTCGTATTGAAGCGGCATTTGAAAACCCAGGTATGAAATATAAAGCAGGCTTTTCTACTCAGCTTAATATTGAGTTGCCAACTGAACCTGCCATGTTATTAAGCCCGGCTTTTATGGCGCTAGACGAACAAGGGAATATCGGGGTAAAAGTCGTTAATGACGACAATATTGTTGAGTTTAAATCAGTAAGTCTTGCAAAAACCACAGAGCAGGGCGTTTGGCTTTGGGGCTTAGGTGAGAAAGCGAATGTTATTACCCTCGGTCAAGGCTTTGTGCGTGCCGGTGATAAAGTAGAGCCTGTATTTACTGAAGCTACGAGCAACTAGGTATGAAAAACTTAATCGAAGCGTCGTTGACTCACACGCGTACAGTTTTATCTATTTTCATCTTGTTGCTGATCTCGGGCTGGGTGACATATCAAACCATCCCTAAAGAAGCGAATCCTGATGTCACCATTCCTTTTATTTATGTGTCGATTATTCATGACGGTATTTCCCCTGAAGATGCTGAGCGGCTATTAGTTAGGCCAATGGAGATTGAGCTCCGCTCGATTGAAGGCGTAAAAGAAATGTCAGCGGTGGCAAGTGAAGGGCATGCCTCTGTGACCCTTGAGTTTATCGCGGGTATGGATCCTAAAGAAGCCTTAGCTGATGTACGAGATAAAGTTAGTTTAGCTAAGGCAAAACTGCCTTCTGAATCAGAAGAGCCAGAAGTTCATGAAATCTTGATGGAAGATGAGCAGCCAACCATTACATTAACCTTGTCAGGTGATGCGCCAGAGCGAGGTTTACTCACTATTGCCCGTAATCTTAAAGATGAACTAGAAAGCATTTCTAGCGTATTAGAAGTTGATGTAGGTGGTGACCGCGAAGATATGGTCGAAATTGAGGTCGATCCACTTGCGATGATTTCTTATGGTCTTGAACCGAGTGACATCATTCAACTGCTATCAAATAACAACCGCTTAGTTGCTGCAGGGACACTCGATACTGGTAAAGGACGCTTTGCTGTAAAAATCCCATCGGTATTTGAGACAATTCAAGATGTGATGGAGCAACCCGTGAAAGTCGTTGGTGATAGGGTGGTGCGTTTTATGGACGTAGCAAAAATTCGTCGAGCGTATAAAGACCCAACCTCAATCGCACGTATTAATGGCCGCCACGCGGTTTCGCTGGAAGTAAAAAAACGTGCTGGCGAAAATATTATTGATACGGTCGATCAAGTTAAAAAAGTGGTGAATGAGGCCAAGAAAATTTGGCCTGATCATATACGAGTTGATTACACCGGCGACATGTCAAAAGACGTGAAAATGATGCTCTCTGATCTGCAAAATAATGTGCTGTCTGCTGTATTGTTGGTGGTTATCGTTATTGTGGCGGTACTTGGCGCGCGCACCGCCTTCTTAGTGGGGATTGCCATTCCGGGCTCATTCTTAACCGGGATTTTAGTGATCTCTGTGTTTGGTTTAACGGTGAATATCGTGGTGCTTTTTGCACTCATCATGGCTGTCGGTATGCTGGTGGATGGCGCAATTGTTGTTAGTGAGTTTGCAGATAGAGCAATGAGTGAAGGCAAACCACGCAAGGCTGCTTATAAATTGGCTGCTGAGCGCATGGCGTGGCCAATCATCGCTTCTACGGCAACGACATTAGCGGCCTTTGCACCATTGATATTTTGGCCGGGAATGATGGGCGAGTTTATGAAATACTTGCCGATTACGCTTATTGCCACCTTGTCTGCGTCATTACTTATGGCATTGGTGTTTGTGCCAACTATTGGTGGATTAATAGGAAAGTCACGGCCGCTCTCTGAACAGCAAAAACAGGATTTAGAGTTAGCAGAGTCCGGCGATTTAACGCAAATCAAAGGGATGCTTGGGCGTTATATTCGAGTGCTTGATTATGCAACAGAGCGCCCTTGGTGGAGCCTAGCTGCTGCAATCGTGTTTTCTATTTTGGTATTCTTTGCATTTGCTGTCTCTAAGCTAGGCGTTGAGTTCTTTCCTGATGTTGAGCCAAATGGCGTTAATATCAAAGTACGTTCTTACAGTGACTTATCTATATTTGAAAAAGACGTGATTATGAAAGACATTGAGTCACGCATTTTAAAAGTGGAAGGTATTAAAACTTTGTATGCTCGTACTGGCGGTAAAGATCAGGTAGGCACGTTTAGAATGAATCTAAAAGACTGGGATGAGCGTCCACCTGCCGAAGATATAATCAGCCAAGTTAACGAAATCACGGCAAGTTATGCCGGTGTCGAAATTGAACTTCGTAAAGATGAAAATGGCCCCGGTGGTGGTAAAGCGCTAAGTATTGAGCTGAGCTCTCGGTTTGTTGATGTGCTTAATAGTGAAGCAAAGCGAGTAAGGCAAGCCATCGAAAATGATGGCGCGTTTCGAAATGTTGATGATAGTGCTTCAAAACCGGGCATTGAGTGGCAACTTAAATTGAATCGTTCGGATGCGGCTCGTTTTGGTGCGGATGCCAGTATGCTAGGGGCGAATGTTCAGCTTATTACTAATGGTTTAAAACTAGGGGAATACCGCCCCGATGATGTTGATGACGAGATTGATATTCGCGTACGCTTTCCTCATGACAAGCGAGATTTAGGGCGTCTTGAAACGTTACGTGTAAAAACCATACACGGACAAGTGCCAATTAGTCATTTTGTTGAGCGCCAAGCAGCTCCTAAAGTGGATACTATCCGCCGTGTTGATTCTCAGCGCGTTGTAACCGTTAATGCAGACATGAAGCCGGGTGAACAACTTGCCAAAGCGTTGCCGCGCTTACAAGCGCAGTTAGAAGAGCAAGGGTTAGACCCGCGCGTGAAAATTAAAGTGCGCGGTGAAACCGAAGATCAAGATGAATCAGAAGCCTTCCTTGAACAGGCTTTTGTGGTTGCTCTGTTTGTGATGGGTATCATTTTGGTGACACAATTTAATAGCTTCTATCAGGCATTTTTGATTTTAAGTGCCGTGCTGTTTTCAACTGTGGGTGTATTCTTGGGCTTAATCGTATTACAGCAACCGTTTGGTATCGTGATGTCGGGCATTGGGGTTATCTCGCTTGCCGGTATTGTGGTTAATAACAATATAGTACTGATTGATACTTATAATGTTTTACGTAACCAAGGTCTGGCAGCAAAAGATGCGATTTTACGAACTGGTGCTCAGCGTTTAAGGCCAGTATTGTTAACGACTGTGACCACCATTTTGGGATTAATGCCGATGGTACTGCAAGTGAATATTGACTTATTTAACCGTCATATTGATTTTGGTGCGCCATCTACTCAGTGGTGGGTGCAATTGGCAACAGCCGTTGCGGGTGGTTTAACATTTGCCACAGTATTAACACTGGTACTTACGCCTTGTTTGTTAATGCTGCGAGACCGTCGTCGGTAATCGGTAAATTCGTTACTGATTAATTAAAAATGAGTGACCCTAGTGTTGGGTCACTTTAATCATCAGTAAAAAGAAGCCTAAAACTAACGCAGAGGCGATTAAAATATACACAAACCCTTTCTTGCCTTGCTTAATTGGTACACGATTTTGTTTTAAAAATAGGTACCATGCGACACATAGTACAATTGGCAACAAAAATAATATACGAAACATTTCTTAACCTTTTTCAGTATTTACATACACTTTAAGCATAAATATGCAGATTTTAAAGTGATACTTTCATCTTGTTAGACTTCCAATTGATCAATTTTTTGGTACAGTTAACCAGTTAACTATAGAGCACATGCTTTAATTTTAGCTACACTTAGACTTGTATACTAAAACGGTCCATACCTAAAAGGTGGACATTTGTATAATTAATCATTCAAACTGAAAATTATTAGTATATAATGTGTCCAAGAGTGAGACGGGCAAATTTCACTCTTAAATTATTAACTTGAATCATCTAGTAGGAGATGTATTTTATGATGGGTAAAACAGTTTCTTCTGAAGAAAACTCGAAATTAACGAAATGGCTTAAAACTAAGCGTCATGAAAAAGGTCACACAATGCGTAGCCTTGCACAGGTTTTAGGTACGCCACATTCTTTCATTGGTAAAATTGAAAACCAAGAACGTCGTTTAGATGTAATTGAATTCATGCGTTATTGCGATGCTTTAGAAGTTGACCCATACGAAGGTCTTAACTTACTTAAAGACGCTTAATTATTCATTACTAAAAGTGAAACGCCGCTTTTAAAGTAATACAAATAGTGCAAGGAAGCGCTATTTAAAGTCCCTCCCTTGCATTTTCCTCACTTTAATCACATACGTATCAAATTTGTTAATTATTTTGATGATAGTTGTTTTCTAACGCATAAAGCTTATGGCGAATTAAGAATAAAAATACCAGTGATGGGATCACCATCAATGCAGTTAGTACAAAGAACATCGCCCAGTTTCCCCCCAACCAGTCATCAATAACGACGCCGCTGTAGCTTGAAAGTAACGTCCTACCTAAATTACCTAACGAAGCAAGTAGCGCATAGTGGGTTGCACTAAATGCTCTGTCGCATAGCATTGATATAAACGCCACCATGGCAACCAGTGACCAAGCTTGAGTAAAACCATCAACGATAATAGCAAACGCGTACAAGCTTAGTTTAGGACCTGCAATCGCAATCCAAGCAAAGGCTAAGTTTGAGGCTGCCATCGCAATACCACTAATAAATAAGCCTTTAACAATACCATAGCGTTGATTGAATAAGCTTCCTAGAAAAGTAAAAGCAATGGTGAGTACTGCAGTACCCACTTTGGAGAAGGTCGCAATATCGCTATTTGAAAAGCCCACTTCTTTATAAAACACGATAGACATTCGCCCTAAAAACGCTTCACCGATTTTAAATAAGAAAATAAAGGCTAATAAAGCTAATGCTGTTTTTACGCCATTGCGGGCGAAGAAGGTTCTGAAAGGGTCAAAAACGGTCACAGCAAGCCAAGCAATAACTTTAGCAAAGCGAGTCTGCGTACTTCCAGCCAGCTTTTGTTGATAGGTTTGCTCAAGCTCTGCTTGTACAGCATCGCGATTTGATTCGGGCTCTTTTGCCCAAAATACGCTGCTCATTAATAGCAGCATCACTACAGATAAGAAAAAGTAAACTTGCGGCCAATCAATGGAAGGAATGTCAGCCATATAAAATGGCAGGGCACCCAATAGGGCGTAGCCGCTCCACCAACCGGAGGTGGCCATTGCAGCCGCTGCGGTGGCTTTATGGCTTTCATTTTCGGCCAAAGTATCAATACGAAATGCATCAATAGCAATATCTTGAGTCGCAGAAGCGATTGCAATAACTAAACACAGCGCGGCAGCAAACCAGAGGTTAGCTTTAATATCGAGCCCTGCAAGTGAAAAGGTGCCAATAAAAATAACTGACTGACAAAGTAAAATCCAGCTACGGCGCTGGCCAAGCCAGTTAAACAAAACAGGTAACTTTACACGGTCAACAAGCGGTGACCATAAAAAGTTAATGCTATACGCGCCAAACACGATGCCAAATAACCCTATCATGCTGCGGCTTAGCCCTTCATCTTTTAGCCAAGCCGACATAACAGAGCCAATCAATACCCAAGGAAAGCCGCTGCTGATACCAAAGATAAATATATTGATTAAACGTTTATCTTTGAAGTACGAGAAATACTCTGAAATAGAAAGGGTTTTTGTCATAGTGTTGCCAGTTTTAGGGGCATGCGCCCCTATTTATTATTTATTAGCGTCAAGCACTTTTACGTTTAAGATAACAACAGGATCTTTGGGTACGAAGCTGTAACCAATTTTTTCGTTGAATGCAGTTTCTACACGCATTATTTTGTCTAATGTCTCGTAGCCATCCATTACCATACCGAATACAGCAAAACCCCAATCTCGACCAGGGTTAAGATGGTCGTTGTCGTCCATGTTGAAAAAAAACTGACGTGTACCCGAGTGTGGTTTGCGGTCTTGGTATGCCATAGCGATGCTATACATATCATTTTTTAAACCGTTACCACTTTCATTAAAAATCGGGTCGTTTTCATGTAGACCATCATAGTCTTTATCGTAACCACCGCCTTGAATAACAAAGTCACGCTCGTTGTCTTCATCACGTTCAACACGGTGAAACACACTACCTTGATAGCTACCATCAGCAACGTAAGTCAAAAAGTTATTTACTGTGATAGGTGCGCGCGAACGATCCATTTCGACCACAATACTGCCAAGGGTCGTGACAATTTCTACGCGAGGAAACATGTTATCTTTTTGAATGAATTTACCCTCTGTCGCTGCGAATGAACTGTGAGCAAAAAGCAAAATAAAACTGAGTAAAAAAATACGCTTCATAGTTAACCTTCTAAATAGGCGATTAATTCTGGGTCAGATACAATGCGGGTAATTATTTGCTCAGTCAACTTATTCAGCTGACCTTCTATTTTTGCACGGTCATGACTAAGTGGCCCTTCAAGGTTGGCATTACCTCGGTATACTTTGCTGAAAGTGCTTGAGTTTCTGATCACTCTTAAGCCTAACTCAATCGTTGCATCGCTTGTATGTGTCATCATTTTTTCAGTAACCACAGCTTGCAACTGGTGAATATCTAATTCAAATCGCGTTGTGGCAAGGTTAGATATATTTGCACCATTACGGCTTAACGCACTGTCTAAGGCACTTTTCACAGAGTCAGTAATTCCAGGGCTGGCAAGCGTTTTAGTTTTATCTGATTCAATGATTTTCAGAGTTACATTGTCGCCACGTAAATCAATTACGCTAGTACTTACACTGGTACTAAGATTTGAAATTTTCCCGCCTTGATAAACCGGATTCAATATTAATTGATTTGGTTGGTTGCTACACGCCGCAAGCGCAAGTACCGCACATAAAGGTAGTAGTTTTTTCATTTAGTTAGCTCCATTAATTATTCTTTGTTGCACTCAATACGACAAATTTTTTGTTAGACCCTAATAGCTTACAATTGCCGAACATGCGTTTTAACTTTTCATGATAGTCTAGATGACGATTACCAATAATTCTTAATTCACCACCGTGCTTTAATGTGTGTTTCGCCTGCTTGAACATTTGCCAAGCAATATGATCGGTGACCGCTTGCGCTTGGTGGAATGGCGGGTTACATAAAACAAGGTCAACACAATTAGGTTGGAAATCGGTTAAGCAATCATTTTGGACAAACTCACACTGGTCTAATTGCTCTGGTAGATTGTGCGTGACGTTTAATTTGGCTGATTCAACGGCCATATACGATTCATCAACGAAGGTTACATGGGCTTTAGGGCAACGTTTGAGAGTCATCAAGCCAACAACACCATTACCACAGCCTAAATCAATAATGCTGCGAGCTTTACTTGTTTGTGGCAAATAGTTAAAGAAAAAACGCGCGCCAATATCTAATGAGTCACGAGAAAATACATTGGCATGATTTTGAATTTCAAACTCACTGCCTTCAAGCGGCCAGTTAACTGGGAAAGGGGCTTTTTTATCAAGGTTACTTGTTTTGCTAATGATTAATCGAGATTTTTTAACGGCTAAACTCGTTGATGTTTCCCCAATATACTGAGTAAAAGCCTTAATTGTTGAGTTATGAATATCTTTCGTTTTACCCCCTGCAATGACGTCGATGTCTGCAGGTAAAGCAGTACTGATTGCAGCAAGTTGATGCTGCAAGTAGCCTAAATTGCGTGGCACTTTTAATATCACTAAATCAACCTGATTAGGTAATGCTGCTAATGAGTCCAGTTGCGTTAAAGAATCTGTCGATAACTCATTGGCCTGTAAATTATAACGGGTAGCTTGATGAGCAATATACGAGTCATTAACTGAATAAACTGTTAATGTATTAAAAGCACAGGCTAGGGCGCCAAAGCTATCATTGAGTATTAGAATTGAATTTGCGTTTGGATAGTGCTCTTGTACGTAATCGATAAGGTACTCATCGCCTGAGTCCCACGCTTGAAGACTGCGATTTTTTTGATCTAACGGAAAGCGTTCTAGTGTATAGGTGTTATCACCGAGCTGTGCTTGGGTGGTCATCATGATTTTACGAAAGTATTAATGTATAGGTAAATTCTAACATGCAACAGCCAAACGCCAACCCTAATCATTTGCCTGATGGGTTTTCTTACCAAGCTAATACATTGAGCGCACAAAAAAGCCTCGAGTTATTTTACTATCTTCAGCAGCATCTTAATTGGCAGCAACCAAGTATAAAGGTATATGGAAAAAGCCATGTGATCCCGCGTTTGCAATGCTTTATTGCTGATCAGGACGTAAATTATGGTTATTCGGGTTCACAGTTAATCGTTGAGCCTTGGCCAGAGGTGCTTGATGCCATGCGTATACGCTTATCAAGAACTTTGCAGATACCATTTAATGCGCTTTTAGTTAATTTGTATCGAGATGGTCATGATTGTATGGGCTGGCATAGTGACGATGAGAAAGAACTTGGTGAGCAACCAACTATCGCTTCAGTTTCACTTGGTGCTGAACGCGTTTTTAAAATAAAACACAAACATAATAATGAACAACATAGCATTGTGCTGCAAAGTGGCAGCTGTTTAATCATGAATGGTTTTAGCCAGCGTGATTACCAGCATAGTTTGCCAAAGCAGCAAAGACTCAAACACCCTCGAATTAACCTTACCTTTCGTTCAATCATATAAAATCATTGGCAAAATGACTCATGCCCTTGATATAGTAGCTGGCATTATTTTCTTATTAAAGGTCTATGACACATGTCAATGCAACAACAAATAGAGCAAAAGCTTGCTGCGGGTATCGAATGTAAACACCTGAATGTTGTCAATGAAAGCCATATGCATAGCCGTGGAACTGAATCGCATTTCAAAGTGGTGGTTGTGAGTGAAGAATTTGCAGGTAAACGTTTACTTGCCCGTCACCGTCAAATTAATGAACTATTAAAAGATGAATTAGCAAACCACATTCATGCATTAGCGATTCACACATTTACTCCAGAAGAGTTCAGTGAACAACATGGACAGGCACCTGAATCACCAAAATGCTTAGGTGGTTCAAAGTTCGACTAACTTAGCGGGACAGTCACCCAAAGTTAGAAGGACAGTCACTCTAAACGGCTTGTCATTTGGGGTTTTAAGCTCGAAAGATTTAAGTGGGTCTGAAAAGTTTTACTGATCAGACCTGTATTTTAACTATTAGCCTTTAAACTAGCGCTAATTTTTATTGTGATAGATATAGGATGATCAATGGTCATTAAGCCTAAAATTCGTGGATTTATCTGCACTAACGCGCATCCAGTAGGGTGTGCTGAGCACGTACAAGAACAAATTAATTATGTGAAAGCGCAAGGACCACTGAGCAATGCACCTAAGAATGTATTAGTGATTGGTGCGTCTACAGGTTACGGCCTAGCATCACGTATCACGGCTGCATTTGGTGGCGGTGCTAAAACGTTAGGTATTTTCTTTGAAAAAGAAGGTAGCGAACGTAAAACAGGTTCTGCAGGTTGGTACAATACTGCGGCTTTCCAAGCAGCGGCTGAAGAAGCTGGTTTATGGTCTAAAAATATCAATGGCGATGCGTTTTCTAACGAAATCAAGCAAAAAGCAATTGATACTATCAAAGCTGATTTAGGTAAAATTGATTTAGTTATCTACAGCCTTGCGTCTCCTCGTCGTACTGATCCAAATACAGGCGAAACTTACTCATCTACGCTTAAGCCAATTGGCTCTGATATCACCACGAAGAACTTAAATACTTCAAAGCGCGTGATTGATGAAGTAACCGTTGAAGCAGCAAGCCAAGAAGACATCGACAATACAATTAAAGTAATGGGCGGTGAAGATTGGGAAATGTGGATTGACGCATTAAAAGAAGCGGATGTACTCGCTGATAACTTCAAAACAACCGCTTACACCTATATCGGTAAAGAATTAACATGGCCAATTTACGGTCATGCGACAATTGGTAAAGCGAAAGAAGACCTTGACCGTGCAACGCAAGCAATCAAAGAGTCTACAAAAGACTTAAATGGCGAAGCGTATGTTTCTTCATTAAATGCGGTTGTGACACAAGCAAGCTCGGCAATTCCAATTATGCCTTTATATATCTCTGCTTTATTCAAAGTAATGAAAGCAGACGGCACATACGAAGGTACCATTGAGCAAATTCATGCGTTATTTACTGAAAACCTTTACGGCGAGACCCCACGTTTTGACGAAGGTGGTCACTTATTCCAAAACTACAAAGAGTTAGAAGATGATGTTCAAGCTCGTGTGCAACATGTTTGGGATACAGTAGATACAGATACGATTGACGAATTAACGGATTACGTGGGTTACCACAATGAGTTTTTACGTTTATTTGGTTTTGGTATCGACAGTGTAGATTACGAGCAAGATGTGAATCCTGATGTTGCGATTTCACAGCTTATCGATTAATCGCTGAACAAATTTATTTTTAAAAAGTCGCTTTTTTAAGCGACTTTTTTGTTTCTGGATGAAAATAAATCTGCATCAATAGCACTTTGGTCTATATTGAATTTTATTCAAACGGTTTTTGCAGTCTAAATAACCACATCTGTCGTATAAATTTAATATTTGCTCTCGCATAGTCACCCTGATTGATGTTAAAATTCGGGTAATATATGTGAGGAGTTTACCGCGTTGCTTGTTTGGGGTGTTCAACAAGCTGTTCTTTGATACTTAGAATGTGACTTGAGCATATCAAATAGCGACGTGGTTGGTACGATTTTTCAGTTTCTTTCCGTTAATGTAATGCAAGTGCGTATGATCAACATAAAAAAAGGTCTGGATTTACCGATAGAGGGCGCACCTCAGCAAGTTATTCATGATGGTTCTGCCGTCAAACGTGTAGCTGTGCTAGGTGAAGAATATATTGGTATGCGTCCAACCATGCATGTTCGCGTGGATGACCAAGTCAAAAAAGGCCAGGTACTTTTTGAAGACAAAAAGAACCCAGGCGTCTTATTTACTGCACCAGCTTCTGGGGTAGTTAAAGAAATCAATCGTGGTGCTAAACGTGTGCTGCAATCTGTTGTTATTGAAGTTAATGGCAGTGAGCAAATCACCTTTGACTCTTTCAAGGCCGACGAGCTTTCGAGCTTAGACCGTGAAAAAGTGAAAGAAGTACTAGTTCAGTCAGGTCAATGGACAGCACTACGTGCTCGCCCATTTAGCAGAGTAGCTGCTTTGGATGCAAATCCTAGCTCTATCTTTGTGACGGCTATCGACACTAACCCGCTAGCTGCAGATCCTGCAGTAATCATTGCTGAGAACACTCAAGCATTTGAAGCTGGTTTAGCTGTGGTATCTCGTTTAACTGACGGCAAAGTATTTGTTTGTAAACAAGCAGGTAGCCAAGTGCCTAGCTCATCAATCCCTCAAGTAGAAGTACATGAGTTTGGTGGCAAGCATCCGGCAGGTCTTGTTGGTACACACATTCATAACTTAGACCCAGTTTCTGCAAGTAAGCAGGTTTGGCACTTAGGTTACCAAGACGTAATCGCGTTTGGTAATTTATTCCTGACAGGTGAAATCTTCACTGACCGTGTAGTTTCGCTTGCTGGTCCTCGTGTTAAAAACCCACGCTTAGTGAAAACTCAGCTAGGTGCATCTTTAGATGATTTAGTTGCTGGCGAATTAGAAGACGGTGATAACCGTGTAATTTCTGGTTCTGTATTATCAGGCGCTATTTCTCAAGGTCCACACGCGTTCTTAGGTCGTTACCATGTTCAAGTATCTGTATTACTTGAAGGTCGCGAAAAAGAGCTATTCGGTTGGATTGCACCAGGTGCTAACAAGTTCTCAGTAACACGTACCTTCTTATCTCACCTTACTCCTAGCCGTCTATTTAATATGACGACTTCAACAGGTGGTTCGAAGCGTGCCATGGTTCCAATTGGTAGCTATGAGCGTGTTATGCCTTTAGACATCCTACCTACACTATTATTACGTGATTTAATCGCACGTGATCTTGATGGTGCAATTGCGTTAGGTGCGCTAGAGCTTGACGAAGAAGATTTAGCATTATGTACCTTCGTTTGTCCTGGTAAATACGAGTACGGTTCAATCCTACGCGATTGCTTGACTACGATCGAGAAGGAAGGCTAGAGAGATGGGTTTAAAGAAATTTCTAGAAGATATTGAGCCGCATTTTGAACCAGGTGGTAAACACGAAAAATGGTATGCGCTTTACGAAGCTGCAGCGACTATTTTCTATACGCCTGGTTACGTAAATAAAGGCAAAACACACGTTCGCGATAACATCGACCTAAAACGTATGATGATTTTAGTGTGGATGGCGACGTTCCCTGCAATGTTCTTTGGTATGTTCAACATCGGTCATCAGGCCGCAGGTGCTTTAGCACAAGGTTTTGAACTAGCAAACACATGGCAAGTTGGTCTGTTCCAATTATTCGGTGGTGAATTAACTGCTGAATCTGGTTGGGGCGCGAAAATGTTTTACGGTGCCTGCTTCTTCCTACCTATCTATGCAGTAACGTTTGCTGTAGGTGGTTTCTGGGAAGTACTATTTGCTTCAGTGCGTAAGCACGAAGTAAATGAAGGTTTCTTCGTAACATCTGTATTATTCGCACTAATCCTGCCTGCAACGATTCCTTTATGGCAAGTTGCACTAGGTATTACGTTTGGTGTTGTAATCGCTAAAGAAATCTTTGGTGGTACAGGTCGTAACTTCCTTAACCCTGCTCTTGCCGGTCGTGCGTTCTTATTCTTCGCATACCCAGCGCAAATTTCAGGTGACACAGTATGGACTGCAGTAGATTCATTCTCTGGTGCAACTATGCTTGGTCAAGCAGTGGTTGGTTCACTTGATTACAACAACATGGAACTATGGTGGAATGCGTTCTACGGTTTCATTCAAGGTTCTGTCGGTGAAACGTCAACACTAGCACTATTAATCGGTGGTTTATTCCTAATTTATGTGCGTATCGCTTCTTGGCGTATCGTACTAGGTGTATTCCTAGGTATGGTTGCAACGGCATTCTTACTAAATACAGTTGGTTCTGAAACTAACGCAGTATTTGCTATGCCTTGGCACTGGCACTTAGTGCTTGGTGGTTTTGCATTTGGTATGTTCTTCATGGCAACAGACCCAGTATCTGCATCATTCACTGACAAAGGCAAGTTCGCTTACGGTGCGTTAATCGGCTTTATGGTTGTAATGATCCGTGTTGTTAACCCGGCATTCCCAGAAGGTATGATGCTAGCAATCTTATTTGCTAACTTATTTGCACCATTATTCGATCACTTTGTAGTGCAAGCTAATATCAAGCGGAGGTTGGCACGTAATGTCTAGTAATAACGAATCAATCGGCAAAACGCTATCCGTTGTTGTTGCACTATGTTTAGTGTGTGCAGTCATCGTATCGTTTGCTTCAGTTCAGCTTCGTCCTTTACAGCAAGCTAACAAAACACAAGATATTCAACGTAATATCTTAGCGGCTGCAGGTGTTGCAGTATCAGGTTCTGTATCTGATACATTCAACTCAAAAATCGAAGCTCGCGTTGTAGACATGAACACAGGTGAGTTTGTTGAAGGTGTTGATCCTAACTCATTTGATTTCGAGAAAAGCAAGTTCGATCAAAGCATCAGCTTCGCGTTAAAAGCAGAGGGTATTAAAGATATCGCTGGTATTCAGCGTATGACTAAAAACTCGCCTGTATACATCTCGAAAAAAGAAGATGGTTCTATTGACGCAATCATTCTACCTATCCAAGGTTACGGCCTTTGGGGTGTAATGTATGGTTTCCTAGCGCTTGAAAGCGATGCTGAAACTGTTAAAAACATCAATTTCTACAAGCACAACGAAACGCCAGGTCTAGGTGGTGAAATCCAAAATCCACAGTGGACTGCTAAATGGCAAGGTAAAGAGTTACCAATCAATATCATGAAGAGCGGTGCGAAGAACGAACATCAAATCGATGGTCTTTCTGGTGCAACATTAACTTCAAACGGTGTTGATCACACAGTTGACTTCTGGACTGGCGAGCATGGCTTTGGTCCATTCCTTGCGAAAGTACGTGAAGGAGCGTTGAAATAATGGCTGATACTAAAGAAATGAAGTCGGTCCTATTTGGCCCGGTATTCGCAAATAACCCAATCGCACTACAAGTACTTGGTATTTGTTCTGCGCTAGCGGTAACATCAAGCTTAAAAAATGCACTAATCATGTCAATCGCATTGACACTAGTAACTGCGTTTTCTAGCTTCTTTATCTCGTGTATTCGTAACCAGATCCCTTCATCTGTACGTATCATCGTGCAAATGACGATCATCGCATCACTAGTAATCGTTGTTGACCAAGTACTACAAGCATTCTCTTACGCTACGGCAAAAGAGCTTTCTGTATTCGTTGGTCTAATCATTACAAACTGTATCGTAATGGGTCGTGCTGAAGCATACGCAATGAAGTCACCACCAGTAATGTCTTTCTTAGACGGTATTGGTAACGGTTTAGGCTACTCAGTAGTTCTATTAACTGTTGGTTTCATCCGTGAGTTATTCGGTAAAGGTTCACTATTCGGTGTTGATATTATTCCACTAGTACAAAACGGTGGCTGGTATCAACCAATGGGTCTATTGATTTTACCACCGAGTGCGTTCTTCATTATTGGTTTATTCATCTGGGTACTTCGTACCGTGAAGAAAGACCAAGTAGAAGCAAAAGCGTAAGGGGCGAGCAGTGGAACATTATATTAGTTTATTTGTAAAAGCGGTTTTCATCGAAAACTTAGCTTTAGCCTTCTTCCTAGGTATGTGTACTTTCCTTGCGGTATCAAAGAAAGTAACTACGTCAATCGGCCTAGGTGTGGCAGTTATCGTGGTACTAGGTATCTCAGTACCAGTAAATAACTTGGTTTATCACGCTGTTCTTGCACCAGGTGCATTAGAGTGGCTTGGCTACCCAGAGGCAGACCTTAGCTTCTTACGTTTCTTGACTTTCATCGGTGTTATTGCAGCACTTGTACAAATTCTTGAAATGGCATTAGATAAGTTCTTCCCTGCACTTTACAACGCGTTAGGTATCTTCTTACCACTGATCACAGTTAACTGTGCGATCTTCGGTGCGGTATCTTTCATGGTTGAGCGTAACTATAACTTCGGCGAGTCTGTTGTTTATGGTATCGGTTCAGGTGTGGGCTGGGCACTAGCAATTACTTTACTTGCTGGTATCCGTGAAAAAATGAAGTACTCAGACGTTCCTGATGGCTTACGTGGTTTAGGTATTACTTTCATCACTGTTGGTCTTATGGGTCTTGGCTTTATGTCATTCTCTGGTATTTCACTTTAATAGGTAGCGAGGATAAATCATGAATGAGATTTTCTTAGGTGTTGGTGTTTTCATCGCTATCGTTGTTATTTTAGTTTTAGTTATCATTGGTGCTAAATCTAAATTAGTAGCAAGCGGCGATATCACCATCGGTATTAATGGCGACCCAGAAAAAGCTATTACAACATCAGCAGGTAGCAAGCTTTTAGGTGCACTAGCTGATTCAGGTATCTTCGTTTCATCTGCGTGTGGTGGCGGTGGCTCTTGTGGTCAGTGTCGTGTACACATTCATTCAGGTGGCGGTGATATCTTACCAACAGAACTTGATCACATCTCTAAAGGTGAAGCTCGTGAAGGCTGTCGTTTAGCGTGTCAGGTAAATGTTAAAAACGACATGGAAATTGAACTTGAAGAGTCAATTTTCGGTGTTAAGAAGTGGGAATGTACAGTTATCTCTAACGATAACAAAGCAACGTTCATCAAAGAACTTAAGCTTGGTATCCCTGATGGCGAATCAGTACCGTTCCGTGCAGGTGGTTATATTCAAATTGAAGCACCAGCTCACCACGTTAAATACGCTGATTACGATATTCCTGAAGAGTATCGTGGCGACTGGAACCACTTCGGTTTCTTCAATCTGGAGTCTAAAGTAGATGACGAAACAATTCGTGCATACTCTATGGCTAACTACCCAGAAGAAGAAGGCATCATCATGCTTAACGTGCGTATCGCTACGCCGCCGCCAAGAGACCTAAGCCTGCCATGTGGTAAAATGTCTTCGTACATTTGGTCACTTAAAGCAGGTGATAAAGTGACTATTTCTGGTCCATTCGGTGAATTCTTCGCGAAAGACACTGATGCGGAAATGGTATTCGTAGGTGGTGGTGCAGGTATGGCACCAATGCGTTCACATATCTTTGACCAACTTAAGCGTTTAAAATCTAAGCGTAAGATGAGTTTCTGGTATGGTGCACGTTCTAAGCGCGAAATGTTCTACGTAGAAGATTTTGATGGCTTAGCTGCAGAAAACGATAACTTCGTATGGCACACAGCACTGTCTGATCCACAACCAGAAGATAACTGGGAAGGTTACACAGGCTTCATCCATAACGTACTTTATGAAAACTACTTGAAAGATCATGAAGCGCCTGAAGATTGTGAGTTCTACATGTGTGGTCCTCCAATGATGAACGCGGCTGTTATCAACATGCTAAAAGATCTTGGTGTAGAAGACGAAAACATCTTATTAGATGACTTCGGTGGCTAACACCATACACAAAACAATAAGTTTTGGTTAGAATACAGGCCTCGTAGCACTCAGTGTTACGAGGCTTTTTTATTTCTATACCTAATTGTGTGGTATCCAAAAGGTGAATGCTATGAATAGAGTGTTTTATCGCCAAGGCTTGATGGCCTTTTTCCTACTAACTATGACTTTACTCATGGCTGGCTGCAGTCAAGCTGATAAGGCCGAAGAGCTTTATTTTGAAGGTAAGACTATGGGGACTACCTATCATATAAAGGTGTATGCAGAGCCATCGCAACTTGCAGGTGTTGATTTACATCCTGAAATTAAGCAAGTGCTTAAAGATGTAAACCAATCAATGTCGACTTACATTCCTGATTCAGAAATTAACCAGTTTAATCAACTACCAGCAGGGCAGGTGATGCCAATTAGTGCTGATTTTAGAAATGTGGTAGCTGAATCAATCCGCCTTGGTGAATCAACAAAAACGTTAGATGTCACTATGGGGCCCCTAATTGACTTGTGGGGCTTTGGTCCAGATAAAAAGCCAACTAAGCGCCCAACGGATGAAGAGTTGGCTGCAATGGTTGCTAAAATTGGCGTTGATAAGCTTAAACTTACTGATGCGGGTTTGATGAAAACAATTGATGGTTTAGAGCTGTCATTTTCTGCAACAGCTAAAGGTTATGGTATTGATAAAGTAGCAGAAGTAATTGAAAGCCATGGCCTGACTAATTATATGGTTGAGATTGGTGGTGAGCTACGTGTATCGGGTATTAAGCCAGACAACATCACGTGGAAAATTGCAATTGAACAGCCAGATGCTGAGCCAGGTGTTCGTAAAGTACATAAGGTAATTGAACCAGGTACCAATGGTATTGCGACATCGGGTGATTACCGAATTTTTTACGAAATGGATGGTGTAACATATAGCCACTTAATTGATCCAATGACAGGCATGCCGAGTCGTCATGATTTAGTATCTGTAACTGTATTAAGCCCATCAGCAATGACAGCCGATGGTTTAGCTACCGCACTAACTGTGATGGGCATGGAGCGTGCGCAGAAATACGCAGAAGAGCACGATTTGCCTGTGTATTTAATTGGTAAGTCTGACAATGGCTTAGTGACATATTCTAGCCCCGCTTTTAAACCTTATTTGTAGCAGGGCAAGAAGCAGTGTATACCCAAGCCGCCCCAAGATGCAGAATTCAGCGTTTCACAGGTGCTTAATATCAAGGCGTTACTTTGCAAAATGGCAGTCCCTTTTAAGAAGTAACAACGATGAGAGTAAGCGCCTGTGAAGCACCCAAAAGGTTGGTTTAAAAGCGATTTATACTGCGTTATTGATTTTAACAATAGAACCACTATTGCTTGCAATCAATGCCTTGCCTAAATCACTTTTAATTCCAACTGAAACTCGCACCTTGGGGTGGTTTGGGTATATAATACATGCAGCCCAATACATTGGGCTTGATTTAATTGCTGACGATAGGGGCAAAGCAATGTCACTTTTTCTTCTAACATTTGGTCTACTTATTTTAATTGTGGCAGCGATGGCTGTCGGCATGATTGTGCAAAAGAAATCTATGGCCAGTAGTTGTGGTGGCTTAGGCGCTGTTGGAATTGACAAAGCCTGCGACTGTGACGACCCATGTGACAAGCGTAAAAAGCGCATGGCAAAAGAACAAGCCTGGAAAGAGAATCAAATTCTTTAACCACAAAAAAAGCGCCCAAAGGCGCTTTTTTAATACCTAAATTTTACAAGGACAGTCACTGTTAAATATGTTTTATGTGGACAGTCATCTTTATTTTTAAACCGAGACTTTTAACTTTTTAGCGGCTAATCATTTGGTTTTAACGTTAGCTCAATGACCTGAACGTACTCTTCATTATCAAACGTCAAATTTTCTAACGTAATAACACCTTCAACTTGTTTAAAGTTAATAGGTTTTGAGGTCTTTAAATTTGTTGCAGACTTGATAGGAGTTGCAAGTTCTATACTTAATGTATCTGCTTGCCAGTTGAGTATATGAATAAAAATACTCTCATTATTATGAGTGCTCACTCCCCAGTTTTGCGGGGAAATAGGGCCGCCTCGAGTGCCGTATATACTCTTACCGAACACCTTTAGCCACTGACCAATTTCGGCAAAGGTTTTTAGGTTTTCTGGTTGGATTTTACCGTTTGGCATTGGGCCTGTATTAAGTAAATAATTAGCGTTTCTTCCAGCGGCACTTACTAAGGTTTGCACGAGCTCTTTAGTCGTTTTGTAATTATCATCAGTTAAACTGAATCCCCAGCTACCGTTCATTGTTTGTGCCATTTCTAATGGTAATTTACCTAACCGTTCTTGATTAGTAGGAAGCTGTTGTTCAAAGCCCTGATAATCCTCACCTGGAACAGTGAATCTGTGGTGGTTATTTACGATTAAGGTTGCAGGCTGTAGTTCATGGATCATTTTATAAGTGCGTTGTAGTTGCCAGTTATCCCAATTGTGGGAGTCTTCTTGATCCCACCAACCATCAAACCAAATACCACCAATTGGCCCATATTGAGTTAAAAGCTCTTTTAGTTGTGCATCTTGAAATTGCAGGTATTTTGCCCAATCACCACTTTTTTCTCGTTTGGTGTAATGGCCTGTTCGACCCCATGGATAGTAATCTGGGTGATGCCAATCAAGTTGTGAATAATAAAAGAAAAGTTGTAAACCATGTTTTTGAGCCGAGTTAGCGAGCTCTTTGATAGGATCTTTTTTATAAGGTGTACTATCGACAATATCAAAATTAGAAACTTTACTGTCGTACATGGAAAACCCATCATGATGCTTTGAAGTAATAACAATATACTTTGCTCCAGCATCTTTAAACGCCTTAACCCACTGTTCTGCATCGAAGCCTGTTGGGTTAAAAAATTCAGCTAAACGTTGATACTTGGGCCCCGAAATTCGTAAGTCTTCCATGATCCACTCGGCTCCATACGGGCTTCCTACACCACCAAGTTGACTATACAGTCCCCAGTGTAAAAAGATACCAAACTTATTATCTTGAAAACGTTCTCGGGCTTTTATGTTTTCAGGAGCGGGTGTGTAGGCTTGTACTTTATCTGGGTCAATTGCAACCCCGGTTCCAGCGTGCCCAAGGCCCGAAAAAACAAGTAATAGGTTGATCAGTACGCAATTAAATGTACTCACTTTATACCTCATAAACTAGATTCTTTACTTAAAAGTAGCAGGAAATCATTGAGCGAAAAGTAAAGCAATTATGCATATTCGAAAATTTTATATATGCAGAAACAAAGGAATACGATGTTAAAAGTAAAACTCATTTACACGGACAGTCACTTTTAACGGTTCAGTTATTATTGCGGCAAAACAGATTTTGTCTACACTTTAGTTACAGCTAATGCATTTCAAATTATCAGTTCAAGGAGTGGACGATGGCTTTAGCAAGGAAGCGGCAAATCTGTTTGTCGAACACCAAGTATTACCATTGTGTTTCCCGTTGTGTTAGACGCGCTTATCTTTGTGGTGAAGACGCACTCACAGGTAAATCATATGAACACCGTCGAGGGTGGGTTGAAGAACGCCTACTTTTTCTTGCAAAAGTGTTTTGTATTGATGTGTGCGCTTATGCGGTGATGAGTAACCATACTCATGTTGTGCTTTATGTTGATGATAAAAAAGCAAATAGGTTATCTGATAAGGCCATTCTCTTGCGTTGGTTTAAGCTCAGTAAAGCAACACCTTTAGGTCAAAAATTCCTTCATGGTCAGCCGTTAAGTGACGGCCAACAAGTCTTCTTAAATAAAGAGGTTACTGAATACAGAGCGCGC
>NZ_PQBX01000060.1:59150-346536 GCF_002964625.1 Pseudoalteromonas sp. T1lg21
TGCCAGACGAGCAAATAAAGAAGACGAGTGTACCGGCCATTTTTGGGAAGGACGCTTTAAGAGCCAAGCATTATTGGATGAATCAGCGCTTTTAGCCTGCATGGCCTATGTTGATTTAAACCCTGTTCGTGCAAAGGTCGCAAGAACGCCTGAACAATCTAACTATACAAGTTTTAAAAAGCGATGCCAGAGCGTAAAGGATTCAAAACAACCTAAGTTATTAGCTCGTTTTGTTGGTGGGATGAGTAAGTATAAATCAAAGGGAATACCTTTTGAATTAAAGTCATACCTGTTACTAGTAGAGCAAACTGGGCGTTGTATTTGTTCGGATAAGCCCGGATATATTGAGCATCATTTACCTCCAATTCTTGAAAGGCTGAATTTCGAACCGGAAAAATGGTTAACGCTCACAACACAGTTTGAAAATTTATTTCATGGAGCTGCAGGTCGAATGGGGGCTATTGAACGTTATTGCAGTAAAACGGCTCGTAAGCGACGAAGTAACCTAACAAGCTGTAAGTTATTACTTGCTAGCTAAGCTTTAAAATAAATCTCTTTTAATTTTTGTAAATTATTGCTGCACTCTTGTACTTTCAATTCACAGATAGCTATACCTTTTATCTTGGTTTTTATTTGCGTGTTAAGCCAATAGGGTAGGTTGCCTACGGAACGAATATTTTAGATCAAATAATCTAAGGTCTCTGAAGGTTTAGCAGGCACTTTTAACAGTGCCTGTCCTTCCAAATCGTGTTTATTCTAAATTAATTAACTCAGCCCCTAAAATCGCGTACTTATTTTTACCGTTTGCTTGTAAGAAAAAGGCGGCAGGTGCATTAAGTGAAGGTATTGATGTGAATACACTTTTGCACGCGTATACAGGCCATGTTGTAGCGTTATCTAGCATACTAATGTCGCCAGAAAAGCAATTGTACCCTTGTTTTAAAAGCGCTTTATATTTACTTTCTGTAAGCGTCAACGACTCATTTAAAACAAAACTGTTACCGGTTCTAAAGCTTAGGCTGCTTGCATCCAAACTCGTGTAACCTTGACGGATACTGCTTATATCACCCAATTCTTTAATTGTGGGTGACTGTCCTTTGTTATTGACTGCAATATCTATCTGGTAATCACCTAGCTCACTCTTTACAGTTACATCGTCTATTAGTAAGTCTACCCAATTATCTTTAGCATTATATGGAATGGCGTGGTACTGGGCTATTTTAGCGCTTTGCCACTCTCCCGAAGTTATTGAATCAATGGTTTTTTTATATAAAACACGGTTAACTTTACGGGCTATTTGTCGGTTTGGGTCGTTTGGGTAAGTACCTGATTCAATTAATATAGTTCGGATACCTTTTTCTGAAAAAGTATCACCAAAACTACGGTAAGAGTAACTGTCGTTGTACTTCCCCAAGTGCCCTGGGATCATGGTTTCAACCGTTTTGGCTAAATGAGCAATAAACTGCATAGCCTCACCACGAATTTTATTTACTTCTCTTGCTTCATTATAGGCAGGTGCTAGCACTGAAATAGAGGCTTGTTTTCCCATTTTACCTGCACCGTAATATGCATTCTGATCATGTAAATTAAAGCCGAAGTCAGGTTTGAATTCATTTGCTGCAGCCATGAGTATTTGCCCTTCTTTTGTGCGAAGGGCTTTTGCATCTCGATTTAAATCAATGCCTTGAGCATTATGGCGGGTTTGAACAGCAGCGCCATCGGGGTTCACCATCGGGATTATGAGAAGGGTTATTTTCTGTTGCCAGCTTTGTAGCCATTGTGCGTTTTCATCTGCGGTTATAAAGCTTAAAAAATCCATCAGTGCGGCAGTTGCTGTATTTTCGTCGCCGTGCATTTGGCTCCACATCATCACTTTGATTGGGCCTGTGCCGATTTTAAGAGAATTAAGTGCCTGTCCTTGGAAAGAGGTGCCGATTTGTTTTAATGTGACGCTGGTGTGTTTTGCTGCGCTTTTTAAGTGGGGTTCTATATCGGCGTAGTAAATCGCAGGTTTATCTAAGCCAGCTACAGCGGTATCTTCAATCGTTTTTGCAATTGCTGTATTACTTAATGCCAAAAGGGCTGTGACGAGTGCGTATTGGCGCATAATTATCTCTTTTATTCTTTGTTTTGATATTTGTAAGAATATTATATTTAAACTTGTTTGGCTAATCCTTGTTCAGTAATAAAGCTTCGATTGCTGCTGACTAAGTATGCTTTAAATCGCTATTTTTATGCTATTTTCTTTTTCTTCATTGCTTTTCGCTATATAAAATACAGTATTAATTTTAATTACTTAGCTTAAAAAAGATTGCTTTTTTACACTTTGTTATCAAATGGCTAAACAACACTTAACCTTGCGTCTTGAAATTCTACTTGTACCGTCTGTTGACTTTGTTATACTCCACATCGAAATTTCAGTAATTACTGAAACTTTATTGATGAAGATCATGTTACCGCATTTAAAAATAGGGTAAGCCACTTACCTGAAATGCAGTAAAAGCGATAAAAGGCGTGAGTTTTGCGAGCAATTAATCAGTCACAAGGTGTCAAACAGTCTAGTTTAGCTAGATTGCAATTGGCTGCGCGTGCGTTTTTTGCTGGTAAAGAATTAATGTCAGTTTTAGCCTTGTTGCTGATTAATTCAGCTATGCTAATCAACGGTACATTAGAAGATGCTCACGGGCTAAGAAGCTTATTAAGCGAAGGTGCTTTATACGAAACACCATTACTTAATGTCTTGAGCTTTTTAGCTTACCCAGTGGTGTCTTGCCAGTTACTAATTGGTCTATGCTGGTTGGTCTTCCATTTCTTCCCTGCGCGTCGTGCAGGTGTCATTTTACGTAAAGCGGCCTTCGCTGCGCGTGAAACGATAAAGTCTTTAGTAGTACACAGCGCTCATGGCTGTCGTGCTCCTCCTCGTGTAAGTGGTTGTCTGTAATTAAGCTTTGTTGCTTAAGTTCAGCCATTTTAGTCGTTTACTAAGTTGTCTTTACTAAGCACCTAGTGGGCTTTTTACGCCCAAATTTCAGTCAGCCAACCTAAAATCCCTCACTTTTTAGCGTGTCGATTTGTCGTGCTCGTTAATCAGCAGGGGATATCTGTAGCATCTGTTGCAGAAAAGCGTCGTGTACTTATTTCGACAAGTGTTAACTTTTAGGTTGTAGGATATTCCTTTGTCAATTCGAAACCTTTGTAATATTGCTCTAGCGTCTTTAGTGCTGGCTTTGTCTGGCTGTAAAGGCGGGGTACTCGATCCAAAAGGTCAAATTGGTGTCGACGAGAAGTATTTAATTATCGTAGCTACGGTGTTAATGCTGATTGTCGTAATTCCAGTTATTGCCATGACAATTTATTTTGCATGGAAATACCGTGATGGACGAGATCAAGAAATTTACGCTCCAAAGTGGGCGCACTCTACCAAGATTGAAGCTGTAGTTTGGACCATACCTATCATTATCGTTGCGATTTTAGGTGTGATCACATGGCAGTCAACACAACAACTTGACCCATATAAACCACTTGAAGGTAAAGGTAAGCACCTTACTGTTGAAGTTGTTTCTTTGAACTGGAAATGGTTATTCATTTATCCAGAGCAAGGTATCGCAACAGTAAATGAACTTGTTTTTCCTGCCAATGTGCCAGTGCAGTACAAAATCACCTCTGAAAGCACCATGAACTCGTTTTTCATCCCACAGCTTGGTAGCCAAATTTACTCAATGGCTGGTATGGAAACAAAGCTTCACCTAATCGCTGATGAGCCAGGTACTTTTAAAGGTTTCTCTGCTAACTACAGCGGTGCAGGTTTCACTGGTATGAAGTTCGATGCCATTGCAACAGCCACTGAAGCTGATTTCGATGCATGGGTTAACAAAGTGAAAAACACCGGCTCTGCACTGACTAAGCAAAGCTATGTTGAGCTTGCAAAACCAAGTGAATACGACCCAGTTAAATACTATGCCAGCGTAGATAAAGATATGTTCCATTCAATCGTAATGAAATATATGCAAGCGCATGGCTCACACGCTGCAATGCAACACGCTATGCCTGAGCACTCTGCTCACAAGAAGCACAGCGAGGACGAGGAATAATCATGTCGTTGTTAGGTAAATTAACATTAGACGCAATCCCGTACCATGAACCAATTATCATGGTTACCATGGCGGTCGTTGCTGTCTTAGGTCTGTTAGTGGCAGGCTTAGTAACAAAATATAAAAAATGGGGCGTGATTTGGCACGACTGGATCACCTCAATTGACCATAAGCGTTTAGGTGTTATGTACATCATTCTTGCGCTTATCATGCTTTTCCGTGGTTTCGCGGATGCTATTATGATGCGACTGCAATTAGCAATGGCTACTGGCGGTGCAAGTGGTTACTTACCACCAGAGCATTATGACCAAATCTTTACGGCGCATGGGGTGATCATGATCATCTTTATGGCGATGCCGTTTATGATTGGTTTAATGAACATCATTTTACCTCTGCAAATTGGTGCTCGTGATGTTGCATTCCCATTCTTAAATAACCTTAGCTTTTGGTTAACTGCTGGCGGTGCAATTCTTATCAATATCTCATTATTCTTTGGTGAGTTTGCAAAAACGGGTTGGGTTGCATATCCACCGTTGTCTGAATTGTCATTCAGTCCAGGTGTCGGGGTCGATTACTATATTTGGGCCTTGCAGATATCCGGCTTGGGTACCTTATTAACAGCGGTAAACTTCTTAGCAACCGTATTTAAGATGCGTGCGCCAGGCATGACATTGATGAAAATGCCAATTTTCACATGGACATGTACATGGGCAAATATCTTAGTTGCAGCATCGTTCCCTATTTTAACAGCGGTACTGGCAATGCTTACCCTTGACCGTTACCTAGACTTCCACTTCTTTACGAATGCGGCTGGCGGTAACGCGATGATGTACATCAACTTATTCTGGGCATGGGGTCACCCTGAAGTTTACATTCTGATCTTACCTGCGTTTGGTATTTTCTCAGAAGTAATCTCTACGTTTGCGGGTAAACGTCTGTTTGGTTATAAGTCGATGGTTTACGCAAGTGGTGCAATTTCAATTTTAGGTTTCATCGTTTGGCTTCATCACTTCTTTACGATGGGTTCAAGCGCTAACGTTAATGCCTTCTTTGGTGTTATGACCATGGTTATTGCAGTACCGACCGGGGTTAAGTTGTTTAACTGGCTGTTCACTATGTATCGTGGTCGTTTACGTATTACTGTGCCTGTCCTTTGGACTTTGGGTTTTATGGTGACGTTCACTATCGGTGGTATGACGGGTGTTCTACTTGCAATTCCAGGTGCTGACTACGTATTACATAACAGCTTATTCTTAATCGCTCACTTCCATAACACTATTATTGGTGGTGCGGTATTTGGTTACTTAGCAGGTTTTGCTTACTGGTTCCCTAAAGCAATGGGCTTCAAGCTTGATGAAAGCTGGGGCAGAAAGTCTTTCTGGTGTTGGTTAATTGGTTTCTTCGTTGCATTCATGCCGTTATACGTACTTGGTTTCTTAGGTATGACACGTCGCTTAAACCACACTAACAACCCTGATTGGAATATCTGGTTATACATTGCAGCTGGCGGTGCGGTAATCATTCTGTTCGGTATCTTATTCCAAGTTGTACAACTTGTAGTGAGCTTCAAAAACCGCGAGCAACTTGATGATACAACGGGCGATCCGTGGAATGGTCATACTCTTGAGTGGGCATCTGCTTCTCCTCCGCAGTACTACAACTTTGCAAAAATCCCACATATTGATGACATCGATGCGTGGACAGACATGAAAGAAAAAGGCCTAGCTTACAAACAAGAAGCGTCTTATAGCCCAATTCACATGCCAAAAAATACACCGGCAGGTGTGTTAATGAGCGCAGGTATAACAACCTTCTGTTTTGCCATGATCTGGCACATTTGGTGGCTTGCAGCCTTTGGTTTACTGGGTGCTATTGTTGTGTTCATCAAGCGTTGTTACACCAGCGATGTAGATTACTACGTGCAACCAGATGAAATTGTTGAACTAGAAACGGCTCACAATACAGCCGCTACGAAGGAGGTGAATGCATGAGTGCCATTCCTGCTGGACTAGACACCTTAAACGGCGCACACGGTCATGTCGATGCACATGACCATGAGCACCACGATACAGGTGGTAACACCGTATTTGGCTTCTGGCTATACCTTATGACTGACTGTCTGCTGTTTGCATCATTCTTTGCAACCTACGCAGTATTGTTCATGAACACCGCTGGCGGTGTGTCGGGTAAAGACATTTTTGAACTTGATTTTGTGGCGGTTGAAACCGCAGCACTACTACTTAGTAGTATCACATTTGGCTTTGCGATGATCTCTGCCACGGGCAGAAAAAGGCGGCTACGTTAACTTGGTTGCTGGTTACCTTTGCTTTTGGCGCTGTGTTCATTGGTATGGAAGTGTATGAATTCCATCACCTAATTGCACACGGTAATGGCCCGCAACAAAGTGCCTTTTTAACATCGTTTTTCTCTTTAGTGGGCTTACACGGTCTTCACGTTACTGCGGGTCTAATTTGGATGACGGTAATGATGATTGAAGTTATTCGCCGTGGTTTAAACCCACAAACAGTGACACGCCTAAGTTGTTTAAGCTTATTCTGGCACTTCTTAGATGTGGTGTGGATCTGTGTATTTACCGTTGTTTATTTAATGGGAGCAATGTAATGAGTCACAGTGAATCACATGTAATTAATAACTTAGAAGTACACGCACATAATGAGCAATCACATGGCAGCGTTAAAGACTATTTAATTGGTTTTGTATTGTCAGTGATTTTAACGGCTATTCCATTTTGGGCTGTAATGAGTGGTTCGTTTTCTAAAACGACCACCGTATGGTGCATCGTGAGCATGGCAATTGTGCAAATTTGGGTGCATTTGAAATATTTCTTACACCTAAACTTCAAAACTGAAGACGGCAAAGCAAGTTCAATGTCGTTTATCTTTAGTGCTTTAATCATCGTGATGGTGGTTGGTTTGTCGGTGTGGATCATCTACGAATCGAACGCCATGATGATGTACTAATAACAATTACTTTGTAATTGGTAAAAAGATTTACGAAAGGAGCTGGTTAGTCTGAGGTTGTGTCTCCAGTTCTTACAGTCTGTTACTAACTAGTTTCTTTCGTAATATTGCGTTTGTGCTGAAAATTAGAGGAGTCGAGGAAGTGTTTCGACGTTATTTAAATGTCACTAAACCTGGCATTATCATGGGTAATTTGATATCTGTCGCGGGGGGATTCTTGCTAGCCTCTCGTGGTGACATTGACCCATGGTTAATGATCGCAACCTTGCTAGGGTTATCTTTAGTAGTGGCATCAGGATGCGCGATTAATAACGTAATTGATCGTGATATTGATGTTGCTATGGCGCGCACTCGCAAACGCGTCACAGTGACTGGCGAAATGTCAGCAAAGGCGGCTATGGCACATGGCATCGTGCTTGGTGTTATTGGTTTCGGTTTATTAGCTGTGTATACCAACGTAGTGGCACTCTTATTTGCTACTTTTGGTTACGTCATCTACGTAGGTGTGTACAGCTTATATATGAAACGTCGTTCTGTGTATGGCACCTTTGTAGGTAGTTTATCTGGCGCAGTACCGCCTGTTGTGGGTTATTGTGCCGTGACTGGGCAGTTTGATGCCGGTGCTGTGATTTTATTGGTCATGTTTAGTCTATGGCAAATGCCTCATTCATATGCAATTGCAATCTTTCGTTATAACGACTACCAAGCGGCCAGAATTCCCGTGTTACCTGTAGCGCAGGGGATCGAGAAGGCAAAGCATCACATTGTTTTATATATCGCCGTGTATGCGTTGGTTGTGATGTTATTAACCATTAGTGGTTATACAGGTTTAGCCTTTATGGCTGTAGCCTGTACAACGAGTTTTTGGTGGTTGCTAATGGCGCTCCGTGGCTATCGTCGCAATATTGATGTAAGCGGCTGGGCGCGCCAAGTGTTTGCTTTTTCAATTGTAAACATCACGGTTTTGAGCATAGCGATGGCTTTAGATTACCATTCAGTAGCTCCACAGCTACTTGTTTTAACTTAGAAAAAAGTTGCTAACATATCCCAATGTTACAGTAGCAAAGGCCCGGAAGTCTCCTCCGGGCCTTTTTTCTTTATCGTTTTTAAAAGCGGGCAGCTTGCTCTACCACAATGCCATGACGAGCCGCTAAACGGCGATGGTCCTTATCATAACCACCTCCAATTACTGTTGCGACAGGCACATTGTGCTCAAGGCAACGCTTGAGAACTAAATGGTCGCGTTGCTCAATCCCTTGCCAGCTTATATCGAGTTTCCCTAAACCATCTTGCTGCCAAACATCAACACCTGCATCATAAAGCACTAAGTCTGGGTTTAAGGTGTTTAATAAATAACTCAGCGTATCGTCAACTACGCCTAAGTATTCACTATCAGCGACATTCGGCGCTAAACCTATGTCTAAATCACTGGCTGATTTGCGAAACGGAAAATTCTTCTCACAGTGAATAGAGCAGGTATAAGCATAAGGCTGATGCGCTAACATCGCAGCGGTACCATCACCTTGATGAACATCTAAGTCAAAAATAAGTACATTGGTCACTTCACCACTTTTTATCAGGGTTTCACTGGTAAACGCGAGGTCGTTTACCATGCAATAGCCCGAACCAAAATCAGTATGTGCATGGTGAGTGCCTCCAGCTAAGTGGCAAGCAATACCATGTTTAAGTGCTAAACGTGCCGTTTGCAAGGTGCCCAAAGGAGCGGTAAAAGTACGTGCCATTAGCTCTTTTGACCAAGGTAAGCCAATGCGGCGCATTGCTTTTTCATCTAATCGATTGTGCCAAAGGTCGTGGATATAGTTTTCGCAGTGCACTAATTCAAGAGGCTCAGGGCTGCCGAGCAGTGGTTGAGTTAGGTTATCATTTATTAATCCAAGGCTTTGTACATGCTCATATAAATAAGCAAACTTACTCATCACAAAGCGATGGTTAGGATCGAAACTAAACGAGTAATTTGGGTGATACACCAAGGGTAAGTGGGGATTTAACTGCATAGCTCATTGAATAGCTGAATTTGCTACAGCATAACGAATCTACCGATAAAAGTTTACTCTGGCGCGTGAATTAAATGGCCTAACTCGCGATGTAATAATGCTTCATCACCCAGATTTAGCTCAATCAACCGTTTTAAGTGAGTAATACTATCAATATCGATATGTTCACAGCGAAGGCCTGCATGTTGATGCTCAACATGGCATAGCTCCACTTGCATTTTAATCTCGATTGATGACTCTGGCAGGGTAAAGATTAAGTCAGCTTTACTATGAATAGGTACTAAAAATGAATCACTTTTAGTAATAAGCGCACCTTGCAAAGATAGATCAAGTAACTGACAGTGATAGTCGTTACCTTCTATATGAAGGACAGCCGGGCAAGAAAATAGCACCCTAGAAAACTCTCTGCGTTCATTCATGTCTCTATTCTCCATACTTTTAAGCCTAAACAGTATAGTTCAATATGAAATGAATGAGAGAAAACAGCTGATAATTACTGATGAAAGTTAATAGTTATAGAAAAGCCCCTAAACAGGGGCTTTTTTAATATCAGCTAATTAGCCAATTTTTTTGTATTTAATACGCTTAGGTTGTGCCGCTTCTGCGCCTAAGGTTTTCTTCAACCACTCTTCGTATTCTGTGTAGTTACCATCGAAGAAGTTAATTTGGCCTTCGTCACGGTAATCAAGAATATGTGTAGCAATACGGTCAAGGAACCAACGGTCATGCGAGATACACATTACACAGCCAGGGAACTCTAAAATAGCGTTCTCAAGTGCACGTAGTGTTTCAACGTCTAGGTCATTGGTTGGCTCATCCAGTAGTAATACGTTACCACCTGCTTTTAATAGCTTCGCTAGGTGTAAACGGTTGCGCTCACCACCTGATAAGTCTTTAACGAATTTTTGTTGGTCGTTACCTTTGAAGTTAAAGCGGCCAACATAGGCACGGCTTGGGAATTCAAAGTTACCAATTTTCAATACGTCTTGACCGTTAGAGATTTCTTGGAAAACCGTGTTGCTCTCGTCCATGTCGCCACGGAACTGATCAACCGTTGCAAGTTCAACGGTTTCACCAACAATGATCTCACCGCTATCTGGCGTTTCTTCACCACTTAGCATTTTGAATAGCGTCGATTTACCCGCACCATTGGCACCGATAATACCTACGATAGCGCCTTTCGGCATTGCAAAGTTTAGGTCATCGATTAATACGCGATCGCCAAAGCTCTTCTTCAGGCCTTTCACTTCGATAACTTGGTCACCTAAGCGTGGACCCGGTGGAATGAATAGTTCATTCGTTTCGTTACGCTTTTGGTAATCGTTTTGCTGTAGCTCAGAGAACTGTGCCATACGTGCTTTAGACTTAGCTTGACGGCCTTTCGGATTTGAACGAACCCATTCAAGTTCTTGTGCGATTGATTTTTGACGTGCTTTTTCAGATTTCTGTTCTTGTTGTAAACGTAAATCTTTTTGCTCAAGCCACGATGAGTAGTTACCTTCCCAAGGAATACCTTCACCACGGTCAAGTTCTAAAATCCAACCTGCTACGTTATCTAAGAAGTAACGGTCGTGGGTTACAGCAACTACGGTACCTTCGTAGTCGTGTAAGAAGCGCTCTAACCAAGCAACTGACTCAGCGTCTAAGTGGTTGGTCGGTTCGTCAAGAATAAGCATATCTGGTTTTTCAAGTAGTAAACGACAGATCGCAACACGGCGACGCTCACCACCCGAAAGGTGTTCAATTTTTGCATCCCAAGGTGGAAGACGTAATGCATCAGCTGCACGCTCTAACACGTTGTCGATATTGTGACCATCGTGTGCTTGGATGATAGCTTCAAGTTCGCCTTGCTCTTTCGCAAGTGCATCGAAGTCAGCGCCGTCCATTGCATACTCGTTGTATACTTCATCTAGGCGATTTAATGCATTTTTAACTTCGCTTACCGCTTCTTCTACTGTTTCGCGAACTGTTTTGTTCTCGTCTAGCTGCGGTTCTTGCGGTAAGTAACCGATTTTAGTGCCTGGTTGAGGGCGAGCTTCACCTTCAAAGTCTTGGTCAACACCGGCCATAATGCGCAGTAACGTCGATTTACCTGCACCGTTTAGACCTAGCACACCAATTTTTGCGCCTGGGAAAAAGTGTAAAGAAATATCTTTTAAGATAGTGCGCTTAGGTGGCACAACCTTAGATACTCGACTCATCGAGAATATAAACTTGTCTGGTAACACCATGAAAGAAGCCTTCAATTTATAATAAAAATTAACAGCAAGTATTGTATACCCAAACTACCTCAAAATACAGAATTCAGCGTTTATGATAGGCTTAATATCAAGGTGTTATTTACTCAAAAAGCCATACATTTCAATTAATGACCACTCAGAAAGATCATTTCGTTTGGACATCTAAACATCTAGAGGTTGAAATTTCTAACTATCCGTTCATAATTAGCAGTCAGATAAGTATGCTCGGAGCCAGCTATGCCCATTACAGTAAAAGATGAATTGCCAGCCATTGCAAAGTTACGCCAAGAAAACGTGTTTGTAATGCCAAAAAGTCGCGCGAAAACGCAAGAGATACGCCCAATGCGTTTGGCCATCTTAAACTTAATGCCAAACAAGGTTGAAACCGAAGTGCAGTTTATTCGCTTGTTAGCTAATTCACCGCTACAAGTTAATGTCGAGCTGTTGCGCTTAGATACTCACCGCACCAGTAGTAACTCTGAGCAGCACATGGATACGTTTTATCGCTATTTTTCAGAAGTGAAAGATAATAACTACGATGCCATGATTATCACTGGGGCACCGCTTGCTCATTTAGAGTATGACGAAGTTGCTTACTGGGACGAGCTAAAAGTTATTTTAGATTGGGCAGAGCAACATGTTACGTCTACGCTGTTTTCGTGTTGGGCGGCCCATGCGGGTCTATATCATCACTATGGCCTTAAGCGCGAACTTAAACCAAATAAATTAAGCGGCGTATTTACCCATAAAAGTTATTTTGACCATGCAGCACTCACTCGTGGTTTTGATGATACCTTTTTAGTGCCACACTCTCGCTATGGTCATATTGATATCGACAAGATCACTGCCTGCGATGATTTGGTGGTGTTAGCTGGTTCTGAGCGAGTAGGTGCCTACTTAATTAAAAATAAATCAGGCAGCCAAGTGTATATTACTGGCCATCCAGAGTACGATGCACATACCCTTAAAGGGGAGTATTTGCGCGACCAAGAAAAATCAGCGGATGCGCCTAAGCCAGAAAATTACTTCCCAGACGATAACCCAGACAACGAACCGTCGAAGACCTGGCAAAGCCATGCCTTTTTATTGTTTTCGAATTGGTTAAACTATTATGTGTACCAAACTACACCGTATGATATTAACTTAGTTAGCCAAGATGTAAGGACTAACAACTATGCCGAGTAATGCAGTGAATAAACGCGAACAATTAACCGAGGCGCTGAAACAGCGAATTTTAATCCTCGATGGCGCGATGGGCACCATGATCCAAGAACATAAATTAGAAGAACAGGATTATCGCGGTGAGCGCTTTAAAGACTGGCATGTACTTATTAAAGGTAATAACGATTTATTAAGCCTGACTCAGCCAAAAATCATTGCGGATATTCATCGTGCCTATTTAGAGGCGGGGGCTGATATCATCGAAACGAATACCTTTAATGCCACGACTATTTCGATGGAAGATTACGATATGGCGAGCCTTAGCCGCGAAATCAACCTCGAATCAGCGAAACTTGCACGCAGCGTCTGTGATGAGTTTGAAGCAAACGATCCTAGCAAACCGCGTTATGTAGCCGGTGTACTTGGACCAACATCAAAAACCTGCTCTATCTCTCCAGATGTAAACGACCCGGGTTACCGTAATATCAACTTTGATAAGCTGGTGGCTGCGTATGTTGAGTCAACACTGGCACTGATGGAAGGTGGTGCTGACCTTATTTTAATAGAAACCATCTTTGATACCCTTAATGCTAAAGCGGCTTCGTTTGCCGTAGAAGAAGCATTCGAGCAAGCTGGTCGTAGTTTACCTGTGATGATCTCAGGCACCATTACCGATGCCTCAGGCCGTACTTTATCAGGACAAACCACAGAAGCATTTTATAACTCAATTCGCCATATTAAACCGCTATCAATCGGCCTTAACTGTGCCCTTGGCCCTGATTTACTGCGTCAATATGTTGAAGAGTTATCACGTGTTTGCGAAACCTTTACCTCGGTGCATCCCAATGCCGGTTTACCGAATGAGTTTGGTGAATATGATTTAGAAGCCCCTGAAATGGCAAAAGAAATTATCGACTGGGGTAAGTCTGGCTTTATTAATATTGTAGGTGGTTGTTGTGGCACCACACCGGCTCATATTAAGGCGTTTGCGAAAGGTCTGAGTGGTGTTAAGCCACGTCAATTGCCAGAGCTTGAAGTGCGTATGCGCTTATCGGGCCTTGAAGCGTGTAACTTAAACTAGGAAACCGACATGACTGACCAAATTGCTGTATTTACTAACGTCGGTGAGCGTACCAATGTAACTGGTTCGGCTATGTTTAAGCGCTTAATCATGGAAGAAGATTACGAGACCGCTCTTAACGTTGCCCGTGAACAGGTAGAAAATGGCGCGCAAGTGATTGATATCAACATGGATGAAGCCATGTTGGACTCAAAAGCGGCGATGGTAAAGTTTTTAAACTTAATTGCCTCAGAGCCAGATATCTCAAAAGTACCGATCATGGTCGACTCATCGAAATGGGACGTGATTGAAGCGGGCTTAAAATGTATTCAAGGCAAAGCCATTGTAAACTCAATTTCACTTAAAGAAGGTGAAGAGCCGTTCATCCGCCAAGCTAAGCTAATTAAACGCTTTGGTGCCGCAGCAGTTGTAATGGCGTTTGATGAAACAGGGCAAGCTGAAACCGCTGATCGTAAGTTCGAGATTTGTCAGCGTAGCTACAAAATTCTTGTTGAAGATATTGGTTTTCCGCCTGAAGACATTATTTTTGACCCGAACATTTTTGCTGTTGCAACGGGCATTGAAGAGCACGATAACTACGCGGTTGAGTTTATCGAAGGTACGCGTCGAATTAAGCAAGGCTTACCGCACTGTAAAGTGTCGGGTGGTGTATCGAATGTGTCGTTTTCGTTCCGTGGTAATAACCCAGTACGCGAAGCTATTCACTCTGTGTTTTTATACCACGCGATTAAAGCGGGTATGGACATGGGCATTGTAAATGCGGGTCAATTAGCGGTTTATGATGATATTCCTTTAGAGCTGCGTAAAGCCGTGGAAGATGTGATCCTCAATACCGACCCAGGTGCTGGTGAGCGACTAGTTGAACTTGCACCCAAATACTCAGGTATGACGCAAGCGGAAAAAGTTGAGGATTTAGAATGGCGTACTTGGCCTGTTGAAAAGCGTCTTGAACACGCGCTAGTAAAAGGCATTACCGAATACATCGATGAAGATACCGAAGAGTGCCGCAAGGGCAAAGCTAAGCCTATCGAAGTGATCGAAGGCCCGCTTATGGACGGCATGAACGTCGTTGGTGACTTATTCGGTGCAGGTAAAATGTTCTTACCACAGGTTGTTAAGTCAGCTCGTGTAATGAAGCGCGCCGTTGCCTATCTTGACCCTTTCATTGAAGCTGAAAAAGAAGAGGGCGCAACCAATGGTAAAGTGGTTATGGCAACCGTTAAGGGCGACGTACACGACATTGGTAAAAATATCGTAGGCGTGGTACTGCAATGTAATAACTACGAGGTTATCGACCTTGGTGTGATGGTGCCTGCAGAGAAAATTTTGCAAACCGCCATTGACGAAAAAGCCGATATTATTGGTTTATCAGGGCTTATTACCCCATCCCTTGATGAAATGGTGCATGTTGCCAAAGAAATGACCCGTCGTGGTTTTGAATTACCGCTACTGATTGGTGGTGCAACAACCTCTAAAGCGCATACCGCGGTTAAAATTGAGCCTCAGTATGATAAAGGTGTAGTTTATGTCAATAACGCCAGCCGCGCTGTTGGGGTGGTTTCTAATTTATTGTCAAAAGAGTTAAAGCCAGCATTTTTAGAGAAAACCAAGGCTGAGTATGAAAAAGTACGTGAACAACAAGCACGTAAAAAGCCGCGCTCAAAACCCGTTACTTTACAGCGTGCTCGCGACAACGCTGTAAAACTCGATTGGGACAACTACACACCACCTGTGCCGAAAAAGCTGGGTGTGACTGAGTTTAAAGATGTTTCGATTGCGACGTTAAGACAGTACATCGACTGGACACCTTATTTCATGACGTGGTCAATCGCTGGTAAGTATCCACGTATTCTTGAAGATGAAATTGTGGGTGAACAGGCTAAAAGCTTATTCGCTGATGCTAATGCAATGCTTGATGAGCTAGAGCAATCAGGTGCACTACAACCTCTAGGTGTCATTGGTTTATTCCCTGCAAACCGAGTAGGGGATGACATTGAGATTTACACTGATGAGTCGCGTACAACGCTTTTAACTACATCGTGTCATTTACGTCAGCAAACTGAAAAAACCGAGTTTGCTAACTACTGTTTAGCTGATTATATAGCGCCTAAAGGCACCCCTGATTACTTTGGTGCGTTTGCGGTTACCGGTGGTCTTGAAGAAGACGACCTTGCCGATGCCTTCGATGCTAAGCAAGATGATTACAATAAGATCATGGTTAAAGCCGTTGCTGACCGTTTAGCAGAAGCGTTTGCTGAATATTTGCATGAGCAAGTACGTAAAGAGTATTGGGGCTATGCGGTAGATGAAAACCTATCGAATGATGAACTTATTCGTGAAAACTACCAAGGTATTCGCCCAGCGCCAGGTTACCCGGCTTGTCCTGAACATACAGAGAAGAAGAAAATCTGGCAGTTACTTAATACCGAACAGCGTATCGGCATGAAACTAACAAGTTCATACGCAATGTGGCCAGGTGCGGCGGTTTCTGGTTGGTATTTCTCTCACCCTGAAGCTAAGTACTACGCAGTGGCGCAAATTCAAAAAGATCAGGTTGAAGATTACGCTAAGCGTACCAACATGACTCTTGCAGAAGCCGAGCGTTGGTTGTCGCCAAATTTGGGCTATGAACCAGAATAATAACCTTTAGTTATTAGCTTTTGTTTAAATTAAAAACGAGCCCACAAATGGCTCGTTTTTTTATGCTCATTTTTTATCATACTTTTTTCTTTTTAATTGTTTTAATACTGGCAAATTCCTTCTAATTTAAATATTTGTGTTAAAGTTATACCAATTCGCTTAATAAAGTGGTCTATTTTGAGGCAATAAAACCTCGTTGATAACAAGGCAAAAATTTCGTTATTTAGTTGTTCTAAATCAGAAATTTTTAACGCAGTTAGCGACAGGTTTAATCCCTCAAAATGATTAAGTATTATTGCGGATTGGTATTGTTGAGATTGATCAAGAAATCTAAGGTGAAATTGTGATTGATACAGTGAATGCAAGTGACAAAGATAAAGCACGATTTTTACGTGTTTTTGCATTTATTGGTTCGATTACCTCGTTTTTAATGGCGATCACCAGCTATCAAGATGGTTACCATGCCCTTAGCTATTTATTGATTATTGGCGGCTTTGTGTTTGCCTCACCTTTCGTTATTAAAAATCGTGACGAAACCATAGCAGTACTTATGCTGTACGCTCTCTATTCGATGATGTGTTTTTTAATCGTATCAGGAGGTAGTAATGGCACGGGGCCATTGTGGTTGTTTATCGTATCTCCTGTGACCTTTTTTATTCGTGGCTTAAAGCGCGGAGCGTTCGATCTTATCTTGCTTGCCAGTATTATCTCGGTGCTTTTCTATTTTACCGATCAATTTGGTTATTACAGTTATCCGAGTCATTATTTTCCTACACGGGTCATGCTGTGTTTCTCGATTTTATGTATTTTGGGTGGCTTCTACGAATATTACCGCAACAAATACAGTTTGCAGTTAATGGAACAACTTAAGCTTAATCAAAAGCTTGCACGTACTGATGCGATGACTGAACTCGCTAACCGTCGCTACGCAACTGAGTGCTTGCAAGATAAGAGCTTTGGCGAAGGGGCTGTGTTCTTGCTAATGGATGTTGATAACTTTAAGCAAATCAACGACACCTACGGTCATCAAGTGGGTGATGAGGTGCTAATATTTTTTGCTGATGTCTTTAAAGAAGTGTGCACAGAAGACGATGTTATTTCCCGTTGGGGCGGCGAAGAGTTTTTAATTGTGATCCCAACAGGGTATGAGCTTAGAGCAAGAAAAGTCGCTGAAAAAATCCATAAGAAGCTTGCCGAAAAGCCATTTACGAGCGGTCAGCATCGTTTTCATGTCACCTTAAGTATTGGCTTGTACGTGCGCGTTGCTGATGAAAGCATGGATCATTGCTTAAACATTGCCGATAAACGACTTTACCGCGCTAAATCACAAGGAAAAAATCAAACGGTCGCTGAGGTAGATTTAGCAAAGCATGAGCCAGCTTGATAAATATTTGCTCTACGACTGTACTAACTTAGCTGTTTTTTGTTGGTTATTTATGTATGATGTACCCATTATTTACAAGGGCGTGTGAATAGTGAGTCAAGATAAGGAACATCATCAACTTCTTCTTTCCGTTAAGTTCGCAGCCTATTTTAAGGCTCATTTTTAATGTCACTCTTAGAATCATTTAAGAAATTGGGTAACTATTTCGGTGCGTATAAGGTACATCTATGCCCCGAAGTTAAAGGTCAAGTTAGTGAAAATGGCAAACCTTTAATAAAGGTGAAAGTAGAAAGGTTTCTTCGCTTCTCTGATGGAAAAAATGTAGAAGATTTTGCTTATACCGATGATAAAGGCTGCTTTTATTTTCCAGAAGTCAATGTTCGCTCTAACCAACCCGCAGTCCCCTTTGCAGAAATTTTTACTTCTCAGTCACTTCTTTTAACACATAAGAGTAAAGAGTACTGCTTATGGGGAGCAAGATTACCAGGTTTTAGTTTTCGTGAAGAATATGCAAAAAAGCTTGGACAATTAGTTGCTGATATTTCTAGTGATAAAATAATCTTTAAATTTGAAAACACAAAAGTTGAAGGTCATAAATTTGAAGCCGTAAGTATTGGGCGATGGAATAAAGATTTTGAAATTTTAAAACAAAGTGATTACTTCGATCTTTCAGAGATTAAAGAAGATTAGAATTTCAAAGGTCAAAACTATAAGGACATAAAAATGAAAGCTTTAAGCCCTGCAATTGCAGCTAATTTCGCAGCAATTGCATATGAACTATTAGATAATCGAGCTTTAATAGCTACTAACCCTTATGTTGAAAGAGTTAGCACTCTTTTTACTTTAGAGTCGGAATCAGTACAAGGTGTGAGTGGCTCAATTTTAGAGCGAATGTTTAATCATAAAACAGAATTTGGGTGTATTGCAAAAGGCAAAAAGGGGTTATTTGAAGGTGATTATGTCTTAGCATTACGCGGCACAGCTAAAATGCGAGATGTGATTACTGATCTTAATTGTGGTCTAAGTACCTGTAGTAATAATCAGCCTGTACATGCGGGGTTTAATCATACCTTTAACTCATTTAGAAAGCAGCTAGAGCAATTCTTTAGTAAAAGAGTGAATAAAAAACTAAATATACATGTTGTGGGTCATAGCTTAGGCGGTGCTTTGGCTAACTTAGCTGCGAATTGGTTAAAAAATCACTTTGGTGCAAATGTGAAGCTTTATACTTTTGGTGCTCCAAGAGTTGGTTATCATAGCTTTGCTTTACAGACGGAAGCTGCAACAAATAACCATGTTTATCGCTGTGTGCACGCCGCTGACCCTGTACCTTTAGTGCCGGTGTGGCCATTTATGCATACTGAAAAAGAGTATATTTTAAATGGTGCAGCAACAATTACTCCAAAAGCTCATAGTATGACAGAGCCGACACCTGGCTACTTAAATACTGCTAGTAGCTTTAAAAGTTATGCTGCTATTAGTAGAGGAATGGAAAAAAGAATACAAGAAGAAGTCAGGCTTGATTATGAAAAACGGTTAGAGTGCACTCGTACTTCTCGTTGGGCAAGAAAAATAGGCGCAGCGTTAATTACTCATTTACGTGATACAGGTAAGTTATATGCTATACAAAACCATTACACAAATACACTTACCGTTTATGATCAAATAGCTAAGGCTCTAACTGATAGTATTGATTTATCTAAAAGCTATACTAGTGATGTGAAGGGGATCTTAGGTTACATGCTGGCTTTTTGTGGCTATCCATTTAAAGCTATCTCGTTTACATATGCATCCATCAGACATATTTTGAAATTGATGCTCACAAATGTATTTTCTCTTGCAGGCCAAGCAATAGCTCTAACAAAATAAATACAAAAGCCGCAATTAGCGGCTTTATTGATTGCTCAAATTAATGGCTTTTTTCAAAGTCGCTGACTTCACGCTCAGCTTCTTCCTTCGATTTACCGTATTTTTGCTGAAGTTTACCAACCAGCTCTTTACGGCTACCTTCAATTTTATCTAAATCATCATCGGTAAGGTCACCCCATTTACGTTGTGCTTTACCTTTCAGCTCTTTCCAGTTGCCTTCTAAACGATCGCTGTTCATCATAATCTCCTTACTTTGTTAAACATTCATCTTAGTAAGAGCAATCGCTGTACCAATTTGGTGAAATTTATTAACTAATTGATTTATAGTTATTTTATGATTTTACATATAATGAGTGGAATTTATAAGTTTGCAATTACTACGTAGTTTTTAGAATCAGCCTGTAATATTTTCTGTTGCGCTAGTTTTTAGATACTTAGTGGCTCTTAGATGTATAGCGATTGATTATCCGCGTGTATTCTTCAGTTGATTTTAGTTTACGTAAGTTCTCGTTAAACAGGTCTCTTAAGGCTTCGTCTCGAAATAAAAAGCCACTGGGGTTTTTGCCAAATAACGCAAATCGTTGTACAGGTTTAGAGACATCAATTTCGTCATTGATATTAATTAACGCTCGATAATAATCAAAAATTTTACCGTCCATCTGGATCACCTCGTAGCGCTCTCGATACAAAAGCTGTACTTGTGCAAGTTGATCATAGGTTTCTGCGTATTGTGGGTTTTCTCTGGCCATTGCTTGATATTCTGGTGTGAGTAATTCTTTTGCACCTTGCCATGAAAGAACACTAAAGTGTTTTAATTGTGCAATAGAGCTAAGCTGCAGGTTTTGCTTGGCCAGACTAAAAGCGAAGTTCTCGTAGCTGTAAGCAATATCTGAAAAGTAACCGCTCATTTGATGGGTTTCGATAATTTTTTCATTAATATCAGACACAACATCAACTAAGGTCTCAGTATACAAAGGGATCCGCCTTGCATAGGGAACGTAGACAAAGTGTATTTGATAACCGTGAACACCGAGTGTTGCACGAAGTAAGTCAGGAATAATACCTGTGTTGTCTTCAACCATCACCCAAGGTGGTAGTGTATTGCAAAGTGCAACCGTAATTTTTTGCTGACTAAACGCTTTTTGAAACGGGAAAACTAAAAGTAGCAAGGTGATTAAAATACGGGTGTAAATCCTGAACAAGTTAATTCCTTATTCTGATTTTTGTTTGGTCGTTTAATCAAGAATAAGTCTAAACTGGCAGAATGCAATGTTTTCACTTCTAAAGCCCGAGATAGAAAATAAGCCTATAGCCATCGCAATTTTTAGTTTTTTGATACAATGCGCGAAAAGAAAGTAAGAGATACCTAACGTGCTGCCAGTTCAAGATATTTATCAATCCCTGTTAACCACATTACAGAGTAACCCAATGGCTTTATTGCAAGCGCCACCGGGAGCGGGTAAATCGACATGGCTGCCTCTTACCCTAATGCGCGAAGGTCACTTTAAACGCATTGTTATGTTAGAGCCAAGACGACTGGCCGCACGCAATATTGCCCAGTATTTGGCAAGTCAGCAGAATGAAAAAGTCGGTGACAGTGTCGGCTTACGCATTCGTGGCGAATCAAAAGTAAGTTCTGCAACTAAACTCGAAATTGTCACTGAAGGCATGCTGACGCGTATGTTGCAAAATGACCCAGAGCTTAGTGATGTAGACTTACTTATTTTTGATGAGTTTCACGAGCGCTCAATTGCCGCAGATACGGCTTTGGCATTTGCCCTCGAAACACAGGCGGCACTTCGCGATGATTTAAAAATCTTACTGATGTCGGCAACCTTAGATGGCGATCGTTACAGTGAGTTTTTCAGCTGTCCGATTATTTCATCACAAGGACGAAGCTACCCCATTGATGAAGTGTATATTCCACTTAAAGACGAAAGCCGTTGGCTCGATGACATACCTGCACTAATAAAACAGGCGCTTAGTGAGCAAACGGGCAGTGCTTTAGTATTTTTACCAGGGCAGCGTGAAATCATGCGCGTTCAGCAGTCTTTAAATGATTTAGGTGATAGCGTTGAAGTATTTAGCTTGTATGGTGAGCAAAATAAAAACGAGCAACAAGCTGCTATCGCGCCTGCTAAAAATGGCAAACGCAAAGTGGTATTAACCACCAATGTCGCTGAAACCAGTTTGACAATTGAAGGAATACGCATTGTGGTTGATAGCGGCAAACGCCGTGCTGCCAATTTCAATTTAAAAACCGGTGTTACAGAGCTTGTTACGCAAAGTATTTCTCGTTCTTCTGCCATACAGCGCGCTGGTCGTGCTGGGCGAATTGAGCCGGGGGTTGTGTATCGATTAGGCTCTAAGCAAACCTTTGAGCGCCGTAACAGCCATGATGCGCCAGAAATTTTGACCAGTGATATTAGTCAATTGTTATTAGAGGCAAAGCAGTGGGGGGCGTCACTTGCTGAGCTTAGCTTACTCGACCCACCTAGTAGCCAGCAGATTAAACAGGCAACGGCACTTTTGAAAATGCTCGAAGCTATTGATGAAAATGAAAAGCTAACAGCCCTTGGCAGCCAAATGCTGAGCTATGGAGCCGATATTCGCCTCTCGCATATGCTCATTAAGGCAAAGCAACTAGAGCAGCGCATGCCTGGTATTTATGTATTAGCGGGGTATTTAACGGCACTGCTTGAAAGCCGCATTAGTATGCCAGCTGATCTTAATTTGGCATTGCATAGCCAGCACAGCAAACCGCATCCAGTATTTAAGCAGCAATTAACATATTGGCTATCGCGCTTGCAACTCAAGCCGGTTAATGAGCTTAAAACAGAGTACTTGTCGCTGCTGGTGGCGCTTGCTTTTCCTGACCGCCTAGCCAAAAAGCGCGGTAATGGTTATTTACTTGCCAATGGTGCGGGCGCCGACTTAAGTGAGGAGTTTTGGCATAACGATGATTATATTGCCATTGCACATATGGGCGGCCATAAAGGAAACCGTGTTTTTGCTGCTGTTGCCTTTATGCCAAGTGACCTTGAAGATGAGCTTTCGCATTTATTTACTGAGCAAACTCGCTGCGAATACGATGAAAAAGCAGGGCGTTTTATCCATCAAGATGAGCTCAAGCTCGGTGCTATCACCATAGCGAGTCAGCCAAGTAAACAGCCCCTAGATAAGAGCGAACGCACTAAAGCGTGGTTAAACTTATTTAGTAAGCAGGGGTTTTCGTTATTTAATGAACAGCCCGACAGTGAGCAGTTACTTATTCGAATGAGTTTGGCAAGTAAGCTGTTACCAGAATCATTCCCGCTTTTAAGTCATGATGAATTAATTGCCGATAACCAATGGCTTGCACCTTATTTGGATGATATTAAAAACCTTGAGCAATTAAAAAAGTTCAATTACAGCGAAGCAATTAAAAGCTGTTTTGATTGGCAGCAGCAAAGTTTATTGAATGAATTGCTCCCCTTGCGATTAACGGTGCCAAGTGGTTCAAATGTAAAAGTGACCTATCAGCTTGATGGCCCTGCGAAGCTCAGTGTACGCATGCAAGAAGTGTATGGCATGACCTGCACGCCTTTGCTGGCACAAGGTAAACTGCCATTATTAATGGAGCTATTATCACCAGCTAGGCGACCGCTGCAGTTAACTCAAGACTTAGCTAACTTTTGGCAAACGAGTTACCGCGATGTGCAAAAAGAAATGAAAGGGCGTTATCCAAAACATTTTTGGCCAGACGACCCCGCATCTAGTCAAGCGACTAATAAAGTAAAAAGTAAGATGTGATTTTAATGAAGCTGAGTGCTTAGCTCAGCTTCCTCACTTGCCTTAGAGCTGCATGCTTCATAAACCGTTACAATTTCAAGCCTTGTTTTGGTATCCCTTTTGTTGACTGTTTAGTAGTCTAATTGAGTCATTAGTAAAAAGAGAAAGCCAGTGTCTGCAGCTATTACCCTTGCTCAATATGTTAAAAAACGAATAGGTGTGCCTCTGGGGCATAAAGATTCGCTGCGCAATATGCTGAGACGCTCGCTGGGTGCGAGCTCGTTTTATCTGTTTTGGCGATATTGGAATCCGGTGTGGAGCTATTATTTATCTCGGTATGTAATGAAGCCTTGCAATGACATTATGCCGATTTGGTGTGCGGTTGTTGTTACTTTTGCCGTCAGTGGGGCGCTGCACGATTTAGCTGTGAGTTTAGTGAAGTTAAAGCCAATATTCTTTTTTACTCCTTGGTTTACTGTGATGGGCGCTTTGGTATTAGTAAGCAAGTACAGCCAAATACAGTTTAGCTCTGCTCCATGGTGGTTAAGAGCGCTCGCCAACATCAGCTTTATTGTATTGAGCTATTGGTTGACGAGCCACCTTTTTTAGTGCGTTATGGGGTAGTCAGTGTAGCCTTTAGCACCGCCTCCAAATAGGGTATCTGGATCATGCTGAGCCAGTTCAATGCCTTGTTCAATGCGCGCTGGCAGATCTGGGTTGGCAACAAACGGGCGACCAAAACCAATTAAATCAGCCCAGCCTGCGGCCAATGCTTGCTCTGCTTTCTCGCCAGTGTATTTGCCTGCATAAATCATTAATCCGGCATAGTTTTCACGCAGAGCTTGCTTAAAACTTTGCTCCATTAAAGGTGCATCATCCCAATCAGCTTCTGCAATGTGCAGATAAGCAACATTAAGGTCATTGAGTACTTTTGCTGCGCCAATATAGGTTTCGAACGGGTTTTCATCGACCGTCCCATTGAGTGTTGTGAGTGGAGCAAGGCGTACGCCAACACGCTCAGCCCCAATTTCATCACATACCGCTTGTGTCACTTGTTGTAAAAAGCGTAAGCGGTTTTCTAAACTGCCGCCGTATTCATCGGTGCGTTGGTTCGACTCTGAATCAATAAATTGATTAATTAAGTAACCATTGGCAGCATGAAGTTCAATACCATCAAACCCTGCATCTACTGCATTACGGGCAGCTTGTCGGTATTCGTTTATAACCTGTTTGATATCGTCATGGCTCATTGCGCGTGGCTGTGCTGTGGCAACAAAATCGGGTTTGTCATCTTCATCGATAAAAACTTTAACGTCTTTAGCTGCAATCGCTGATGGCGCAATTGGTTGCTCGCCACCTGTGTTACTTGGGTGAGATACGCGGCCAACATGCCAAAGCTGAGCAAACATAATGCCACCAGCTTGATGAACTTTGTCGGTTACTTTTTTCCAGCCAGCAATTTGCTCGGCAGTATAAATACCCGGTGTCCAAGCATAGCCCTTACCTAGGGCTGATATTTGTGTGCCTTCGCTGATAATTAAGCCTGCGCTGGCACGTTGTGCATAGTAGTCGGCCATTAACTCATTGGCGATATCACCCGGTTGTGATGAGCGAGAGCGAGTCATTGGTGGCATAACAATGCGGTTTTTTAATGTATGACCGGCAAGTTGTACAGTATCGAATAATTTGTTCATTACGGCTCCTTGAAAGCGAATATGCTTTCAGCATAACGAAAATTATTTATGAAATTAATGCCACTAATCACAAAACACTTTTGTTAAAAATGCAAAAACTAGAGCGTTAACCTGGGTGCTATAAAGTCTAAAAACGCTAATACTCGTGATGACACACCGCTGTTTTGATAATACACCGCATGCACTTTTTCGCGGCGATTAGGGCTTAGTACTTCGCCTTCGAGCACTTTTACTAAACGGCCTGCTTTTAAATCTTCGTTGATCATAAATTCCGACAACAAGGTAATGCCGTGACCTTGAATACAAAGCTGGCGCACAGTTTCACCACTTGATGCACTGATTGAAAATTTTAGGTCTAAAGGCGTGGTTAGCGGCCAGTGATTTAAATGCGGCGCGTCGGTAAAACCAATAAGCTGATGTGAGGCTAAGTCGGTTAGCTCATTTAATGGCGGTGCCGCTTTTAAATAATCTGGGCTGGCAACGAGCTGTAGTTTGCTAACTCCCAAAGTGCGCGCATGCAAGTTTGAGTCAGCAAGCTCGCCAATACGAATAGCAATATCGGTTTTATGCTCAAGCAAATCGATAATGTTGTCGTGGCTGGTGATCTCAAGTTTTATGTCAGGATAAGCTTGGTTAAAGGCTTTTAAATGTGGCGCTAATTGGTGAAACACAAAAGGACTTGCAGCATCGACTCTTAATTTTCCTGATGGGGCGCAGTGTAGAAGCTTTAAGGCTTCTTCGCCTTGTGCAAGCTGACTCAGTGCTTCTCTAGCATAGCCTAAAAATAACTGACCTTCTTCGGTCAGCTCAATGCGCCTTGTGGTGCGGTTGAATAAGGTAACGTTTAATGATTTTTCAAGCCGAGTTACCGCCCGTGATATTTTTGCAACTTGCTCATCTAAGGCATTGGCTGCACTTGAGAACCCGCCGGTGTCAACCACGCTAATAAATGCTTCTAAATCTTGGGTGTTGGAGATCACGCTCATGGTTTTACCTTTTCATTTTTGACAAAAGTATTTTGTCACTACTGCTATTTTTTGCAAATTTAATTTTAGCCACAATAGCCGCACTTTCAAAATTAAACAGAGGATATGTGATGCCAATAGCATTACTTGCGTTAACTCTCAGTGCGTTTGCCATAGGCACCACTGAGTTTGTGATTGTCGGCTTAGTGCCAACTATCGCTAATGATTTAGCGGTTTCGTTACCGAGTGCCGGGCTACTTGTTAGCTTGTATGCTTTGGGTGTTGCGGTGGGGGCGCCAGTATTAACCGCGCTTACCGGACGCTGGAATCGAAAACATGTATTACTTAGCTTAATGAGCCTATTTGTAATCGGTAATTTACTGGCTTGGCAAGCACCTAGTTATGGTAGCTTGATCACCGCAAGGATTTTAACAGGCCTTGCCCATGGGGTGTTTTTCTCAATTGGTTCAACCATCGCTACTGGGCTTGTCAGTAAAGATAAAGAAGCCAGTGCTATTGCGATTATGTTTACTGGTTTAACGGTTGCATTAGTAACCGGTGTGCCATTAGGGACTTGGATTGGTCAGCACTTTGGTTGGCGAGCGACCTTTTTAGTGGTGTCTTTACTGGGCTTAATTGCACTCATTGGTAGCGCTTTTTTAATTCCGAGCAATTTAAAGCAAAGTAAACCGGCTACTTTGAGTGAGCAATTAAAAGTAATGGTGCAGCCTAGGCTTTTACTCGTGTACTTGATGACCATACTTGGTTATGGTGGCACATTTACTGCCTTTACCTATTTAGCGCCTATTTTAGAGCAGCAAACTGGTTTTGCATCAGCCACCATTAGTTTAATTATGCTGGTATATGGGGTATCGGTTGCTGTTGGTAATATTTACGGCGGTAAATTAGCCGATAAAAAAGGCCCCATTAGTGCGCTGACTATTATCTTTAGCGCTTTAAGTATTGTGCTTTTGGTGCTGACCTTTACCATGCAATCTAAAGTCGCAGCGGTACTGACCATACTTGTATGGGGGGCATTTGCGTTTGGTAATGTGCCTGGGCTGCAAGTCTATGTGGTTAAACTTGCCGAAAAGTTTACACCCAATGCCGTCGATGTGGCCTCTGGGTTAAACATTGCTGCGTTTAATATCGGTATTGCGCTGGGCTCAGTGTTAGGTGGTGTTGTCGTTGAAAACAACTCATTGCAAGACACTGCTTGGATTGGCGCTATCATCAGTTTAGCGGCGCTAATTGCAACACGATACAGCGGTTATTTAGATAAACGTGAGATCATAAAGCCACAAACAGCTTAAAACTAAATTGTTGATAGTTCGGTGCTTTGTCGTTATTTTAGGTGCGTAGTTTGATTATTAGTCATTAACTAAAACCACAAGGAATAACGATGAAGCCCCTTTATTTTCTAGCTATTTGCTTGCTAAGCACATTTAGCAGCCAAGCAAAGCAAGCTAACCCAGAGCTCACAGCATTAGCACAGCAGTACTTTAATACCATGGTTGCAACACAAGCACCTAATGCGACTAAAAAAGAGTTAGAAGCTTTTTTAGCTTTATTAACTGACGATGTAGCAAATCAACACTTACCTTATCAAACCGATGATTCAAGAGAACCAGATGGTAAAGCCATGATGCGTAAAGGCATGACTTTTTACCTTGGGGCGCACACTGAATACCAAGCAAACTTACTCGATACCTTTATTTTTAATGATTCTGCCATTGCTTTGCGTTATACCCATCACGCTAAAGGTATACACCCACAAAACCAGCAAGAAATTGAATACACGCAAACCATTATGGATGTGCTCGAAATCGAAGATGGCAAGATAGCGGTTATTCGTAAATACCACGAATGAACTTAGCTTAACTTTTAGCCTAACATGAGCGCTTTTATAAGCGCTTTTTTATTAAAAATACGCCAGCAATAAATTTTCTCTTTTTTCCGCATTTCAGCTTAAATTCATACTTTTTAGGCTTTATTTTGAATAAATTTAAAACTTTTTTATATTCCGGATAATAAATGTAAGAACAGTGAGTTAGCTTAACTTACGAGTGTATCTTTGCGGTTGTTTACAATTTGTCAACCTTGAATTGCCATGCTCATTACCTTAACCTTTATTTTAATTGAACGTTCAATCAATAAAAAATTATGCCGAAAGTTGGAATGGAACCTGTTCGTCGTCAGCAGTTAATTGACGCCACAATAGAGTCGGTTGCAGAGCTTGGTTTGCAAGGCACCACCATAAATAGCATTAGTAAAAAGGCAGGCTTATCGTCTGGCATTATCAGTCATTATTTTGGTGGTAAGCAGGGCTTAATTGAAGCCACTGTGCGTTATTTATTGACCAGCTTAAAGCAAGCACTTTTGAATCAAGTAACGCCGCAGACCAGCCCAGAGCAACGATTAATGTTTATCGTTGAAGCAAACTTTTCACGCATTCAGCAGCAAAGCAATAACACCAAAACTTGGTTGAGCTTTTGGGCGCATTCAATGCACGACGCCCAGTTGCATCGCTTACAAAACGTAAATAGTAAACGTTTATTTAGTAATTTATTAAGCTCATTCAAACAGTTAATGAGCGATAGCGATGCCAACTTAGCTGCTGAGTTAAGTGCAGCCATGATCGATGGTTTATGGCTAAGAGCCGTATTAAGTAAGTCAGACCATGATCAATTCGAACATTGTGAGCAATTAGTAAAAGACTACATTCGTTCACTGATAAAACAGTATGGAGCCTAAAATGACCACACCTGTTTACGAAAATTTTATAAATGGCCACTTTTTGAAAAATCAAACTGGCGATACTTTTGCAGTAAAGAACCCTGCAACAGATGAAGTAATTTATCACGTTGAAATCGCCGATGAGTTTATTCAAAACGCGGCAATCGAAAGCGCAAAACAAGGCTTTGCAGCGTGGTCTGCAATGACGCCAATTGAGCGTAGCCGCATTTTATTAAAAGCCGTGGCAATCTTACGCGAACGTAATGATGAACTGGCAAAAGTTGAAGTACTTGATACGGGTAAGCCATGGCAAGAAGCTGAGTGTGTTGATGTTGAAACTGGCGCCGATGTAATTGAGTATTTTGCTGGTCTTGCGCCTGCACAAGTGGGTCAGCAACAAATGGTTGGCAATGACTTTTACTACACACGTAAAGAGCCTTTAGGTATTTGTGCCGGTATTGGTGCATGGAACTACCCTCTGCAAATTGCTTGTTGGAAATCAGGCCCGGCACTGGCTGCGGGTAATGCGGTTATTTTCAAGCCTTCTGAAGAAACACCACTTGGCGCAATTAAACTTGCAGAGATTTTCATCGAAGCGGGTGTACCTGCTGGCGTATTCAACGTTGTGCAAGGCGCTGCTGAAGTAGGGCAATGGTTAACAGCAAACCCAAATATTGAAAAAGTGTCGTTCACTGGTGAAGTAGGCACAGGCAAAAAAGTAATGGCAAGCGCTGCTGGTTCACTTAAAGATGTGACCATGGAGCTTGGCGGTAAGTCACCGTTATTAGTATTTGATGATGCCGATGTATCACAAGCTGTTAGTGCGGCAATGTTAGGTAATTTTTATACGCAAGGCGAAGTCTGCACTAACTGTACGCGCATTTATGTGCACAAAAATGTTTATCAGCAGTTTATTGATGAGCTGAAAACACGCACTGAGCAAAATATTATTGCTGGCGACCCAATGGATCCTGAGGTGAATTTAGGGGCGCTTATCTCTAAAAAGCATCAAGAGCTAGTACTTGGCTATATCGATAAAGGTATTCAAGAAGGCGCAACCTTATTAACCGGCGGTAAGGCACTATCACCAGTATCTGCGCCAAACGGCTACTTTGTGGAACCGACCGTTTTTGTCGACTGTAAAGACGACATGACCATAGTTAAAGAAGAGATCTTTGGCCCGGTAATGAGCGTGTTGGTGTTTGATGATGAAGATGACGTTATTCAGCGTGCAAACGATACCCACCTAGGCTTAGCCGCAGGCGTGTTCACTAAAGATATTCAGCGTGCACACCGCGTTATCCACCAGTTACAAGCCGGTATTTGTTGGATAAACAGCTATGGTAATTCACCAGCTGAAATGCCAGTAGGTGGTTACAAGCAATCAGGTATCGGCCGTGAAAACGGTATCGAAACTTTAGATCACTATACCCAAACTAAATCGATTTATGTGGGTATGAGCAATATAGAGAGTCCATTTTAATGAGTACACAGAACTATGATTACATCATAGTCGGTGCTGGCTCAGCAGGCTGCGTGTTGGCAAACCGACTATCAGCAGACCCTTCCAATAAGGTGTTATTACTTGAAACGGGTGGTAGTGATAAAAGCATTTTTATAAAGATGCCTACCGCGCTATCAATCCCAATGAATACTGACAAATATGCATGGCAATTTCATACCGAGCCAGAGCCATATTTAGATAACCGTCAAATGCACTGCCCACGAGGTAAGGTGTTAGGTGGCTCATCATCGATTAACGGCATGGTCTATGTACGTGGTCATGCCAAAGATTTTGATGAGTGGCAGCAACACGGCGCTAATGGTTGGGATTATCAAGCATGCTTACCGTACTTTAAACGTGCAGAATCATTTTACTTAGGTGGTAACAGTTACCGTGGCGATAACGGCCCATTAGGGGTTAATAACGGTAATGAAATGGCTAATCCGCTTTATAAAGCCTTTATCAAAGCGGGCCAACAAGCAGGTTATGCGCAAACTGATGACTACAATGCAGCCCAGCAAGAAGGTTTTGGGCCAATGCATATGACAGTTAAAGATGGCGTAAGAAGCTCTGCTAGCCGTGAGTATCTAGACCCAGTTAAGTCACGTAAAAACTTAACGCTAGTCACCGGTGCTTTAGTGGAAAAAGTTTTGCTAGAAGGCAAAAAAGCCGTTGGTGTTGAGTTTTCAGTATCTGGCTCTAAGCAGCAAGCATTTGCAGCAAAAGACGTTATTTTAAGTGCGGGCCCAATTGGTTCACCGCATATTCTGCAATTATCAGGTATTGGTGATAAAGACATCCTGAGCGAAGCGGGGGTTGAGGTTAAACATCACTTACCAGGTGTTGGCCAAAACTTACAAGATCACTTGGAGTTTTACTTCCAATATAAGTGTAAGCAACCAATTACTTTAAACGGCAAATTAGGCCTTGTTTCAAAAGGGCTAATTGGTGCTCGTTGGTTATTAAATCGCTCAGGTTTAGGGGCGACTAACCATTTTGAATCATGTGCATTTATTCGCTCAAAACCGGGTGTTGAATGGCCAGATATTCAGTATCACTTTTTACCAGCAGCCATTCGTTATGACGGTAAGAGTGCCTTTGATGGTCATGGTTTCCAAGTTCATGTTGGGCATAACAAACCAAAAAGCCGTGGTGCAGTAACGATTAAGTCGGCGGATCCTCAGGTTGCGCCTAAGATCCAATTTAACTACTTACAGCATCAAGATGACATTGAAGGCTTTAGATCTTGCGTACGTCTAACTCGCGAGATTATTGAGCAAAGTGCGTTTGATGAATATCGCGATGGTGAAATTCAACCCGGTAAAGATGTTCAAAGCGATGAAGAAATTGATGCGTTTGTTCGTCAAGCGGTTGAGAGTGCTTACCATCCGTCATGTTCGTGCAAGATGGGTGAAGATGAGATGGCCGTGGTTAACTCGCAAACTCAAGTACACGGTATCGAAGGTTTACGGGTTGTGGATTCATCTATCTTCCCAACCGTTCCAAACGGTAATTTAAATGCGCCAACCATTATGGTGGCAGAAAAAGCGGCGGACCACATTTTAGGTAAGCCTGTGTTATCGGCATCAACTGCAGATGTTGCCATGGAAAAACAATGGCAATCAACGCAGCGTAGTTCGGAGATCTAATAAGGCCACCCGCAGTTTCGGCTGTGGGGCTTGCAGTGGCGCGCATCACGAGTTGTTTGTGGTGCGTTAATGCGAGGAATAAAACTGGAGAAACAATGAAGTATTATTACTTATTTTGGGGGGGTAACTATGACCTTTTGGCTTAGTGCTGGCATCATTTTTACCCTGTTAGCAATTGCGGTTATTTTATTTAAATGGGGTACGGTTAGGTGTGTTGGCGTCACACCGGTTAGAACGTTTACGTTCATTGCAATTTTATTTACATCGGGCCTAGATGTTGGCTTGATTATGTTTCCACTGACAGAGTTTGCAGGTTATGCAGACATAAAAGCAAGCCCAGAGTATGCGTTTGCCAATCCATTAGCCATCGAGTTTGGCTTTTGGGGCTTCTTGATCTGGGGATTTTATTTCCTTACGTGCTTTTATTTCTGCGTAATAGAACCCAAAGTAAAGTTCTTTGAAATTGCTTGGGTAAGACTAATTAATAACATCGTTATTATTGGTACATGCGCATTTACTGCATTTTTACTGCTGTCGAATTTACCTTGGTACCTGCCGTCGCTTGGTGATGGTGAGTCAATTATTCCGACATTCTACTTAATGGTGTTTGCAGCGATTTGTTTTGCTGTTTATTCGAGCACAGACATTAAATATGTACGCTTTTTAAGTATTTCTACTACTTGGTTGTTTATCGCTTTAATCGCATTTATGTGGTTCGGTGCCTTTGTGGGTTCTGATGCACAAACATCAGCATTTGTTGATAACCTTACTTTGATCGGTGGTTACTTTGGCAACATCAATGAGTTTGTATTACCACTAAATGATTACCATGCCTTCTACCTGTTTTGGTGGTTTGCTTGGAGCATCATGATTGGTCAATTTACTTCGCGCTTTGTGGGTGGCTTAAAAACTTACCAAGTGCTGGCGGCTATGTTGATTTTCCCGTCTATTCCAATCGCTATCTGGTTTAGTGTTTTGTATCAATATCATGAAGCGGGTATTGCAACAGCAGGCCTGAAAAACATCGCTATGGTGTTTGTTGGTGTGGTGTTTGTGATCAACTCACTTGATTCTTTGATCCGTTTATACACAGATAATCTAAACTTAACGGTGAAACGTTTAGGTAAATTTAATTATATTGCCTTAAATGTGGTGGCGCTTTCATTGTTAACCCTGTTGTTTAAGTTCGACTTTTTACAGATCCAATGGGTTGGTGCGCTCGTTATTGCGTTATTTTTCGGCTGTGCTGCGTTTATTGGCTACAGCAAGTTAAAAACAGTGAAAAATATCGAAGGTTCACCAAAAGACAATAAATTAGATTACACAAAAATAGAAACAGTTAGCTAAGGGAAACCAACATGACAACAAGACAAACAGTATTAGCAGCAGCGTTGCCATTGGCATTACTGTCGACATCAGCCATGGCTGACTTATCGACTACGGTTACATTGGCATCGGATTACACCTTCAATGGTGTAAGCCAAACCATGAATGACCCCGCGATTCAGGGTAGCTTAGATTATGCCTTTGCAGATTCAGGTATGTATGTAGGTACGTGGGCTTCAAATGTAGATTTTGGCGAAGGCACCGACATCGAGTGGGATGTGTACTTTGGTAACTATGCTGAGTTAACCGATGCTCTTAGTGTTGATTATGGTATTGCCTACTACTCGTATCATGGTGAAGATCACTCGAGCGATGGTAATTATCCAGAGGTGTATTCGAAATTTGGTTACGACAGCAGTATAGGCCAAGTAGAATTTAACTTGTGGTATAGCTGGGATTATTTTGGCACCGGTGCAGGCCATTTAATTTACATGGTCGCTCACACATTTGAAGTTGCACCAAATCATGCTTTTCGTGCTAGTTTTGATGTTTCTAACTCATTAGATGGCGATAAGTTTAGCTGGGATGGCAGTGATAAGTCATACAAGCATTATCGTTTAGCGTATCAAACGAGCTATGCGGGCTTTGATATTGAAATTGCAGGTGAAAATACCAGCATTGATTCTGAATATGCAGATGAGCGAATCGTTGCGTCAATTTCTCGCAGCTTTGATTTATAAGTAGGACTTTATTAGCACAGCTTTAATAAAAACGGCTAACCAAGGTTAGCCGTTTTTTATGTCTAGAAAATGAGTATTAAATCTCTTCGCCTTCGTGTTGCATCGCTAAATCATCAAGCTCTGCAAGGGTGTAATCAAAACCACTGGTATCGACTTCGTAGCGTATTTTCACGCCAAAACCACCTTGGCAAAGAGTCGCAGCGACTTTAGCCACTGACCAATGCTTAAGCTTGTTTAAAAACCGATTGGCGGTTTGCTGTGAGTCAAAGCGATAACTGACTTGCGATTCCATCTTTTTTCTAGCCTAAAATTTTTTCGAGAGTGTATGAAATTGCTTTGTTTAAATCAATTGCTCATTGAAAAACGCCAATGTGCGCTGCCATGAAAGCTCTGCCTGTTTTTCATCATAACGAGAGGTAGAGTCGTTATGAAAGCCATGGTTTGCCTTTTCATACATATGCATAGTGTAAGGCACTTGATGCGCTTTTAAGTCGCTCTCGTATTCTGGCCAAGTTGCATTAACGCGGTTATCAAATTCAGCTAAGTGTACAAGTAGCGGGGCTTTTATATTTTGTCTCAGCTCTTTAACAGCCGGAGTGCCGTAATAGGGCACGCCCGCATTAATTAATTTGCTATCAACTGCTGCTAGGTAGTTAACCATATAACCACCAAAGCAAAAGCCTACCGCACCGAGTTTACCATTACTATTTGGGTGTCTTTTTATGTATTCAGCTGCGGCAATAAAGTCTTGTTGGATTTTTTCTTTATCCATAGAGCGCTGCATTGCGCGACCTTCATCGTCATTACCAGGATAGCCACCAAGAGGGTGTAATGCATCTGGCGCAAAGGCAATAAATCCAGCTTTGGCAAGGCGACGAGCAACATCTTTAATATAAGGGTTTAAGCCTCTGTTTTCGTGGATCACTAACACTAATGGGTGCTTACCCGTTAAGTTAGCGGGTTCGACTAAATAACCTTTACCTTCGCCGTGGCCTTTAAACGAGTCAAAGGTTTTATAGCTGGCTTTGATATCAGGGTCATTAAAGGACACTTGCTCAGCTAATGCGTAGTTTGGCAGTAAAGCGCTACTTAGCATTGCCATTGAATAACCAAGGGCGACTAAGCCACCCAGCTTTTTCATAAAGGTACGGCGGTCCATCAAGCCATGGGCGTATTCATCGTACCAATCGAAAGCTTCTTGGGGAATGTGGTTATGGCGTTGCTCAGTCATACTTATATCCTTTAAAAACGAGTTAGGTTTATAACTTTAGCTGAAATATCAGCGATTAACAGCCAGTTGCTTTGTTTGTATTACCACATCCATAAAGCGGCGCTGCCAAATGGCCTTAAAGGCTTTGTTAAATAGGTATAAAAAAATCAACGGCATTAATAACAGTTTTAAAATCAGTAGTGACAAGATATTCAAAAAGTCGATAAATAAGTCTTCGACGGCAGCTACCATATTGCTAATGCCAGAGGTGACGGTGTCTATAATTTTACTCACCTGCGACGATTGGTCATGATTGAGTGATGCGTTAAGGTTTTCTAGTTGTTCGTTTAAGGCGTCTTTGTCAAGATTCAGCTGTCTTTGCTGGTTTAGTACCGCATTAAACTGCGCTGTTAATTGCTGCTTTTTATCAAGTAATGGTTTGGCTTGTTCAAGCTCAGTAAAGGTCAGTCGCTCAGACAAGCTGCGAGTTGCTTGAATCGCTTCTATTTGGCTATCAACCTCTGCCAGCTTAACTTTGAGTTCTGTCGCTTGCTGGTGGTTTTTTATCTGCTGCTCATTTAATAGCGAGAGCTTGTCTAAGATGGTTTGTTTTTCACTATCGACCTCGGCCTTTAGCTTGGCAGATAGGGCAGAGGTATTATTTGCACTGCTATTCACCGTCTCGACTTTTTCGCTCACCAGTTCACTTTGCTGGTTTATTTGCTCATCTAAGAATATTTGACTAACAAGGCCTGTTGTAAGCACCACAGCAGGCACTAAAAAGCGAATTAAAATTAAGCTCGCCATAATCTTATGACGTAAGTTAGGAAAATAGTTACGCCATTCACATATAAAATAAGCGACGACCGAAACAGTAAAAACACCACTAAAAATAACCCCAGAAGAAATGGTGTATAAAATGCGCTGTAAAAATAACGAGCCTATTGCAAGGCGCATAGCATCTGACATGTATTCAGCTAGGTCATTTACTGGGTCGAGTAGTTGTGCAGGTTGAATACTCGCAATACCAATGCCCACTTCGGCTGATTGCAATAGCGATATAGCAGCATTAACTGTACGAGAAGAAGCGTACACTAAGGTTGATTGTACAAGGGCGCTGTCGATAAAGCGCATAATGAAATGGTTATAATGCTCTAGCCAACAAAGAAGTAGCAGTATTGTAAGAGATAAATACTTGATAATATGTTGTTTAGTTAGCATAACGCCCCCGACAGTTAGTACGCTTCTTCACGCTACACTATTCATAGCCGTTGAAGCAATCTAATAGGATTGAATTATTTTGCTAATTAACTGTCTATGAATTGCTATTCATCGCTTTAGAGGAAATATGAAAGAACCTGCATCAATTGGCCAGTGCTGTATTGAAGATTTAGATCCCGTGCAAGACTTAGGTCGCTTAGTCTCTTATTTACGTTCAAATCTGGTGACTCATCTTGATAATGCGTTAGAGGATAAAGAGTTAACCTCGGCTCAGTACATTGTGGTTGTGCTACTTGCACGCGGTAAAGTAAATACCTTGGCTGAGGTGTGTGAGCACATGGTGTATGACCGCGGTGCCATGAGTCGGTTACTTTCTCGTTTAGAAGACAAGGGCTTAGTTGCTAAAAAGCAGTCAGTTGAAGATCGCCGTTCAACTCTTTTATGCCTCACAGAAAAAGGCCAACAGCTTTACCCAGAAATTTTACCCACTGTAAATGATATCTATCGCAAAGCACTCACAGGCTTCTCTGATGATGAGCAAAAGCAACTCGCAAGCTTGTTGTTTAGAGCAATTCATAATTTAAAAGCATAAATTTCTCTAAGCGGTACATTGTCGCTGAAGGTTCATTTTGATAATATAGTTGCCTAGGCATTTAATTTTAACAAGTCCGGATTGTTATGTTTGAATCATCTTTGCTTGCGCAGCTTCACGCTCAATTTCCAGCTCATCAATTTAGCCCAGAAGGTTTGTCGGTTGTTCACACAGGCCGCTTTGCCAATGCCATTGTTTATCGTTATAAAGACGCGAAATTTGATTTAATTATTAAAGATTTTCAGCACAGCCCATGGTGGGTGAGAAAAACCATCGCGCCGCTTTTTATCAATCAAGAGTACAAAGGGCTGGCACGCCTGCAAGACGTAGACGGAGTGGTCGATAACTTTTGCCGTTTGTCATCAATTGCCATTGCTTATGATTTTATTGAAGGCACGCCACTTCGCCAGCTTGCCTTGCAACAGCAGCATTTACCGAGTGATTTCTTTAAAGAGTTTGAGCGTTTGGTCGCAAAAATGCATCGCCGCGGGGTGGTGCACCTCGACTTACGTAATTTGGGAAATGTGATTTGTTCAAAAGATGGCAAGCCATACATTATTGATTTTCAGTCAGCGATTCGCTTTGCACGCTTTCCGCGCTGGTTACAGCGTTTTATGCGTGGTGCCGATATGAGTGGGGTTTATAAGGCGTGGCAGAAGTTAGCCAATGACTCGTTACCGCAAACAAAGGCGGATTATTTGCACGACTTTAATCATGTGCGTAAGCGTTGGATTTTTAAAGGTTACCCGATTCAACGTGCCTATTTGTGGTGTAGCGGGGCTGTAACTCAGATTCTTAATTCTGACTTTATTCGCAGTATTTTAGATAGATTGTAAAAAGCGCGTTTGCACGCGCTTAGTGGGGAGAACTAGTATTTAGGCCAGCCGTTCGCATCCCAATTCAGGGTGCTGATGAGCAATTTAGGGGTGCCATTATCACCTGCATCATAGGCATGACGAACAATCACATCGGTATTTAAAATGTCTTGTCCACCTGGACCTACCCATTGGCTATTACCCGCATCAAGAATGCTACCGCCGCTAGCTAGCATGTCGGTGCCATTTTTATCTAGGTATGGACCGCGGATGTCACTAGAGCGGCCGTACGCAATGCGGTAAGTGCTATTCGTGCCGTCACAGCATTTGCCAACCGACACAAACAAATAGTAGTAACCTTGGCGATACACTATGGTAGGTGCTTCGATACCACCTGAGCGACTTGCTAAAGAGTAGATTTGGCCAAATGGTTTCATGGTCATAGGGTTAATTCGCGTTAGTTTAATACCCGAATTCCATGAGCCAAAGGCAAGCCAAGGTGCACCATCTTTTGCCACCACAAGATCAGGGTCAATAGCGTTGTAATCATTGCTATTAGTCGTGTTAATGACTAAACCATCATCACGCCAATCACCGGTTGCTACACTGCTTGCTGAGGTAAGGCCAATAGCACTGACACGTGAACCAAAGGTTGAAATAGCATAATAAAGCCAGCTGCGACCATTGTAGCTTTTTAATTCAGGCGCCCAGACATCAATTCCATCATGATCTGGCACATAGTTACTCCACCAGCTTAAACCATTCGAAAAAATTGGTAGGGCATCATTCCAATTAACACCGTTGCTTGAATATTTTCCGTAAATACCAGGTCCTGTTTGAAAAACCCACCAAGTGCCATTTTCATAGCCAAGGGTTGGATCGTGAGTGACTAAACTACCTGTTAGTGGCCAGTGGTTTGCAGCGCCATTGGTCGTTGATGGATCCCAAGGGGTTGATTCAACATTAGCAAGCTTGGTTAGCTGCCATTGCTGCGCATCGCTGCCGTTGTAGCTCCACTGGCTAATATTTGCGCCATCGTTGCCATCAAAAGCATACAGGTCAAGAGCCTTACCACTGTGATCGTTAATAAAGCTGTAATAGCCGCTACCTTCCTCATTAATTTGCCAGTGTTGGCTGGCAAGATTCGCGTACTCATATTGCACCACATTGCCGCCATCGGCAGTCGAGAAGTCAAACACCTCTAAGGCTTTACCACTATTTAAGTTAATAACCGAATAGTTGCTGCCACCTATGTTGGTGATTAACCAGCGCTGGGTGTCGTGATTCGTGTCAGCCCATTGACTAACATTCGCACCATCGTTGGTTTGCGCGCTGGCTACTTCAACAAACTTAGCACTGTACTTTGATTTAATGGTGTATACGCCATTATCAATCGCATAAGCACTGGGCAGTATGAGGGTTGTTGCCAAGCTGAGCGCAGCAGCGCTTTTTTTGAAAGTATCATTGTGTCTCCAAATCATTGTTATTGAGCTTTCCTTGTGTGTTTTGCTCCTTGGATTAGTTTTGATCTACAGCGAGTAACTCAATTAAGAGCATTGGTGCAAATGAAAACTATTTATAATACTTTATTATATTATTACTTTTGTAAAGGTGATCGGTAAAAATAATTAACAAAAATTTTACCTTAAACCATTTTGGAAGGGACTTTAGTGTTTAGCTGAGATACAAAAAAGCCACTCAGTGAGTGGCTTTTCGAATGTTATTGAGTAATAAACTGGCTGGGAATATCCCATTTGAGGGTATGCAGTTGGCCTTGCCAAGTTTGGATGGTGATCCACAGTTTATCATCTGCTGATATGGTTTTAGGAGCTATCGCATGGGCGTGCTGACCATGATTGGTGCCATGCATTATGCCTTCTTCATCTTTAGCAAACTCCGTTAGTGCTAAAGGCGCTTGGCCAATATTTAAATACGCCTGACGAACATTGCTTATGTCACCTTGATTAAAGGCGATAAAGAAATCTTTAACATACTCATTGTGGTGTGAATACGGGGCATCTTCATTAAGTGGCATTGGAGCGATTTTAAATTCGCCCGCTTGTTGTTCTTGCCAAAGAGCAGGAAACTGAGGATTCAATGACTGATAAATAAACCATACAGGTAAAGCCAGTACCACAGCATGTAAAACATACTTTTTACGTTGCCACCAAGTTGCTTGTAAACGAGCCATTAGTTTGCCTCCTGAACGTTATTCACTGGCGCAGCTTGGCGCGCTTTTACAGGTTTGTTATTTACTAATTTTGCGGCGTACATCATAAAACCAGTGATCGACATACCACTTAAAATCAAACCAAAGATAAACCAAATAACTTTTGTCCACAGACCGCCAATATTACCGTAATGCAGCGGATCGGCGATATGCGAAAGGGTAAGTAGTCCCGACATGGTTTCTGGGCTCTTGCTTGCTGCAATTTCACCTGTCCAAGGATTAATTGAAGTTGAGTAAGCGTAGTTATCGTAGAAAATAGTATCGCCACTGCCCATGATATTAAACATGCCGCGGTTATGCTCTGGCAGCATCACATAGCTAGGTTTGAAATCTGGGTATTTCTCTTTTGTAATAGCCAGTGCCGCTTTTAAGTCGGTTGGCGGTGTTTGTTTATCCGCAGGTAAAGTTGACACTGCCACGAGCGGTGCGTGCTCTTCAATGTCTATTTCGTTATGCCACATGATGGCTTGCACCAAATACCACAGACCTGTAAGTGCCATTACTGCCATAAACCAAATTGACCAAACACCACTTAGGGTATGTAAATCTTTTAGAAAGGTTTTTTTACCTTGGTTAAAACGTAGTTTCGGCTGACTAAATGCGCGCCAAAAGTTTTTATAAATCACTAAGCCTGTTACTAGTGCACCTAAAATAACAAAAGCCATAGCGCTGACGAGGTAGTAACCTACGCTGTAACCTTCTTGCCAAGGGAAGAATAGCCAGCCGTGTAGGGTACGCATAAACTCAATGAATGAGATAGTGTCATTAACCGCTTGTACTTCGCCGGTGTATTGATTGACGTAAGCCACAGCGTAAGGTTTGTCGGTATCAGTGAAAATAACCGCATTAACCAAGTAAGGCTCATAAGTGAGTACACTCATTACATCGGCAGTCGGGTAGGCTTTTTCAACGCTATTAATAACTTGATCAACACCAAGGGCTGGTAAATCATTCGGGTTGTTTGCGCGTGCTTCACTGTTGGTCAGCCAAGTAAGCTCATGGCTTATAACAGATACAGTACCTGTGACGCAGATAAAGCAAAATAGCACCCATACTGGGAGCGAAAACCAACCATGCAGTTGGAACCAAAGACGTTTACTCATGGTAAAAATAGTCCGACGTTAATTGATGATAGTAATTGTTATCATTTAAATTGTACTACAATCTTTTGAACAAACACAATCTCTGTCGACGAGCTGCAAAAAAGGCGCTTTAAGCGCCTTTATCATTAGTTTGATTGAGGGTAACAATTCGTTGTGGGAAAGGAATTTCGATATTCGCTCCTTGAATTGCTTTAAATACATTGCGGTTCACCGCTAATTTGGTCTCAATAATTTTGGTGGTTGGCACCCAAAAGCGATAGCTCAAGGTAACACCGCTCTCAGCAAAGCGCTCAATACCGACTTGTGCATGAGGAGAGTCACTAACTAGCTCATGATCGTCTAACACTTTTTCGATAAGCTCAATTGCGAGGTCTGCATTGGCATCATAAGCGATGTCTATTTCACCTTTAACTAATGAATAGCTAAACGAGTTATGTAAAATCTCACCAACAATATGTTTGTTAGGAATGGTGATTTCGACTTTTTCTTCGTTAATCAGAATTGTGTGACCAAGCTCAATGGTTTTAACTTGCCCACTCACGCCTTTTACTTCAATAGTATCGCCAACAACAAATGGCCTTGTTGCAATGATAGCAAGGCCCGCACCGTAGTTTGAAAGCATGCCTTGCATTGCTAAACCAGCACCGAGTGATGCAGCACCAATGGCAGCGACAAATGGGGTCACGCTAATGCCAATTTTGCCAAGGGCAATAACCAAGAACATAATGATCAGCAATACTTTGATGACATTACTAACAAAGTTGGTGAGGGTAATATCGATATTGTGACGCTGCATGAGGCCTGCAACCATATTCGATACTTTTTGCGCAATCCATAATCCAATAAATAGAATTAAGATGGCACCTAAAATTTGCATACTGTAGGTGACCAAATATTCCATAATCAGATTGTAGTATTTTTCGACTTGCTGAATTTCTGAGTCAATCATGTGTTTTCCTAACAAGGTTACTGCGAATTCTGACTATACCAGAACATGCTGAATAACAGGATAAAGTATCGGCACTATTATCGCGCTGAGTAGCGCACTTAATGCCATCGCCACAGAGGCAAAGGCACCGGCTTTTGGCTGATCGCTAATTAATGATGCTGTCCCAATGGCATGACAAGCGGTACCAATGGCAACACCTTTTGCTTGTGCATTGCGGATATTGATAAGCGAGAAAATCAAATTACCAAATATAGCCCCAAGTACGCCAATAAAAATCACCATGGCTGCTGCTAAAGAAGGTATGCCGCCTAGCGACTCTGTTACTAACAAGGTGATGGGGGTAGTGACAGACAAACTTGCTAAAGATGCGCTTAGCTGTGCAGGGGCTGCAAAAAAATAACATATTAGCGAGGCGACTAAGGTGGCATTCATCACCCCTAAACTACAACTTATAAGGATTAGTAGCAGGTTCTTTTTGACATGGATAAATTGCTGATAAAGCGGTAAAGCCAATGCCACAATGGCAGGCTCAAGTAACCAGCTTAAAACTTTACTGTGCTCGGCAAAAGGCTCATAGGGGAGCTTAAGCGCCACTAACAACGCTGCAGTTAACACAATTGCCCAGCACACAGGATTACTAAGCGCTTTAGCCGTAGCGTGCTGGGTTTTCGCGTTTAAAAACCGCAGAACTAAGAAAAGTACAATAATGCACGGGACGCTGAGCCACCATAAACTAACTGTCATTTTCACGGCCCTTAAAATAGGTGATAACAGTGCCTATGAGTAAAACACTGGTCAGTGGCACGACAATAAAAATAGTCAGTAATAAAGGCCAGTTCTGCGAAATTAAACCTAGGTGCTCAATAATGCCAACCCCAGCAGGGATGAAGAACAACGGCATGTAATTAAGTAAAGGGCTGGCTGTTGGTTTTAAATGTTGTTCTTTTACGAGGCCCGTTAATAGTAGCATGAGCAGTAACACCATACCGAGTAACGGGGCAGGGAAAGAGCTTTCAAGCAAAGCCGTTAAAAACTTGGCAACGGCTAAGCAGGTAAGAATAATGACACTACTGATAAGGTATTTCATAAGTCAGGATAATTGCGAATAAAGTACAACTACATCATACCCTTGTCAGTTGTACTATGCGACTTTAGCTTACCATGATTTGGCATTATTAAACTGAATATCCTCTGCGCCTTTCGCCTTTGCAATCGCTTTTTTAGTATTTGGATTCATCAGTAAGCGAATTTGACTCCAGGTTTCTTTAGCGAGAATCTTGCGTTGCTGTGAACGGTAGCTTTGCTGAGTAATTCGTTTAATTGCAGCAAGGGTATCCGGCGAGCGCGCCATGAGGGTTTCTAGTACAGCATCGGTTTGTTTATCAACGTCATCAGTGAGTTGTGTAACTAAGCCATACTCTTTTGCGTCTTCAGCCGAGACCGGCCCTGCATGACTTGCCAACCAAAGTGCTTGGTCACGCTTCATTAAACCTGCAAGCACCACGTTAGCCCCCATATCAGGGCACAAGCCCCAACGCGCTTCCATGATCGCTAATTTAGCGTTTTTATCGACGATGCGGTAATCAGCACCGAGTGCGATTTGCATACCGCCACCAAAGCAGTGTCCGGTTACTTTTGCAATCACCGGAATACTTAAGTCTTGCCAACCTAGCACTACTTTTTGCGCTAAGTTTTGGTTTCCTGGTAACCACTTGAATAAAAGCTTGATGATATTGCTTGGCTTTTTCATTACCGCAGCAACATCCAGTCCAGAGCAAAAGTGTTCGCCTTCGCCAGAGATAACCACCGCACGTAAGCTGCGATCGCGTTTAATTTTTTTGATTACGTTTGAAAGCTCGACAAACATGGCAAAACTGAGCGCATTTTGTTTCTCTGGACGAGCAAGGCTAACCCATGCGACTTGTTGTTTTATTTCTAGTTTTATCATGGTAACTCCTCTGACCTGTTTGCTAGAGCTTACGAGTTAATTACAACTAAGTAAAGAATTGCTGATGTGTCGCAAGGAATCATTATATTTTCCAAAAATGGGTAACCTTGTCATATATTTAGTTACAAATTGGTGTATATTTTTAAAACAAAGATGCTAGTTCATCGCTAGTTTGATTTTGTGATTAGTTAGATACTTTCGCAAAATCCCATGACACGACTAGACTTAGCTTTAAGTCGCGCTACAAGGAGTAAATATATGCTGATGCGCAAAACAGCTCGCATAACAAAACAATCATCTCGTTCTTTGGCTTTTGCTGCAATTTCTGTAGCATTAACAACCACATTGGTTGGCTGTTCAGATGATAAAGCACAACAACAAGCTACGCCGCCACCGGCTGTATCAGTATTTAATGTCGTCACACAAGAAGTTGGTAATTACCGAGAATTTGTTGCTCGCACTGAAGCATTCCAAGAGGTTGCGATTAGAGCCCGTGTTGAGGGTGAACTCATTGAACGCCACTTTAATGAAGGCTCATCGGTTGAAAAAGATCAGCTCTTACTGCGTATTGACCCATCTGAGTACCGCTCGACTGTGTCAGAAGCTGAAGCTGATTTAAAAAGTAAAATTGCCGCAGCAGGCGCCGCTGAACGTGATTTAAAACGCGGCAAAGATGTGGCTGCGCAAGGTTTTATTTCACAATCAGACCTCGATAAACTAACCACTAATTTTGAGCAAACCACTGCAGCGGTAAAAGCCGCAGAGGCTGAGCTTGAAAAAGCGAAACTCAATTTAGGGTATACCGAAATTCGAGCGCCGTTTGCAGGGCGCATAGGTAAAGTAAACTATGACGTGGGAAATATTGTCGGCCCATCATCCAATGAACTAGCAGAGCTGACCGATGTCGACCCAATTTATGTGAGCTTTCAGGTTGAAGAAGCTGACTACATCTCTTATCGCCAAAATCATCAAGCACCCTCAGATAAAGACCCTCGTGATGTGCCTATTGATTTAACTTTACGCTTACCGAACAACTCGACTTTCGCTGATAAAGGCGTACTTGATTTTGCTGATACTAAAATTAACCGTAATACAGGCACGGTTGAACTTAGAGCTGCATTCGATAACCCAGATGGCATTGTCATGCCTGGCTTATTTGTCACTTTAATCGTTGAAAGCACGAACAAAAAAGAGTTGGCGTTGATCCCGCAGGTCGCAGTGCAAGAAAACCAACAAGGTAAGTTTGTGCTTGTTGTTGATGACGAAAACAAAGTGGCGATGCGAATCGTTAAGCTGGGTCGTCGTATTAATGCAATGTGGGTGGTTGAGTCAGGCTTAGAAGCTGGTGAAAGAGTGATTATTGAAGGCTTACAAAAAGTTCGCCAAGGCGTTGAAGTGAAAGCTGTTGAAAAAAATGTCGATGAAACAACCGGCACTATTTCTAGCAAAGCTAACTCTTAGGAGTGAGATATGATCAGTAAAACTTTTATATCTCGCCCAAAATTTGCCTTGGTAATTTCGATTGTTATTACCATTGCGGGTTTAATATCAATGGCCTTGCTGCCAGTGAATATGTACCCGCAAATAACCCCTCCGCAAGTACAAATTAGTGCTAGTTACCCAGGTGCAAGTGCGCAAATTGTCGAAGAGTCGGTGATCCGGCCCATAGAAGAGCAAGTTAATGGTGTTGAAGATATGATGTATATCGAATCAACATCGTCTAACAATGGTACGGCAAGTATCACTGTGTATTTTAAAGTCGGCACAGACACAGATATAGCCCAAGTTAACGTACAAAACCGTGTGGCACTTGCAGAAGCTGGGTTACCTGAAGAAGTTAAACGCCAAGGTGTGTCGGTTAAGAAAAAATCGAGCTCGATGCTTCTCGGTATCAACTTGTACTCGAATCAAGAAAATATCGACGCTATTTTCTTAAGTAACTATGCAACCAATTACTTAACCGAGCCACTTGGCCGTATTAATGGGGTTGCCTCTGCTGAAGTAATGGGGGAGCAAACCTATTCAATGCGTTTATGGTTACGCCCAGATCGAATGGCTTCACTGGGTTTAACTGTGTCAGAGGTTCAAGCAGCGCTACAAGAGCAAAATACCATCGTAGCAGCAGGTAAACTCGGTGCTGCACCCTCTGCACCAAGCCAGCAATTTGAATATTCGATTCAGGCAAAAGGGCGTTTAAAAACCCCTGAAGAGTTTGGTCAAACCATTATTCGCTCAAGCAAAGATGGTAACTTTGTGCGCTTAAACGATATTGCCCGTATAGAATTAGGTGCGGCAAGCTACAGCACAACAGCTAAATTAAACCAGCAAGACACTGCATTCTTAGTTATTTATCAGCTAACAGAAGCGAATGCGACACAAGTTGCCAACGATGTAAAAGCGCGTATGGCTGAGCTTGCTAAACAGCTACCTGATGGCGTTGAGTACTCAATTCCTTATGACACGACAGAGTTCATTAATCGCTCGATTGATGAAGTGGTTGTCACCCTTGTCCAAGCGGTGGGCTTGGTTATTTTAGTGGTATTTTTATTCTTACAAAATTGGCGCGCTACGCTCATTCCAACGGTGGCTATTCCGGTATCTTTGGTGGGGACTTTCGCGTTTATGATGATGATGGACTACTCCATCAACTTAATCACCTTGTTCGGTTTAGTGCTTGCAATAGGTATCGTAGTAGATGATGCCATTATTGTTATTGAAAACGTTGAAAGAATACTAAAAGAAGAAAAGCTACCAATTAAAGAAGCGGTTACCAAAGCGATGGAGCAGGTATCGGGGCCAATAGTGGCAACGACCTTAGTATTGCTTGCGGTGTTTGTGCCAGTAGGCTTTATGCCGGGAATAACCGGGGAGCTTTATAAGCAATTCTCGGTGACGATTTCTTTTGCGGTACTCATTTCATCTTTAAACGCACTGACATTAAGCCCTGCATTGTGTGCTTTATTGTTAAGCGAAAAGGCCATGAAGCCGATTAAGTGGTTAGCCCCGTTTGAAAACATCATTACTCGCTCAACCAAGGGTTACAGTAAGGTTATTAACTTTATTCTCAAACGTAGCGCGAGAATGGCACTATTTGCTCTGGTAATTTTTGCTGCCGCAGGGTGGCTAGTAAAAACAGTGCCTACAGGCTTTGTGCCAGCAGAAGATCAAGGCTTCCTGTTTGTTGATGTGCAATTACCAGATGCGGCAGCAAGCGGTCGTACCCAAGAAGTGATGCACAAGCTGGGGGATATTGTTAAAAATGAACCAGCGGCAACCGATTTTATTGCGGTGTCTGGTTTCTCATTACTCGGCGGTGCGGGTTCTAATAATGCGCTTGGTATCGTGGTACTCAAAGACTGGGAAGAGCGAACCAGCCCAGAGCTTGGTTTACGAGCTGTACTAACCCGTTTAATGGGGCAGTTTTGGGCAATGCCAGATGCGCAAATCATGGCCTTTAATCCGCCTGCAATTCCGGGGCTTGGTAACAGTGCTGGTTTTGAGTTTAGATTACAAGACAGTGAAGGGCGTGAGCCTGCTGAGCTTGCTCAAGTATTAAATGGCTTAATTTATGAAGCAAACCAGCGTCCAGAGCTTTCAAATGTTTACAGTACATTTAGAGCGAATGTGCCGCAGTATTTCCTTGAAATTGATCGCAATAAAGCAAAGGCTCAAGGGGTGGCGCTTAGCGATATTTTCTTAACTTTACAGGCGCAACTCGGCTCGTTATACATTAATGACTTTAACCAGTTCAGCCGTACTTACCGCGTTATCATGCAGGCAGAAAGCCGTTTTCGTCAAAACCCAGCAGATTTACAGTACTACTATGTACGTAATGATGAAGGGGCAATGGTGCCGCTCACTACATTAGCTAAACTTGAGCCAATCCTAGGCCCAACAAGCTTAACGCACTTTAACTTATACCGCAGTGCAAGCATTAGCGGGCAACCGGCAGCGGGTTATGCCAGTGGTGATGCGATTAAAGCGATGCAAGAGTTGGCCGAGCAATTACCTACAGGCTATGTGTATGAGTGGGCTGGGCAATCTAAACAAGAGATTGAAGCAGGTAACATGGCGCCAATCTTATTTGGTTTAGCGGTGGTGTTTGTGTATCTATTCTTGGTTGCGCAATACGAAAGCTGGACAATTCCGTTCTCGGTCATTGCAGCAGTGCCGCTGGCGTTATTTGGTGCCATGCTTGCGCTGTATGTGATTGGTATGGAAAACAACATCTATGCGCAGGTTGGTTTAGTGCTACTGATTGGCCTTTCCACTAAAACTGCTATCTTGATTGTTGAATTTGCTATGGAAGAGCGCGCGGCAGGCAAAGGTATTTTTGAAGCAGCCCTCAACGCGGCAAAATTACGATTTAGAGCGGTATTGATGACGGCACTGTCGTTTGTGCTTGGCGTATTACCGCTGGTGTTTGCAAGTGGCGCAGGGGCGGGTAGTCGCATATCGCTCGGTATTACCGTGCTATTCGGGATGTTAGCGGCAACCATTTTTGGTACTTTGCTTGTTCCGCTATTTTATACGCTCGTGCAATCAATGCGCGAAAAAATAAAAGGCACAGCAACCACAGAGTAAAAAGTCTTATAAATTACAAAAAAGTCAGGGTAACCTGGCTTTTTTTTTGGTAAAAATCAAAACAGGTTTGTTATCATAGCCAGATTCAAAAGTGACACACATGTGCAGAGGTTTAAGGAATGGCTGGTCCACGCTTATACAGTGAAGAAGAAGTAACACATCAGGCGTATGATATCTTTTTAGAGTTAGCACCTGATAACTTAAGCGAGCAAGATATTGCTGATTTTAACGAGCACAGAGAAGAGCTAGGTTTTATTGAAGAAAGTGAGCCTGACGATCAGTGGCAAGATTTTGTCGCATTAGAAATTGAACCTGAGCTATTTGTGCAAGTCTTAGTAGGACTTGAATTCGACAATCAAGATATTTTGTTTGCGAAAATTTTAATTAGCCGAGACAAAGATGCACCGTTTTGCCACATTCTTTGGAAAGATAGCGAATAACTCTCCAGCCGATGTTTGACTCTAGTTTTAAGACCATAAAACGAATTTTTTTGGCCGCCTTGCTTGTTAGCAGTGGGCAGGCTTTTGCTGTTGATCCGTTTGAAGACTTTCACGAATACGGGCAGCTATCAGAAGAAGAGATCCATCAAATCCATAAAGGCGAATTGCTATACGGAGATATGGAGTTTGGTTTTATGGTAAGCCGTGGCAATACCAACTCAACCAGCTTCAAACTCAAAGGTAACCTTTATCAAGATTTTGAAAAATGGCGTAACCAATTTAAGCTCGATACCTTATATAAACGTGACCGCAACGAAGAAACCGGCGATGAAGAAGTTTCTGCTGATCGTATTTTCGTGTCAGGCCAAGGTAACTATAAGCTAAATGTAAAAAGTGAGTCATTTTTCATTTATGGTGACTACGAGCGAGATAAATTTAGTGGTCTTGAGTTTAAGAGCACCATAGCGACGGGTTACGGTAACCGTATTTACCAAGGCAGTAAAAATAAAGTCGATATCGATGTGGGGCCGGGTTTATATCGCTCAGTGGCGGATCAAGATACAGCCACTGAAGAAGATGAAACAAAAACAGGTTACCTGCTTCGTTTAGCGCTGCAGTGGGAACGGACAGTCTCCACTCGTACTCGCTTTAATCAAGATGTGAGTTATGAACAATCGTTATCGGGATTAAACTCGCGTTTAAAATCAGAAACGTCATTGATCAGCAAAATTATGGGTGATGTATCACTCAAATTTACCTATATGTATCGCTATAACTCAAAACCAGAGGAAGATAAGCTCAAATACGATTCTGAGCTGAGTGCGACCTTTGTTTATAGCTTTTAAGAGAATCTCTTCGTATGTATCAACATAAGCAGTACGCTATTTTTATCTTTGTAATCTTAGGCTGGATAGGCGCTTTTATTGCCTTAGCTTGGAATTTAATTGGCGCCGATATACCTCTTATGGTGTTTAGCGCAATTCTAGTGCTGGTGGGCTTTTTGTTCCATGGCTTAACAATAAAAGTAAGTGATAAAACGGTAAGTTGGGCATTTGGGCCAGGTGTGTTTGGTAAAACCGTTAGCTTTGATGAGATTGAGTCTGTTCGAGCGGTAAGTAACTCATTTCGTCATGGTGTAGGCCTGCGCATTACGCATGATGGGTGGGTTTATAGTGTTTCAGGGTTCAGTGCAGTCGAACTGGCAATGAAAGACGGTACACACTACCGTTTAGGAACCAACGACCAAGAAGGTTTACTGGCTGCGCTTAGAGAGCATATTGCTGAACCAGAGCCAGCACTGGATGCACAGAAAGCAGCTGAATAAGCACTGAGATATAAAAAAAGCGCCAATGGCGCTTTTTTTATAGTCATGGTTTAGTGGCTGTGACCACAACCACCTTCACCGTGCACATGACCATGTGCTAATTCTTCTTCAGTTGCATCACGCACTTCTAGCACTTCAACATCAAAATGTAGGGTAATACCTGAAAGAGGGTGGTTACCATCTACAATAACGTCTTCGTCTTGAATCTCGATGATCATCACTGATTGATCACCGTCATCTGTCGTAGCGCGGAACTGCATACCCACTTCAATTTCCATACCTTCAAACATTGATTTTGGTACGGCTTGCATTAGATCATCATGGCGCTCACCATAGCCTTGCTCTGGTTCAACAGTAACGCTGAATGTATCACCCGCTTCTTTACCTAATAGCGCATTTTCGAGGCCTGGAATTAAGTAACCCGTGCCAACGATAAACACCAGTGGCTCACCATCGAAAGAATTGTCGATGGTATTTTTGTTATTATCCAATACTGAATAATGCATTTTTACCACTTTGTTTGCTGCTACGATCATAGTCATTCCTATTTATTCATCTTCGAGAGAGTAAGGCAGAGCTTGAATTGATAACTCTACCTGAGGGAGGTGTTTAACTCGCAAAATCTGACCGGCTTCATTGTCGTTTGGAAGCACAATCAGACCCATTAAAGTTTGCGTCTGTTGATTATAACTTTGGCTGATAAGCTTGCCAGCACGGCGCCAGTTTTCGCCTAGTTGAGTTTCGAGTTCAAGCTCATCAAGTAAACCATCTGCTTTACCAGATACGATATACATAGCGCGTTTATTTTTGCCTAAGTATTTCATACGCGCGACAGTTTCTTGCCCTGTGTAGCAGCCTTTTCTAAAGCTGATACCACCGAGCGCTTGCAAGTTAACCATTTGCGGCACGTACTCGCCAACCGCGTCACTGTTTAACGATGGCTCACCTGCTGCAATAGCAGCCTGTTGCCATAGCGCGTCATCATCAAGGGCTGTAACGTTATCAGGCAAACTAAACTCATCATTTACCATAAGTAATACGCGGTTATCAGCAAGCTTTAACGCTTTACCGCCCGCAAAATCGACTGCGCTGTGCTCATCGTCAAATTTAATTGCTAAGGCGTCTAAAGTTGCTGTTAGGTCATCGCCTAATAAGCCAATTAGCTGATTTTCGCATTGCTGAATTTCTACTTGCGAAAATACCGCATATTTTTTTAACTCGACTAGTGATTGCTCAACTTCAGGTTTTGAACCTGCAAGGTAATAGCTATCAAGATATGAAAACAATCTAAACACACCCCAAAGCTTGCCTTTGGCATTACAGTGACCAGCCCATAGGAAGTTATCATTATTTAGTTTGTTGATATCTTGAGTAATTTGTCCGTGAAGGTAAGACAACTTATCTTTGCCAGTTAGGCTGATAAGTGAATGAGATAAAGGACATGCGTAAACAGTCGACATAAAAACCTTCTTTACGATATGAATGAGCGCTAATGATAACTTAGTTAGGGTAGCAATTTAAATAGCTGTTTATTCGATGGCAATTTGGTAAACTGCAGACAAATAAGTACGAGGTTTAAAATGACTGAAATTCACAGTAAAGAACGTATTCGTTGGGCATGCCGTCGCGGTATGTTAGAACTTGATGTTTTATTTATGCCATTCGTTGAAGAAGCGTTTGACTCACTAACAAAAGAGCAACAAGCAGTATTTCAACGCTTACTTGAAAGCGATGATCCTGATTTATTCGCTTGGTTTATGGGCCACGAAGAGTGTAAAGACCCTGAACTTAACGGTATGGTCTCGTTAATTTTAGACCGAGTTCGTGTATAGATTTACCGTTACAAATAATACCCCAGACCACAAACCCTTTGTGGTCTTTTTTTGCTTGATAGCCATCATTTTATGTTTTGCTTATCAGCATATTATTGCTCAGCTGTTGGCATGTTTATGCTGTCTTATCATCGCCGTTATTAGCTTCAAAAAAGTCCAACAGTCACAACCTGAAAAGGGTGTTGTCATCTTAGAGCAAACGGATCTTAGGTTTGCAAGCGACACAATTAACATGCAAGGCCAGATAACGGCTAAAAGTTATGTGTTTGCTAATTTTGTTGTGCTGAGGTTAGCTGGGTTTTATCAATCACACTGGCTGATTATAAGCGCAGCCAGTGTTGATGAAGTGAGTTATTCGCGTTTAAAACGCGCGATTATTGCAGTGCAGCAACCGAATTAGGGGTTAATATTGTCGGCGTTGGGTTTTCGTTTTGCTCCGGGTAATCAATCGTGTAATGAAGACCACGGCTTTCCTTACGCTCAAGGGCACTGCGAATAATCAGCTCTGCAACCTGTACTAGGTTTCGAAGTTCTAATAAGTTATTTGTCACTCTAAAGTTCGCGTAATAGTCGTGAATTTCTTGCTGCAGTAATTCAACGCGGTGAAGTGCACGCTCTAAGCGTTTTGTTGAGCGCACAATACCCACGTAATCCCACATAAATAGTCTTAATTCATGCCAGTTGTGAGTAATAACGATTTCTTCGTCTGAGTTCGTTACGCGGCTTTCATCCCACTGCGGCAGAGCTTCAAGAGCTGGGCTTGCATCGATTTTGCTTAAAATATCTTTCGCTGCGGCATGGGCAAACACGATACATTCGAGTAACGAATTACTCGCCATACGATTAGCGCCATGTAAACCTGTGTAAGCCACTTCGCCAACCGCATAAAGGTTGTCTAAATCTGTACGGCCGTTAAAGTCAGTCATAACACCGCCACAGGTATAGTGTGCAGCCGGCACCACAGGAATGGCTTCTTTCGTAATGTCGAGGCCAACACTTAAACATTTGGCGTAAATAGTCGGGAAGTGCTCAATGATAAAATCTTTATCTTTATGGCTAATATCCAGATACACGCAGTTAGCACCAAGGCGTTTCATTTCAAAATCGATAGCGCGAGCAACGATATCGCGAGGAGCAAGTTCTTCGCGCTCATCAAAGTCTTTCATAAAGCGAGTGCCATCAGGGCGTTTTAAATACGCACCTTCACCGCGCATTGCTTCTGTGATCAAAAAGTTTTGCAGCTCTGGGTGATATAAACTTGTTGGGTGGAATTGGTTAAATTCCATATTGGCAACACGGCACCCTGCACGCCATGCCATTGCAATACCATCACCACTCGATACATCAGGGTTAGAGGTATATAAGTACACCTTGCTTGCGCCACCCGTTGCAAGTGATACAAACTTGGCAGCGATAGTTTCAACTTTTTTGTCAACACAGTTCCACACATATAAACCATGAATGTGTTTGCCTTTTTTACCTAGGCTTTTATCGCTGATCAAATCAATCGCATTATAGTTTTCTAATAGGGTGATATTAGGGTGTGCTTGCACTTGGCTAATTAAGGTTGTTTGCACAGCTCGGCCAGTTGCATCGGCAGCATGCAAAATACGGCGATGACTATGGCCACCTTCGCGAGTTAAATGAAAACGCTCTTTACCTTTTGAATCAAATTCCATATCAAAAGGCACACCTTGCTCAATCAGCCACTTTAAACATTTTTTAGCATTGCTCGCTGTGTAGTGAACCGCATCACGGTCACACAAGCCACCACCAGCATCGAGTGTATCTTCAACATGCGATTCAATGCTGTCATTCTTTTTATCAAATACTGCTGCAATACCACCTTGAGCATATAAGGTAGAACCTTCGGTTAATGCGCCTTTACTAAGGACTGTCACTTTACAATGGTTAGCAAGCGATAAAGCAAGAGAAAGGCCTGCGGCGCCGCTGCCAATGATAGCGACATCAGTAATGTGATGTTTATTTTGGTTCATGTCTGTGGTCTTTGCGGTTACAATGCTCGGCTAGTAGTGCCAAAAGTTTGAGCAAATAAATTTTTATGTGGTATACGTATATGTACCATATTTGCTTTAACACTATTAGTCATTTTAATACGTTATACCAATCTTATTAGTTTTATCGTCACATAAACAGTTTATTGTGAGCTGTTTTGAGCTGTGAAGTTTACTGACGCTGTATTGAGATAACCGTTGATTTTTCAGCAGTTATTAGGATTGTCGTGTAATAAGATTGGTATGACTCAATTTATTTGCGTGCTATTTTATAAAAAAATCATTTTAAACTGAACTTTTATATTCATGGTGCAGTCAGAGTTTGTGTAAACAATGGCGAGTATATGAATAGCAAGCAAGAATCAAACAGAGGAGTACCGGCTCGAATGAGCGAGCAGGATTTGGATTTAGCGCTAGTTAAAAGGGTCCAGCAAGGAGATAAAAACGCCTTCAACCTATTAGTTAGAAAATATCAGAATAAAATTGCAGGTTTGATTTCACGTTATGTATCAAACCAAGGTGATGTTGCTGATGTCGCACAAGAAGCCTTTATTAAAGCCTACCGTGCATTGCCTAACTTTAGAGGGGATAGCGCCTTTTATACTTGGTTATACCGTATCGCCGTAAATTGTGCTAAAAATTACTTAGTTGCGCAGGGCCGTAAGCCCCCAGCTAACGATGTTGATGCTGAAGAAGCAGAATTTTATGACAGTGCAGATGCAATGCGTTCAAACGCATCGCCAGAAAACCTGTTATTAAGTGACGAAGTACGTGCTGTAATTTTTAATACGATTGATAGTTTGCCTGAAGATCTAAAAACCGCGATTACCCTTCGTGAAATTGAAGGTATGAGCTATGAAGAAATAGCCGTGGTTATGGATTGCCCAGTGGGAACGGTGCGTTCACGTATTTTCCGTGCCCGTGAGGCGATTGATAATAAATTGAATCCATTAATAGGTGAGTCTTAGTATGACAAAAGCAGACGTTAACAAGTTGGATAATGAGCAGTTATCCGCGTTACTTGACGGCGAGCAGCAGTTAACTGATCAAGCGATCACAAACGACGATGTGTCTACATTTGGTCGTTACGCAATGATTGGTGATGTAATGCGTGCTGAGGCAAATAATAACGCTTTTAACTTTGACATTGCAGATGCAGTGGCTGAAGCACTTGAGCAAGAACCTGTTTACGCTGATTTCGCGAATAAAACAACGGCACCAAAAAGCGAAGAAATCGTGGCGGCAACAGGCACAGATAACGTGGTAGCATTTAATTGGCGTCGTCCATTTGCCCAAGTGGCCATTGCTGCAAGCGTTGCTATGTTTGCGATTGTGGGCGTACAAACTTTGCCACAAAACACCGAAGCGCCACAAAATGACATTCCAACCTTACAAACAGTGCCGTTAACCGGTATGGCTTCTCCTGTAAGTTACTCATCTGAGCAACCTGCATTAGAAAACGCTCAGCAAGGTTTACGTGAATTACAACAGCAACGTATTGGTGCGTTAGTTCTTGAACACCAACGTCAAGCGCGTGTTGCATATTCGCTAGAAGAATCGCAAACTGCAGATAATGCAGAAGAGGAAAAAAACTAATTAAATGAAAGTTTTTACTTTTATTTTGTCGCTGGTATTAACGGCCCCTGCCATTGCCAGCGACGAAAATCCCGCCAAAACATTATTACATGATATGGCTACGGCCGTTCATACTCGCAATTTTGACGCATCGTTTGTGGTTGTAAAAGGCCAAGCGATGGAGCCGTACCGCTGGCTACATGCAAAACAGGGTGATATTGAGCTAGAACATTTAAGTTTACTAAATGGTGCTGGTCTTGAAATGGTTCGCGTTGATGATCAAGTTACTTATTTTGAACCGCATTCAGAGCCTTACTCAGTTAAAACAGATTCTATTGCCGGACCTATTCCTGAAGTACTTTTTAAAGATATCGATAGATTAAGTGCCCATTATGATTTTGTACTGGGTGGAAAAGGTCGTATTGCAGGGCGTTCTGCACAGTTAGTGCGTATCGAATCTAAAGATGAATACAAGTACAACTATTGGATTTGGCTCGATACTGAGTCTTCGTTGTTACTTAAATCAGCCTATGTAAATCACAAAGGTGAGATGCTAGAGCAATTACAGCTAACTCACATTAGCGTTACCGAGCAACCTGCGCCGATGTTAGTTGAAATGCAAAACCGTGAGTTTCCTGCGGTGCTTTCAACCAATGATATAGCCAGTGATAGCGACGGCGCAGCAAATGATTGGAAAATTGGCTGGCTCCCTGATGGCTTCAAACTGTTAAAATCAGACCGCCATAAACTCGACCTAAACAATGAACTTGCTGACTATTATTTATATTCAGATGGGTTTGTTGAAGTGTCTGTTTTTATTCAAAGACCACTACCAGGTAAACGTGCAAGTGGCGCGTTATCATCGGGTGCAACAACGGTGTATGTGCACAATGGTGGTAGCTTTGATGTATCGGTTGTTGGTAATATCCCTGCTATGACAGCCAAAGCTATAGCTGAGTCGGTAGCGCGACCTCTTTAAATCATGATTGAACAAACACTCACTGTCGTGTCGGTTAAAGGCACGACAGCGAATTTAGAAGCCGAACAAAAGCAGGCCTGTGCCGGCTGTAATGGTCGCTGTGGTTCGCAAGTTTTTGCCAAACTGTTTGGCACAGCCAAAAAAACCTTCCCTTATACCTTTGATACAGAGCTACAAGTAGGTCAAAAAGTAACCTTGGCACTTGATGATAGCCATTTGGTCAAACATGCTATGGCTGTTTACATGTTGCCGCTGTTATTCAGTTTGGGTTTTGCTTTAATCGCATTTGCGGCATTTTCGCTAACCGAAGGCTGGCAAATTTTAGCGGCTGTGATCGGCGGTTTAACAGGCTATGCAATAGCAAAATCAAGGGTTAAGAGCCTTAAACATGATATTAAAGTAATAAAAATTCACCCAATTACTATTCCTTTCACTCAAATAGATGGTGATTAAAGCCAATTAAATGTAAAATTGTCGCTTTATACACTTAGTCCATTTTATATAGAAGTTTAGAATCCAGTTTATGAAGCATATCCGTAATTTTTCGATCATCGCCCATATTGACCATGGTAAATCGACTCTCTCTGACCGTCTTATCCAAGTCTGTGGTGGTTTAACAGACCGTGAAATGCAGCAGCAGGTGTTAGACTCAATGGACATTGAGCGTGAGCGTGGTATTACCATCAAAGCGCAAAGTGTAACGCTAAATTATAAAGCGAAAGATGGCGAAACATACCAGTTAAACTTTATCGACACGCCAGGACACGTTGACTTCACTTACGAAGTTTCTCGTTCACTTGCAGCCTGTGAAGGTGCACTTTTAGTTGTTGATGCGGGTCAAGGTGTTGAAGCTCAAACTTTGGCTAACTGCTACACAGCAATCGAAATGGATTTAGAAGTTATTCCTGTTCTAAACAAAATCGACTTACCACAAGCCGATCCACTTCGTGTAGCTGAAGAAATTGAAGATATCATTGGTATTGATGCCCTAGATGCTGTGCAATGTAGTGCGAAAACCGGTATTGGTATCGAAGACGTACTTGAAATCATTGTTAAAGATATCCCGCCACCAGAAGGTGACAAAGATAAGCCACTACAAGCGCTTATCATTGACTCATGGTTTGACCCATACCAAGGCGTTGTATCACTTGTGCGTATCAAGCATGGTGAATTACGCTCGGGTGATAAAATTAAGATCATGTCGAATGATCAGGTTCATATCGCAGATAAAGTGGGTATTTTCACACCAAAACAAACTAACACGGGTATCCTAAAAACCGGTGAAGTAGGCTTTGTTATTGCGGGTATTAAAGAAATCCATGGTGCACCAGTAGGTGATACCATCACTTTACAACGTCATTCTGCTCCTGAGCGTTTACCTGGCTTCCAACGCATTAAGCCGCAGGTTTATGCAGGTATGTTCCCTATTTCATCAGATGACTATGAGTCTTTCCGTGATGCGCTTGATAAATTAAGCTTGAACGATGCGTCGTTATTCTTTGAGCCAGAAAACTCTACAGCACTAGGCTTTGGTTTCCGTTGTGGCTTCTTAGGTATGCTACACATGGAAATCATCCAAGAGCGTCTTGAGCGTGAATACGACATTGATCTTATTACCACTGCGCCAACAGTAATCTACGAAGTAGAAACAAAAGACGGAACTAAACAGATTGATAACCCGTCTGACTTACCACCGGTAAACAACATTATTGAAATCCGTGAGCCAATCGTTGAAGCTAACATATTAGTTCCACAAGAGTTTTTAGGTAACGTAATTACACTTTGTGTTGAAAAACGTGGTCTACAAACTAAAATGAGCTACCATGGTAAGCAAGTTGCGGTGACATACGAATTACCGATGGCTGAAGTAGTCATGGACTTCTTCGATAAGTTAAAATCAACAAGCCGTGGTTTTGCATCGCTTGATTATAACTTTAAGCATTTCCAAGCTTCAGACATGGTACGTGTTGATGTACTTATTAATGGTGAGCGTGTTGATGCGTTAGCGATTATCGTACACCGTGATATCGCTCAATCACGTGGACGTCAGTTAGCTGAAGCACTGAAAGATTTAATTCCACGTCAGCAGTTTGATATTGCGATTCAAGCGGCAATTGGTCAGCATGTTATTGCTCGTACAACCGTTAAGCAATTACGTAAAAACGTAATCGCGAAATGTTACGGTGGTGACGTGAGCCGTAAGAAGAAACTGCTACAAAAACAAAAAGAAGGTAAAAAGCGAATGAAGCAACTAGGTAACGTTGAAGTACCTCAAGATGCATTCTTAGCTATCCTTAAAGTTGGTAAATAATTAGAAGTAAATAAAGGAATTAATGCATGGCGGGTTACTTTTCTATTTTCTTAGTGTTGCTAACGCTAGGCTCAGGATTAATTTGGTTAATCGACCACTTTATGTTTGCGCCAAAACGTCAGCAGCGCATTGCCCTTGCTCAAAATGCAGCAGGTGGTGAATTAGACGAAGAAACCGCTGCATTAATTGCGCCTGAGCCAAGTATCACTGAAACGGCTAAGTCAATTTTTCCGATGATTGCAGCGATTACGATTTTTCGCTCTTTCATTTTTGAACCGTTTCAAATTCCATCTGGCTCAATGATGCCAACCCTATTAGTGGGTGACTTCATTTTGGTACAGAAGTACTCATACGGCATCAAAGACCCAATTTGGCGCAGCCAGTTAGTTGATGTAAATGAACCTGAGCGTGGTGATATTGTGGTATTTAAATACCCATTAGACGAGCGTGTTGATTACATTAAACGTACGATTGGTTTACCGGGCGATAAAATTGTTTATCGCAATAAGCACCTTTATATTCAGCCAAAATGTGCAGAAGGTGTGACGCAGCAAGGTGATTTGCTGTGTAATGAATACAACAAAATTGATATGGAAATCCTCAATAGTGACGAGTTCAAGCAGGGTTCGATGAATTTAGTGCGCTTAGAAGAAAACCTAAGCACAGTGAATCATAATATTTTGATTAACCCGCAAGCTCCTGAAATGAAAGGCCGTTATTATCAACAACCGGGTACACGCTCAGACGAGTGGGTTGTTCCTGCCGATCATTATTTCATGATGGGTGATAACCGTGATAATAGCCAAGACAGTCGCTTTTGGGGCTTTGTACCAAAAGAAAACTTGGTAGGTAAAGCCGTCTTTATATGGATGAGTTTTGAATTTGAAAATGGCCCAGATGACTTTTTACCAGGCTGGGTTCCAACTGGTGTTCGTTTTGAACGCCTAGGTAATATTCAGTAACGATGAAAAAAAACGTAACAGAGTTATACAACAAAATAGGTTATACATTTACTGATCAAGCTTTGCTTGAGCAGGCAATGACGCACCGCAGTCATAAAGGCCAACATAATGAGCGCTTAGAGTTTCTGGGCGATTCAATTTTGAGCTTTGTGATTGCGAATGCGCTTTATACTAAATTTCCAAAAGCACGCGAAGGTGATTTAAGCCGTATGCGTTCGACCCTAGTGCGAGGTCAAACCTTGGCTGAATTTGGCCTTGAGTTTGGCTTAGGCGATTACTTACGCTTAGGTCCGGGTGAGCTTAAAAGCGGTGGTTTTCGCCGTGAATCAACCCTTGCTGATGCCGTAGAGGCGATTATTGGTGCGGTGTTCTTAGACTCAAACATTGAACAATGTGGTGAGTTAATTTTAAGTTGGTACGAGTCGCGTCTTGACGCAATTTCACCGGGCTTAAATCAAAAAGATCCGAAAACATTACTTCAAGAATACTTACAAGCGCGCAAATTATCGTTACCTGGCTACACTGTAATTGATACAAAAGGCCAAGCGCACAATCAAACATTCACGGTTGAATGTATTGTTGAAGGGATGGATAGCATTATCTCAGTAGGTAGCTCACGTCGTAAAGCTGAGCAAAAAGCCGCTGAAAAAGCCTTAAAGATACTTAAAAATGAATCTTGATGATTTAATTAGCAAAGAACCTGCAGAGCTAGATACGCACTGTGGGATGGTTGCCATTGTTGGCCGCCCAAATGTAGGTAAATCAACCTTACTTAACTATATTGTTGAGCAAAAGGTGTCTATTACTTCTCGTAAGCCACAAACCACGCGTCACCGTATTATGGGTATTCATACCGAAGGTAAATACCAGGCTGTTTATGTGGATACACCAGGCTTACACGTAGAAGAAAAACGCGCAATTAACCGTTTAATGAACCGTGCTGCATCAAGCTCAATTGGCGATGTAGAACTGATCATCTTTGTGGTTGAAGGCACACACTGGAACGAAGACGATGAGATGGTACTTAACAAAGTACGTCAAAGTGGTCGCCCAGTGTTATTAGTTATGAATAAAATTGACCAAGTGAAAGACCGCGATTTAGTGCTTCCGCACATGCATTTCTTGGGCAATAAGTTTGATTTTGTTGGTATTATTCCTGTTTCTGCGAAGCAAGGTAAAAATATTGAATTAATCAAACAAGAAGTAACCAAACGTCTGCCGCTTTGTGAGTTTTACTTCCCTGAAGATTACGTTACGGACCGCTCAATGCGTTTTATGGCGGCAGAAGTGATCCGTGAAAAGCTGATGCGCTTTATGGGCGATGAGTTACCGTACTCAGTGACCGTTGAGATCGAGCAGTTTAAATGGCAAGAAAACGGCGTTTGGCAAATCAATGGTTTGATCCTAGTTGAGCGTGAAACGCAAAAGCGTATGGTGATCGGCAATAAAGGCGAAAAGCTTAAAGTGATTGGCCGTGAAGCCCGTAAAGATCTTGAAGGCATGCTTGATAACAAAGTGTTTTTAGAACTTTGGGTAAAAGTGAAATCAGGTTGGGCCGATGATGAGCGTGCACTACGTAGCCTTGGCTATGGTGAAGACTAAGTAAAGTCCTACACGCCATGGATAGCGAATTCTACACAGCATACTTGCTGCACCGACGTCCATTTAGTGACTCGCAAGTCATGCTTGATATGCTGGTAGAAGGCGTAGGTCAGCTAAGAATGCTGGCTCGCATTAGTGGCCGCCAGGCCACTAAACATAAAGCACAATTACAACCTTTCCAATCACTGCTTGTACAATACAGCGGTAAGTCTGATTTAAAATACATCAATCGTTTTGAGCCCCATGGCGGGCAAACAATGTTAAAAGGCACCGAGCTCTATTGCGGCTTCTATATGAACGAATTAACCAATCGTATCGTACCTATCAATGAGCCGATGGAAAGCGTTTATCATTTGTATAAACAGCATCTTGACGAGTTATCAACCACTAAAAACCTACAAGCAGTGCTGCGTTCTTACGAGTTTCAACTTTTAGAGATGCTGGGTTATGGCGTTGATTTTAGCGTTGATGCCGAAGGGGATGAAATAAACGATGCAGCAAATTACCAGTACTTTGCTGAATACGGTTTTTTACTGCATGACGACCCTCATAGTGGTTTTTCAGGAAAGCAATTAAATGCCATAGCGGCTCATGACTTTAGCGCCCCTGATGTGTTATATATGGCAAAGCAATTAAGTCGATACCTACTCAAGCCTTTACTTGGCAAAAAGCCATTAAAAAGCCGTGAGTTATTTATTAAGTAGGCTGATGAACAGCCTTGAATCGTTGTTTTAAACAGGTAAAAAAATGAAAGATATTCTTCTTGGTGTAAACGTTGATCACATTGCCACTTTACGCCAAGCGCGTGGCACGAGTTACCCAGATCCTGCGCATGCTGCAGCTGTTGCAGAGCATGCTGGTGCAGATGGTATCACCATTCATTTGCGTGAAGACCGTCGTCACATTCAAGACCGCGACGTATATGTGATGGCAAAAACGATTCAAACACGTATGAATCTTGAGATTGCAGTCACCGATGAAATGATCGACATCGCCCTTGAAGTGAAACCTGCTTATGTTTGTTTAGTGCCTGAAAAGCGTGAAGAGCTTACCACTGAGGGTGGCCTTGATGTTGTGGGTAATTTTGAAAAAGTAAAAGCAGCTACAGAAAAGCTAACAGCAGCAGGAATTAAGGTTTCGTTATTCATTGATGCTGACAACGCGCAACTTGACGCTGCAAAAGCATGTAATGCTCCTTACGTTGAAATTCACACCGGTGCTTATGCCGATGCTGAAAATGACGAAGAGCTTCACACTGAGCTTGAGCGCATTCGTAGCGGCGTACAATATGCTGATAGCCTAGGTTTAATCGTAAATGCAGGTCATGGTCTTCATTATCACAATGTAAAACCCATTGCGGCAATGCCAGAAATTTATGAGTTAAACATTGGTCATGCGATTATTGCCCGTGCAGCGATTGATGGTTTAGAAAAAGCAGTCAGCGATATGAAACGTTTAATGATTGAAGCAAGACTTTAGCTGACGGCTTTAATAAGAGCCAGCAAATTTGAATACTGAACGCGGTGGAGATAATATCCACCGCGTTTTTATTTGTTCAGGTAAACAATAAATTCTGAGAGGTAGGATGATAACAGTGGCGATAGGCAGAGTAGGGTTACTATGTAATGATGTTTTTTCTTGAAACTTTTCAAAACACCATCATCTATGGCCGACAATTCACCTTTCTTAACTGAATGAAACACAATTGAGTTAGGTTTTACTCCCATTAAACGGGCTTTATTCTCGTATTCTTGCCATTGCTCTGTGTAATTGATCTTTACGTAATCGTTTACCATTCCACCAAGCTTTTTATAACTGAGAATAAACCAAAAGAACGATAATGATGTAAAAATCAAAAATAAAATAAAAAACATTAATCTTCCTTGATATTCATGCTAACTTTTATCGTTGTTGCTCAACCATTCCCGCATCACTTAACAAATTATTCAGCTCATCAATTAGCTCAAATAATTCAGGTTCAATGTAATTTAAATCGCAATCGCTTTTTAATGCTGTTTCGAGGGTTTCTGCGAGGGATTTAAGTTTGGGGACGCCGGTGTAACAACATGCGCCATGGAACTTGTGGACTATGCTAAGTACATGTTCACAGTCTTCTTTTTCTATAGCTTCATTGAGTAGGCGTAAGGTCTCAGGCACGCTGAGTAATAGCATGTTGAGCATTTCAAGCGCTAGCTCTTCTTTACCGCCAGCGCGTTGAAGTGCCAATTGCCAATCGAGGCGGGCGCTTTCAAATGGGGGCTCTGAAGCTACTGTGGCAGTTTTGCTGCGTTCGCGATTAATCGGCGATTGCGGGCTATGATCGCTGATTATTTGTTTTAGCATATCTTCATCAATAGGCTTAGTTAAGTAGCCTTTAAAGCCATCTTTAAGCAGTTGCTCTTTTTCACCTGCTAAGGCGTGAGCGGTTACCGCAATGATAGGCGTATCTTCATTAAGAGATGACTCACGTATGAGTTTGCATGCTGTAATACCATCCATAATTGGCATTTGGATGTCCATGAAAATCAGGTCATATTTGTGGCTTTTACTTAAGCTGTAAGCTTGTGAGCCGTTGTGTGCGGTATCAATTAGCTCAATTTGTTCTTCAAGCAAGGTACAAATAAGTTTTAGGTTGGCATCGTTATCGTCAACAACCAGTACTTTTAGTGGTAATAACTTTTCATCACCTTGCTCAATATTATGCACCGGGTGATCAAGGCGGTAAGGCGCAGCAAGTACCTCACATAATTTACGGTGGTTAAGCGGTTTGCTCAAGCAAGCATCTGCACCACTACCAACAAAGGCTTCACGCATATTATGCGAAACTGTATTGAGCATAATGTATAAATAATCAGTGACAGGGCGCACTGCTTTTACATAACTCTTCAGTTGCTGCATATCGTCGATTGTGGCGGTATGGCCAATAATACAAATATCGTAGCTGAAGTCTTTGTTGATCTCATTTAAGAAGCTTTCTTCATCCATGCAGGCGGTAACGCGAGTTTGCCATTCATGCAGTAGCGATAACGTTGCTTGATGGGTATGCTCATGAGGCTCAAGATACAGAATACGTTTATTGATCAGTGATTGGGTCGGTAAGTCACTGGTAATTGAGTTACTTGGCGTTCTGAATACGGCATTAAACGTAAAGCAGGTACCATTACCAGGCGCTGAGTTTAGAGTAATGCGGCCATTCATCGCTTCAACAATATGTTTAGTGATGATTAAACCAAGGCCTGTACCACCAAATTTACGGGTGATACTCGAGTCTGCTTGGCCAAATGGCGTAAATAGCGCATCTTGTTTATCCATTGGGATACCCACACCGGTGTCGGTCACAGACACCAAAATAGAGGCGCGCTCTTCATCCAGTAAACGGTAGCCAACATCAACCTTGATAGAGCCTTTTTCAGTAAACTTAATGGCATTACTTAGCAGGTTGATCAAAATTTGTTTAAAGCGTGTCGGATCGCCAGTGAGGTTATCAGGCACTTGCGGGTGGATAAATATAGAGAGTTCAAGTTGCTTTTCGTGAGCACTTGGCGCCAGTAAGGTTAGCACTTCGTTTATATTATCACGGAGCTGAAACTGCATTGATTCTAGTTCCATGGCACCGGCTTCTAATTTCGAAAAGTCGAGAATATCACTGATAATCGTCATTAAGCTGTTAGCCGAAAGCTCGATGGTATCGAGATAATCTTTTTGATGCTTATTTAGCGGAGTCTTATAAAGCTGGCGCGTGAAACCTATTACACCGTTTAAAGGTGTGCGTAATTCGTGACTCATTTTAGCTAAGAAATCAGATTTAACTCGGTTCGCATCTTGCGCGTCTTTTTTAGCAATACTTAACTGAATATTTTGGGTTTCGTATTGTTCGAGTGTTTCGCGATAATCTGAGGTTGCTTGGTCAATGTGTTTTTGCATCTCATCACGTTGCATGACCATGGTTTCAGAAATGGTGTTTAAGCCTGCGCGTAGTAATTCAAACTCACCAAACATTTTTTGGTCAAGCCCCGTATCGACTTTACCTTCAATAAGCTTGTCGGTAGCTAGTACTAACTTATTAAGTGGCTGAATAAACATACGAGTCAATCTAAATGCTAGTACGGTCGCCAGTATTAGCGCCAGTAAAATTACCACGCCACTGACCAGTAAGGCTCGTTGCTGGCCAATAATGGCTTGTTGTTTATTGAGCATGATCACCACAGTACCTAGCGATGCTTGATAGCTGTGATGATTCCAAATCATGTCTTGGCGGCTATGATTAATTATCGCAGTAGAGAATGTTAGATAGTGCTCAGAATTTTGTACTTGAATGCCATCCATGCTGTTTGCATTGCTTTTGACAATTTCTTTGAATTCACTTTGGTATTTACTAAAAATCACCAACTCATTGTTTTCATCGAAAATAGCAATGGATTGGATAGCAGGGGAGTGTTTGTTATGTGTATGACTCACTAAGCGAGTTAATAAGGCTTTATCACGCTTTATTAAAGGCTGCTCAACGGCAATCGCGAGGGGCTCAATGATAGTTACACCCTGCTGATATAAAATTTCATCGAGCTCAATGTAACGATTTATTGTAAAATAACCGCCCAGCAACAAGCCTATGATCACAGTCGGTATAAGTGTAAGGGTTAAGACTGAGTCACGTAAGCCAAATTTAGTCATAAAGAATGTTGTTATCATTATTATCGTTGTTTAAGAGTATATACTTACTCCCGCTTTATCAATAATTAAGGTGTTGCCCGATGGCACAGATTTTCAAAGCCAAAAAAAAATCCGTTTCGCAAAAAATGCTAACCCTCAATGTCACAGCTATGGACCACCAAGGACGAGGCGTTGCTAAGCAAGGAAATAAAGTCTGTTTTGTTAATGGTGCTTTACCGGGTGAAGAAGTAAAAGCCTTGTTGATTGAAGATAAAGCGCGCTTTGCCAGTGCAGATTGTAAAAAAGTGCTATCAGCCTCAGCGCATAGGGTTACTCCTTTTTGCCAGCATTATCAAGTGTGTGGTGGCTGTCAGTTACAACACCTTGATGCAAAGCAGCAACTCGTTGAGAAGCAAGCTGCGGTGAGTCAGCTATTTAGTAAATTTGCTAAAGCCGATGACTTAAATTGGCAAGCACCTTTGCTCAGTGATGAGCATCATTATCGTCGCTCTGCGCGTATTGCTGTAATGCACGACAAAGCCGCCAAAAAAATGCGCGTAGGGTATCGAGCTCAAGGCTCTAAGCAACTGGTTAGCATTGAGAACTGTGATGTACTTACTGGCACTTTTAGAGATGTTTTTACGGTCTTTGATGTTCTTATCAACAGCCATTCAGGCCTGAGCAGTATTAGTCACTTACAATTATGCGAAGCTGATAATGCAGCCTTTGTGGTCATTAGGCACACGAAAGCTATTAATCAAGAGTTAAAAGCCATTGTCGTCGCGGCCTGTAATGAATATAGCTGGCGTGTTGTTTGGCAATCACAAAGCGGTGAAATTGATCACAGTGACCACCCTATGCCGTACTACCAGATACCAGATTATGATTTACGCTTTGAATTTGGCCTTGAAAACTTTATTCAGGTTAACCCGCAAGTGAATCAAGCCATGTTGCATCAAGCAAAACAATGGTTAGATTTACAAGGTCATGAGCAGGTACTGGATTTATTCTGTGGTATTGGTAACTTTTCATTATTGATTGCAAAGTATGCTAATTATGTTATTGGTGTTGAAGGGGTCGATTCTGCGGTTGCATTAGCAAAACAAAATGCGCAAACTAACTCATTGTCGAATACCGATTTTTATTGCTTTGATCTAACACAATCAATGCAATCAGCTGCTTGGTTTAGTGCCAAACTTGATGTGTTAGTACTTGATCCATCACGTACTGGCGCAATGGCCATTTTAGAGCAGCTACCACTTACTCAGTTTAAAACGATTTTATACGTCTCTTGTGATCCTGTTACTTTAGCCCGTGACAGTGCAATTATTCTACAAGCAGGCTTTAGCATTGAAAAAATTGGGCTTATGAATATGTTCCCACATACCGGGCATATTGAAACGATGGCGTTATTTCACAGGAGGTAAAGCGCACATGGTAGCCACTAGACAGTCACATCAGCTAACAAAGCCGAGTGATTTTGCCAGCCGTATCGAGCTGTTAGCGCTAACAGAAGACAAACATACCTTATTAGAGCAGGCTCACCAATTGTGCCTGCATTGCGATGATGCAAAACGTGAAAACACAGCCATTGAAATGGTGGAGATTTTAGCTGAGCTTAATTTAGATGCAGACTCGCTTGCGACAGCATTTTTAACGCCTTATTTTTTAGCTGAAAAAATCTCGATTGAGACAGTCACCGACAAGTTGGGCAATCACGTTGCGTTATTACTAACAGGCGTAAGCCAAATGGCCACCATTAGTACCTTAGCCCATCAAGGCAAAGGCACAGTACAAATCGATAATATCCGCCGTATGTTGCTAGCCATGGTTGAAGATGTGCGCGCCGTGGTGATCAAACTGGCAGAACAGGTCTGCCACTTACGTGATGTGAAAGACGCCAGTGAAGAAGAGCGCGTTATTGCCGCTAAAGAAACTCGCGATATTTTTGCACCCCTTGCTAACCGATTAGGCATTGGCCAGCTTAAATGGGAGCTTGAAGATCTTTCGTTCCGTTATCTGCACCCAGAGACTTATAAAAACATCGCCAAACAGCTAGATGATAAGCGCCTTGCTCGTGAAGCTTACATGGAAAACATGGTTGCATTAGTCAAAGCACGCTTGGCTGAAGCAGGTATTGAAGGTGAGGTATATGGGCGACCAAAGCATATCTACAGCATTTACAAAAAAATGGCGCAGAAAAACTACGAGTTTGATCAGCTTTTTGATATTCGCGCTATGCGCATTGTGGTAGAGCGCCTACAAGATTGTTATGCGGCGTTAGGTATCGTGCATACCAATTGGCGTCATTTAAATAAAGAATTTGATGATTACATAGCAACACCAAAGCAAAACGGTTATCAGTCGATTCATACCGTGGTATTTGGCCCTGAAGGTAAAACTGTCGAAATCCAAATTCGTACGAGCGACATGCATCAAGATGCAGAGCTGGGCGTTGCTGCGCACTGGATGTATAAAGAAGGTGCACTACCAGGTCGTGGTTCAGGCTATGAGCAAAAAATTAGTTGGTTACGTAAGTTACTGCAATGGCAAGAAGAGGTTGTTGATGGTAGTGACTTAGCTGAAGAGCTCAAAAACCAAGTTGTTGAAGACCGTGTTTATGTGTTCACGCCAAAAGGCGATATTTATGATTTGCCACTGGGCGCGACACCGCTTGATTTTGCCTATTACATTCACTCAAATGTAGGGCACCGCTGTATTGGCGCAAAAGTGTTTGGCAAAATTGTGCCTTTCACTTACCAATTAAGTACCGGTGATCAGGTTGAAATTCTAACTCAAAAGCAGCCTAATCCAAGCCGTGATTGGTTAAACCCATCGCTTGGTTATATTAAATCATCACGAGCACGCTCTAAAATCCATCATTGGTTTAAGCAGCTTGATCGGGATAAAAACTTAAGTGCTGGTAAAGAAATTCTTGAAACTGAGCTCCAAAAGTTAGATTTAACAACCAAAGATCTGGCGCCTGCAATCGAGCGTTTTAATTTGCGCGGCCTTGAAGATTTGATGGTGGCAGTTGGCGCAGGTGATGTTCGCTTAAATCAGTTATTAAACTTTATTAGTGATCGTGATGATGACGAACCGCAAATTAAGTTTAAAAAGCCAAAAAGTGTCTCTGGCGATAAGAACGGCATTGTTGTTGATGGGGTAGGTAGCTTAATGAGCCATGTTGCGAAGTGCTGCCGGCCGGTGCCTGGCGATGAAATCATCGGCTATATCACCCAAGGGCGTGGTATTGCCGTTCACCGTGAAGATTGCGATTCGTTTGAAAAGCTTAAGAATAATCATCCTGAGAGGGTGATATCGGTAAGTTGGTCAGATGATATCAATGGCTCTTACTCATTAACGATAAAAGTAGAAGCAACGGATCGTTCAGGGCTTATTCGAGATATCAGCTCAGTACTTGCCAATGAAAAAGTGAATGTGCTGAACATGAACGTCAACACCGTTGAAGATAAACAGCTTGCTCTGTTTTCAATGCAGGTAGAAGTGCATGACCTATCAAGTACTAACCGCTTATTGTCGAAGCTTCACCAAATAGAAGGTGTTCATGAAGCAAAGCGTGGTCATTCGTAATGGCAGATAAACACGCTATTGAGCAATCGCTTGCAATTATGGCTAAACTGCGGGACCCAGAATCTGGGTGCCCGTGGGATTTAAAACAAGATTTTAAATCGATTGTGCCGCACACCCTTGAAGAAGCTTACGAAGTAGCAGACTGCATTGAAAAAGGTGAGCTTACTGAGCTTAAAAGTGAGCTTGGTGATTTACTGTTTCAAGTTATTTTTTATGCTCAGCTTGCTAAAGAGCAGGGCTTATTTGATTTTGCCGATGTGGCTAATACGCTTAATGAAAAACTAGTCCGTCGTCATCCCCACGTCTTTGCAGAGCAAAGTGAACTGTCGGATGCAGAGCTTTCAGCGCAATGGCAAGCTATAAAAGCACAAGAGCGAGCAGAAAAATCAGCCTCACCACAAATGAGCCTTTGGCAAGATATACCTGATGCGATGCCGGGCCTTTCGAAAGCGAAGAAGATTCAACAGCGTGTGGCAAGCCTAGGGTTTGATTGGCCAAGCTATCATGGGGCACTTGATAAAGTTGCGGAAGAAGTCGACGAAGTAAAAGAAGCGCTGGCTCATGATCCACATTCTGAGCACAGTGCAGAAGAGCTTGGTGATTTACTGTTTGCAACGGTGAATGTAGCGCGTCATATCAAGCGCGATCCAGAGCAATTATTACGAAGTGCCAATGCTAAGTTCGCGTCACGCTTTGAAAAAGTGGCTGCTTACCTAGATGAACGTGGCCAAAGTTTAGAAACGGCTAGCCTCGAAGAAATGGACAACGCATGGGAAGCCATTAAAAAGCAGGCAAACTAAGTCAGTAATGATACAGCTTGGGTACAGTGTAACCAAGCTCGTTTTTTGTGCACTTATTTGCTAATTTTATCTGGATTGATAGCAGCCCCTTTGCTATAATATCGCCCCGTCTTGATTCTATATTATTCCTTTTAATTCCTGATATTCTAGGGTTCGCATGAGTACAAAATTTATCTTCGTAACTGGCGGGGTTGTTTCTTCGTTGGGTAAGGGTATTGCAGCAGCGTCATTAGCCGCTATTTTAGAAGCACGTGGTCTTAACGTGACTATTTTAAAGCTGGATCCTTACATTAACGTTGACCCAGGCACTATGAGCCCAATTCAGCACGGTGAAGTATTTGTAACTGAAGACGGTGCAGAGACTGACCTTGACTTAGGTCACTATGAGCGTTTCATCCGTACCAAGATGACTAGCCGCAACAACTTCACACAAGGTCGTGTTTATGAAGATGTATTACGACGTGAGCGTCGTGGTGAGTACCTTGGTGCAACAATTCAGGTTATTCCACACATCACAAACGACATTAAGCAACGTGTATACGACGGTGCTGAAGGTCGCGATGTAGCAATCGTTGAAATTGGCGGTACAGTTGGTGACATCGAGTCACAACCTTTCTTAGAAGCAATTCGTCAGCTAGGCACTGAAATTGGCCGTGAGCGCGCTTTGTTTATCCACCTAACGCTTGTGCCATTCTTAGGCCCTGCAGGTGAAGTTAAAACTAAGCCAACTCAACACTCTGTAAAAGAATTACGTTCAATTGGTATCCAACCAGATATCTTAATCTGTCGTTCTGATCGTAAATTACCGAATAACGAGCGCGCGAAAATCGCACTTTTCACTAACGTTGAAGAGAAAGCTGTTATTTCATTACCAGACGTAGAAAGCATCTATAAGATCCCTGCGTTACTTAAGTCACAAGAATTAGATAACTTCGTATGTCGTCGTTTCTACCTTGAGTGTCCTGAAGCAGATTTATCTGAGTGGGAGCAAGTGTTATATCAAGAGTCTAACCCTACAGGTGAAGTGACAATTGGTATGGTTGGTAAGTACATCGAACTACCAGATGCATATAAATCAGTAAACGAAGCATTAAAGCATGCGGGTCTGAAAAACCGTTTAACAGTGAACATTGAATACGTTGATTCACAAGACTTAGAAAGCAAAGGTACAGAGTTACTGTCTCACCTTGATGCTATCTTAGTACCAGGTGGCTTCGGCGGCCGTGGTGTTGAAGGCAAGATCTTAGCGGCTAAATATGCACGTGAAAATAAAGTTCCTTACTTAGGCATTTGTTTAGGTATGAAGTAGCGCTTATTGAATATGCGCGTAACGTTGCAGGCCTTGAAGGTGCAAACTCAACTGAGTTTAACGCTAAATCAGCACACCCAGTTGTTGGTTTGATCACAGAATGGCAAGATGCTGACGGTAACGTTGAAGTGCGTGATGAGCAATCTGACCTAGGTGGTACTATGCGTTTAGGTGCACAGAAGTGTCATTTAACACCGGGTTCTAAAGTAAGCGAAGTGTACGGTAGCGACGAGATTGTTGAGCGTCACCGTCACCGTTACGAAGTGAATAATCACTACGTAGAGCAGCTTGAAAAAGCAGGTTTAAGTTTCACTGGTTTATCTGAAGATAAGAAACTAGTCGAAATTATTGAGAATAAAGATCACCCTTGGTTTATTGCCGCGCAATTCCACCCGGAATTCACGTCAACACCACGTGATGGTCACCCGCTGTTTGAAGGGTTTGTTGCAGCTGCACACACTCACCAAAAAGCGTCATCGTAATTTAAATAGGCCGTGCTTTATGCACGGCTTATTTGTTTTAATAAGCCAATGGCATTAAGGATAATTAATAAAATTGGCACAAACTCACCATTTTCGGGAAAAGAGGAATCAAGATGTCAGAAATCGTAAAAGTGATTGGTCGCGAAATCATGGACTCGCGTGGTAACCCAACTGTTGAAGCTGATGTACATTTAGCTGATGGTTCATGGGGCCGTGCTGCAGCACCATCTGGTGCATCAACAGGTACTCGCGAAGCGCTTGAATTACGTGATGGTGATAAAGCACGTTACCTAGGTAAAGGTGTTTTAAAAGCAGTAGGCTATATCAACAACGAAATCGCTGAAGCGCTTAAAGGTCAAAACGCAGTTGATCAAAAAGCGGTTGACCAAGTAATGCTTGACTTAGATGGTACTGAAAACAAAGAAAAACTAGGTGCTAACGCTATCTTAGCTGTGTCTTTAGCAACTGCTAAAGCGGCTGCAAACTCAAAAGGCGTAGAGCTTTATGAGCACATCGCAGACCTAAACGGCACGCCAGGTGTTTACTCAATGCCATTACCTATGATGAACATCATCAACGGTGGTGAGCACGCTGATAACTCTGTTGATATTCAAGAGTTCATGATCCAACCAGTTGGCGCTACAAACTTCCGTGAAGCGTTACGTATGGGCGCTGAAGTTTTCCACAGCTTAGCAAAAGTACTTAAAGCTGAAGGTCACTCTACATCAGTAGGTGATGAAGGTGGTTTTGCTCCTAACCTTGAATCAAACGAAGCGGCACTTGCTGCAATCAAGGTAGCTGTTGCAAATGCAGGTTATGAGCTTGGTAAAGATATCACTCTAGCTCTAGACTGTGCTGCATCTGAGTTCTACGACAAAGAAGCGAATATCTACGACCTTAAAGGCGAAGGTAAAAAATTCACTTCTGAAGAATTCAACCACTTCCTTAAAGGCCTTACTGAGCAATACCCAATTGTTTCAATTGAAGACGGCTTAGATGAGTCTGATTGGGATGGTTTCGCACACCAAACACAACTAATTGGCGACAAAGTACAATTAGTAGGTGATGATCTTTTCGTAACTAACACGAAGATCTTAAAGCGTGGTATTGATAACGGTATTGCTAATTCAATCCTAATCAAGTTCAACCAAATCGGTTCATTAACTGAAACGCTTGCTGCTATCAAAATGGCTAAAGACGCTGGCTTCACAGCTGTTATTTCACACCGTTCAGGTGAAACTGAAGATGCGACAATTGCTGATTTAGCAGTAGGTACTGCAGCTGGTCAAATCAAAACGGGTTCATTAAGCCGTTCTGACCGTATTGCTAAGTACAACCAATTACTTCGTATTGAAGAAGTATTAGGTGAAAAAGCACCTTACAACGGTCTTAAAGAGGTTAAAGGTCAGTAATCTGGCTTAGCTATCAAGACTCTAAAAAACCTCCTTCGGGAGGTTTTTTTATATTTTGAATTAATTTTCGTTTGTATTTTATGCAAAAATTAGATTTTCCCATTTTATAGTTGTTAATGTTTAAATAATTCTGTACCTTTCTTGGCTGAATTTGAGCTGAATATAATTTAGCTTTTCAATCTGTTATAAGTAGTAAAAAGGAAAGGGAATGAAAAAAATAATTACACTATTTTTATTAATTACTTTAGTGGGATGTGGAACAACACCTCAACCAACTGTTGAGTTACAAGCAAATCATTTTACAAATAAAGAAAAGAAAATAGGCTTTTATTTTCAGCGTGGAGATAAAGCTACTACGCATATTTTTGGTGCAAGTTGCTTACTTTGTTATGGCGTTGCATCTTCTTTAACAAGCTCACTTGATAAGCATTTAGCAACACTGCCAGTTAGCGATATTGACTCATTAAAAACACTAATCCAAGATGAATTCAAAGAAAGATCTGATTATGTTACCACTCTTGATGATCCCAAGTTGCTAGATAAGTTACCTAAATTCAAAGGCGAGTTAGGTTTTGCTAAGCAAGACTTCAGAGGTTTAAAAGAGAAATTTGATATTGATGTTCTAGTTGTTGCTAACTTTGATAGTTTTGGTGCCTATAGAAGTTTTAGCAGTTATGTACCTAACGGGGATCCGCAAGGCTACTTGAAAGGGGTGGTTTATACTATCGATCTAAATACAAATCAGTACCTGCAATATCGTTTAGTGGATGAAAAAGTTCAACCTGAAGGTTTATGGGATGAGCCTGATGATTTTCCTGGTGTTACAACAGCGTACTATCAAGCAATCGAAAATGTAAAAACACTGATTCGAAATGCGATCTAGGTAATAATTATCGTGGTGAAAGCCACGATATTTTTTAGGGAAGAAAAGTGAAAAAGCTTAGTATTTTAATTATGTTGCTCGTTATGTGTGGCTGTAATTCAACACCTAAAAGAGACGACTATGTAAAGTATATACATAACCAAAAGATAGCTATTGTTGAAAGTGATTTTAAATTCACTCTTTCATCACCGAATGAGTTCGATATTCGAGGTGTATATGATAGAGATTCATCAATCACAAATCCCGATGTTCTATACGCAGCAGACGCAGGGTTAGCAGGCTTACTTGTTCAAGTAGCTGCACATGCCGCCACTTCATCTACAATTCAGAGTAATAAACTCGCAGGATTACAATCTGAAGCAAACGAAAAAGTATCTGAATTTATAACACTTACTAAAGGCTTCAAAAATAAAGACTTTATAAAAGACTTTGAAGCTGCATATACAGAAGATCTATCACAGTCGCCAGTGACAATTAAGCCAATCTTTTTCGTGAGTCAAAATATGGATCAAGTTGCTGTTAAAGCACAAGTTTGGATCAGTGAAACACGAAAAAATAAAACGACTTTTAAGTATAAAAACCTTATTGCAGTCACATCCAAAAAAATCACAGAAACACAGAGAAACGAAATTTTTCAAGCCGGTAGTGATGAACTAAAAAAAGTGTTTACTAACTTATTAACAGGAGTTATTGAGTTAGCAAAATCTGAAGTTACATTAAAGTTTAAAAATAATAACACTCCGATTCTTTCTCATATTGTTTATGTAAATGGTGAGGAAAAGTTAATTCGTGGCAAAGTTGTTGAGCAGAATTGCCAGTCAACAACCTACCAAAACTTACGTAAATGGCTACTTAAGTTTGCAAATGAATCGTTGCTTGAAGCTCCTGCTCATTGCGAAAAACAACAAGGATTGGAGCTTTAGGATTATAGCTGAAATTGTTGTTTTAGGATCTCGCTGGTGAAGCTTGTTTTTAGATAAAAGCCGCGAGGTAAGGTTTGTACTATCTGGCCATTCGGGCCAATTGCATCAGTCAGCGCTTTGCTATTGGCAGCTTTTGGCCTTATTTGCATTACATCACCTAAATGACCCGAAATTTCATCTACGCGACCAAGGGCGATGAGCTCCATTTGTTCTTCCCAATCACGTTGTAAAAGGGCATCTTGCTCTGCACTTGGCTGCCATAAAAAGCCACTGCCTATGGTACGGTGAAAAGGCAGTATTTCGCGTTCGCCTAAAATCGGTAACCATAAAACATGATTTAATTTTTTACGAACCGTACTTTGCTGCCAAGTCATTCCTGTTACATTTAAAAGCGGCGTGACTGAAACAAAGGTTGTTTCGAGTGGTTTGCCTTTAAATGAAATCGGTAGCGTTTTTAACTCAATGCCTAATTCTTCAAAATCAGGTGTTGGCTTTGAACCTGCTGTTGCGCCAAGAACATATTCAATAAGTTGCCCAGTCCAGCCCTTTTCACGTAGTAAATCGTCAGGGGTTTTAAATTGATATTGCTCAGCTAATTGCCCTAAGGTAAGGCCGGCGATAGCATCAACACGTTGCATTAATTCGTTTACTGAGGCTGGTTTTATTGGTCGCATAAGGCGTTTATTTGATTGTCTAATTATCTGGTTCATGATAGCAAATGCGCGCCTTAGTGGATATCTTTGTGTTTGGGTGTTTTTTGTGCATGTTAAGTGTGAGCTAAAAATAACCAGTGTTATTTTTGATGGTTTACTTGTAACTAGTTGATATTAAATTAATTTAATGTTTTTGCATGGTGTTTCCATTTCATTAATTAATCAGTTGTTTGTATAAATACAGATATATAAACATGTTTATCCACAGTTTCTGTGGAGAAAGTGGATATTTCAACGGTTGATTGTGGATTTGTTTGCAATTTAGGCATGATTTATAAAAGTTATGCACAAGCTGTGGGTAAGCTGATAAAAATACGGTTGTAAATAGTTATTTTATTCAAACGCCGCATTTTTATAAAAATGACTTCGTAACACCTTGATTAAAAGCATTTGTTGAAAATTTTATTTTCAATCTAATTTAGGCTTCGGTGTAAAGTGTTTGCTGTATCGCAGGTTATGTGGAACAATCAATAAAAATCGACTTACAAATGAGGCACTAAGGTGATTGATGCCGAAGGTTTTCGTGCCAATGTCGGAATTGTAATTTGCAATAATCAGGGACAAGTATTTTGGGCTCGTCGCTATGGTCAGCACTCTTGGCAATTTCCCCAAGGTGGTGTTGATGACGGTGAAACAGCAGAGCAAACCATGTACAGAGAATTACACGAAGAAGTGGGCTTGCTTCCTGAAGACGTTGAGATCGTCGCAAGTTCTAAACATTGGTTACGCTATAAATTACCCAAACGTTTAATTCGCAGAGACTCAAGTCCTGTGTGTATTGGGCAAAAGCAAAAATGGTTTTTACTGAAACTTCGTTGTAAAGATGAAGATGTAAATTTACTTAAAACTCATCACCCCGAGTTTGATGATTGGCGATGGGTGAGTTATTGGTATCCGGTTAGGCAAGTTGTTTCGTTTAAGCGCGATGTATATCGTCGAGTAATGAAAGAGTTTGCTCCGTTTGCAATGCCGTTTAATAAACGAGAGCAACAAAAAGATCATTGGCGACAAAAACGATAAGGCCTGCCTTATCTAAATTAAAGGAGCAGCATCATGTTAGCCACGCTCAGGTCAATTGCTGAGGCAGTGTCGCAACAGGCGGACTTAAACAGTGCGCTAGGGTGTTTTGTGCAAATGGTAAAAGATGCCATGCAAACACAGTGCTGCTCGATTTATTTTGCCGATTACAGCCAAGACAACTTTGTATTGATGGCCACCCAAGGCCTAAACCCAGATGCAGTGGGTAAGTTTCGTATAGGCTTTACCGAAGGCCTCGTTGGTCTTGTTGCTCAGCGTGAAGAGCCCATTAATATTGCTTTTGCAAAGTCACACCCACGTTTTAAACTCTCACCTGAAGTTAATGAAGAAGGCTACAACGCGTTTTTGTCAGTGCCAGTTGTGCACCAGAAAAAGGTTTTAGGGGTTATTGTTGTTCAACAAAAACTAGCCCGTGTTTTTAGCCCTGACGAAGAGTCATTCTTAATTACGCTTTCAGCACAGCTGGCTTCTCAGTTAGCTCATGCAGAAATAAAAGAAATATTACGCGTTGATGAGTTTTCCCACCAAACCTCGGTACTTAAAGGGGTATCAAGTGCGCCAGGTATTGCCATAGGCGAGGCCTTTGTGGTGATCCCTAAACTCGACTTCAATTCGATTGAATTACAAAAAGATGACGATGTAGGCACACAGCGAAAACTATTCACACAAGCAGTCGCTGCAACGCGTAACGAGTTTAATACCTTATCGATGACGCTGAGTGACTCTATTCCACAAGAGGCGCTCGCGGTTTTCGATGTTTATCAGCAGTTACTTGACGCCAAAAGTCTTGGTCAAAATGTTGAAGCGCAATTACAACAGGGCTGGAATGCTAAAAGCGCACTGAAAATTGTTATTGAGAAATTAGTTACTCAATTCAATGCGATGCAAGACCCTTATATTAAAGAGCGTGCCGTTGATGTTAAAGACATTGGTTTGCGTGTATTACACCATTTAGTGAATACCGAGCATGCGGCAAAGCCTTACCCTAAAGACACTATTTTAATTGCCGGTACATTAACCCCTGCCATGCTCGCTGAAGTGCCAAAAGGGCACCTTGCTGGGGTCGTGAGTGTTAATGGTGCGGCAAATAGCCATGCTTCTATATTAACGCGTGCTATGGGGATCCCAGCAATTTGGGGTATTGAAGATGTGCCGCTATTGCAGTTTGAAGGTAAGCCGATGATCTTAGACGCCTATTCTGGACGTTTATATATCTCGCCTTCGCAAATGCTGCAAGAGGAATACACTCAGCTTAAATTTCAAGAAGCATTATTGAACGACCGTTTTGTGGCAGAGCAAAACCTCGATGCAGTTACCAAAGATGGTGAACACATTAGTTTGTTACTTAATGCGGGCCTTGAATTAAATACTGAGCATGATAATAAGCCATTTTGTGATGGGGTTGGTTTGTATCGCACCGAAGCTTGGTTTATGCAAAAAGGCCAGTTTCCTTCACAGTCAGAACAAGAAAGCTGGTATCGCGAAGTGCTAACGAGTTATCACCCTAATCCTGTGGTGATGCGTACACTTGATATAGGTGGCGATAAGGTTTTAGATTACTTCAATATAACGGAAGAAAATCCATTTTTAGGTTGGCGCGGTATTCGTGTGACCTTAGATCATCCTGAGCTATTTTTAGATCAACTCAAAGCAATGCTTAAAGCCAATATTGGTCTAGGTAATTTAAAAATTATGTTGCCAATGATCAGTGGCTCAGAAGAAGTAGATGAATCGTTAAAACTACTCGAACAAGCCTATTTTGAGTTAAGTGAGCAATACCCCGAACAGGCAATAGAACGCCCAGAAATCGGGGTGATGTTAGAAGTACCTTCAAGTGTATTTATGCTTGAAGAGTGGTCGCAAAAAGTTGATTTTTGCTCTGTGGGTAGCAACGATTTAACTCAGTATATGCTGGCTGTTGACCGTTCAAATGCCCGTGTTGCTGAGCTATTTAACCCTTATCACCCAAGTGTTCTTAGAGTGCTGTTAAAAATAGCACAAGAGTGTCAGCAATATGAGCTGCCATTTAGCTTGTGTGGCGAGTTAGGCGGCGACCCAGAAGGAGCACTATTGCTTATTGCGATGGGGTATCGAAGCTTGAGTATGAACTATGCTTCGATTAGTAAAATTAAGTTTGTGCTTAGGCGACTAAATGTCAGTGATATGGAAAAGTTACTTGCAGAATGCTTATTACAACCAACGGCAAAACATGTACTTAGGTTGACACGTAACTTTATGATCGAACATCAACTCGGTGAATTATTTTACACCCCAAGCCAAGGTCAATCATGAGGGAAAATTGTGCTGTGAAGCACCTATACCCAAGCCATCTCAAGATGTAGAATTCAGCGTTTCACAGGTGCTTAATATCAAGGCGTTACTTTGCAAGAATGGCAGTCCCTTTTAAGAAGTAACAACGATGAGAGTAAGTGCCTGTGAAGCGCCCAAAGGGTTGGTTTAAAAGCGATTTATACTGCGTTATTGATCTTAACAATAGAACCACTATTACTTGCAATCAATGCCTTGCCTAAATCGCTTTTAATTCCAACTGAAACTCGCATCTTGAGGTGGCTTGGGTATATATATTAGTTTAGTATATGTATATAACAAATTGAATATATGAGTGTGCTATGCATGACGTAATACTTTTAATGGTGTACTGCGCAATTCTGGGCAGTGTGGTTGGCTTTTTAGCTGGATTATTAGGCATTGGTGGCGGTCTTATCATCGTGCCAGTACTTAGTGCGCTATTAGTGTCGTTTAATGTTGCTGATCCAAGCCATGTATTAGTCATTGCGATAGCGACCTCGTTAGCATCCATTATTTTTACCTCGACGTCTTCAGCCCTTGCTCATCATCGCAATGCTAACGTGCCATGGGAAATTGCCCCGTGGGTTATGACTGGTGTTGGCCTTGGCGCATTGATCAGTGGTTTTGCGGCAAGCTTTATCCCAGAGCAGCTACTGCGCTTTGTTTTTGCCGGTAGCGTGGTGTTTATCGCACTCAGAATGGTGCTATCGACACGTAAAAAAGCAGCCAGTGAAAAGCCGCTGCCATCAGGGCCAATTCTTGGCTTTTTATGTGCCGTAATGGGGGCACTGTCAGGGTTAATTGGTATTGGTGGTGGAGCACTCATTGTGCCGCTAATGCATTATTTTTCTGTTGATATTAAAAAGGCCATTGGTTGTGCTGCTGCATGTGGTATTGTCATTGCGCTGTTCGGCTCGGTGGGTTACGTATCTGCCGGGTGGCAATTAACATCTTTCAGTGATGGATTTGCCGGATTTGTGTATTTACCTGCGTTAGTAGGGATTGTGGTTACCTCGTCGCTCATTGCGCCAATAGGTGCCAAAGCCACGCACTATTTGCCTGTGGCAACAATAAAAAAAGTATTCGCGCTATTACTTGTCATAATTGCGCTTAAAATGGTGTTTAGTTAAAGGTTTTTATTTTTATGGCTCTTCAATTTCCAGATATCGATCCGGTTATTTTTTCGGTAGGCCCGCTCAGCGTACGTTGGTACGGCTTAATGTATTTAATTGGTTTTGCTTTGGCGCTATGGCTTGCTAATCGTCAAGCAGAAAAACCAAATTCAGGTTGGACAAAAGAACAAGTCAGTGACTTGCTCTTTTACGGCATGCTCGGGGTGATACTCGGTGGTCGTATTGGCTATGTATTGTTTTATCAGTTTAGTTACTTTATTGAAAACCCATTGTATTTGTTCAGAATTGACCAAGGTGGTATGTCGTTCCATGGTGGTACGCTAGGTGTAATCACCGCTATTGTGGTGTTTGCTTGGACACGTAAAAAGTCATTACTTGAAGTGGGTGATTTTGTAGTGCCACTCGTGCCGCTAGGCTTATTAGCAGGTCGCATTGGTAACTTTATTAATGGTGAACTATGGGGCCGAGTCACAGATGTGCCTTGGGCATTTATCTTCCCATCAGGTGGCCCAGAGCCGCGCCATCCTTCACAATTATACGAAGCCTTTTTAGAAGGCCTAGTGCTGTTTTTAATCTTACAATGGTTTATCAAAAAGCCACGTCCAGCGGGCAGTGTTGCAGGTGTGTTCTTACTCGGTTATGGCGTATTCAGATTTACCGTAGAATACTTCCGTGAGCCAGATGCCCATTTAGGTTTATTTGCAGGCATAATTTCAATGGGGCAAATACTGTCATTGCCGATGGTAATTGGTGGCCTTGGTTTGTTAATATGGGCCTATAAAAAGCCGCAACACAGCGTGGCAAGTAAAGCATAACAAGAGCAAATCAATGAAACAGTATTTAGATTTATGTCAGCGCATTGTTGACGAAGGTGTGTGGGTTGAGAACAAGCGCACAGGAACCAAATGTTTAACCGTTATAAATGCCGATCTTGAATATGATGTGGCAAATAACAAGTTTCCGCTCATCACCACGCGTAAGAGCTTTTACAAAGCGGCGATAGCGGAGCTATTAGGTTATTTACGTGGTTACGACAGCGCTGCACATTTTCGTGATATCGGCTGCATGACTTGGAATGCAAACGCAAACGAAAACAAAGCTTGGCTTGAAAACCCACATCGTCGTGGTGAAGATGATATGGGCCGTGTATATGGTGTGCAAGGCCGCAGTTGGCAACGCCCGGATGGCAGTCACCTTGATCAGTTAAAAAAAGTCATTGATAACTTATCTAAAGGGATTGATGACCGTGGTGAAATTGTGACTTTTTACAATCCGGGTGAGTTTGAACTAGGTTGTTTACGCCCTTGTATGCATACACACACCTTTTCATTACTGGGTGATACTTTATACTTAACATCATACCAACGTAGCTGCGATGTACCGCTAGGCTTAAACTTTAATCAAATTCAATGTTTTGTGTTACTTGCTTTAGTTGCACAAATCACCGGGCATAAACCGGGTAAGGCATATCATAAAATAGCAAATGCGCATATTTATGAAAACCAACTTGAGTTGATGCGTGATGTGCAGCTCAAGCGTGAGCCATTCGCGTCACCAGAATTAAAAATAAACCCAAATATTAAATCACTAGAAGACATTGAAACCTGGGTTACAAAAGACGATTTTGAAGTAGTAGGTTATCAGTGTCACGATGCAATTAAGTATCCGTTTTCAGTGTAACAACAATAAAATTTAAGGAGAAATCAATGAAAGCAGTGATCCCAGTTGCTGGTCTTGGCACGCGCATGTTACCTGCGACTAAAGCAATCCCTAAAGAAATGCTTCCTATTGTTGACCGACCGCTGATCCAGTACGTTGTAAATGAAGCAATTTCAGCAGGAATTAAAGAAATTGTTTTAGTGACACATTCAAGTAAAAACTCAATTGAAAACCACTTTGATACCAGTTTTGAGCTAGAAGCAACGCTAGAAAAGCGTGTAAAGCGTCAATTACTTGCAGAAGTACAATCAATCTGTCCGAAAGATGTAACAATTATTCATGTTCGTCAAGGTGAAGCGAAAGGCCTTGGTCATGCTATTAACTGTGCTGCACCTATCATAGGTGATGAACCATTTGTTGTTATTTTACCTGATGTGATCATTGATGATGTGGCAAGCGACCTTAAAAAAGATAACTTAGCTGAAATGATCCAGCGTTTTGAAAACACCGGTGAGAGCCAAATCATGGTTGAACCTGTGCCACAAAGCGAAGTGGATAAATTTGGTGTCGTTGATTTAGGTGATGTAAAAATTAATCAAGGTGAGAGCGCAGCTATTTTAAACATGGTTGAAAAGCCTCCAGTTGATCAAGCTCCATCAAATCTAGCTGTTGTGGGTCGTTATGTACTGAGCAAAAATATTTGGCCGTTACTTGCAAAAACCCCAGCAGGCGCTGGCGACGAAATCCAATTAACTGATGCCATTGCTATGCTAATGGAAAAAGAAATAGTTGATGCCTACTCAATGAAAGGCAAAAGCCATGACTGCGGCAGCAAAATTGGTTATTTAAAAGCTATTGTTGAATTTGCACTACGCCGTGATGAATTCAAAGACGAGCTTACAGACTTCATAAAGTCGCTGGTTAAATAATCAATTCTAATTACCTAGTTGAAAATCATGTAAAAAAAGTGTCTATATGGCACTTTTTTGTTATTTACATGATCCCCACAATTGTCGATTATTACCCAATAAAGGATTTTTCTGATATACCTAGCTCTTAACGCATTGTTAAGATTAAAGATCAGTGAGATGCTTATATATCCCTGTAGGATAGTTAAACTTAGCTATACTTATAAAAATACCTATGTAAAAACGGATTTTTATTGCTTTAGGTTGTCTAATATGAAAACTTAAGTAGTAGGGTGTCATTAAGTTTTTATTGCAGTAAGTTAAGCACTGTACTGAAAATATTATAATAACAAATAATGTGTTAGAGTTTTCTTATGCAACGTCTCAAATGATGTTTATGGCTTTTGTATAGGCAAGTGCTAACAGATAGACTTCTTTAAAAAGAAGCAAATTTTTAATGGTACGTTTAAGAATCCTACTTATGAAATATTGCTCAAAACCTTTGCGTTACAGTATATGCCTATTGGTGTTATTGACTGTGTCTGGTTGCAGTAATAAGGCACTTCCAAATATCTCCTTTAACACGCTTTCTGTTTTCAATATTTTTCAGTACCTAAGTAATAATAAGGTAATGCAAAACTCATTCTTATTGGCACAAACCCAAAATGAACCTGTCAGTACAATGCTTGATCAAGCAGACACGTCGCAAGCATTGTCAAACGACTCTACAGACGTTGTGAAACCCGATTATGCATTTGCTCTTCAGTTAGCGTCGGTTAATTCGGAGCAAGGCCTTGCTTCAACATTAAAAAAAATGGCTAAACGAGCACCCAGTATTTTTCAGGGAAAACCGATACTCAATGTTGAAGTCGCTGATGTAAATGAGCATACCTACTATCGACTTAAATTTGGTGGCTATAAATATTTGAAGAATGCCAAAGCTGACTGTGAAGCGATTAAGCGACAAGGTATTGATTGCTGGGTTAGCAACTACACTGACAACCGAATTTATTTTTAGCGTCAAATATTCGCGATAAAGGTGGCATTTTTATTGCTATGATTTAAGTCTGTTTTTTAGAATTGACGTCACCATGCATTTTTCTATTTTTTCTAAATATCTATTGATAACCATCAGCTTAACTGCTTTGACAGCATGTATGATGAGCCAAGAGCAAGCTCAGCCAGCTTACACTGAGCCGCAAGTTCAGCAATTTGCTGCCGAGTGGCAAAAGCAACAGCCGAGCATTGAGCGCCTTTCAGCCATGGAAAAAGACCTTGCGTTGTTAATCGAAGTGCTGTCAGCTAATAGTGATTTAACCGCAAAGCCATCACAATTTGAGCCACAAAATGATGTGATTATTCATCAAAGCGAACAAACGCAAGCGCAGCAAACATCATCAACAGATTCACTTGAGGCGATTATTGCAGCAAATAAAGCCGCTGAAGCGGGCGTGCAATTAGGTTTATATTTAACGCCGAAAAAAGTTAGTTATCAGGTCTTAAAGCTCAAACGTGATTATCCTGCTGCTTTAAATGACCTTGATTTTCGTTTTAAAACACGAGAGCAAAAAGGCGTAACCTTGTATGGATTAAGGGCTGGTCCATTTGAAAATTATACTCAGGCTACAGCATTTTGTGAGATAGCGAAAAGAATGGGGCAAACCTGTGTGACGGCACCATTTATTGGAGAGATGCTATAACCGCTTATTTAACAACAGAAGGGAATTGACCCTTCTGATAAACCATTCGATCCCTCAAAAAAATTAGCTACATCAGCCTACACAATTAAATCATTGTCTGAATGCAACGCTAGCTTATTGGTATTTTAGAAGTGACATGTTCTTATTATCACGCTTCGGCTTTTCATAATAATCACATCAACAATAATACTTAGGCATAATTATTGCTTTGTACTTACTAAGTTTAGTGAGGATGGCAATTATGCGCCTGTTATTTTATTCAGTTTTTTTAGTGTTGGTGGGTTGTAGCTTAACTGAAGAGCCACAAAAAACGCCCCCTAGAGAAACCCCAAAATCGCCGATGGCACCTTATACGGTGCATCAATACGTTGCTGATTTAAGTAGTCAGCTTAGCCGTATTCAAGGCCCTTACAAAGGCAATGCACGTATTGCTGTGACCAGTTTTTATATGGCTGATGGCTTAGGTACTGATTTAGCAGAAGATCAGGGCAGTGGCTTGAGTCAGCAAATTCAAGAAAGTTTATTAACGCAATTTACTCAGCTTGGTTTTCATACCATTGAGTATCGATTAGAAAATACTTTAAATTTGCAGCAATCGGCCGATAGTGTACTTAGTCGTGATGTAAATACCTTACGTCAACGTCAGAATATTGACTTTGTTATTACCGGCACACTGACGCGGCAACAACATGCCTACATAGTAAATGCCCGATTAGTGAATACCAAAGATCTGCGAATTGTGTCAGCAGCAAGCACTGAGATCCCTATCAATGTAATGTGGGGCGCTGAAAAAGTTCAGCAACGTGATGGCCAGTTGTATCGAAGCGAATATTAAGAGGAACTCATTTAATGAAACGTTTAATTTTAACTATATGTTTGCCGTTTGGCTTTGGTTGCTCGTCAATGTTAACTGGTGATGCAACACAACACGAAAATGATCCTCAATTAGCTGCGCAAAGAGAAGTTGCCGCGCCGCATAGTAATGACAGTGTGTTTCAAACCAATCAGGCGGTAATGAATAACAGCACTTTTACAGCAGCCCCAACACGTAAGAATATCAATCACTATGTGCGTGGCATCATGCAAGACTTAGTTGAAAACTTGCAATATGTTAGTGATAACACACCAGTTGCTGTTTCAAGCTTTGTGTACCTTGATGCAGATTACAACTCAACAAATTTGCTAGGTAATCAAATTGCCGAAAGTTTTATTCATGAACTTCACGCGTTTGGTGTGCCTGTCATTGATTTTAAAACCACGGATTATATGCGTGTCACGCCTAGTGGTGATTATGTTTTCAGTCGTGATTATTTAGAGCTAAGCCAAGATCAAAACTTCAATTATGTTTTGGCAGGTACTTTGGTTAATCATCAAAGTGGTGTGCTCGTGAATGCGCGTATTGTTGGCTTAGCAAGCAAAGCGGTTGTTGGGTCGGCGCAAGGCTTTATCCCACAGTCAGTGGTTGATGCCCTGGATAGTACTAATCGAAGTGATGGCATTACACTAAAACAAGCAAGTGAGTAAGCTATGAAAGGTTTTATCTTCGCATCGTTAACGCTCGTGCTTTCTGGCTGCCAATTGCTGCCAGAGCAATCAGCAGAGCCGCAAAATACAGCTCAACATGCACCGGCATCAGCAAGCACTCAAGTCGATTACGTTGCTATGCTGCAAGTGCTTGAACAAAAAGATATGCAGCAGGATAACGCTAACCATCGCCTGTTTGTGCCTTATCAACATCATAAAACCGTTGTTAATTATGTCGAGCAAATGGCGCTTGAGTTAGTGGATACCATGCAACAAGAAAGCGATTTAGGTATTGCCATTACCACTTTTGTGGATTTAGATGCGAGCTTAAAAACCAGCTCTCAGCTTGGTAACCAACTTGCCGAATCAATGATGTATCAGCTGCAAAAATTTGGCTTTGGCGTTGTGGATTTTAAAGCGATGGATGTCATTACTGTAACCTCACATGGTGATTTTGTGATGTCGCGTGATGTAGAAGAGTTAGCTGAGCGTCGCATTGCTAGCCATGTACTCACAGGCACGCTGATATACCGCCCTAATGGAGTTGAAGTGAATGCCCGAGTAATTAATTTAAACTCAAAGCTGGTTATTGCCAGCGCACAAAAAGTGATCCCATATTTTGTGCTAAAACATGAGTCAATCCAATCAGCAACAGCTCGCGTTAACTAGCCTCATTATTTTGCCAATCGGCTTACTCACAAGTCGATTGGTTTATTCTCTTGATTACCAAAGCCTTAGACCGTTATAATTTTTACGTAAGCTACAAGCTACAAGCTACAAGCTACAAGCTACAAGCTACAAGCTACAAGCTACAAGCTATAAGCTACAAGCTATAAGCTTTACTTCAGCTTTCGAGTGGCCTCTTAGTTAAATGGATATAACGGCCCCCTCCTAAGGGGCAGTTACAGGTTCGATTCCTGTAGGGGCTACCAAGTTTCTCAGCAACCCCAATTAAATTAACCCGTTACTTTTTCAAGCTCACCTGTGCGCCATGGTTCAATGATGATTTTGATATGGTCGTTTGGTTTAAATAACGTATCGAAGGCACCTTGTACGCCGTCGATGCCGACTTTACCAGTGCGCATTTTTTGCCATGCAATTTTGCCTGACGCGATGTTCTCAAGTGATTGTGCAAACTCTTCTGGCTGGTAGTAATAAGAGAAAATAAGGTCTAACTCTTTTACTGTGGCATAGGCAAAGTTAACGTTGAGTGGCGCGGTATGTACACCTGTTACAATGATTTTTGCTTTTGCTGGCGCACGTAAAATGTAGTCGTTTAATAAACGGCTTACACCGGCACATTCAAAAATAACCACCTTGTTATTACCCGCAAGTGCTGCGGCTTTAGCGACTTCATCATCAACCATAGGGTTAACATATTCTGTAGCGCCAAATTCAAGGGCAATTTGTTTTTTGCTCTCTTGTGGATCGGAGGCAACGATGTGTTTTACGCCCTGAAGCTTTAACGCGGCAATTGCAGCAAGGCCAATTGGGCCACAGCCAACGACAATGGCTACATCATCATTATTCATTTGTGCGCGGTTTACTGCGTGTAGGCCAACGGCAAGAGGCTCTGTAATGGCTGCTGCTTCTGATGGAACAGCATCAGGAATAGGTAATAGCAAGGCTTCATCAACAATAAAGTATTCAGAATAGGCACCATATAGCCCAGGGGTTACACCTACGCCAGCGCCGCCAGCTGAAAGTAAAATAGGCACTGAAGTGACACGAGTACCTGTCGCTAATTCGCCTTTTGTATTGGGGCCGTAGCTAACGATTTCAGCCGCATATTCATGGCCTAATAACACTTCTTGGTCATCGCCAGCATCTTTTGCCATGATGCCGAGGTTTTTATAGATATCGAATACATCGCTGGTGTGGCGAGTTATATGAATATCTGAACCGCAAATACCGCAAGCTAGGCTTTTTACCAGTACTTGACCGGGTCCAGGAGTAGGGATATCAATTTGTTTTACATGCAGCTTGCCATTTTGCATGGCAACAGAATTCATTTGGCTCATATGTGTGTCCTCTGTGAATGTGAAGGAAGTCCTTCATCGGTATTCTCTACACTAAGTCATAGTGCTAGTGAATATCTTGACTTTTTACGACAGAAATAGAACAAATTGCGCCAATGAGAGGCTTATACAGGGGCTAAGGGTTATTAAGTTGAGCCGCTTTTAATAATTGGCCAAAAATACAAAAGGGAGCAACAAGGCTCCCTTTCTTTAAGCTGCAAAGTGCTTTTCTAAATCGTCAGAGCCACCAATGTGCTCACCGCCAATGAATACTTGCGGCACTGTTTCACGACCTGAAATCGCTTTTAAACTCGTTAATGATGCGTTTTGACCTAATACGATTTCTTCATACACATACCCTTTTGCATCTAGTAGCGCTTTAGCTTTTGTACAGAATGGGCAATTAGGTTTGGTAATAATGCTCACTGATTCTGGTTTTACTTGTGCAGGGTTGATGTAATCAAGCATGGTATCTGCATCCGACACCTCGAATGGGTCGCCTGGCTTTTGCGGCTCAATAAACATTTTTTCGATAACGCCATCTTTTACAAGCATAGAATAGCGCCAGCTACGCTTACCAAAACCTAAGTCGTTTTTATCGACTAGCATACCCATGCCGTCAGTAAATTCGCCGTTGCCGTCTGGCAATAGGGTAATATTTTGCGCTTCTTGGTTTTGTGCCCACGCATTCATTACAAACGTATCGTTTACAGAAATACAAACAATCTCATCAACACCGTTTTGTTTAAATACAGCAGCTAGCTCGTTATAACGTGGTAAATGAGTTGATGAGCAAGTTGGTGTAAATGCGCCAGGTAATGCAAACAGCACAACCGTCTTACCTTTAAAAATTTCGTCAGTGGTTATTGATTTCCACTGCTCGTCTACACGTGTTGCGAATGTAACGTTTGGTACTTTTTGGCCTTCGATATTGTTTAACATTGTTTTAATTCCTCTTGATTTGTTGATTGCCATTATGCGATTTAATTTATGATAGCTCCAATCGTTTGTTTGTATTAGTATGATAGGTAAAAGCTATTGGTGGTGTGGTATGAATTTAAAAGACTTCGAATATGTAAAAGCGGTGGCACAATATAAGCACTTCAGAAAAGCAGCCGATGCCTGTTATGTCAGCCAGCCGACACTGAGTGGGCAAGTTAAAAAGCTTGAACAAGAGCTGGGAGTGATCATTTTTGACCGTTCTACAAAACAGGTTACGTTGACTGTGCAAGGTGAGCAATTACTTAAACAAATCACGCTGATCCTAGAACAAACTCAAGTGCTGAAAGAAATTGCCGCAAGCTCACACGACCCTCTAAAAGGGAAAATAAATGTGGGTATTATTCCAACTATTGCACCTTATTTACTGCCAACACTCCTAACCTCGATGAAGCAGGCCTTTAGTGAAACCCAGTTTTCATTTATTGAAATGCAAACAGCGCAAACGCTGGTGGCGCTGGATAATGGTGAGATTGATATTGCAATTGTTGCAGATGTGGCAGGCTTGGCACCGTATCATGTGTCGCCACTTTATAAAGAAGACTTTTTAGTCGCAGTCTCTGAGCAGCATGCTTTAGCAAAACACGCTGAAGTTGCTTTAGCTCAATTGCATGAATGTGATTTATTAATGTTAAACGAAGGGCATTGTTTTAAAGAGCAAGCCGAGCAATTTTGCTTTTCTGCTGGGGTTGAAGTTTCGAACCAATATAAAGGAAATAGTATAGAAACCTTACTCGCGCTGGTGGCAATGGATGATGGGGTAACTTTTGTTCCTAAGCTGGCATGCACACCACGTGAAGGGGTGAAGTATTTAGCTATCTCACCAAACCAGCAACGCCAAGTTGTTATTGCAACACGCAAGCATTACCCGCACATAGCCGGTGTAGAGCAATTAGCCCGTTGGCTAAATGCTCATGAAGGCTTACAAGCTCATTTACTTGCTAGCAGCTAATTCAACAATATCGTTTATTTGAATATTAGGCAGTGGTTGCTTATCAATACTCATGGCCACTGCTGATTGCTGATAAAGCTGAGTCACTTTTACTTGATTAAGTGTAGTGATTTTATGGGGGAGTTTATTACCCTGTGCATCCGTTAAGTAGTTATGATGCGCAATGTTTAAAACCTCTCCCTGTTCAAGGCCGTGAGCCTTCCCTAGGTTAATGATCAGTCTATCGTTTTCGATATGCAGTATCTTACCTTGCGTGGGCAAGCAGGCCATGGCGGCTTGTAAGTCATAGGTTAGGGTTTGGTTTATATCACTAATAGCTTGGCCATAATCGGTTGCCCAAAATCGGTCGCTGTAAACATCGATGATCTCGGTTTTTTTGTATGGCCAAATGCCTTCTGTTTGATAGCTTTTCTGCCAAAGTTTTTCGTAAGTGGTGCCATCAAATAATACATAATCCACTTTGTACGCACGCTTGAAACTATCATCTTGCCAAAATGCATAGTCATTGTTGATCTTATGATTAACCGATAAATCACGAATACGGCTCAGTAATACATATTGCGAATTACTGCGGCTAGTGATCTCCTCAAGTAGCGCATTACTGTAATCGTATTGCTGAGTGAAAAAATGGTCTACTCGCAGCGGCATATTGTAATAGGCTGTCGGTTTAGCCGCCATTTGGGTATTACCTAAGCTGGCATATAAGTGCTCACTGATGGCTTTATTTACGTCAAAAATTTGGCCCATACGCGCTTGCTCGCGATTGGCAAGTTGGCTTTGTGTTACGGCAATAAATTTGGTGTATTGGTTTGCTGGGCATTCTTCAGCTTGAGCAAAAATATCGAGGCGAAGCGTGATGGCATAGGTGTCGTTATGGCGGTCTTCGCTGATCAATTCTATTTTTTGGATTTCACCGTGGCTGCTTATTTTCAGTTGATCTTGTGTCAAAACCCCGTCAACTAGAGTCTGAACAGAGCTTACTCGAGCGCCAGAAAACACTAAAGCCTGAGTTATGGCATCTTTAATAGCGGCAGATTTGGCTTGGCTTGTATCGCCATTTTTCACAACCGCATGGCCTGTAGACTCAAACCACTGAGCTAAGCTATTGTTAGAAAACAAAATTGTAAAGGCTAAGCCAAGACCTTTTAAGCTGGCTATTGTTTTATTTTTCATGCTGACACCTAGCATTAAAACCAATGAATAACCTAAATGAGCAAGGACTGTACCACAGTGGCATTAAACGTGCATATTTGTAGCCAAAGAGTTTTAAGCGGAAGCAAATTATGCGAGCACTTCTATTCGGTGGGCTGGTTGCCTGCGCAGCATTGACCGGCTGCAGTAGTATTTTTGATAAACATGTAGAATACACTTACATTGAGCCAGATAGCTACCCAGTGCTTAAAGCAGTGGGGTATGCACCAATTAGTGCTCAACCAGGTAGCAATGAATCGCAGCGTACTTTACTTGCGATTAAAGCCTCAAAGCTTGAAGCGTATCGCGAGCTTGCTGAGCAAGTTTACGGGCAAAAAATTTCCGCAGGCACCACAGTACAAAACAGTGTTGCTCATAACGATCAATTACAAAGCCAAGTACAAGGTGTGATCAAAGGGGCGCAGGTTATTAAAACCTACGCAGTAGGGGATACCTACGCAACTGAATTACAGCTTGATATGAAACGAGTACACGACTTATACATTGGTGAAGTAAAGCCACGCCAAGTGAAAAAAGTAACGTATTATTAGCTGCAACTTAGTCTAGCTGTAACCTAAAGACTTGCAGCATAAGTTCAGCAAATTCTGCGAGCATTAAAAAAGCGCGACAACTCATTAGGTATCGCGCTTTTTTAATGGAAATGACATTTAGGCTTTCAAGTTGTGAACGATTTTCTTATCGCCTTGAATTACGCTGCCACCTTGGTCGTAGGTCATCGATGATGGAGCGCCAATTAAAATATCTTTAAGTTGCTTAACACTTAGCTGTGCTTGATGAGCCGCATGGGCGTTTACATCGTTTTTCTTTTTGCAGCTAGTCAGTAGGGTGTTTACTTGTTTGATAAGTGCACTTACTTCGTCATCTTGCGATTCGTTGTGTGCAACAAGTTTTTGGACGTCTTTATCAATTGTTTGAATTTGCTGGAGCAAAGAGATTTTTTGTTGGGCAATACTCTTTAATCCTTCGCCACGCTTTGCAGCAATGGCTGTCAGTTCATCATCTAAAAGCGCAGCAATAGACTCCAAGCACGAAACTTGTTGTGTTAGTTTGCTAGCAATTAAATGATTATGATCAGCCATACACATCAAACTCGAATGCGGCGATGTTCTTCGCTAGTTTTTCAGCATCAATTTGGTATTTACCTTCACTGATTGCTTTTTTCAGCTCAGCAACTTTGTTGCTGTCGAAGCCTGATGACTGCTCAGCTTTTTCTTGCAAAGATTTAAGCTGTCTAGCTTGAGGAGTTAAGCTCACAGAATCTGCACTTGCTTTTGGTGCGGCCGATTTCGCAGCGGCTGCATTAGCATTATCTTTTTGTAAATCAAGCTTTTTTTGCTTGGTATTTGTCAACACAGAAGTTTGTTGTTGACCATTATTGACATTGCTTACCATAATTTTGACCTATACATTACCCAACATATGCCTTTATATCGGCGGGCACAGCGGATACTTTAGCATAAATATAAAAAATTAAATATTTACTTGTACAGACTCGACCCCATCCACACGTGCATTTAATACTTTACCTGATTTTTTGTTTTTTACACGTACTAATTCGTCTAACGTACCATCTTCTAAAGCAATTCCAGTGGTTTTAATTCTCAAACCGCCTAACGAAGCATAAATAGTAACGTTATCGCCTTTACAAACCATACAAACTTGGCTCATAACAATAGGTGTGCCATCACGTAAATTGCGCTTACTGCGACTACCAATGAGTATAGTCTCATCTTGTACATATTGCGTTCTGACAAATTGTTTAGGTTTCATTTCTAGGCGCAAGTGCTCTGCTCGAATAACCTCGCCACGTGCTAAATTAGTGGTAACAACAACCACAGGTTCGAGCTCTATAATGCGAACGTGAACGTATTGGGTCCAACTATTTAAGTCTTGGCACTTAAGTTGTACAGTTACCTGCCGATTAAAAGGAGGCTCTGTCGGTAACTCTTTGTTTATTGGTGACTCACACAGTCTCTCTGGAATGCGACCATCTAATGGTAAAGCACTAATTTGCGGTGTGGTGTCCAGATCAGGGAGCTGTTCACTAACAAAATCGACAGCGATTTGTTGAAGTTGCTCGTTATTATAAACTTCAGCCTGTAGTTGTGTTGCAAACAACAGGCTAGTAAGAAAATAAAAAACACTGTATCTTCGGCTTTTTTTTAACAAACTCATATTGTTTCGACTATGCTTATTGTTGAAAACAAGGTATAAATATTTTGCGTCAAAAAACAGACGCTTCGTAACCTTATGTAGCTTTAACACAAAGAAGGCAATTATTGTTCCAGCTCTGATTGTTTATCTTTAGGAGATTGAAATGGCAGGCATTTTAGACTCAGTTAACCAGCGTACTCAGTTGGTTGGGCAAAACCGCCTTGAATTACTATTATTCAAACTCAGAGGGCGACAACGCTTTGGTATCAACGTGTTTAAAGTAAGAGAGGTTCTGCAATGCCCACCACTTACTAACATGCCAAAATCAAATGCGTACATTCGTGGTGTTGCGCATATCCGTGGTCAGACTATCTCAGTGATTGATTTATCGATGGCTGTGGGTGGCCCTGCAATCGAAAACATTAAAGACAGTTTTATCATCATTGCCGAGTATAACCGTTCAGTGCAAGGTTTCTTAGTTGGCGGTGTTGAACGTATCGTTAATATGAACTGGGAAAAAATAATGCCACCACCATCAGGTGCTGGTCGTTATTCATACCTAACAGCAGTCACAGAAATTGAAAACGAGTTAGTTGAAATTCTTGACGTTGAAAAAATCTTAAATGAAATTTGCCCAGTGAACACCGAAGTGAGTGCTGAGGTTGTTGGTGATGGCGAAATTCAGCGTGATTTAGGCGAGCGTATCGTCTTTATTGCAGATGACTCTGCGGTCGCTCGAAATCAAGTGAAACGAGCGCTTGAACCGTTAGGTGTGCAAACTGAGCTTGCTAAAAACGGTAAAGAAGCATTATTACGTTTACGCGAGATTGCTCAGCTGGATTGTAAAAATGATATCACTGAGCGCGTTGGCTTATTGATATCAGATGTAGAAATGCCAGAAATGGATGGTTATACACTGACCGCCGAAATCAAAGCAGATCCAAAATTATCACCTTTACATGTGATCTTGCATACCTCTCTAAGTGGGGTATTTAACCAAGCAATGATTGAAAAAGTAGGTGCCGATGATTTTATTGCAAAATTTAACCCAGATGAATTAGCAACAGCTGTGAAAAAGTGGGTTCATTGTGATTAATTATTTATAGGTGGTATTACTTTGGAAAATAAGCATTTACAACAAAGCGAATACGATCAATTCCGCTCTTTCTTAGAGCAACAATGTGGCATCGTGCTTGGTGACAACAAACTGTATTTAGTTAAAAGTCGTCTTGCACCGCTGATGGCTCGCTTTAATGTTGAGTCATTATCACAGTTGGTAAGTAAAACTTTAAGTCCTCACGAGAGGCAGCTTCGTGCCGCTGTGGTTGATGCGATGACCACCAATGAAACGCTTTGGTTTCGTGATCAATACCCGTTTGAATTATTGAAAACTAAGCTGTTTCCTGAGCTTAAAGATGTGCGTAGGCCACTTAAAATATGGTCAGCGGCAAGTTCATCAGGGCAAGAGCCGTATTCAATTGCCATGTCGGTTGCCGAGTTTCAGTCTAAAAATCCGGGAGTATTAAAAATGGGTGCGCAAATAATTGGCACTGATATTTCTAATACCATGCTTGATATGTGTAAAAATGCTGAGTATGACGCCTTGGCACTTGCTCGCGGTCTGTCGATGGAAAGACGTCAAAAATTCTTTAAAGACAGCGGCAATGGAATGGCTCAGGTTATTGACCCAATAAGAAAAATGGTCAGCTTTAGACATTTAAACTTATTGGATTCATACGCTTTAATGGGCAAGTTTGACATTATATTCTGCCGCAATGTGTTGATTTACTTCTCACCGGAAGTAAAAGCGAAAATCATTGCACAGTTTGCGCAAGCTTTAAACCCAAAAGGCTACCTGTTTTTAGGTGCGTCAGAGTCAATGGCGGGCTTAAGTGATAGCTTTGATATGGTTCGTTGTAACCCGGGTATCATCTATCAGAAAAAGTAAACTCTCCTTAGCAACCTAGTTCTTAGGTTGCTAAATAAACCTATTTTTCAACATCTTATATAATTAAAAATCACTCTTTATTTTTGGCTTACCTTTTGCATTATCCCCTGTAGAGTCAATTTTTTGGAGATGGTTATGGCTATCAGTTTTGATAAAGCATTTGGTGTTCATCCTCATGCGATGTTGATCCGTTCACAACGCGCTGAGTTATTAGCGACAAATATCGCTAATGCTGATACGCCGGGCTACAAAGCGAAAGATATCGATTTTGCCTCGGCATTAAAAGCGGCAAAAAGCAACCAACAGGGCGGCAACAGCATGGTTCGAACCGATGCAAAACATATTGCCGGAGGCAGTCGTTTTGTTGGTAGTGCAGAAATGTTTCGTACGCCAAATCAAGCAGATACAGGTGATGGTAACTCTGTTGATATACAAGTGGAACGAAACTTGTATGTACAAAACTCATTAGAGTATCAGGCAAGCCTGCAATTTATGAGTAGTAAAATTTCAGGCCTTAAAAAAGCCCTCGGTAGTCAAGGAGCTTAATCATGAGTTTGTATAATGTTTTTGATATTTCAGCAACCGGTATGACCGCGCAAAATGTTCGCCTAAATACCACAGCCAGTAATATCTCGAATGCGAATACGATTAGTTCTAGCCAAGACAAAACGTACCGAGCGCGCCATCCTGTTTTTGCCGCTGAGTTGACTAAAGCGTCATCATCACAAAGCAATCCTCAGGGCTCTTCTGTAGGCGTTAAAGTGTTAGGCATTGTAGAGAGCGATAAGCCACTACAAATTGAATATAACCCGAACCATCCAAGTGCGGATGAAAACGGTTATATCTACAAACCTAACGTTAATGTCGTAGAAGAAATGGCAAATATGATTTCTGCCTCTCGCTCTTACCAAACAAATGTGCAAGTTGCTGATGCAGCTAAGCAAATGTTAAGTAAAACACTGTTGTTAGGACAACGGTAATCGAGGATAAGTTATGAGTAACGACATCAGCTCTGCATCATCATCCTATTTGGATAGCTTGCGTTGGAATCAAAGCAATACGCAAACAACTGAAGAAGACAACAACACGCTTTCTCAGGAAGATTTCTTTTCGTTGTTAACACAGCAGTTGTCGTTCCAGGATCCGAGTAATCCAGCAGATAACGATCAAATGATTGCGCAAATGACGAACTTCACTATGGCTGAAGGTATTTCAAACTTAAATGAAAAGTTTGATTCACTCACTGCGTCAATGACATCGAACTCTGCATTACAAGCTTCAACACTTGTGGGAAAACAAGCACTGCTTGAATCTGACACCATTGATTTTGATGGTGAAAATGCAGCAAAAGGCTCGGTGGTTGCAGAAACAGCGGTTGAAACACTGACGCTGAGAATTACAGATTCATCAGGCCAGTTAGTACGCACCATTGATTTAGGATCTCAGTCAGCAGGTGCACTGCGTTTTGAGTGGGATGGCAAAGATAACGATGGCAATGTACTCCCTGAAGGTGAGTATGACATCAGTGCTGAAGGCTATGTAAATGGTGACTACAGCAGCCTGCCAATGGCGACCTTTAAAAATATTGAAAGTGTCAATATCAATGGTAGCAGCGGCATTATCGTAAATACAAAAGAGGGTGCGGTTAGGCTGACTGATATAGCTGAAATCGCATAAGTAAAAAAAGGTTTGGGTTAGCTTAGGCTAAGAGATAGGTTAGAGGTGAGTTATGAGCTTCAATATTGCATTAACAGGTTTAGCAGCCGCGCAAAAAGATTTAGACGTTACCGCAAATAACATTGCGAACGTGAATACTACGGGCTTCAAAGAGTCTCGTGCAGAGTTTGCTGATGTGTACGCATCATCAGTATTTAGCTCTGGTAAAACAAAAAATGGTGACGGTGTAAGAACAACCATGGTGGCACAGCAATTCCACCAAGGTTCGTTATCATTCACAAATAACTCTTTAGATTTAGCGATTACGGGTGAAGGTTACTTCGCAATGGCTAATGACTTAGGTGCACAAGACTTTACTTATACGCGTGCTGGTGCGTTCAAACTTAATAAAGATAACTTTATTGTTGATGCGAGCGGCAATTACTTACAAGGTTTCCCTGTTGATGAAGCAACCGGTGATACAACCTCTGTTAGTTTAAGTACTTCATCTGCACTACAAATTCCTGATGCTTCAGGTTCACCGCGTGCAACGACGAATGTTTACTCATCATTTAACCTTGATTCTCGTGCCTCTGCGCCAACAGTGACACCATTTGATCCTGAAACAAGTGCGACTTACAACAGTTCAACGTCGACAACTGTATATGATTCATTAGGTGAGCCACATATTTTACAATTCTTCTTTGTGAAAACTGACTCAGCGACTACAGGTAATGAGAATGAGTGGGAAGTGTATGCAACACTTGATGAAAAGCCATTTGATTCTAGTGGTGTAGAGCAAACAACAACACCTTATACTCCATTAACTACATTCCAATTTGATGCGAGCGGTTTACCACTTAGCACGGATGGTGTAGCAAATACAGATACAACTTTTAATCCTTTAACCCTACCAAATGGTGCCGGTGCTGCAACAGGTCTATCTGATTTACTTTCTAATGGTGCGAGCTTCCCAGATGATGTAACAATGAACTGGCGTGATGAAGCGGCAACAGCGAATAAAGTACCAACTCAATATGCAAGTAACTTTGAAGTGAAAGCACTTGAGCAAGACGGTGCGACGGTAGGTCGTCTATCGGGTATTGATATCGGCTCTGATGGTAAAATTGTTGCATCGTATAGTAATGGTGATACCTCGTTCTTAGGTCAAGTTGCAATGGTTCGTTTTTCGAACTCACAAGGTTTACAGCAAGTAGGTAATACTTCTTGGAAGAAGAGTTTAACGTCAGGTGAGCCAATTGCTGGTGAACCAGGTTCAGGTACTTTAGGTTCAATCAACTCATCAGCACTTGAGCAATCAAATGTTAACTTAACGAATGAACTTGTTGATTTGATTAGTGCGCAGCGTAACTTCCAAGCTAACTCACGTGCGCTTGAGGTTAACTCAACGCTACAACAAAACATCCTACAGATCCGTTAATCTTAACGGCTCTAAGCATAATCCGACACGAAGGCTGCTCCCTCTATTGGCAGCCTTTTTTCATTCTAGCAGCTCATTTTTCTCTCCTATTTCAGCGTCAATTTTACTTTGGCACTTTTATTGCATTTCTTAGTTATCATATTTTTAGTGAGTCAATGTTATGGACAAAATGGTCTACATTGCCATGTCGGGTGCTAAGCAAAGTTTGCGCGGTCTTGAGCTCAAGGCTAACAATCTTGCGAACGCTAACACCACTGGCTTTAAAGCTGATTTTGCACAAGCTCGCTCTATGCAAGCCTTCGGGGAAGGTCTGCCATCTAGGGTGTTTGCAATGCAAGAACGCCCAGGATCTAACATGCAATCTGGTGGTTATGTAGAAACTGGCCGTGAGCTTGATATTGCTATGAGTGACCGTGGTTGGCTGAGTGTACAAGATGCATCAGGCAATGAGGCATACACCAAAACAGGCACATTAAACATTACTCCAGATGGTGCGTTGATCACCAGCCATGGCCGTCAAGTAATTGGCGAAGGTGGTCCAATCATTCTGCCATTACCTATCGAGAAAGTTGAGTTTAGTGAAGACGGTGCTATTCAGGTTCGCCCGCAAGGTGCACCAGCGAACTTTTTAGAAGTGGTTGATCGCTTAAAAGTGATTGAGGCTGATAACACTCAGCTTGAAAAAGGTAATGACGGTTTATTTCGACCAAAAGAAGACATGCTGATCAATGACCTGTGTGGTTTTTGTGATATTTCGCCAAATGTGAAAGTACTATCGGGAACGCTTGAAATGTCAAACGTAAACCCGGTGCATGAAATGGTCGACATGATCAGCAATCAACGCCAATTTGAATTACAAGTTAAATTGATGAAAACAGCCGAAGAGCTCGATGAGCGTCAAGATCAGCTGTTACGCATTGTTTAAGATGACTGAGAGGGTAGAGTTATGAATCCTGCATTATGGATCAGTAAAACCGGGCTTGACGCCCAGCAAACCGATATTTCGGTGATCTCAAATAATCTCGCGAATGCCAGCACGGTCGGTTACAAAAAAAGCCGCGCCGTATTTGAAGATTTACTATATCAAAACATCAACCAACCAGGTGGTCGTTCGTCACAAGACACTGAAATGCCATCAGGCTTAATGCTTGGTGCGGGTGCCAAAGTGGTTGCCAACCAAAAGAACTTTTCACAAGGTAACATGCTTACCACTGAAAATTCACTGGACTGGATGATTTCAGGCCCTGGTTTTTTTGAAGTGCAATTACCGGATGGCAACATTGCCTATTCGCGTAACGGTCAATTCACGACTGACGAAGATGGCCGCATTGTAACATCGGGCGCGGGTTTTCCTTTGCAACCGGAAATGAATGTTCCAGACGATGCGCAATCAATTACTGTTTCACAAGACGGTGAAGTGTCAGTGCGTATTTCAGGGCAACCAGACAACGTGGTCATTGGTCAGCTAACGATTAGTGATTTTATTAATCCATCGGGTCTTGAGCCTATGGGACAAAACTTATACACAGAAACCGCTGTAAGTGGTGCGCCTGTGCAAGGTAACCCAGGTATCGATGGTTTAGGTACGGTGGTTCAAGGTTCCCTTGAAACCTCTAACGTGAATGTAACTGAAGAGCTTGTTAACTTGATCGAAACACAACGAATTTATGAAATGAATTCAAAAGTGATTTCAGCGGTTGATGAAATGCTTAGTTACATCAATCAACAGCTTTAATGGGTAGGAGGTAGCATGCGTAATATTATCTTAGTCACATCGGCAGCATTAATGCTGGGTGGTTGTATGACAACGCAAAATCATCATGTGGTTCAGGATGACCCTTACTATGCGCCTATGTACCCTGAGCCAACAACAGAGCCGATGGTACCTACAGGGTCGTTGTTTGATAGTTACTCATCAAATGATTTGTACTCGGATAAAAAGGCACTGCGTGCTGGCGACATCATTACGGTTAAATTGCAAGAATCAACGCAAGCCACCAAAGCCGCTAAAACCGAGACCGACAAAGAAACGGACGCCAGTTTAGACCCTGTTATAGGCCTTGGCGGTAATCCGGTCAACATTGGTGGTGACAGCATTCAATTTGGTATTGGTTCTGGGGCATCATTTAAAGGTGACTCAAAGTCTAACCAATCAAACAGCTTATTTGGTGATATTTCTGTCAATGTGATGCGTGTTCTACCCAATGGCAACTTGGTTATTCGCGGTGAAAAATGGCTCACTTTGAACACAGGTGAAGAGTTTATTCGCTTAGAAGGTTTGGTTCGCCCTGAAGATGTTGCCGCAGATAACACGGTCACATCAAATCGTATTGCCAATGCGCGCATTCAATATTCAGGTAAAGGGCAAATTCAAGAAACGCAAAGTGCAGGTTGGCTGTCTCGTTTCTTTAGTAGTTCGCTTTTCCCATTTTAGAGGAATAAAGTCATGAATGGGTTTAAATACATCATCGCTCTTTGCTTAATTAGCCTGCAGTTTTCTGCACAGGCTGAGCGAGTCAAAGATGTATCTATGGTTGAGGGCGTGCGCTCAAACCAATTAGTGGGGTATGGTTTAGTGGTTGGTTTACCTGGCACTGGTGAGCAAAGCCGATTTACACAACAAAGCTTTAAAGCCATGCTGAATGGCTTTGGTATCACTTTACCTGATAGCTTAAAACCTAAAATTAAAAATGTTGCTGCTGTGGCAGTGCATGCTGAGTTACCAGCGTTCAGAAAGCCTGGTCAAACCATTGATATTACCGTGTCGTCTATTGGTAGTGCGGGCAGTTTACGTGGCGGTACATTGTTACAAACCTTCCTAAAAGGGGTTGATGGCAATACTTATGCAATTGCGCAAGGTAGCTTAGTAGTTGGTGGTTTAGGTGCAGAAGGTGCTGATGGTAGCCGTGTAATTATTAACACGCCAACAGTGGGTCGCATTCCAAACGGTGCCATTGTAGAGCGCGCTATTAAGAGCCCATTTATGCAAGGTGACTACATTACCTTTAATTTAAATCGTCCAGATTTCACAACGGCAAAACGCTTAGAGCAAACCATTAATGACTTAGTGGGTCCTGACAGTGCTCAGGCAATTGATGCAGCCTCTGTACGTGTATTGGCACCGCGTGATGCATCTCAACGTGTCGCGTATTTGTCTACCCTTGAAAACTTAGAGTTTAAACCGGCAGATACTGCAGCAAAAATTATTGTCAATTCGCGCACAGGCACAATTGTGATTGGCAAAAACGTGAAGTTACAACCTGCAGCTATTACCCATGGTGGTTTAACGGTTACCATTGCTGAGCAGCAAAATGTCTCACAGCCAAATGCCTTAAGTGATGGTGAAACCACGGTTACCAATCAAAGCATTATTGATGTCAATGAAGATGACTCACGTGCTTTTGTTTTCAATCCGGGTGTTAATCTAGATGACCTCGTTCGCGCAATCAATGAAGTGGGGGCCGCGCCGGGGGATTTAATGGCAATTCTTGAAGCTTTAAAAGAAGCGGGGGCGATAAACGGGCAACTGGTTATCATTTAAATTAAAACGCGCTTTCGGGCGCGTTTTTGTTTTTATACCTCTTAATCCTTCAGTGTATAAATATCAGTCAAAACCTTGACCCTGAAGTTACTCCACTCCTATATCCTTTATTAGCCATTCATTTATAAAGTTTTTTATTGGCGCAATTTTTGCATTTTAATTTTCATTATTAACTATTGTGTCAAAAAGCTGATGGATACTAATCATCTCGACAAGCAAAACTTTTTTGATTTAGGCAACTTAGACTCGTTACGTCAAAGTGCGCTAAAAAGTGATGCCTCTAGCGATGCGTCAAAAGAGGCGCTGAAAAAAGCGGCGGCACAATTTGAATCTATTTTCACTCAAATGCTGCTTAAAAGTATGCGTAAGGCAAATGAAGCGTTTGAAGATAAAGACAGCCCATTTAATTCAAGCGGTGTTAAGTTTTTTGAAGAGATGCATGACCAACAGATGTCGGTTGAGCTTTCATCAAAAGGTTCGCTCGGCTTAGCTGATTTAATTGTTCAGCAGCTCTCGCCAGATGGTAAACAGTTTACCCCGGGGTCTGTGCTTAGAACGACGGCTGAGTTTGATAGTGATAAACGCGCCCGCGGCGTAGCGAATGACAGCCACGACATTAAATCTGAGTCACAGCCTGTTGCAGATACATCAGCAAACGAGCAAACAGATAATCGTTTTGAAGATGCTGAGTCATTCATTAGCTCTATTTGGGAGCACGCAAAAAATGCAGCACAGAAGATTGGTTTAAACCCTGCAGTGATGGTGGCTCAAGCAGCCCTTGAAACAGGCTGGGGAAAACACATCATCAGCAAAGCTGATGGCACAAGTAGTAACAACTTATTCAATATTAAATCGGATAGAAGCTGGCAAGGTGACAAAGCGAGTAAAGTCACGCTTGAATTTGAACAAGGCGTGCCTGTTAAAAAGCAAGCTAGTTTCCGCTCTTATCAATCGATTAAAGACAGTGTTAACGATTTTGTGGATTTCTTAAATGAAAACCCACGTTATCAAGAAGCACTTAATAATACCGCAGAGCCTGCTGCCTTTTTAGATTCGTTACAAAAAGCAGGTTATGCAACTGATCCAAATTATGCCGATAAAATTAAGCAGGTATTGAAGCGTGTTGAGCTTCAAAGCGTCGCTGCTTCATTGGTACGTTAAGGAGTAGACCCTCATGTCATTTAGCTTATATGACATAGCAAATGCCGGTGTAAGAGCTAACTCTGAGCTTTTACAAACCACCAGTAAGAACATCGCCAACGTTAATACCGAGGGCTATGTACGTGAGCGCACTGAGTTCACAACCATGATCGATAACCAAGTAGGTCGTGGTGAAACGTATCGTTTACTGAATGAATTTGCGCAAAAGCAATTAAATAGAGATACCTCAAATAAAGCATTCTTTGATCAGTTTGTGACAGAAGCAAGCCGTGTAGATAGCTTGTTCTCAGAAGAGTCAAACAGCTTATCAACTAGTATCAACTCGTTTTTTAACAATGTACAAGAAAGCTTAAATCAACCGTCATCAACAGTTGCACGCTCATTAGTAATGACAGATGCACAAAACTTGATTGATCAAATGGACAGATTATCGAGCATTGTGGTCGACCAAAAAGCGGTGGTGAATGAGCAACTGGAGATTTTTTCTGAAGAAGCCAATAACCTGATCCAAAATATCAGTGATTTGAATACTAAGATTGCCTCAGTTCACGGGACTGATCGTGAGTCAGTATCAAGTGGTTTATACAATGAACGCGATAAAGCGATTCGTGATTTATCTGAGCTAATTGATATTGAAACGCTCGACGGTAATAACGGTGAAAAACAAGTCTATTTAGGCTCTGGTCAAGCACTTGTCATGCAAAGTGGCTCATTTAACCTATTTTCATTCAGTGGCGATCCTGATCCTAATTTTAAAGAACTGAGACTCGATGTGAACGGTGGCAAAGCTGTGCCGCTTGATGTCGATGTGAGTAAGTTAAAAGGTAAAATTGGTGGCTTGTTGGCGTTTCGTGACGATATTTTAGTGCCAGCGCAAAACCAACTTGGTCAAATGGGATTAGCGTTAGCTGATGCCTTTAATCAGCAAAACCGTTTAGGTATGGACGCTAATGGTGAAATTGGTGGTGATATATTTGCAATTCCAACGTTGATGCGTTTGGCTATCAAGCTAATACAGGCACATCAACAATGACGGCAACGGTGGAACCAGGTAAAGGCAGCGAATTGCCAGCGAGTGATTTTATTATTACCTATACCAGTGCAACCACCGTTGAAATTCAGGCAATCGATAACAAAGGCGAACCTATTGGCACTGCGTCAACAGCCAATGTAACGGCAGGAGTGATTGACTCATCAACCATCACTGGCGGTGAGGCATTTGGCTTACAGCTTAATGTATCAGGCACAGCAAATACTGGTGACCAATTTATGGTGAAGCTAAATTCACAAGCTGCAACGACCCTAGAGCTTGCAACTGAGCGCCCTGAAGACCTAGCGTTAGCATCACCTATTCGAACTGCGAACGATATCAATAATACCAGCGATGCAAGTATTTCTGCTGGCACAGTGTCTGATATTGATAACTCAACGGGGATCACGGTTGGTCCACCACCGAGTTTGGCGAATGGTGATATCACACTCGTGAAAACGGCGAATGCTAACGAATATCAAATCACAGACGGCAACGGTACATCGACGTTTACCATAACACCGCCTGCTGAGAATATTCTTGCTCAAGCTGGGGCACCTTATGATACCTACGGTTTTGACTTCAATATTGAAGGCTCACCTGCAACAGGGGACACCTTCACACTTGAGTTTAACACCGGGGGTTTTGATGATAACCGCAATGGCTTGCTATTAGCTAATTTACAAAACGGTGAGCTAGTGCGTCAAAATGTTGAAGCAAGTAGTACTGCTGATAATCATAAAACCTTTAATCAAGCTTATTCGGCCATTGTCACTGATATTGGTGTTGTGACCAGTCAAGCTCAAACCAATGGTGCGGCTTTTACAGCATTGGCTGATCAGTCTGAAGCTTGGTATGAATCGCTATCAGGTGTAAACCTTGATGAAGAAGCTGCTAACTTACTTCGTTTTCAACAATCGTATGCAGCATCAGCACAGGTACTTGCAACAGCACGTACTATTTTTGACACCTTATTAAGTGCGGCGAGGTAATTATGCGTATTTCAAATAACATGATGTATAAGAATAACCTTAATTCTATTCTTAACTCACAGCAAAATGTTAATAAGGCACAAGAACAGGTTAATACTCAAAAGCGCGTATTAACTGCTGCTGATGACCCTTCTGCCACGGCTCGGGCTTTACTTTATACCGATCGCATTCAAGGCAACGAGCAGTTCACAAAAAATATCACTATGTTGAATAGCCGTTTAACGACAGAAGAAAGTGTACTGCAAAATATTAAAGGTGCACTTGAGTCTGCGTATACGTTATCTATTCAAGCAGGTAATGGTGCCTATAGTGATATCGACCGTGAAGGGATCGCTGAAGAAGTTAAGGCACTGCAAAGCACTGTACTTGATCTAATGAATGCAAAGACCGAAGACGGAAAGTTTATCTTTTCGGGCTATCAAGATAACACTCCTTCTTATAGTTACAATAGTACGTCAGGTCGCTATGAATATGGTGGCGATCAGGGGCAACATAAAATCAAAGTGGCTGAAGGTGTAGAAATCAAATCAAGTGACAATGGTTTTGATACGTTCGAAAAAGTAAATGCACGTCTAAATGTGGCCTCAAACGACGGCACTGTTTCAGGCGGTATTACAAGCTCAAAAATTTATGTTACTGAGCAAGCAGATTTCGATAAATTCCACCAAGCTAATTACAACGCTGATCCTGCTGCGGCTGCAAATGCCAATACATTAAGCTTTATTACTACCACAGGTACACCTAATACTTATGTGGTACAACAAGCGGGTGTAACAATTGACAGCGGCAGCTTTGAAAACGGTAAAATCGAATATCAAGGTATGGAAATTTCTGTTTCGCCTGTTGCAAACGGCCAAATCGATGTAGACCTTGAAGCACCACAAAAAGAAAATGCGTTAAATACCTTGGACGATCTGATTGCAGGACTCACAAATCCTAATTTAACCCAAGATGAGTTTGATCAGGTTTTAGCGGATGCCATTGTACAACTCGATAATGCCAAAAATCAGGTTTCTCTTGTTCAGGCTGGCTTAGGTGGTCGGTTAAATACGGCCAAGAAAATCGAACAATCTAATAGTGACTTAGATACCAGTAATAAAGCAGCAAAAGCGGAACTCGTTGAGCTTGATATGGCTGAAGCGATTACTGAACTGACCAAACAAGAAACATCACTGCAAGCTGCACAAGCAACATTTGGTCGTTTGGCTAACCTTTCTTTATTTGATTACTTATAATTTATCTAGGTTAAGCTCATTTTATGAGCTTAACCTATAAAACCTACCTTAAGCTTTCCACTTAAACAGCGGTTTTAACGCACTCTCTGTAGCGTTTTGATCTTCAGTAATACTTCACAGTAACGATTTTAATGACAACCAGAAGCTATGTTTAGTTAAAAAGATTAAATATTTTTCATTTAAATACAGTGTGTTAAATAAAAAATGAAAAATTGTTTAAAAATTCACTAAAGGATTTTTTGAGCGGACCGATAACTTAATTAACCAAGCAGAGTAACAAATAACAGTTACCGCTTAATTAGAGTAAGTTTGAGAGTAAATGATAAGTTTACTTCGGGAGAAATATCATGGCACTTTATGTAAATACAAATGTTAGTTCATTAAACGCTCAAAGACAATTAATGAATTCTGGTAACTCACTTGATACTTCATTCAAGCGTTTATCATCAGGTCTTCGTATCAACAGCGCAGCTGACGATGCGGCTGGTCTACAAATTTCTGACCGTTTAACATCACAAATCAACGGTCTTAACCAAGGTAACCGTAACGCGAACGACGGTATCTCTTTAGCGCAAACAGCTGAGGGTGCACTAGACGAAGTAACGTCAATGTTCCAACGTATTCGTACTCTTGCACAACAAGCGTCGAATGGTTCAAACACTGATGAAGACCGTTTAGCGCTTCAAGAAGAGATTCGTTCATTATCAGCAGAAGTAAACCGCGTAGCTGAAGATACAACATTCGGTGGTCAAAACCTTCTTGATGGTAGTTATGAAGCTAAATTCCAAGTAGGTGCTGACGCAATTCAAACGATTGGTTTCAGTATGCAAAATGTTGCTGGCACAGCTAACTCAATGTCTACAAATGGTGGCTTCACCATGTCAGGTATTGCTGAGATTGCAACGGGTGTTACGGGCAAAGCAATGTCTAGCCTAGCCGCTGGTATCAGTGGTGTTGATTCTGCTTTAGCACAAGCAAGTGTTGGCTTCTCAAGCTTTGGTGCAACTACAATCAGTGTGTCTTCACAAGGTAACGCTCAACTTATCATGGCAGGTATGGATTCTCTAATCGCTGTAGTAGATAAAAAGCGTGCAGAGTTAGGTGCGGTTCAAAATCGTTTCCAATCAACGATTCGTAACCAATCAAATATCTCTGAAAACTTAAGTGCAGCGAAATCACGTATTAAAGATACCGATTTTGCTCAAGAAACAGCGAACTTAACTAAGATGCAAATCTTACAACAAGCTAGCCAAACAATCTTGAGTCAAGCTAACCAACGTCCTCAAGCGGCATTAAGCTTACTAGGTTAATAGTTGGGAATTTGAGTTAAAGTGAAGTCAAAACTTTGACTTAAAGAAAAGCGCCTTTGTCTAATGGGGTATTAACAAAGGCGCTAAGATAGGATTATAAAGCGGAGGCGCTCAAAATCCTGACAGTAGTGTTCTAACATTTGTAAGAACATAAAATATAAAGCACAGATTATGCCATAATTTGTGTTATTAAACCCACTCTTAAACTTATCTCTCTTAAGGCTCCTAAATGGGGCCTTTTTTCATTCCTTTTTTAAACTAAATTAATAGTTGGCCTATTAATTGCTCTATTTATTTCAAGTTAATTAACTAACCAGCAAAGTGGCAGTTTTTTGCCCCAGGCGACTTAGATTTGCCGCTGTAAGGGTCACTTTGTCAAATTCACTTTTAAATAAGTGACTTTACTTTGACAGATAAGAAGAGAGTTTATTATGGCTTTATATGTAAATACTAATGTTAGTGCATTAAACGCACAAAGACAGTTAGAAAGATCAGGTACTGATTTAGATACCTCGTTTAAACGCCTTTCATCAGGCTTACGTATTAACAGTGCAGCTGATGATGCTGCAGGTTTACAAATTTCTGACCGTTTACAATCACAAATTCTAGGTTTGAATCAAGGTAACCGAAATGCCAATGATGGTATTTCACTTGCGCAAACTGCTGAAGGTGCTTTAGATGAAATTACCTCAACTTTTCAGCGTATTAGAACTCTTTCGCAGCAAGCTTCGAATGGTTCAAATACTGATGAAGACAGACTTGCAATTCAAGAAGAGATCCGTCAATTATCAGATGAAGTGAACCGCATTGCGGCTGATACTACATTTGGTGGCCAAAACTTACTGGATGGTAGTTATGAAGCTAGCTTTCAGGTAGGTGCTGACGCAGTACAAACAATTGGGTTTAGTATGAAAAGCGTTGGTGCTACTACAAATGGTCAGGTTTCTATGACTAGTAATGGCGGTTTTACCATGTCCGGAATTGCAGCAATTGCATCGGCAGTTGGTGGTAAAGGAATGTCTTCGCTTGCAGCGGGTATTAGTAATGTCTCGTCAGCACTAACAGAAGCAACGGTTAGTTTCAGTAGTATTACTGCTGGTGATATCAGTGTTTCAAGTCAAGTGAATGCCCAGCAAGTATTTGCTGCAATGGATGCAATGATCGCTGTAGTAGATAAAAAACGTGCTGAATTAGGTGCTGTACAAAACCGTTTTCAATCAACTATTCGTAACCAAGCGAATATTTCAGAAAACTTATCAGCTGCAAAATCACGAATTAAAGATGCCGATTTCGCTGCTGAAACAGCTGCACTGACTAAAAATCAAATTTTACAACAAGCAAGCCAAACAATTTTAGGTCAAGCAAATCAACGTCCTCAAGCGGCTCTAAGCTTGTTACAAGGCTAAAATTTAAAAATTAGTTAAAAAATTTACAAATAAAGCTAAAGCTTTCGCTTTATCAGACGATAACTGATTTAGAGAACTATCAATCTAGGACTCTAAGTCGGTTAAATGGCAGGGTAGGGGTATCCCGCTGTTTAGCTATAAAATGATAAAGCGGAGGCTAATATGGCTTTATATGTAAACACTAATGTGAGTTCTTTGAACGCACAAAGACAGTTAAATAAATCAGGTAATTCACTTGATACTTCTTTCCAACGCCTGTCATCAGGCTTACGCATTAATAGTGCGAAAGACGATGCAGCGGGTATGCAGATCGCTAACCGTTTAACAAGCCAAGTTAATGGTTTGAATCAAGGTAACCGAAATGCGAACGATGGTATCTCTTTAGCGCAAACAGCTGAGGGTGCACTAGACGAAGTAACATCAATGTTCCAACGTATTCGTACTCTTGCACAACAAGCGTCGAATGGTTCGAATACTGATGAAGACCGTTTAGCACTTCAAGAAGAAATTCGCTCTCTTTCTGAAGAAGTAAATCGTGTAGCTGAAGATACAACATTCGGTGGTCAAAACCTTCTTGATGGCACTTATGATGCTAAATTCCAAGTAGGTGCAGATGCTATCCAAACTATCGGTTTCAGCATGAAGAACGTTGCAGGTACAGCCAATTCAATGTCTACAAATGGTGGTTTCACCATGTCAGGTATTGCTGAGATTGCTACGGGCGTTACAGGTAAAGCAATGTCTAGCCTAGCAGCCGGTATCAGTGATGTTGATTCTGGTTTAGCGCAAGCTAGCGTTGGCTTCTCAAGCTTTGGTGCAACGACTATCAGTGTATCATCACAAGGTAATGCTCAACTTATCATGGCTGGCATGGACTCGCTGATTGCTGTAGTAGATAAAAAACGAGCTGAATTAGGTGCGGTGCAAAATCGTTTCCAATCAACAATCCGTAACCAATCTAATATTTCTGAGAACTTATCTGCCGCACGTTCGCGTATCCAAGATACAGACTTCGCGACTGAAACAGCTAACTTAACTAAGATGCAAATCTTACAACAAGCTAGCCAATCAATCTTAAGTCAAGCAAATCAACGTCCTCAAGTAGCACTTTCACTACTAGGCTAATATTTGTTTTATAAGTCACTTCAGACTCAGGAATTTTGCACTGAAGTGGCTTATACTTAACGAGTAAGATATTAAGAGGTGTTACTATGATAGATCTTAATTCAACGCAAAGGTCTAATGATAACCTAACAACCGGTGGAAGTTCTGCAAATTTAAAAGCCGAAATAGATGACATTAAAGCAAATAAAGGCACAGAACTTGCTGGCAGAGGGGCTGTGGATATTGAGCTGGTTTCTAAACAAAATGAGCAAAAAGACAAAAAAGATCTCATTGCTGAAGTAAAACAAAACTTAGAAAAGCTCAATAGTTATATCCCGGTTACATCAACAAATTTAATTTTTGAATTTGATGAAAAGGGTGATCCACCCATTATCAAAGTCCTTGATAAAGAAAATGATGAGGTGATTCGAGAGATTCCAACAGAAGAATTTCGCGAAGTAGCTAAAGCTTTAGAAGAGTTTGCCGATAAATTAAGCAACAAAGGTTTGTTGTTTGATCGAACAGCGTAGCAATTTAGTTTTTTAGGAGTATTACAATGGCATTAATTACATCTGCTGGGGTTGGTTCTGGACTTGATCTAGAAAGCATCATCAGTGCGACACTATCAGCTGAAAATACCCCTAAACTACAAGCTTTTGCAGAAAAAGAAGAGACTTTACAGGTAGAGCTTTCGTCTTTAGGCGAAGTTAAATCTGCTATGTCGAAGCTTCAGGACACTATTGAAAAGTTAGCTGATATAGATAACTTTAACAAGCGTGTTGCTAACATAAAGCAACCAACTAGTGATGATGGTGACCTCATCTCAGTAACACCAACTTCAGATATTTCACCTGGGGACTTCAATATTGAGGTGGTGGAGCTTGCTCAAGGTAGTCGAGCGACATCTAATGCTGGCCTATTTACCTCAACAGATGATGTTGTTACTGCTTCTGGTGGTACATTGTCTTTTTCTGCAGGTGACAAGAGCTTTGATTTAACACTCGATGCGGGTGCAACGCTTGCTGATTTACGTGATGCAATTAATGATTCTGATGAGAACTTCGGTGTCACTGCAAATATCATTAATACGGGCACAGAGTCTAAACTTGTTTTTACTTCGAATGTTACAGGTTTGGGAAATGACTTAGTGATTACCAACGATACAGCTGAACTTGATAATGTTTCGACACTTGCTAACGATGGCGTTACTGCAGGTGGTATTGCAATTGCTTCAGGTGATGAAGCTAAAAGTGCAGAAATTAAAGTTGATGGTATTTCAATTGTTAATGATACCAATACTTTTAAAGATGCTGTACAAGACATGACAATTGTTGCAAAACGACAAAGTGTTGACGGTGAAACGGCAAAGTTATCTGTGGACGTAGACACTGAAAGTGTTACTAAGTTAGTCGATGAATTTATCGCAAATTATAATAATCTAATCGGTCAAATAGGCCTACAAACACGTATTGGCAAACCTTTAAACGCAGACTCAACAATTCGTTCATTCGATTCGCAGCTGGTTAATGCCCTTTCGACACCAATTACAGGTGCAGGTCCGTTTTCAAGTATCTTTGATATTGGCTTAGGTGTTGATAAAGAAGGTTACCTTGAAAAGTCTAGCTTAGTCCGTAGCTTAAATGAAGCTATGGATGAAAACTACGATAATATTGGCAAGGCTTTTGCAGGTGAAAATGGGATAGCAAAACAACTAGAGTCTCTTTTTGACAATTACTTAGACTCTAAAGGTATCATGAATCAACGAGAAACTAGTTTAAATTCTCAACTTGATGACCTAGAAGATGATGTTCTTAACCATGAATATAGAATGGAAGAATTAGAAGCAAGGCTTCGTCAGCAATATGCAGGCTTAGATGTGTTGTTGGCGCAAATGCAGTCAACGCAAACGTACTTAAGTGCACAACTTTCTAGTCTTCCAGGTTTTACTAAATCATCTTAATTTTAGCTAGTTTCTTTATCGTATGTAAAAGGTGAACCATGTACAACGCAAAAGTAAAAAATTATCAAAAGGAAGCACTTAAAACTCGCCTTGCAGGTGCTGACCGTTACGAAATTATTCAAATGCTAATGGCAGGTGCTATTGAGAAGATGGTACTGGCGAAAGTAGCCATTGAAAAAAAGCACCTTGAAGCAAAAAGTGAACATTTATCAAAAGCATCAGCGATAATTGAAGCACTTAGAGGGTGTTTAGATTTTGACGCAGGTGGTGAAGTAACTGAAAATCTTTATGCACTGTATTCATATATGATTGATAGATTGCTAGATGCAAGTATAAAGAACGATCCAACCATTATTGACGAAGTAAGTGGCTTACTAAAAGAAATTAAGTCTGCATGGGACGCAATTCCTCATGAAGTAAGAGAACAAACTTTAAGAGATAATGGCGCTGACGCAAATGTCGGATAGTCAATTTTCCCAACTTGAAAATCAAATTGAGATACTTAACGCTCATTTAGACCAAAATAACCTTGATGCATTCAACGCGAGCTTTATAGAGTTTGACCAAAAAGTAAGGTCACTATTTGGTAATATCAACAACTTATCACCTGAAAATATTAGGCGTTGTGAAGATGTTTTTAGTAAATTTGGTGCGTTGCTGCAACGTGCTGAAGGCCAAAAAAAGAATTTAGCAAAGCAAATAGGTGTCCATTTAAGTAATCAAAAAAAACTTAACGTATATAAAAGCATCAAGTAGGTAAAGAATAATGACAACACAAAAATCTGTTGAAGCTCAATTAGAATCACTTTCAGAGCAGCTTGAAGCGAAGTTAGAAAAACAGCAAAAAGAACAAATATTTGCCGAAAAAGCCAATCTAATGTTTGAGCGTAACCTATTGGCATTTAAAAAATTTTTCCCTGAAGTTTACGAGAGGTTTTTACGCTATAATCCAGGTGAAAAATTTCAGCTACTCCTCAATGAAAATGGCACTGCTAACATAATAGATTATGAAACCGGGGTGCCAATGTACTCGGAAGATCCTATAAGTCAGGCAAAAGAACAGGCTGAAAAAAATATAAATGCCCCAATTCTTGGGCGAACAGACCACTCAAAAGTTTCATTAATTGAAAATCCCCTTGATTTTTGCCATATCAAATTAATGAAAAGTATGGGCTCGGTTTATTTAGAAGCAAAACAAGAACTCGAATTAAACAATACCCTTGATGAAGTTATGCCTAGCTTGATTGTCTTTGGTATAGGTTTGGGATATCACTTACCATACTTGCTTGATAGTAAAAAAATTAGCTTTATAAATATTTTGGAGCCAAATGAAGACTATTTTTTTGCAAGTCTATTTGTTACTGATTGGCAGGAAATTTTAGAACATGTCAATCAAAGTGGTAGTTATCTTTATCTAGGCATTGGCAAAACAGAAGTCGAAATTTTTCAAGACATTTATGAGCGCTCAAGAAGTGTTGGCGTGGCATCAGTTAGTTTTACTTGGTTCTATCAGCACTATCCGTCTGTAACTGTTAATAACTGGATTAATCAATTTAAAGTTAACTTCCATCAATTTTTTACAGGTTTTGGCTTTTTTGATGATGCACTTATGGGAGTTGCTCACACATTGGGTAATGTCGATAATGGCCTCAACCTTATGGTTAATCATTTAAGTCAAGTTAGCGTTCCAAAATATGATAATTTTCCAATTGTTATAATTGCTAATGGTCCATCTTTAGATAAAGAAATTGAAGCTCTTCAAAGTATTAAAGATAAAGTCGTTATCTTTTCATGTAATTCAGCTTCTACAGCGTTGATTCAGTATGGAATTATTCCCGACTTTCATGTTGCATTGGAGCGTACAGAACAGACATATCATTTTCTCAAGGATTACCTCCCAGAATCTGCTCGAAGCCAGATTAATTTTTTGACAACTAATGTGATGCATCCTAGCGTATCAAGTCTTTTCCCTTGGACAGGCTTTGGATTAAAAGGTAATGAGTCTGCTACGCAATTAATTCAATTATCACAGGTATTAGGCAAGCATGAATTTACGGGAAGTCTTTCATATTGTAATCCACTAGTTGGCAACACAGCACTTAGTTTTGCATGTCATTTGAATTTCAAAAATATTTATTTATTTGGTGTTGATAATGGTTATATAGATGAAACCCATCACCATTCTAAATCTAGTTTTTACTACAATGACAAAGGCGAAACAGTCCATCAACCTTTAAAGATGGGTAAGCAAATAGTACTGCCTGGAAACTTTGCACCTTCTGTTTTAACTGATGAATTTATGAGTGTTGGTAACAGCCAAATGGAGAAACTCGTCGATTTATTTGTGCCAAAAGGTACACACTTCTTTAATTGTAGTAATGGTGCAAAAATTAAAGGGGCAATACCTTTAAAGTCTGAGGATATTTTCCTAGAGAATACTCAAGTTGATAAATATGAGGTTATAGAATTTATCAAATCAACTAAATTCTCAGCTCCATATGATGCAGAGAAAGTTGAGTCATATTTGCAATACAATGAATTTGAAGAATTTTGTTCTACGTTTGCAAATATACTAAAAGAAGATGTAAGCACTCGAGGTGATGCGTTAGATGCATTACTTAAAAGTATTCGCTACCTCTATTCATTTAAAGATAATGCAAAATATTTAAATATTTTTCTAATGATGGAAGGGGAAACCTTATACACGACAGCTCTTTTGATATCTCTGTTGTATAACTTTGGGGATGAAGAGCAAATAATGCCTTACTATTTAAAAGCACTCCAGCATTGGATTGACTTTATTGATGCGGCGCCAGAGTACTACAAAGCTAACATTCGCTTGTGCAAGTAAAGTCATTTAAACGAATAGTTGCGAATTCTTTTTCACTTTTAGCGGATTTATTAATGAATAATAACAAATTAGAAAAAAGCTTATCTTTGCAAAAAAAAGCAAAACAGATAATCCCAGGATTAACTCAATTGCTTTCTAAGCGACCAGATATGTTTAGTACTAATATTTGGCCTGGGTATTTTTCTAAATCAAAAGGATGCCAAGTTTGGGATCTTGATGGTAATGAGTACCTCGATATGTCTATTTCGGGTATCGGTGCAAATATTCTTGGTTATGCGGTAGAAGAAGTTGATGATGCGGTTATTAACTCTATTCGCAATGGGGTTAGTTCTAGCTTAAATTGCCCTGAGGATGTTGAGCTTGCTGAGAAGTTATTAGAATTACACCCTTGGTCTGAAGAAGTTAGATATGCCCGTTGTGGCGGTGAAGCAATGACTGTCGCAGTGCGTATTGCACGAGCAGCAACAGGTAAAGATAAAATTGCTTTTAGTGGTTATCATGGGTGGCATGATTGGTACTTATCAGCCAATGTTACAAGTAATAGTAATCTTAACGACCATTTAATTCCTGGCCTTTCACCTAAAGGTGTTCCAAAAGCGCTAGCAGGAACAGCACTCCCTTTTCCTTTTAATGATATCGAAGCGCTAGAGCAGTTAGTTGCCGAAAATGGTGAAGAGCTTGCAGCTATCGTGATGGAGCCAATGAGAAATTTTGCCCCATCTGAAGAATACTGGCAGCAAGTTGAGGCCATTGCAGCACGATTAAATATCCCATTAATTATTGATGAAATATCTATGGGCTTTAGGATCAACTGTGGCGGATCGCATTTGAAGCTGGGTATTAATCCTGATATTGCAGTTTTTTCTAAGGCAATGGCTAATGGCTATGCTATGGCTGCCGTCATAGGCAAGTCTAAATGGATGGATGCAGCACAAACTAGTTTTATATCTAGCACTATGTGGACTGAACGAGTAGGGCCTACAGCTGCATTAGCAACGATCAACTATTACGAGCAACACCAAGTCCATGAGCATCTAGCCGTAATCGGTGCAAAAATTAAGGATGGCTGGCTAAGTTTAGCGCAAAAGCATGGCCTTGAAATTCATGTTTCTGGTATTGATGCCCTTTGCCACTTTAGTTTAAAGAATGAAAACTTTTTGACGCTTAAATCCTACTTTATTGAGAAAATGTTAGAGCAAGGTGTATTAGCAACTAATATGTTTTACTGCATGTATGCGCACAAAGAGCACCACGTTGAGACTTATTTAAAAGCGGTTGATAATGCGTTTTCGGCCATAGCCGATGCGATTGAAAACCCAGAGTTACTGGCACATGTTATTCCATCAACCTCGGGCTTTAAAAGGCTGAATTAAGATGAACTTACTGACTTCAGATAGGTTTAAACTAAGATACTTAGAAGCAGCGGATGCATCGGCTAAGTATTTAAACTGGTTGAATTCAGGTGTTAGCGAATTCATCCTAAATAAACCAGAGTCTAACAGTGGCCTTGTTGCATATATTGAAGAGCAGCTTGCAGATAAAGATGTGTATTTTTATGGCATTTTTACTCTTGATAGTGATGAGCATATTGGAAATATTAAGTTTATCATCAAAGGAAAAAGCCGCGATTGTGTTGAAATGGGTATTCTGATTGGTGAAAAAGCGTGGCATGGCAAAGGGGTTGCAAAGGAAGTAATTGAATGTTTTGCGCGCCATGCAAAGCAGCAATTAGGTATTACTAAAATGCAGCTTGGTGTTGACTCAGCTAATACTGCTGCCGTTTCGGCTTATTATAAAATAGGTTTTAAAGTTGTAGATGATGGTCGAAATGATGGCGGTCTAACAATGTTATGGGAGTTTTAAGTTGTTGAATACTTTTACTGAACAGCTTGTTTCAAAGCTTCTGAACAATGATTTTTATATTGTAATTCAAGCTAGAATGACGTCATCTCGTTTACCTAAAAAGGTAATGCTGCCTCTTGGAACAAAGCCTGTATTAGAAGTGATGCTAGAAAGATTGGCTCCTTTTAAAGAGAAGATCATTATCGCGACAACAGATGATGGCACTCAACGACCGATCACTGAGTTGTGTGAACGACTGGGTGTGAAATACGTTGAAGGTGACACTAACAATGTATTAAGTCGCTATTACCTAGCTGCACAGTCTGTAAATGCAAACTCAGATACTGTGATTGTTCGTTGTACCAGTGATTGTCCTCTCATTGATTTAACTGAAACCGCACGTGTTATAGACCACTTCTATAGTGTGCGCAGTGAGTATGATTATATTTCGGCTGGCCCTCACTGTGGTTTTCCTAATGGTTTTGATACAGAAGTGTTTACTTTTGAGGCGCTTAAATCAGCCTTTGAATGTGCAACAGAAGATTTTGAAAAAGAACATATGACGCAATATATTTGCAGAAATATGAAAGTGGCTGACTATAAGAACGTTGATGATTTCAGTCATTGGCGTTTAACTTTAGATGAGCCAGCTGATTATGAGTTAATTAAAGCCATTTATAGCTTATTCGATTACCGTACTGATTTCACATTTGATGAATTAAAACAAATGCTAAGCTCTCATCCTGATATACTTAAGATCAATGAGCACGTAGAACAAGTTCAAGTTGGGTAATATGTTTAAGAAAGAATTTAAAATAGCTGATACATGGGTAGGGCACGATCACCCTTGTTATATCATCGCTGAAATGTCAGCTAACCATGGTCAATGTTTAAATAAAGCTAAAGAGTTAGTTCATGCCGCTCATGAAGCCGGTGCTGATGCGATTAAGCTACAAACTTACACCGCAGATACTTTAACCATGGATTGTAAACTTCCACACTTTGAAGCGACGGGTCCATGGCAAGGTCAATACTTACATGATTTATACAAGACAGCTTATATGCCTTGGGATTTTCATGCGGAACTGTTTGAACTATCAGCAAAACTTGGACTTACTTGTTTTTCATCACCATTCGATAAATCGGCAGTCGATTTATTAGCACAATTAGATGCTCCAGCCTATAAAATTGCTTCACCTGAACTAATTGACCACCAATTAATTCGTGATGTTGCCGCTACTGGTAAACCCGTAATTATGTCTACAGGTGGTGCGACGTTAGTTGAAATTGCTGAGGCGGTAAAAGTCGCAGAAGATGCGGGTGTTACTGAACTTGCATTGATGAAGTGTACAAGCACTTATCCTGCTCCTGCAGAGACTATTAATTTGCGAACTATCCCTCATATGCAACAGGCTTTTGAATGTCCGGTTGGTTTATCTGATCACACACTGGGAAATGATGTGCCTCTGGCTTCAGTTGCCGTCGGTGCATGCATGATAGAAAAGCACTTTGTATTAGACAAAACAGACAATACTGCAGATAGCTTTTTTTCAATGACGCCACCTGAGCTTCAGGCTCTTGTTCATGGTGTGAGACAAATTGAAAAAGCACTGGGCAAAGTTGATTACCCATCCGTTGCTTCAAAAGCACGTCGCTGTGTTTACATTATCAAAGATATTAAAGCTGGAGAGCAGCTGAGCCCTGAGCATTTAAGACAAATGCGCCCTGGGGGCGGCGAAATTATGCCAAAAGAGCTGCCAAGCCTTATTGGGCGAACAGTTAATAAAGAATTACGCTGTGGCACTCAATTGTCTTGGAGTGATCTAAAGTGAGCGATATGAAACAAGACTTAATCCATTCGGTTCAGCAATTTTTATTAGAACGCGGCGTATTTGTTGAAGATGCTGACATTGCTGAATATGACTTTGTAGCTGCAGGGGCGTTAGACTCATTTGAAATACTGAGCCTTATAATGAGCTTAGAAACCGAATATGGTATTGCTGTTCCTCCAGAGTTAATGGTCGACAGTGAAAATGCAAAAGTAGGAAATTTAGCGACTGCGTTAGTGAAGTTAAATGATAGCAATTAGAGTCGATACACTATGTGGCTTGGGTCACTTTATGCGTTGTAAATGGCTCGCGTTAGAGTTGCAATGTTTAGGTGAAGAAGTTGTTTTTTTAGTCGATACACAATTGTCGCATCATTTAACTAAAGAACTCGGGAATATACATTTATTACCCTATGCAAAAACACAGATAGAAGATGCGGCTAACTGTGTTCAGCTTTTCAACGAGCAACAGCTCATTATTGATACATTAATTATTGATAGCTATCGTTTTGATATTGAATGGGAATCAAAGATGGCTAAACATGTGCCATCGATTATTGCGGTTGATGATCTTGAAAGAGAGCATCTAGCAGAGCTGGTTATCGATAGTAAATGGAATGCTGAAAAGACTTCGTCACGTTATCAAAGTACTGCACTTGAATCACAACACTTTTTACTTGGTCCTGATTTTTCGATGCTGTCTAGGGCTTATCGAAACTGCGTGCAAACAGATCGCACAAATAAAGAGCTTATGTTTTCTCTCGGCGGTGGTGGCGATTGGAAAGAGCTTACTGAAATCATACGATTAATTCTTGAAATAGCGCCAGAGTATAAAGTTAATCTAATTATAGGCCCTAATGCTACATCCGTTACTCAGCTACATGAGTTAGCTTTAGGTCACTCGCAATTAAATTTAATTGAAGCACCTAGTTGTTTAGCAAACTACTATAAAAGCTGCACCTTGTTTGTTGGCGCTTTAGGCACGTCCTTGTATGAGCTGGCTGCGACTAAAACCCCTGCGTTAACGTTCTCAATCGCAAAGAATCAAGAAAATCAACAAGCTGCATTAGATGATTTTGGGCATTATTTTCATATCGCAAACTTAATTGACTATCCGCCAGAACAGGTTTTAAAGTTAATTTTAGCAATGCTACAAAATATAGAACGTATCCACCTAATGCGTGAAAACGTTGCTGTAAAAATTGATGGCGAAGGCGCAAGTCGTGTTGCTAAGTTAATTACTTCAGAGCTTGCTTCTAGCCAGATTACTCAAGCCAATAGCAACTTAATTGAAAGCCAGTATCAATATTTAACCGACACAATCACGTTAAGGCGAGTGGTTGATCAGGACATAAACCGCTATTTGGCAGCGAGAAACTTACCGAACAATGCTTGGCGAATGACGATCACAAAAGATATCGACCAACTTGATCATTATTGCTGGTGGTTTGCTAATCGTCGCGATTCTTATGTTATGGAAGTTAAAGGTAAGCCGCTACTTTACGTTTGGCATCAATTGTATGAAATAGAACAGCAAAATTATTTAATTGGTGGCTGGTTTGCAGCAAGTGACGATGTTAATTTTGCCCATGCTCAACTAGTATTAGATTGGCAACTAAAAGAGACTGAGCAAACATACCCAGATGCAATATGGGTAGCCGTTATTAATAAAGAAAATAAGTTTGTAAATTTGCTTAATCAGCGAGCAGGATTTAAATCTATTGCAGGGGATGCGAAAAAAATGGCAGTGACCCAACATTTATTTCCAAATGCTTCGATTGATGATTTTAATTTTGTAGGAAAAGGGTGAGTAGGTGGATAAAGGTATTTATGAGTTATTTGCTACGAATGTCGCTAACACTCCCACTAAGGTAGCTGTCGTTTTTCAACAGCAAAGCGTAACGTATGATGAATTAAATCAGCAAGTTATTAAGCTTACTAGCCACTTTTTAAAACAAGGTGTTACGCAAGGCCAACGTGTTGCAATATTTGCACCTAACGGTATTGAATTTATTGTTTCGCTGCTGGCAATCGCTAAATTAGGTTTAGCCGCTGTGCCGTTACCTGTTAGCTTAAAAGGACTTGCTCTGACGGTTGCTCTTAAGAAAACCCCCGTTGCTAAGGTGATTGCTTGGCCGACCATTAGCAAATCACTTCTTGCAGATAACCTTATTGAAGCTGAAAATTTAATAACATTAGGCCAAAGTGTTGCTAATGAAACAAATTGGCTTTGTGTTCAACAAGCTGAAGCAGAATGCTTTTTTACTGATGCAATTGATACGCAAGCACCTTACATCTTGACCATGACTTCTGGTTCTACCGGTCAACCTAAGCCAATAGTGTTGAGCCAAGCATGTAAAGTAAATAGAGCATTTGATGCGACCATAAACTACTACGGATTAACGTCCGATGACGTTATTCTCGTAGCGACTCCTATGTACCACTCGCTAGCTCAGCGTGGTGTGCTCATGCCGTTGATGCTTGGTGCAACAACGGTTGTATTACCAAAGTTTAATTTGAAGCTATGGCTACAAGCAATTGAACTGCACCAAGTGAGTTTTCTATTTGCCGTTTCATCTCAATTAGTAAGCTTAATTCAAAACGGTGTTGAAGGGCATGACTTGAGCTCTTTACGCTGCCTAGTATCCTCTTCGGCGGTATTAGATAAAGAGAGTAAACAAAGCTTACTTTCTTTGCTTAGTTGCCGTTTACACGAGTGTTACGGAGCTTCAGAGGTTGGTGTTGTGACTGATTTCGCGGTATCAGAACACCCTGAATTGAGCGGCAGTGTAGGCAATGCTTTACCATTTGTGACTGTGAAAATTACCGATGAGCATGGCCAAGAATTAGCTGCAACTGAAGTTGGAGAAATTTGTTGTAAAACAACAACCGGGTTTAGTGGGTATCATAAATTACCGGAAAAAACGCGAGAAGCTTATTATCTTGGTGATTTTTTCAAAACCGGAGATTTAGGTTACCTCGATGAGCAAGGCTATTTATATTATGTCGGCCGTAAAAAAGAGTTGATCTCAAGTGGGGGGATCAATGTATACCCTCAAGATATTGAAGCCGTGATAAAAATGCATCCAGACATTGAAGATTGCGTGGCTTTTTCAATTCCAGACTCTCAGTTTGGTGAGGTAATAAAAGTTGTTTATACGACGCTATCGGCCTCAGTAAATGAAACAGAATTAAAGAAACTGTGTTTACAGCAATTAACCGATTATCAACAGCCTAGAGTGTTAGAGCAGATTGATAGTTTTGAAAGAAGTAGTTTAGGCAAAATTCTTCGTCAGAATGTAAAAGAAAGATATAGCTAGAGTTGTATTAACTTTAGCTATACCTCATAGTCCAATACTTAAAGAGGTGTTAATTTTATAAACCTCATTAGACATGGACGCCTTTCTGATAGTAATAGAGCTCTATTGTCATCAGTAAAGTGGCGTAGTTCAGGGTAATTAAAGCAACTTCTATCAACCGGTTTTAATGGTTCAATTTTAAAATGTTTTGCTGCATTCATAAGCAGAGTGCGATATTTATTTATAAAATCATCTGCCCAGTTATGTATTTCAATAATGATGGTGCAATTTTTCAGTACAGCTAGGACTTCAGTAGTTAGTAATTCGAACTCAAAACCTTCGATATCTATTAACACTAGCGCGTTTTGAACATCTTCTTCAGATAGTTTTTCAAGACTCTGTAGATTTGCCTCACCGTAGATTGTTAAGCTTCCCAAAGAACCATTATTTATCCAATTTTGATGAATTACTTCCTGGCCCTTTAGGCTTTGCTCGAAGCATATAGCGTTGTTTATTTTTTTCGAATTTAGAATACCGCACGCATAATAGCCATCAGCAGCACCTATATCTATGAAGTTAGAATACTCATCTTGTTTGATATTAGAAATGATATCGAGTATTTCTTTCTCATATAGCCCAAGTAACATTGAGCCAAGATCTAATTTACCCCACCAAGTGTCCTTATTTAACTTGAGCCCTTTAAATGGACCATAAGAAACTTGGCCTTTCAATAGATCGTAACATTCTAAAGAAATCCGTTCCTGCCTCTGCTGGACGGTTTCGTTTCTCCACACAGTTAAATTCTCGTTATTAACTTTCGAGGCAGTTTCAATAATTGGTTGATAGTATTCCAATTCTGAATTTATGAGCTTAGTTATATCCATAATAATCCTCAATGGTCGAAAGTCTCATTTTGATACTCAGACCATTTCAAAATTTGTTACTTAAAGTTTATTTTATGAGTTCTTCCCAGCTTCTACTTTCATTCGATTTTTTCGCTGCTTTAAATAAGTTCAAGCCGTCTTTTGCTTGCTCTAAGCCAAATACATAGTCATTTTTTTTGTCTGTACCAGCTAAGTAACAGCAAAGTTCTTCGTAAATATCTGTATATAAATTAGAAAAGGCTTCAACAAATCCTGTTGGGTGACCTGGCTTCATTCGGTTATATCTAAATTGGTTAGCATACTCACACTGTCCGGCTCTATCTAAGATTTCTCTGCGACCGTCATTGTAGTTTAACTCTAATTCATCAGGGTTTAGTTGGAACCAACGCGCGCTTCCTTTATCACCGTATATTCTGATTTGAAGTCCATTGCGGTGGCCAATAGCCGTTTTTGACATCCACATACTACCCTTGATGTTATTTGGGTAGTTCAGCAACATATTTACATCATCAATTAAATTTGGGTATTGAGAATGGTTAGTAAACTGTGCGATTGTTTCCGTTGGCTCCATTTCAAGTAAGTATGTTGATAAGTGGTGTAAATGCACCCCTAAATCCAAGCAAATGGTTGGCACTTCAAAATCTTTTAATCGCCACGCTTGTGGCATCGATGGTTTACCTGCAATATCTGGCGGCCTTCTGAACCCCTCTTGAGGCATTTCAAGGTGAATTTTTTGGATAGTGCCAAGTGCACCTTGCTTTACTAGGTGTTTCAACTCTCTGACCATCGCATAGCCACTGTAGTTGTATGTAACAGCTAGAAAGTGTTTATTTTTATCGTAGCAGGCTTCAATTTCAGCGACTTCAGCAGGGCCGGTAACAAGTGCTTTTTCGCAAATAATCGGTAAATTCGCCTTTAGAAGCGTGGTTATTACCTCAATATGATGGGGTGTTGGTGTCAGTATAACAAATGCATCAACATGGTTTTTCTCTTGCTCTATAAGCTCTTGCCAATCGTTGTATAAATGCTTTTCTGAAACTCCCCATCTCTGCGCTGTTGCACTATTTTCATCGGGGTTTCTTGAAAAGGCACCTGCAACTACTGCAAACTTGTTATCGAGTTGACTTGCGGCGAAGTGAACATAGCCTACAGCTGAGTTATTGCCACCGCCAATAAAGGCAAGTTTTAATTGTTTATTATTGTCATTCATATATATCTGCCTTTTTTGATCATAGCCATTTATCGGCAATCAATCATTTTTCTAAACTATTTATAGTTGCCAATTTGCTGGATTGGTGAGTCTTGGATCATTAACCGTCATTTCTTTGAGCACGTCGTGAGAGATTTTGATGCTGCTTTGATAGGCCTCTAAAATTTGCTCTAACTCGGACTCTGAGTTCACACCGACAACTATTTTATCTATTTCATCTTCTTTTAAAGCATATGCAAGGCTGAGTGTTAGTGCCGATACACCAAGATGCAGCGCTAACTGATGAAATGATTCTAAATTTTGCTTCCAAGGTTTAAAGTAACTAGCTAACTCATTGATGGGCATTAATAACAAGCCTTGTAAAAAACAAGATCTAGCGTGCACTTGAGTGTTGTTTTTACTTAGTAATGAAAGAGCGCCAGTGTCTTTAAAGTAGGTATCAAATGCATTGTAAGGTATTTGCACAAGGTTAATTTCGCTCAACTGTGTGAAGCTATCCACCTCTGCACCTGAATACAAAGAAACCCCTTTACTCGCTAATTGATTTTCTAATTGTCGTTGTTTTAAACACGCTAAAACGGGCGCTACACCTTGTTTCTCAATGTCGCTTGCTTGGTGAAATAGGATTGCATTTAGTTTTTGAGTTTTAAAATCTGAAAAACATTGCTCAATTAATGCAATGTAATTATCTGCATCCTGATTAGAAAATTGCTCTTTTTGTAGAGGAGGTAACTTAGTAACTATGTTAAAGCGGTCATTAATCGAAGGATAGGATGCCAACACTTGGTGACTCTCGCCGTAACCAAGTGCGGTATCTAATGTTGTAATGCCTGCGTCTTTTGCAATATCTAAAATGGCATGAGCCTTGGCAATGCTTGGTTGACCAAGCTTATTACTGACACCGTAATTCAAGCCAAATTGCACTGTACCTAGAGCAAGCTTCATACTAAACCAATCAATGTATCGATAACGAATTGCTGCTCATCTGCTGTCATAGTTGGGTGCAGAGGAATAGTAACAGCCTGTTTATAGTAGCTTTCTGCATTAGGGAAATCACCGTCCGAAAAGCCTAAAGCTTGATAATAAGGCTGTAAATGGATCGGTATATAATGCAAGTGAGCAATAATTCCTTGTTCGCGCATGCCTGTGATGACCGACTTATGTTTTTCTACATCACACTGTGTTAAACGAACAATATATAAATGGTAGCTAGAGTAACACTCATCCGATTGTGTCAAATGAGCTACCGTTGAATTTGCAAACGCATGGTTATATGTTGTTGCAATGTCGTTTCGCACTGATACAAAGTTGTCTAGCTGCTTTAATTGACTCAGTCCTAAAGCGGCTTGCATATCCGTCATTCTATAATTAAAACCAAGCGCTAGCTGTTGATAATACCAAGGGCCGTGACTTGGCTCGGTCATTTCTTCAGAAATATTAGTAATACCATGGCTTCGCAAGCGGCTCATTTTTTTGTTGAGCTCAGCGCAGTTGGTAACTGCCATACCCCCTTCAGCAGATGTGATTATCTTGACTGGATGAAAGCTAAACACAGTAATATCTGAATAAACACAGCTGCCAACTGGCTTGTCTTTATACTTTGCGCCAATAGCATGCGAGGCATCTTCAATAACCTTAAAACCATACTCTTTGGCAAGTGCATTGATTGCAGCCATATTGCATGACTGACCAGCTAAATGAACAGGGATCACGACTTTAGGGAGTCGCTGGTTTTGTTTGGCTAATGTTAGTTTTTCTTTAAGTGCTGCAACAGACATGTTGCCTGTTTCAAGGTCGATATCAACAAAGTCGACCTCTGCGCCACAATACAGCGCACAGTTACTCGATGCGACAAAGGAGATTGGCGATGTCCATACAATGTCACCTTTACCTACGCCTAAAGCAAGGCAAGCAATATGTAACGCTGAAGTCGCACTGTTAGTGGCACAGGCATAGTGGGCACCACAATATTCTGCAATGGCACTTTCAAATGCAGGAACCGCAGGTCCCTGCGTTAGCCAGTCAGACTTTAATACATCAATTACGGCATTGATGTCATCCTGTGAAATACTTTGTTTGCCGTAAGGAATTACCTTATTCGTCATAATGAAGTATTACAGTAACGCTTGGACGTTGAAGTTTTTAATTTCTTCAATGCTCATATAATCTGGGTTATCGAGAGAGTTATACTCGAAACCTTGAGCAACTTGCTCGCCTTTTTCACCCAGTGCATTCACAGTAAAATCATTGCTACGACTACTGAATTTTATGCCCGGAGCGATTACAAAATGATCGCTATATTCGTACGTTTCAAAGCATAAGTCGGCAGGACACATCACTTCGTGTAACTTTTCACCTGGGCGAATACCAATTATTTTAATTGGTAAGTCAGGTGCCATGGCTTTGGCAAGATCAGTAATGCGAATTGAAGGGATCTTCGGTACGAAAATCTCACCACCTAACATACGCTCAAAGTTAGTTAGAACAAAATCAACACCTTGTTGCAGGCTAATCCAGAAGCGAGTCATTTCTTCATGAGTAATTGGTATATGGTCGCGGCCTTGGTCGATAAACTTTTGGAAAATAGGCACAACAGAGCCACGCGAACACACTACGTTACCGTATCTTACGACAGCAAAGGTTGTTTTATGACCGCCAGCAATATTATTAGCAGCAACAAATAACTTGTCTGATGCAAGTTTAGTCGCACCATATAAATTGATTGGGTTCGCGGCTTTATCAGTTGACAGTGCAATGACTTTTTCTACGTTATTATCAAGGGCAGCATCAATGACGTTTTCAGCACCATTAATATTGGTTTTGATACATTCCATTGGGTTGTATTCAGCGGCAGGTACCTGTTTTAATGCTGCTGCGTGAATCACATAGTTAACGCCACGCATAGCTCGACGAAGTCTTTCTTTATCACGAACATCGCCAATGAAGTATCGCATACACGGTTGGTCAAACTCTTGCTGCATTTCAAACTGTTTTAGTTCGTCCCGTGAGAAGATAATAATCTTCTTAGGTTTATAACGTTCTAGTAGCGTTTTGACGTATTTTTTACCGAATGAACCGGTACCACCGGTAATTAAAATTGTTTTATTGTCGAACATAGCGTTACCCGAGTTATTTTTCATTGGCGTTTGATACGCAAAGTGAGAATTTTGACACAATTCTCAGTAATTTAACTATTAACTAATACACTAGCAAGTCAGATGCCAAGTTAATTTATCTAAACCATGGTACAAAGTACAAAATTTGGCAAATTAAGCTATAATTTAAGCAATCGGTTTGTCGGAGGCCGCCATGAAAATTCAATCACCCAATACTGGGTTTTTAAACCAAACTCAGCAAACGAGTAATAAGCTTGCTGAGCAACTAGCGTCAGGAAAAAAAGTAAACTCAGCGGCAGATGATGCCGCTGCATTGCAAATTATTGATAGATTAACATCGCAACAAGATGGCTACAGCCAAGCAATTAACAATGCGTACGATGGCATTTCTTACTCGCAAGTAACAGAGTCAAATCTATCTGGTGTGAATGATGCTGTTTCTCGCATACGAGAGCTGTCTATTCAAGCGGGAAATGGTGCGCTCACAGACAGTGATAGGGCAGCACTTCAAGAAGAAGTGTCGCAATTACAAACGCAAATTTCAGAAACGTTTGAAAATGCGACATTCGGTGGTAAACCTTTATTTGATGGTGAGCAAGTGTCGTTTCAAGTTGGTCCTGATGCTAACACCACACAATCAGTGACGCCATCTGATGGTAGTATTGCTTCAGTTATTGCGGGAATCGATATTTCAACCCAAGCAGGTGCTCAAGCTGCCATTGATATTAGCGACCAAGCAGCAGAGGAAATTAACACCCAAAGAGCTGAGCTAGGCGCTTTTCAAAACACCTTGACGAGTACGATAAAAGGTTTAGGTAACCAGCGAGAGAACATTGCTGCGAGCCAAAGCCGAATAGAAGATACTGACTATGCAAAAGCCGTGTCTGATCAAGTAGCTAATGATATTTTATCGCAAGCATCGGTTGCCTTACGTGGTCAGGCTAATCGTTCAGCCGAGTCTATATTAGGTTTACTTTAATTCTTTAGTATTAAATTTTAGTGCTAAGTGACTATTTTTTGGCGTTGATGTCAATAAATTGCCGCTTAGCGCTTGCATCCCTCCTAAACTCGCTTACAATTTAGAAATTAACTAACCTCGTGGTAACTGTGGTTCGCCAATAATGATCTTAATTTTAGACAATAATAATAATCGTGCGATAGGTTTACATGCAGCACTTACCTTCATTGGTGAAACTGCACAATTAGTTGATGAGACTTCATTACAGTCTTTTTGTGAAAAACATCAACAGCAAGAATGCATGGTCATTCTTGGTGCTTTACAGCAGCTAAACCACGAGGCTGTGATCAAACAGTTTCCTGCCATTCCGTTTTTATTAATTGGTGAAACACTCAAACCGCTGCTAAGCATTGCTAATGTAGTTGGTTTAATTTGTGAACCGTTTAACCATGATGTAACTACTCAGCTATTGCATGATTGTCAGCAATATCAACGCATGCTACCGGGTGACCATAAACAAGCGAAATCTAACAAATCATTTGATGGTTTAGTCGGTGAAACCGAAGCTGTAAAAGATGTGCGCTTTTTAATTGAGCAAGTAGCAAAAACCGATGCCAATGTGCTGATCTTAGGTGAGTCAGGCACAGGTAAAGAAGTTGTTGCACGTAACGTTCATTTACTCTCTAAACGCAATACAGGGCCATTTGTGCCGGTAAACTGTGGTGCTATTCCTGGTGAACTACTTGAAAGTGAGCTGTTCGGCCATGAAAAGGGGGCCTTTACGGGCGCTATTTCTGCACGCAAAGGGCGCTTTGAATTAGCGCAAGGCGGCACGCTGTTTCTAGATGAAATAGGTGATATGCCTTTGCAAATGCAGGTTAAACTACTACGTGTGTTGCAAGAGCGTAGCTATGAGCGAGTAGGGGGTACTAAGCCTATTCAAGCTGATGTACGCATTATTGCTGCAACTCACCGCAACCTTGAAGAGATGATTGAAAAGGGCGACTTCCGTGAAGACCTTTTTTATCGCTTAAACGTGTTTCCAATTGAAAACCCTTCGCTAAGTGAGCGTGCTGACGACATTCCTCTGCTTTTAAAAGAGTTAATGCGTCGTGTGAACGAGCAAAGTGGCACAACGGCCAAATTTACTGAGCGTGCGATTCAAAGCTTAAAAGAGCATGCGTGGCCGGGGAATATTCGTGAGCTTGCTAACTTAGTTGAGCGCATGGTGATCATGTTCCCTGATAAAGTAGTTGATGTGCCAGATTTACCAGCTAAATATCGTTATATCGAAGTTGAGGCTTATGAGCCTGAGTACCCTGAAGAGTTGATGGAGCGAGATGCTTTCAACGATATTTTCAGTACCGGCTTTAGTGATTACGATGAGGAAGAGCTTGATACCCCAGCTACAACGGTAGACTCGGGTTTATTACCTGATGAAGGGATTGAGCTGAAAGAGTATCTTGCTGAGCTTGAAATCAGCTTAATCAGCCAAGCATTAGAGCGCTACGATTATGTTGTTGCACGTGCTGCAGAAATTTTAGGTGTAAGACGCACCACACTGGTCGAAAAAATGAAGAAATACAACCTAACGCGCGACTAAGCCGCGTTAGGTGTCTTGCTCGGTTTTATCTATTCGTATTCACTGATTATCTCAGCTTTTCTAAAGCAATCATTGCTATGGTCATTGACCATACCACAGGCTTGCATATGCGCATACACAGTCGTTGGGCCTAAAAATTTAAAGCCACGCTTTTTCAAATCTTTGGCAAATGCTGTTGAGGCTTCAGTAATAGCCGGATAGTCCGCTAATTTATCGAGGTCGTTTACCAGTGGCTTGCCACCCACAAACTGCCATTGGTAGTTTGAGAAACTGCCAAACTCCTTTTGAATTTCAATAAAACGCTGCGCGTTATTGATAGTGGCAGCGATTTTAGCGCGATTACGAATAATGCCTTCAAACTGCATTAACCGTTCGACGTCGTCTTCGGTCATTTTGGCAACTTCTTCAACAACAAAGTTTTTGAAGGCACTTCGATAGCCATCACGCTTTTTAAGTATGGTATACCAACTCAGTCCCGCTTGTGCTGACTCTAAGGTTATAAACTCAAATAAGCGGTGATCATCATATAATGGCACCCCCCATTCTTGGTCATGATAGGCCACATAATCTTCTTTGCTGGTATCGAGCCATGGGCAACGACAATGGTGTTCTTTTTGCATTATTCCCTCGCGATTGTCATTTTTTTGTCAGTGTTGTTTTTGTCTTTAATCTATTGAAATAAAACAAAAATAAATTTGGTACGGATTGTGCATTTGACTAGGTAGACACGATTTTTTGAGTATCGATTATGGCCTTAGCAAATGTCCTAAAACCACAATTTATCACAGCCAAACAATATAACCCATGCTTACAGCAAGAAGAGTATGTGGGTGAATTGAGTGAGCTGCGCCAACAAGCCAGTTGGTTAGGCCACTTGGTTGATACCATGCCTGCGGGTGTGGTGGTTTTAGATGGCCGAGGCATGATCGCAAAAGCCAATCAAATTGCCATTGATATGCTAGGTGAGCCGCTTGAAGGTGAAAAGTGGTTTAGCGTTATTCAACGTTCATTTCGACCAAAGCAAGACGATGGACATGAAGTATCACTTAAAGATGGTCGATTAATTAAGCTTGATATTACTGCGCTTGCTCCAGAGCCTGGGCAGTTAATTCTAATGACAGATTTAACTGAAACCAGACGCTTACAAAAGCGAGTTGCACATATGCAGCGCTTAAGTGCGCTTGGCAAAATGGTTGCTTCGCTTGCTCATCAGGTCAGAACACCGTTATCAGCTGCCATGCTTTATGCCGCAAATTTAGGCTCAAAGCGATTGCCAGAAAGCTCGCGTGGTAACTTTCATACAAAATTAATGTCGCGTTTAAAAGATTTAGAAACCCAAGTGAACGATATGCTGTTATTTGCCAAAAGTGGTGAGCAACAAGTAGTCGAAAGCGTTTCAATGCAACAGTTACTTAATGAAGTAAAAGCCGGTGCTGATGCGATGGTTGCGCAAAATAACAGTGAACTAAGCGTGAACTTACCAGAGCCAGATATTGAAATTGTGGGTAATAAAACAGCTCTGGCGAGTGCTATTCAAAACCTGATCCACAACAGTATTCAAATTATTGGCTCTGAGGCTGTGGTAACCCTGAGTGCTGAACGTGACGAAACTAGCGAAAACTGTGTTCGCATCAGTGTCAGTGATAATGGCCCAGGTGTTGATTTACGCCATGCCAACAAATTATTCGAACCTTTTTATACTACCAAAAGCCAAGGCACGGGGCTTGGACTTGCTGTTGTAAGTTCAGTCGCCAATGCGCACCAAGGACGGGTTGAAGTAACTAATAATGCTCATGGGGGAGCATGTTTTAGTTTGATCTTGCCAATAAGTGCAGAACCAATGTCAGCGGAGGCAAAATGAATACTAACTCTATTTTAGTCGTTGAAGACGACGCAGGCTTACGAGAAGCACTGATCGATACCCTTGAAATGTCGGGTATTGATTGCGTTGCTGCAGATAGCGCTGAACAAGCGATGATCTTACTTAAGCAAAATAGCTATTCATTGGTTGTTAGCGACGTGCAAATGGGCGCAATGAGCGGCCTTGACCTGTTACGAAGCATTAAACTTAATTATCCTGAGCTGCCAGTATTAATGATGACAGCCTATGCCACCATTGATGATGCTGTAGAGGCAATGCGTTTAGGCGCGATTGATTACATGGCAAAACCGTTTGCCCCAGAAGTGCTTCTTAACATGGTGAGTCGTTATTTGCCTGAAAAGGAAAAAGAAACCGATGGCCCAATTGTTGCCGATCCATCGAGCATTAAGTTATTAGAACTTGCCAGTAAAGTAGCGCGCTCAGATGCCAGTGTTATGGTGCTTGGCCCAAGTGGGTCAGGTAAAGAAGTGTTGGCTCGTTTTATCCACGATAAATCAAACCGTAGCGATGCCCCCTTTGTGGCTATTAACTGTGCTGCTATTCCTGAAAATATGCTTGAAGCAACTTTATTCGGTTACGAAAAAGGGGCGTTTACTGGCGCTATTCAAGCCTGTCCTGGTAAATTTGAGCAAGCTCAAGGTGGTACCATCTTACTTGATGAAATTACGGAGATGGATTTAGGCTTACAAGCTAAATTACTGCGTGTACTGCAAGAGCGCGAAGTAGAACGTTTAGGTGGCCGTAAAACCATAGAGCTTGATGTACGCGTACTGGCTACAAGTAACCGCGACTTAAAAGAAGCGGTGAGCGAGAATCTGTTCAGAGAAGATTTATATTATCGCTTAAATGTGTTCCCGCTAATGTGGAAACCATTAGCAGAGCGTCCGGGTGATATTATTGTATTGGCCGAGCATTTAATTGAGCGCCATTGCCTGAAAAGTAAAGAGCCTATTGCGCTATTAACCGAAGGAGCTAAGCAAAAGCTGCTAGCGCATGCTTGGCCGGGTAATGTGCGCGAGCTTGATAATGTTATTCAACGTGCGTTGATATTATGTGATGGTAACAGTATTCATCAAGATGATGTCTTTATTGAAGAATTACTCACGGTGGATATAAAACCAGTCGCTACGCCACCACACAATGCACCGGCTTATCAAGAACAGCCTGTTGACGTTAATCTAGATACTGTGCCACAAATGAGTGAGCAGGGTAACTACAAAGACGAGCTTAAAGACAAAGAGCATCGTATTATTTTAGAAACCTTAGCGCGCTGTAATGGTAAGCGTAAAGAGGTTGCAGAAACCTTAGGTATTAGTCCGCGCACGTTACGTTATAAATTGGCGCAAATGCGTGACTTGGGTATTGCCTTACCTGCATAAACTCCCACCAAAAAGTTAGTTAAGCAAGCTCACATTTTTGTGAGCTTGTTTGCTGTCAAAACTCTGACAAACAAAATAAACACGTTAAATCATTGATATATAATAATTTATTTTGTGGCATGATTTGTGCTTTATCAGTGCATAAGTAAACTGCATTGTCAGAGAGTATTATGAAAGTTCAAAACAGCGCATTATTTCAAGAAATGCAATCTATGGCCTTAGAAGCAGGTCGTAGTAACTCAATTAATAATTTACCAACACAAACTCAGCCAACATCATCGGCACAGTTTGGTGATTTACTTACCAATGCACTTGATACAGTGAATGGCTTACAACAAGAAGCAAAACAAAAAGTAACGGCAATGGAAATGGGCGACCGCAGTGTTTCTCTTGCTGACGTTATGATTGCTTCGCAAAAGTCATCAGTCGCTTTTGAAGCAACGGTACAGGTTCGAAATAAGCTTGTTGAAGCTTATAAAGAAATCATGAACATGCCTGTTTAACTAGGTAGTGGAGAATTATTGTGGCGCAATCTAATCAATCAACTGATCTAGCCTTAGCCGGCGGTGGTATCGATTCAAACGATACCGATGATCATCAAGAGCAAAAGTCAGGCTACTTAAGTGCCTTAAACGGTGTAGACGTTTTACGCCAGGTTACTTTAGTGATTGCTTTGGCAATCTGTTTGGCTATCGCAATTTTTATTATTATTTGGGCTCGTCAGCCAGATATGCGTCCGCTTGGTAAAATGCCAACGGAAGAGCTTATTCAAACGCTGGACTTTTTAGACGCTCAAAAGATTGATTACGAACTTGATGGTAATGTCATCTCTGTTGAAGAAGGTGAATACCAAAACATTAAATTATTGATGGCTCGTGAAGGCCTTGAGCAAGCGCCAAGCTCAGGTACTGACATCATCATGCAAGATATGGGTTTTGGTGTAAGCCAACGCCTTGAACGTGAACGTTTAAAACATGGTCGTGAGCAACAGCTTGCGCGTACCATCGAAGAGCTAAAAAATGTTACTCGCGCCAAAGTACTTTTAGCTATTCCAAAAGAAAACGTCTTTGCTCGCCGTGAAAAGCAACCTTCAGCAACTGTTGTATTGACCTTAAAACGTGGTCGTACACTTGATGGTGAAGAAATTGACTCAGTGGTTGATATTGTTGCATCAGCGGTGCAAGGCCTATCGCCAGAGCGCGTTACTGTGACTGATCAAAATGGTCGCTTACTTAACTCAGGTTCACAAAATTCACTTGCTGCTCGCTCTCGCAAAGAGTATGAAATTGAGCGTAAACGTGAAGAAGAATACTTAAATAAAATCGACAGCATCCTTATTCCTGTTGTGGGCTTAGGTAACTATACAGCGCAAGTTGATTTAAATATGGATTTTAGCGCCGTAGAAGAAACACAAAAACGTTATAACCCAGACCTACCTGCTGTGCGCAGTGAAACGACATTCGAAGAAAATAACATTGGTGGTCTTGCTGTGGGTATTCCAGGAGCACTCACAAATCAGCCGCCAGTAAATTCTAATATTCCTGAAATTGCAGGCCAAGGCAGTGCGGGTTCAGCAACAAATCCTAGTCGTTCGCATAAAGAAGCAACACGCAACTACGAGCTAGATACAACAATCTCACATAAACGTCAGCAAACAGGGGTTATTCGTCGCATCAGTGTGTCAGTTGCCGTTGATTATGTACCACAAGTAGGTGAAAACGGTGAAACGACCATGGTTCCTCGCTCTGTTGAAGCATTGTCAAATATCCGTCGTTTACTACAAGGTGGTGTAGGCTTTGACATGCAACGTGGTGATGCACTTGAAGTTGTCACAGTGCCATTTGTTCGCGAAGACACAGAAATGGCAGCCGAAGTGCCGCTTTGGGAACAAGATTGGTTCATGAAGATGCTACGCTTAGCATTAGGTGCACTGGTTATCATCGTACTGATTGTATTCGTAGTAAGACCAATGCTGAAACGTCTAATCTACCCAGACGATACACTTGAAGATTATGATGAAGATGCATTAAGTGCAGGTGTAGATATTGGTGATAGTACGCTAGATATGCTAAATAAAGAATTTGACTCTGCTGCTGTAGGATTCTCAAGTGATGGTACACTACAGCTGCCAGACTTACATGGCGATGAAGATTTACTCAAAGCAGTTCGAGCATTGGTTGCAAATGAACCAGAACTGTCTTCTCAAGTAGTGAAAGCGTGGTTAACAGAAGATGACTGATCAAGAACAAAAACAACTACCACCGGCGTTTGATGTTGATAAATTAGACGGTGTTGATAAGGCGGCAATCTTATTGCTGAGCTTATCAGAAGAAGATGCTGCGCAAATCCTTAAACACTTAGAGCCAAAGCAAGTGCAAAAAGTGGGTATGGCAATGGCTGCGCTAGATGATTTATCGCAAGCGAAAATTAGCGCAGTACATAATTTGTTTATTGAGCAAATTCAAAGCTTCAGTACCATTGGTTTCCAATCTGAAGACTTTATCAAAAAAGCGCTTACTGCAGCTCTTGGTGAAGATAAGGCTGCCAGCCTTATCGACCAAATTGTTATGGGTTCAGGAGCGAAAGGTCTTGATTCATTGAAGTGGATGGACTCAAAACAAGTAGCGAATATTATTCGTAATGAGCACCCGCAGATTCAAACCATTGTTTTATCCTATTTAGAACCTGAGCAATCAGCTGAAATCTTGTCGCAATTCCCAGAAAAAGTGCGCTTAGATTTAACCATGCGTATTGCTAACCTTGAAGAAGTTCAACCTGCAGCATTGCAAGAGCTGAACGAAATCATGGAGAAACAGTTCGCAGGCCAAGCAGGTGCGCAAGCTGCGAAAATGGGCGGCTTAAAAGCGGCTGCTGATATCATGAACTACCTAGATACCAATATCGAAGGTCAGTTAATGGATTCAATCCGTGAACACGATGAAGAAATGTCGCAGCAAATCCAAGACCTTATGTTTGTATTTGAGAACTTAATGGACGTTGAAGACCGTGGTATCCAAGCGATCCTGCGCGAAGTACAGCAAGATGTACTGATGAAAGCAATCAAAGGTACAGATGAAGCCCTGAAAGAGAAAATCTTGGGTAATATGTCGAAACGTGCCGCAGAGCTACTTGCTGATGATTTAGAGGCGATGGGCCCTGTTCGTATTAGTGAAGTAGAAGCAGCACAAAAAGAGATTCTTTCAACGGCACGTCGTTTAGCTGACTCAGGCGAAATTATGCTTGGTGGCGGTGGTGGTGAGGAGTTCCTGTAAACCATGACTAAGCCTTCGTTTCATACCGGACGTCCTGTACATGCCAGTGAAGCAGTCGATGAATTACTGGAAAACTGGCCGATTCCTGATGTTGCACAAGATACCCGAAAACTGGCAGGGCGCTCTACAGCGTATGGCACGCCATTAGCTGACCTATACCGCAAAGAGCAGCAAAAACAGCAGGTTGAAGAACAACCTGAAGAGCCTGAGATCCCAGCATTAACCATGGCAGAGCTTGAGCGAATTCGTCAAGATGCCTTTGAAGAAGGGTTAAAGCAAGGCCATGAACAAGGCTACATTGATGGCTTTGAAAAGGGCGCACATGAAGGTAAAGAAGCGGGCTTTAAAGAAGGCGTTGAACTTGGTAAAGAACAAGGCCAAGAAGAAATCAAGCCAATTTTAGAAGAGCAACTAACCACGTTAAGAAGCTTACTTGATAGCTTATCTCAGCCATTATCAAAAGTTGATGAAAGTGCAGAGAAGCAGTTAGTGCAGTTAGCAGTGATGCTGACAGAGGTCTTAGTTTACCAAGAAATTAAAACCTCCCCAGAGATTATTTTGCATGCATTAAAGCAAGCCATTGAGCATTAGGTGAAGAGCAAGCGAAAGTACGTATTCACTTACATCCTGATGACATCGCTTTAATTACCGAAAGTTATGGCGAACAAACCATTGCAGATAACCATTGGCAGTTAGTGGCTGAGCCAACCTTAGAGCGCGGTGGTTGTGAAATTAAAACCCCGCAATCATCGCTCGATATGACAATAAAAACCCGCGTCAAAGAAACGTTGGAAAACTTTTTGCATAGTAGTGGTATCTAACACTTTTTAGGCTCATCATGAGTGCTCAATCAATGACTCTTAGCGAACGCTTACAGCGCTATGAAAAACATATCAAGACTCCTAAACCGGCTGTTGCCGGTATTCTGACGCGTGTTGTCGGTTTAACACTGGAAGCAAAAGGTCTTAGAGCGCCTGTTGGCAGTCAATGTAAAATTGAGACGATAAACGGCTTTGTTGATGCTGAAGTTGTGGGGTTTAACGACCAAACACTTTATTTAATGCCAAATGATCACATCTCTGGCGTACTGCCTGGTGCGCGAGTTATCCCAAAAGTAAACGAAACCGGGTTGCCGGTTGGCATGAGCTTACTTGGCCGAGTGGTGGATGGTCTTGGTCGCCCACTTGATGGCTTAGGTGCCATTAATGCTGAGCATCACCTAAAGTTTGCGCAAAACCCAATTAACCCACTGGCAAGACGTCCAATTAGTCAGCCTATGGACGTGGGTGTACGAGCCATCAATTCTGTTATTACAGTAGGTCAAGGCCAGCGGATGGGTCTGTTTGCAGGCTCTGGTGTCGGTAAGTCAGTGTTACTGGGGATGATGACCCGCGGATCTGAAGCGGATGTGATCGTGGTAGGGCTTGTGGGTGAGCGTGGCCGTGAGGTAAAAGAATTCATTGAAGAAATCCTTGGCGTTGAAGGTCGTAAGCGCTCAGTGGTGGTTGCAGCTCCTGCCGATGCTTCGCCATTAATGCGTTTAAAAGGCTGTGAAAGTGCGGTGACCATTGCAGAATACTTTCGCGATCAAGGCCTTAACGTATTGTTATTACTTGACTCTGTTACCCGTTATGCCATGGCGCAACGTGAAATCGCCTTAGCGGTTGGCGAGCCTCCGGCAACCAAAGGTTACCCGCCTTCAGTGTTTGCTAAATTGCCTGCGCTGGTGGAGCGTGCTGGTAATGGTGGTGAAGGGCAAGGTGCCATTACAGCGTTCTTCACTGTACTTAGTGAGGGCGATGATATGCAAGACCCAATCGCTGACTCGGCCCGCGCTATTTTAGATGGTCACATTGTTTTATCTCGAGATTTAGCCGACAGTGGTCATTATCCAGCCATTGATATCGAAAAATCGATTTCTCGTGTTATGCCACAGGTTGTTTCAGAAGCGCATATGCAACAAGCCCGAGTGCTTAAGCAAGTGTATTCAATGTATCAACAGAACAAAGACATGATCACGTTAGGGGCCTATCAAAAAGGCACCGACCCTATGCTCGACCAAGCAATCAATATGATGCCGCGAGTCAATCAATTCCTTCAGCAAGGCATGAAAGACGTTATTAGTTATGATGATGGTCTGCAAGGTCTTGCGCAGTTATTAGGACAAGGCTAATGGCTAAAAGTAAACTTGATTTATTGTTAAAACTTGAGAGCGATAAAGAAGAATCGTTACGTATGGATTACTTAAAAGCGCAGCAGCACTTACAAAGTAATCAACAAAAACTACAAGGGTTGAATAACTTTCGCATGGAGTATTCTCAGCAGTTACATTTGAAAGGGCGCTCAGGTTTGTCTAGTGCCGGGTTTAGTCAATATCATGCGTTTATCGCGAAAATTGAAGAAGCAATACGCCAGCAAGCAAGTACTGTGAATACCGCAAAACAGGTGGTTACGCAGCGAAAAGCCTTGTGGTTAAAACAGCAAGTTAAAGCAAAAGCAGTGGCAAAGTTGATTGAAAAGCAAGCTGAAAAGCAAGCGATGCTGGTGGCGAAAGCAGAGCAAAAAATGTTAGACGAATTCGCTTCAAATCAGTTTTATCAGCGTCAGCTTAAAAACGCACTTCTCTAAAATTCTAACCTTTTTAGGCATGTTAATTGCATTTGTTTAATCAGAAGCATTAATTTTGGCACTTGCGGCGGCAAATTGCCTCATTTCTTTAGGTTACTAGGTTAGGTGAATTATGGCGATCAGTGATATCAATTTGCAGGTTAAAACTGAGCAAGGTACTGGTTTTTCAGGCAAAGACATAGAGTCTAACGATAAAGCATCTGGATTAAGCTTTTTAACTTCACTCACAGAAGCAAGTGAAGCGGCAAACGCGCATGCAAGTACCAAATCTCAACCAAAAAGTGATACCGACACTGACTCTGTTGATGAAACTAAAGCTATTAGTCTTTCTGAAGAGCCTAAATCAGATGCCAAATTAGGTGATGAGAACACAACTAGTGATGCTAAAGTTGCAACTGCTACCACGTCTACAGAGCAGCAATCTAAAACAAGTCCAGATATTCATAATGAAGCTGTAATTAAAGAGCAAGGCGATGAACTCGCGCTTGTCGAAGACGAAGAAAATTCATTACTTTCACAAATAAATGCAGCTCAAGCAATGAGTACGAAAGTTAATAAACTGATTGAAAATAATGAGTTTAGTCCGGTGGTTGTTGATAAAAAGCCAATGCCAATCGATACTATTACACCGGTTATACCGTCACCGATGACAGAGGTTGCAAAGACCGATGAGTCAAAAATCGTAGCACAAGATGACAATTCTGTATCAAGCTTATTACACAAGTCAAAAGTTGCGACAGCGGTTGATAGCCAATTAAAAGCGATGGGTGATTTACCGCCAAAAGATAGCGTGACCCCTATTGTTGATAGCCCATTAACAGATAAAGAAAAGCAGGGTGTGTCTGCTGTTAATACGCCTGATACAAAACCTCAGGTGGCTAACATTGCCAGTGCAGCACAAGTAACTGACAACAAAGAAACACCAGTTGATATAGACGCTCTGTTAAATAACGCCCAAAAACAATCAGCGAATGTAGACACATTAAAATCATCTGAAGAAAAAGTGCCTGATGCAAATGAGACAAGCAAAGTTGCTTTAAACAAACTACTTAGCGATACAGATAATGGCACTCAAAGTGATGTGAAAACGGCTGATGTGACGGCAAAGCAAGCACAAAACAACGGTGATAAGTCAGCGGTAAATCTAGCTACTGATGAGTTGGTAGTTCAAAAAAGCGATGCAGCAAGCGCAGCGAGAACATCAGACAAACCAACTGACGCAGCAATCAAGTTAGAACTAGCATTTACAGAAAAACCAGTAACAGATAAGTCAATCGTTAGCCTATTTGCAAAAGTGCAAAGTGGTGATGGACAAGCGGTAAGTGAGTTCGCTAAGGGGTTATCTTTAACGTCTGAACAACAAAAGCAACTTGAGCAACAAATAAATCAACTAAAAGCTGATAACAAGCTTGGTGCTGATGAGGTGGCAACAATCAAGTCGCTATTGACTGATGTGATGAGTAGTAAGCCTACAACACAAACTACACAGAGTGTTGTATCACAACAAGCTGTAGAGCCAGAAATTGCTGATGACAGTCAGACGCAGCAAGACGTTAAACTCGCAGATAATAAAGCCCTTGATAGCAAACTGCCTGCAAGCGTAGAAAAGCAGCTTACTGCTCTTAGTAAAGATGAACAGCAAGCACTGTTAAACAAAGTGAATACTCAGTTACAAACGCTAACGCCGGGCACAGCTCAGTACGAAAAATTATCTGCGGCACAAACGGTGCTTACTGAGGCAATTAATACCCCTGCAACAGCCAGTGCAGCGATGCCAGTAAGTGCAGTAACGGTCAATGCTGAAAATAATAAAGCGAAACAAAATAACACAGCGCAAGTTGCAGCGCAGGTGAGTGAAGCGATTGCTGGTGAAGACGTCATTGCAGAGCAAGAGGTTAAGCTCAATAGCGAACGCACCCAAGAAGCTGTGACGCCCCGTGTGGCGCAATTATTTAATCAATTAACGGCGCCTTTGAATACGGCGACTCAAACTGGTGCTTATGAAGTGGCGCATCAGCAATATGAGCAAGCGCTTGATGTACAAACAATGCATACGCAAACCACAGCACAAACGCAGGCTCAATCCAAATCAGTGAGCGTTGACCCTGGTGTAATGCAAGCGATAAACATCATAAAAAGTGATGCAGCGAAGATGCTTCAAGAGCGCGTGAGTGCATTATTAAATATTAATAATAAAGAAGCTGAAATTCGCTTAGACCCGCCAGAAATGGGCAGTATGCAAATTCGTATACGTAGTGATGCTGAGCAAGCTCAAATTAATTTTGTAGTGCAAAATCAGCAGGCTAAAGAGGCATTAGAGCAGTCAATGCCACGTTTAAGAGAAATGTTAGCACAACAAGGGATTGAGCTGGGTGAGAGCAGTATTCAGCAAGGTAGCCCTGAGCAACAAGATGGGCAGTCAGGGCAGGGGCAGTTCGCTGGAAATCAACAAACAGATGAGCAACAACCAGAAGTATCAGCGCAAAGCTCAGAAACTTCTCGACAACAATCTTCATCATCAATAGATTACTATGCATAAGTCCTGCTATTATAAGAAATAAAATAGTTACAGCATGATGGGCTAATAGCTGTAACGCTGAAGGAATTAACAATGGCCGAAGAAGCAAATTTAGAAATAGAAGATACAGGTAAAGGCAAAAAGAAGCTGATTATCATCATTGCTGCTGTAGTGTTGATTGTTGGTGCAGCAGCAGGTTACTTTTTGTTTATGGGTGGTGATGCTCCGGAAGAGAGTTTGGCAGATGAAACAACCGCTGCTGAGGTTGCTGCACCATCAAGTTCGGCACAAGTTGGCTCAGCCCTTTATGTAGCCATGCCTCGTCCATTTGTTTTTAACGTGCCAGGCGCTAGCCGCGACCGAATCGTGCAGATAAAAGTACAGTTGCTAGTGCGTGGTGAAGTAAATGAAGAAACTGCGAAAAAGCATATTCCACTTATCGAAAGTACATTGTTAAGCGTACTTTCTACCACAACAGCTGATGAATTAGGTACCAGCGAAGGTAAAGAATCAGTGCGTGTAGCTGCACTTGAAAAAGTGCAATCAGCATTAAATGATGTTGAAGGCAGCAAAGTGATTGAGCGGGTATTATTTACCGGCTTTGTGATGCAATAAGGGGTCAGCGTGAGCGATTTATTATCTCAAGACGAAATTGATGCGCTCTTACACGGCGTTGATGAAGTCGAAGAGGAAGATATTCACGACGGTGATGATTTAGACAGTAATACTCTACAGTATGACTTCTCATCACAAGATCGTATTGTCCGTGGTCGTATGCCGACCTTGGAAATCGTGAATGAACGTTTTGCCCGTCATATGCGAATTAGCCTATTTAATATGATGCGCCGCACCGCTGAGGTGTCAATTAACGGCGTGCAGATGATTAAGTTTGGCGAATACATCCATACCTTATTCGTGCCAACCAGCTTAAACATGGTCCGTTTTCGTCCGTTAAAAGGGACTGGCTTAATTACCATGGAAGCGCGTTTAGTATTCATTTTGGTGGATAACTTCTTTGGTGGTGATGGCCGTTATCATGCAAAAATTGAAGGCCGTGAATTTACCCCAACAGAGCGCCGTATCGTACAAATGCTGCTTAAAATCATCTTTGAAGATTATAAAGAAGCATGGGCACCAGTTATGGACGTGTCTTTTGAGTACCTTGACTCAGAAGTAAACCCTGCAATGGCTAACATCGTAAGTCCGACCGAAGTCGTTGTTATTAGCTCTTTCCACATTGAGCTTGACGGTGGGGGTGGTGATTTCCATATCGCATTACCTTACTCAATGCTTGAGCCAATCCGTGAATTACTTGATGCTGGTGTGCAATCAGACACTGAAGATACCGACTTGCGTTGGAGTAAGGCACTGCGTGATGAAATCATGGATGTTGAAGTGGATTTATCAACGCAATTACTTGAAGTTGATTTAACGCTGCAACAAATCATGGAGCTTAAAGCTGGCGATATTATCCCTGTTGAAATGCCAGAACATATCACCGTATTTATTGAAGAGCTGCCGACCTTTAGAGCGAAAATGGGTCGTTCTCGTGACAATGTGGCACTCCAAATTAGCGAAAAAATTAAACGCCCTGAATCAGTTAAGTCAGAACTACATGTGTTCACAAAAGGTGGCAAAAAACTGGATTCAGATGCAGAATTAGCAGAACTAGAAGAAGATCTACATTTATCTGAAGGTGTAGATTTAGACTGGTAGTCGATTTATAAGGTTAAACATAATGAGTGATGATCAAGATACAATGGACGAATGGGCAGCGGCCTTAGCCGAAGCTGAGGAAGCCGAAAATGCCTCAAGCGATGCTGCTGTGGCAGAGCTTGATGAATTAAAAGATGAGAGACATGAGCTCTCTGGCGATGAAAAACGCAAACTCGATACCATCTTAGACATTCCCGTCACTATTTCGATGGAAGTGGGTCGTTCAAAAATCAATATTCGTAACTTACTACAGCTAAACCAAGGTTCAGTGGTTGAACTAGACCGTGTTGCTGGTGAGCCTCTTGATGTGTTGGTTAATGGGACGCTTATCGCTCACGGTGAAGTCGTTGTGGTAAACGATAAGTTTGGTATTCGTTTAACTGACGTTATTAGCCAAGTTGAACGTATTAAAAAGTTACGATGAATGTGTTAATCGCTTTAGCGAGTGCGTCGAGCACTGCATTTCCAACGGCATCACCTACGGCAGATTTACTGTCTATGGTGATGTCTTTGCTTTTAGTGTTGGTCGTTATTATTGCATTGGCTTTTTTGGTAAAAAAATTAAACCCAAATCTTGCCAATAGTGATGAGTTTAAAGTTGTGCGTAGTTTGCCTTTGGGCTCTCGTGAACGCTTAATGGTCATTGAAATTGATAACGCTCAGCACTTAATTGGTGTGACCCCGCACAGTATTAATTACCTGCACAAGCTAGAAACACCATTACAAGAAAAAGAATTGCCAGAGCTTGCTAAAAAATTTGGTAAGTTACTGAACCCACAATCACCTTCAAATAAAAAGAATTAACGCTATGATCAAGTGGATACTTATTTTAGCAAGTGTGTTATTTCTGCCATCAGTTAATGCTGAGGGTATAGAAGCACTGACCATTACCACCAACCCTGATGGTTCTCAAGATTACTCTGTGACGCTACAAGTGTTAGCGATAATGACAGCGCTGAGTTTTATCCCAGCTGCGGTCATTATGATGACATCATTCACTCGGATCATTGTGGTATTGGCTATTTTGCGTCAGGCAATCGGTCTGCAACAAACTCCATCGAATCAAATATTGTTAGGTATGTCACTGTTTTTAAGTATCTTTATTATGGCGCCAATTTATCAACAGGTGAATGAGCGTGCTATAGAGCCTTACTTAAATGAACAGGTTACCTCCGTGCAAGCGTTAGAGCTTGCCAAAGAGCCAATGAAGGCGTTTATGCTTTCGCAAGTTAGGGTTAAAGATTTAGAAACCTTCGCGAAAATAGCCGGTTACGACAAACTCGATTCGCCAGAAGACACGCCGCTTATTGTGTTGATCCCTGCGTTTGTTACCAGCGAACTGCAAACAGCCTTTATCATTGGCTTTATGTTTTTTATCCCATTTTTGATTGTGGATTTAGTCGTCGCTTCGGTATTAATGGCAATGGGTATGATGATGCTTTCACCAATGATTGTGTCGTTACCCTTTAAGATCATGCTATTTGTGTTAGTGGATGGTTGGAGCCTAGTAATGGGCACGCTTGCGAAGAGTTTTGGGCTTGGGGTATAGCGATGCAATTCAAGGCACTTAATTAGGTCGGAGGCACAAAATGGAACCAGAAATTTTTGTCGATATACTCAGTGATGCTTTGTTTTTAGTCATTAAATTAGTATCGGCTATTGTGGTGCCAGGCTTGTTAGTTGGTCTTGTTGTTGCTGTTTTCCAAGCGGCAACCTCAATCAATGAGCAAACATTAAGCTTTTTACCACGCTTACTAATCACTATCAGTGCGCTTATTGTTGGCGGTCACTGGTTTACCCAAGAACTCATGGATTATTTTATTCGATTAGTGATGTCGATACCGGAGATTGCAGGCTAAATGGAATTTCCGTTTGCTGTCATCATTCAATGGCTCAGCGACTTTTTGCTGCCTTTGGTGCGTATTAGTTCCATGATTATGATCATGGCAGGGCTTGGCGCCAGGAATGTACCAACCCGTATTAAGCTAGGTTTAGCTGTGGTGGTCACCTTTGTCGCTGTGCCTATGCTGCCGCAAGCAACTTTTAATAATCTGTTCTCGTTTGAAATGGTTCTTGTGGTAATTCAGCAAATGCTGATCGGTGTGGCAATCGGGTTCGCATCAACCTTACTCCTTAATACCTTTGTTCTTGCTGGACAAATACTTGCGATGCAAACCGGTCTTGGTTTTGCGTCTGTTGTTGACCCATCAAATGGCTTAAACGTGCCAGCAGTTGGTCAGTTTTATTTGATTCTGGCGACCTTACTGTTTTTTGTTTTTAATGGTCATTTAATGATGATCCAAATGGTCATTCATAGTTTTGAAGTGTTACCAATCGATGGTAATTGGTGGTCAGTTGATCACTACTGGGATATCGTTACGTGGGGTGGCTGGATGTTCACTACCGCTTTGGTACTTGCTTTAGCACCACTGACAGCCATGCTGGTGATTAACATGTCGTTTGGTGTAATGACCCGTGCAGCACCGCAGTTAAATATTTTTTCGATTGGTTTTCCGTTTACCTTAGTGGCAGGGCTCGTGATTATTTGGGCAACGCTAGGTAACTTCATGACTCAATTTGAGTTTCAGTGGTTAAAAATGGTTGAGTTAATGTGCAGCCTTGTTGGTTGTACACCTTAGGAGCACGCCATGGCTGATGATTCAGGTCAAGAAAAAACCGAAGAACCCACCGGGAAAAAAATAGACGACGCCAAGAAAAAGGGTCAGGTTGCTCGCTCGAAAGAGCTAGGCACCATGTTCGTACTTATCTTCTCGGCAGTCTCGCTATTGCTGTATGGCCCTGAAATTGGCAAAGGTCTGTATAATGTGATGGGGCGTTTATTAAGCCTTAATCGCAATGAAACCTACGATACCACTAAGATGTTTTCAGTGTGGGGCATAGTCGCAGATGCGTTATTATTCCCCATGGCTATGTTTGTATTGATCATCGTGATAGCCGCTTTTATTGGTAATACGCTCTTAGGTGGCTATAACTTCAGCTGGCAAGCGGCAGCACCAAAAGCAAGTAAAATGTCGCCAGCAAAAGGCATTAAACGTATGCTCGGCCCGCAAGCAGGGGTAGAGCTGGTTAAGTCAATTTTAAAATTTGTTGTGGTTGCCGGTTTTGCGGTGTTCTTAATTAATACCTTCTTCGATGAAATTCTGCATTTAAGTATTGAAAGCGCGCCGGGTAATTTTATTCATGCTCTCGAAATCTTATCTTGGATGTTCTTAGGTTTGACTTGTACTTTGATACTCATTGCTGCGATTGATGCCCCTTATCAAAGCCATAAGCACCACAAACAGCTAAAAATGACCCTACAAGAGGTGAAAGACGAATATAAAAACTCTGAGGGTGATCCGCAAATAAAAGCCCGTATCCGTCGTACACAGCGTGAAATGTCGCAAAGACGGATGATGCAAGATGTACCCGATGCCGATGTTATCGTAACCAACCCGACGCACTACTCAGTCGCGCTTAAGTACGACACAGCCAAGGCTGGCGCACCAATTGTGATTGCCAAAGGGGTCGATGAGCTTGCCATGCAAATTCGTAAAGTAGGTAAGGGGAATGATGTCCCCATTGTTGAATCGCCAATGCTTACACGTGCCCTGTATCACACCACCGATGTCGGCCATCAAATACCCGATCAGCTATTCACTGCTGTTGCGCAAGTTCTGGCTTATGTCTTCCAATTAAAACGCTTCCAAAAAGGACGTGGAAAACGCCCTGTACCCCTCAATAAAAAGCTCCCAATACCCGATGCTTATAAATATTAATAAGTAGCAATGTAACTTGGAATAGTTATTGCAAATTCCGTGTAGTGTCAATTTTTTGAAATTGTTGAATTATGGAATTTAAAGCGGTATTACAACAACTTAACAGAGATAAAAAAGAATATGCGAAGGGTATCGGCACGCCATTAATGGTACTTGCAGCGCTGGGCATGGTGATTTTACCCCTGCCACCATTTCTTTTAGATATTCTTTTTTCGTTTAATATCGCGTTAGCACTGGTGGTGTTGCTGGTCACGGTTTACACCATGAAACCCCTTGAATTTGGTATGTTCCCCGCGGTACTACTGATTGCAACTATCATGCGCTTAGCGCTGAATGTCGCGAGTACCCGTGTAGTATTACTCGAAGGTCATAATGGTGGAGATGCAGCCGGTAAAGTTATCGAGGCCTTTGGCTCGGTTGTTATCGGCGGTAACTATGCTGTTGGTTTAGTGGTCTTCCTGATTTTAATCATTATTAACTTTGTGGTTATCACCAAAGGTGCTGGCCGTATTTCAGAAGTATCAGCTCGCTTTACTCTTGATGCAATGCCAGGTAAACAAATGGCGATTGACGCTGACTTAAACGCTGGTTTTATCAGTGCAGAGCAAGCCCGTGAACGCCGTGAAGAAGTGACCCGCGAAGCCGATTTCTATGGTTCAATGGATGGTGCGAGTAAGTTCGTAAAAGGCGATGCAATAGCGGGTATCGTTATTCTAGTGATTAACATCGTTGGTGGTTTATTTGTTGGTATGATCCAACATGATTTATCGTTCAGCCGTGCGATGGAAGTGTATACTTTACTAACCATTGGTGATGGTCTTGTTGCACAGCTACCTTCACTGTTACTGTCAATCGGTACTGCAATCGTCGTTACTCGTCAAAATGAATCGCACAATATGGGCGATCAAGTTAAGAACCAGTTAGGTAACGAAAAGTCTCTTTATATCGCATCAGGTATTTTGATCATCATGGGTCTAGTACCAGGTATGCCGCATATCGCATTTTTAAGTTTAGGTGCATTACTGGGTTACCTTGCTTATTTCACCCAACAACAAAAAGCCAAAGCTGAAGCAGAAAAAGCAGAGCAAGAAGCAAATGGTGGTGCGCCAGGTACAGGTGTTGCTAATAAACAAGAGCAAAAAGAGCTTGGCTGGGATGACGTACAGCAAGTTGATGTTATTGGTTTAGAAGTAGGTTATCGCTTAATTCCACTTGTTGACCAATCTCAAGGTGGGGAACTGTTAAATCGTATCAAAGGTGTGCGTAAGAAACTGTCTCAGGAGCTTGGCTTCTTGGTACCTCCTGTGCACATTCGCGATAACTTAGAACTTGATCCGAATGCTTACAGAATCACTATGATGGGTGTTTCAAGCGGTGAGGGTGAGTTGAAACATGGTGATGAGTTAGCAATCAACCCAGGCCAAGTATTTGGTCCAATCAAAGGGGTTGCAACAAAAGATCCTGCATTTGGTCTAGATGCGGTTTGGATCAAACCAGATCAAAAAGATGAAGCACAGTCACTTGGCTATACTGTGGTTGATTCAGCGACTGTGGTTGCAACTCATATTAGTCAGTTACTCACTAATAGCGCAGCTTTACTACTGGGTCATGAAGAAGTTCAAAACTTATTAGATATGTTAGCGAAGAGCCATCCTCGACTTGTTGAAGGTCTGGTTCCTGACGTATTACCACTTACTACTGTTGTTAAAGTGCTACAAAACTTACTCAATGAAGGGGTAGCAATTCGCGATATGCGTTCAATTGTTCAAACCCTTGTTGAGTATGGCCCGCGTAGCCAAGACCCTGATGTACTAACGGCTGCAGTGCGAATTTCACTGCGCAGACTTATCGTTCAAGACGCTGTTGGTATGTCTTCTGAGATCCCTGTCATAACCTTGGCGCCTGAGTTGGAACAGATGTTGCATCAGTCACTTCAGAATGCAGGTGACGAAGGTGCCGGAATAGAGCCAGGCCTTGCAGAGCGACTTCAACAATCATTGAATGAAGCGCATCAAAACCAAGAAATGGCCGGTGAACCTTCGATACTGTTAACGTCAGGAATGTTACGTACTGTGTTATCTCGATTCGTTAAGTACACCATCCCAGGTTTAAGGGTGATGTCTTACCAAGAGGTACCAGACGAAAGACAGATTAAGATTGTCAGCTCAGTAGGCCAACAATAGGATAGTAAAGGGGTTGAACCATGAAAATTAAACGTTTTTTTGCTAAAGATATGCGCACAGCACTGAAAGAAGTGAAAGATGAACTAGGTGTTGATGCGGTTATTATGTCGAACAAAAAGCTTGCTAACGGTGTTGAAATCGTTGCAGCAGTTGACTATGACAAAGCAGCCCCGAAAGCCGAAGCAGCACCTGTGGTGCAAGCAAAACCTGCACCACAGCATAACTTTGTTAAGCCAGAGCCAATGCGTGCCAAGCCTGAGCCGCAAGCTAAAGTTGCGGATAGCCTACAAGCGTTACTTGAGCGTCAAGCCCCACGCCCTCGTTCGCCAGAGCTTGCATCAATGTTTAGCCAATCTGGTATCGATACCAGTGAACACTATCAGCCTAAAGCACCTAGCTATCAGCAACAACAACCTGAGTATGCACACGCTCCTCGTTTTCAACAACAAGCAGCGCCTCGTGTGCAAACTCAAGCGCATAGCTTAGGTTTTGATGACGACTTAGATTCTGGTTTTGATGATTTAGATTCACCAGCAGAGCACAAAAGCGCTGCGCCAGCTAATCAGTCAGAAATGACGACCATGCGCGAAGAAATGAACGCGATCCGTCAATTACTTGAACACCAAGTTTCTGGCTTAATGCAACAAGACATGGCCCGTCGCGATCCGACTCGTGCGTGTATGATTGACCGCTTAGCTGGTATGGGCATTGAGCGTGATGTAGCAGAGCAAATGGCGTGTTTCATTCCTGACGATGTATCTCGCCAACAAGCATGGCAAGCATTACTGCAAATGGTTGAAAACCAAATGCATACAACGAATAACGAAATATTGCGTCAAGGCGGTGTATTTGCGTTAGTGGGACCAACAGGCGTTGGTAAAACTACTACAGTTGCAAAACTAGCTGCATTAGGTGCGCAAAAATATGGCGCCGATAAAGTGGCGTTGATCACTACTGATACTTACAGAATTGGTGCCTACGAACAATTGGCGACTTATGGTCGTATTATTGGTTGTGGCGTAAAGCAAGTAAAAGATGCGAATGAATTAGCAGAAGTGTTATACCATTTACGTAATAAGCGTCTAGTATTAATAGACACAGCGGGTATGAGCCAACGCGACTTACGTTTAACTGAGCAATTAAACACCCTAATGCGTAATCAGCGTGTTGATATTCGTAGTTATTTAGTATTAAGTGCAACAGCACAGATTAATGTCTTGCAAGAAACCGTAAGACACTTTAAAAAGGTTCACCTAAGTGGCTGTATCTTCACTAAATTGGATGAATCTTTAAGTTTAGGTGAGATTATTAGCATAGCGATTCAAAATCGTCTGCCAATAGGGTATCTTACTAACGGTCAGCGCGTTCCTGAGGATATTCGCGTAGCGAATGCTGAAAAACTAGTGAAAAAAGCTGAACAATTGTATTTAAAACGAGCAAAAGCACAACATTCAAGACGTCAAGCAGTAGCGTCGAACACAGTAGGGATGTATGATTAACACAGTATTAGATCAAGCAAGCGGCCTGCGCAAAATGAATCAAAATAATAATAGTGGCGTTAAAGTTATCGCTGTTACTGGCGGTAAAGGTGGTGTGGGTAAAACCAACGTTTCACTCAATACCGCAATTGCATTAGGTCAGCTAGGTAATCGTGTATTAGTACTAGATGCCGATTTAGGTCTGGCAAACTGTGACGTAATGCTTGGCCTTCGTGTTGAACGTAACTTATCTCATGTTTTATCAGGCGAGTGTGAGCTTGATGAAATTCTTGTTGAAGGCCCTGCAGGCATCAAAATTGTACCAGCAACGTCTGGCTCACAAAGCATGGTGGAATTAACACCTTCAGAGCATGCTGGCCTTATTCGCGCTTTTAGCGAGTTAAACACTGAGTTTGATATTTTAATTGTCGATACCGCCGCGGGTATTTCTGACATGGTATTAAGCTTTTCTCGTGCAGCCCAAGATGTTGTTGTGGTTGTATGTGATGAACCTACCTCAATTACCGATGCTTACGCACTTATTAAAGTCCTGAGCCGCGAGCATGGCGTATACAAATTTAAAATTGTTGCCAATATGGTGCGCAGTATGCGTGAAGGGCAAGAATTATTTGCTAAACTTTCAAAAGTAACGGATCGTTTTTTAGATGTTTCAATGGAGTTAGTTGCAACCATTCCTTATGACGAGAACATGCGTAAATCAACGCGTCGTCAAAAAGTGATTGTTGAATTATTCCCGAACTCACCGGCAGCGGTGGCGTTTAAAACATTAGCAACAAAAGCAGTTAAGTGGCCGATCCCTAATCAACCGTCTGGCCATTTAGAATTTTTTATTGAAAAACTAGTAAACGGCTAACTATGACAACATCGGTGAATAAAGCGATGGGATATCAATCAGCACAGAATCTGAATGCGATTGTTGAAAAACATGCCTCTTTAGTTAAAAAAGTGGCGTGCCATCTAATTGCTCGTTTACCTGCCAGTGTACAACTCGATGATTTAATTCAATCAGGTATGATTGGCCTGATTGAAGCGTCAAAAAACTTTGATGCAAGCAAAGGTGCAAGCTTCGAAACTTTCGCAGGTATTCGTATTCGTGGTGCGATGTTAGACGAAATTCGTAGAGGTGATTGGGCTCCTCGCTCAGTTCACCGCAATGCCCGCCTTGTGGCTGAAACCATATCTGAATTAGAAAGTACGCTAAATCGTGAACCAAAAGACACTGAAGTAGCTGAAAAACTTGATATTACACTGGATGAGTACCATCATATTCTACATGATGTAAATTCGAGTAAAGTATTAGGTATAGAAGACTTAGGCGTAGATGAAGACGTCATCACACCAGTAGGTCAGGATTTAGGACTAGACAAACCGTTTAATAACGTTAAAAATGAGCGGTTTAACCAGTCTCTATTAACGGCAATCCAATCGTTACCAGAAAGAGATGCTCTTGTTTTGTCTTTGTACTACAACGACGAAATGAACTTAAAAGAAATAGGACACATACTCGATGTTAGCGAGTCGCGTGTGAGTCAAATACATGGTCAGGCGATGATTAAGCTCAAAGCAAAAATCAATGACTGGATTAATTAGTAGTAAGTAAATAAAGGTTCAAACCTCACCGGAGGATGTTTTGGATAAAAACATGAAAATTCTTGTTGTTGATGATTTTTCTACAATGAGACGTATCATTAAAAATCTATTAAGGGATTTAGGTTTTACCAATGTGCAGGAAGCTGACGACGGTTCAACAGCATTACCAATGCTACAAAATCAAGAATTTGATTTTGTTGTAACAGATTGGAACATGCCTGGTATGCAAGGTATTGATTTGTTACGCGCAATTCGTGCTGATGATAGCCTTAAGCATATTCCTGTATTAATGGTGACAGCTGAAGCGAAAAAAGAACAAATTGTTGCTGCTGCTCAAGCAGGTGTTAATGGCTATATCGTTAAACCATTCACTGCTGCGACACTTAAAACCAAATTGGAAAAAGTGTTCGAACGTTTAGGTTAATCTAAGGGGAGAGGCTTATGTCAGCACTTGCTGCGCCTCAAATAAGTTTAGAGCAAGCTCGTCAACTTGTTGAGTATCTTGAAAATGGTGAACAAGAAAAAGCCGATAAGCTGATTCTTGAAGCTGCATCGAAAGAACAATCAGAGTTGTTTGCTGAAGTCGGTAAATTGACGCGTCAGCTTCATGAAGCGTTAAAAAACTTTGACTTAGATACTCGTCTCGCCGATTTAACTACCGAAGCGATCCCAGACGCTAAGCAGCGTTTAAATTATGTTATGGAAATGACAGAAAGCGCCGCAAATAAAACCATGGATGCGGTTGAAGCAAGTTTACCGATTGCACAACAACTTGCTGATGAAATCGCAACAATAAAACCCACTTGGGATCGTTTAATGAGCCGAGAAATTGAACTCGGTGAATTTAAATCGTTATGTCATAGCTTAGATAAGTTCATGAATAACTCGCACACCAAAACCGACGAACTACAAGGTTTGATGACTAATGTGTTGATGGCGCAGGACTATCAAGACTTAACGGGGCAGGTTATCCGCCGAGTCATCGAATTAGTGCGAGAAGTAGAAGACAGTTTAATTAATCTCTTAACTGTGTTTGGCAGTCAAGAAGATGGTCATCAACAACAAGAAAAACAGGCCATAGAAAAAGCACCTGCGACCAGTGATACACTAGCAGGTCCTGAAGGGCCGATTATTGATAGTGAGTCTCGCGATGATGTTGTCTCAGGACAAGATGAAGTCGATGACCTATTATCAAGTCTGGGCTTCTAAGAGGAGAGTAGCTGCATGAGCTTTGAAGTCGATGAAGATATATTACAGGATTTCCTTGTTGAAGCAGGGGAAATCTTAGAGCTTTTGTCAGAGCAATTAGTCGAGCTTGAAAATAACCCAGAAGACAAAGATCTTTTAAACGCCATTTTTAGAGGCTTTCACACTGTAAAAGGTGGTGCAGGTTTCTTGAGCATGACAGAGCTTGTTGATGCGTGTCATGGTGCAGAGAATGTTTTCGATTTATTACGTCAAGGTGTGCGTACAGTTACACCTGAGCTGATGGATGTAATCCTACAGGCCCTCGACACTATCAATGAAATGTTCGCTACGATTCAAAATCGCGAACAACCAGAGCCCGCAGATCAAGCCCTATTAGATGTTCTTCATAAATTAAGCCAGCCACCTACAGCAGAAGAGCTCGCTGGTGAAGATATTTCTGTAGCAGGCGATGTTGCAGTTGCACCTGAAGAGCCTGTTATTGAAGAGCCAGTTGTCGATACGCCTGACGTTACAGCTGATATCGCGACAGATAATATTGATGAAGATGACCCATTTGCTTTCGACATGTTGTTTGATGGCGGTGGTCTTGCAGATAGCAAGCCTGAATCACAGAACATTGACGAAATCACCGAAGATGAATTTGAAAGCCTACTTGATGAGCTTCATGGCAAGGGGCAAGGTCCTGCTTCAACCACGCCAGATGTAATTAGTAGCGACAGTGACGACATCACTGATGACGAATTTGACAGCTTATTAGATGAGTTACACGGCGTTGGCAATTTCGGTGAAGTAAAACAAGATAAAGTTGCTCAGCCAGAACCTGTTAAAGCTGCTGAACCTGTTGCACCAACACCTGCTGCAGAAGCAACAAGTAGTGGTTCAGACGATGAAATTAGCGATGACGAGTTTGAAGCCTTACTTGACGAATTACATGGGAAAGGCAGTGCGCCACAGTCTTTAGAAACGGCAGCGCCAGAAAAAGCCCCAGAAACGCCTAAAGCGGAGCCTGCAAAACCTGCTCAACCAGCAGCTTCAAAACCTGCGGCTCAACCTGCACCAGCAGCAAGTAAACCAGCGCCAGCTCCAGCAAAAGCACCGGAAAAAGCTCCCGTCGCTGCAGCAGCGCCAAAGAAAGCGCCACCACCACAGGCTGAAACAACCGTACGTGTTGATACAAAACGCCTTGATGAAATCATGAATATGGTGGGTGAGTTAGTATTGGTTCGTAACCGTTTGGTAAGCCTTGCTAATAACAGCAACAGCGAGTCAATGGGTAAAGCTATTTCTAATCTAGATGTGGTGACAGCTGACTTGCAAGGTGCGGTTATGAAAACCCGCATGCAGCCAATCAAGAAAGTCTTTGGTCGTTTTCCACGCGTTGTTCGTGACTTAGCGCGTAGCTTAAGAAAAGACATCAACTTACAATTAGTTGGTGAAGAAACCGATTTAGATAAAAACTTAGTAGAAGCTCTGGCCGATCCTTTAGTGCACTTAGTGCGTAACTCGGTTGACCATGGTATTGAAATGCCTGATGTGCGTGAAGCTGCAGGCAAGCCGCGTACAGGTACTGTAACGCTGTCGGCTTCGCAAGAAGGTGATCACATCCTACTTACTATCCGCGATGATGGTGCGGGTATGGATGCAGAGAAACTGAAGAAAATTGCGATCACCAAAGGTGTTATCGACCATGACCAAGCAAGCCGTTTATCAGATACAGAAGCATATAATCTAATTTTTGCGCCAGGTTTCTCAACGAAAGAAGAAATCTCTGATATTTCAGGCCGTGGCGTGGGTATGGATGTAGTGAAAACTAAAATCACCCAATTAAACGGCTCAGTTAATATTCAGTCTGAATTAGGTGTAGGGACTGCACTTGAAATCAAGGTGCCGTTGACGCTTGCGATTCTACCAACCTTAATGGTTATTGTTGGTGAGCAAACATTTGCTTTACCACTTGCTGGTGTAAGCGAAATATTCCATCTTGATTTAACGAAAACAAACGTAGTGGATGGTCAGCTGACAATTATTGTACGTGAAAAAGCGATACCGCTTTTCTACTTACAACATTGGTTAGTAAAAGGAGCCAACCGCCAAGAGCGCAAAGCAGAAGGTCACGTGGTTATTGTTCAAATAGGCACTAAACAAGTGGGCTTTGTGGTTGACTCGTTAATTGGTCAAGAAGAGGTGGTGATTAAACCTCTTGATGCATTATTGCAAGGCACTCCGGGTATGGCTGGTGCAACCATCACGTCTGATGGGGGTATCGCACTTATTTTAGACGTACCTAGCATGCTGAAGCACTACGTTGGCTAATAATAAATAGTAAAGTGCAGCGCTCAAGCTGCACTTTCAATGAAATAAAACAAGAGAGTGCCAATGGCAGTCAAAGTATTAGTTGTTGATGATTCAAGCTTTTTTCGCCGTAGAGTGAGCGAAATTTTAGAGCAAGACAGCAATATTCAGGTAATTGGTTTTGCCGTAAATGGTCGTGAAGCGGTAGATAAAGCCCGTGAATTAAGACCTGATGTAATTACTATGGATGTTGAAATGCCTGTTCTTGATGGCATTAGTGCCGTGAAAGAAATAATGGCAGCAACACCGACTCCTATCTTAATGTTTTCATCACTCACCCGTGATGGCGCAACAGCAACCCTAGATGCACTGGATGCTGGGGCGTTAGATTTTTTACCGAAAAAATTCGAAGATATTGCCCGCAATAATGAAGATGCAATTGCGCTTTTACAAAATAAAGTAAAAGAAATTGGTCGTCGTCGACTTTCTCGCTTTACGCGTCCAGCGCCAGTGACCAGAACAACACCGACATCTGCGCCAACTCGTAGCACAACGACCAGCAGCGGTATTGTTCAGCCTGATCGTAGCTTTAGTCGTACTGCGACAGCGCCTGCTAGTTCATCTGCTGGATCGTCTTCATCAGTGAGTAGTATGCGTGCCTCCGGTAAAAAATATCAGTTGGTTGCGATTGGTACTTCAACCGGTGGGCCTGTGGCACTGCAAACAATTTTGACTCAGTTGCCAGCTAACTTCCCACACCCTATTTTGCTGATTCAGCATATGCCAGCGGCGTTTACGCCAGCCTTTGCTGCAAGGCTTAATGGCTTATGCAAAATCAATGTGAAAGAAGCGCAAAATGGTGACCGTTTAGTGCCAGGGACAGCTTATTTAGCACCTGGTGGTCAACAAATGCTGATTGAAGGGCGCGGCGGCTCTCGCACATTACGTGTGTTTGAAGATGACAGCCCGCGTATTACCTACAAACCTAGCGTCGATGTCACCTTTGCGAGTGCCGCAAAAACCTTTGCCGGTGATGTGCTGGCGGTAGTCTTAACTGGTATGGGCGCAGATGGCCGTGATGGTGCACGCATGCTCAAGCAAGTGGGGGCAACCATTTGGGCGCAAGATGAAAAAACCAGTGTGGTGTACGGTATGCCGCAAGCTGTTGCAAACGCAGGATTAGCGAGCGAAAGCCTCGCACTCAATGATGTTGCAGCGCGTTTAACTCGTGAGACTGGCTGTGGATAAGCTTTCGTTTCTTGGCTTAATCGTTGCATTAGGCGCCATTGCTTTTGGTTATGCGCTTGAAGGCGGTGTTGTCAGTGCATTATTCAATGGTCCGGCGCTGATCATTGTTTTAGGTGGGACACTCGGGGCTGTGATGCTACAGACCCCTGGTAGTGTCTTTACCAAAACGCTTAAGATCAGTCATTGGGTGTTCTTTCCTCCGTATCATGATATTGAAGCTGCTATAGAGCAAGTGAAGCGTTGGTCACACAAGGCACGTCAAGAAGGTTACTTAGCACTAGAATCTGAAGCATTATCTCATTCAGACCCGTATGCGGCAAAAGGCTTGAGTCTACTAGTTGATGGGATTGATGAACAAAAACTCAGAGATACCCTTGAGATTGATTTAATGCTAGAACGCGAACGCTTACTCGAGGTAAGTCGTGTTTATGAAGCAATGGGCGGCTATAGTCCAACAATTGGTATTTTAGGGGCCGTGTTAGGTTTGATTCAGGCCATGCAGTTTATAACGGATCCTGAAAAACTGGGTGCGGGTGTAGCAACTGCTTTTATCGCTACCATTTATGGTGTTGGTTTAGCTAACTTACTCTTTTTGCCAATGGCGAATAAGCTTAAGCAGCAAATTGAACAAAAAATGCTGTATCATGAATTACTTGCTGAAGGCATTATTGCTATCTCGCAAGGTGAGAGCCCACTAAATATCGAACTAAAACTTGAGGCGTATCGTGTAGAGCGTCCAAGCTTAGTTGACGAGTAATTTAACATGATGCGCCGTCGCTTGCGTCATAACACGTCAAAAAACCAACACACCGAACGCTGGCTAGTTTCTTATGCCGATTACATGACCATCATGTTTGCTTTTTTTGTGGTCATGTATGCAATCGCAATTAGTAAGAATGAAGACTTTCAAATTCTCTCAGACTCTCTTGAACAGGTGTTTGAAAAGTCTGCTCGTCAGCAACAGCAGGTGGGCACAGGCGTTAACGGCACGGGCATATTAACTGACAGAGTCAGCACCGAGAACGATATTTTGTACGGTGAGAGCATTCGTAAAGAAGAGCAAGGACCTGAGCTACTCGATGGGCAAAGCGAAACCAGTAATATTGAGAAAAAGCATCTTGGCAAGCCCCTCGACAGCTTACTCACGAAATTGCAGTCTGCACTGATTGATGAAATTCGTGATGGTGAAGCGAGTTTAGAGTTACATCAAGACTGGCTTATCATTGAACTAAGCTCTGGGATGCTGTTTTCATCGGGCAGTGCCGTTGCGCAGCAACGAGCCAAGCAAGTCGTTGGCTTAGTAAAAGATATTATTGCCCCTGTTGATAATTACATTCGCGTGCGTGGTTATACCGATAATGAAGGTATTCGCAATGAGATGTTTCGTTCTAACTGGGAGTTATCGGTAGCGCGGGCTACATCGGTACTCGTCGAACTTGAAAGTTTGGGTATCAATCCAGCGCGTATGGCCATTGAAGGTTACGGACAATACTCACCATTTGTGAGTAATGATACCGAGCAAGGACGTGCTGAAAACCGTAAAGTGGTGGTCGCCTTGTCAAAGTATGGTCTACCACCTAAAGCACCAGAAAGCTCAGAGCAAGAGCCACAAAATCAAGCACAAGATACAACTGAAATTGAGTTGCCAAGCAATGATAACACCATTAAAGTGATTCAATTACCACATGGTGGTATTAGGATTACCACGCGCAATGAACAATAATAAGGTGTGATGTGAAAGTTTGGACCGTAGCGAATCAAAAAGGTGGGGTAGGGAAAACCACCACAGCCGTTAGCCTTGCTGGCATTCTCGCTTTACAAGGGAAGCGCGTGTTACTTATTGACACCGACCCGCATGCATCACTCACTTATTACTTTGGTATTGATTCTGAAGATCTTGAAGTCAGTGTGTACGATATATTTGCACGCGGTAACAGTATGGCAAGTGAAGAAATTTTACAGGCTTTATGCCCATCAACACTTGAAAATCTTGATATTTTACCTGCGACTATGGCAATTGCGACGCTTGATAGAAGCATGGGTAATAAAAATGGCATGGGCTTAATACTGAAAAAAGCACTTGCCAAAATTAGCGACCATTATGATTACGCGATTATTGATTGCCCGCCTGTTTTAGGCGTTTTGATGGTCAATGCTCTTGCAGCAAGCGAACGAATTTTAGTGCCAGTACAAACTGAATTTTTGGCTTTAAAAGGGCTTGATCGTATGATGCGCACCATGGAGCTGATGCAAACATCACAAGCCAAACAGTATCAATATACGATTATTCCAACAATGTACGACAAACGCACTAAAGCATCACTTGAAGCTTATAAGACTCTGCAGGATAATTACAAAGACAAAGTATGGTCAGGTGTCGTGCCTGTCGATACAAAATTTAGAGATGCTAGTTTAGCACAACAAGTGCCGATTCAATTTTGCCCGCGTTCACGTGGGGTATTTGCCTATCGCGCACTGCTTGATTACTTAGTTGCACAAGGTTAGAGATGAGTAAGCATTTATTTGCCAATGAAAAAGTGATGACCCAATATTTGGGCGCTTTGTTGTGTGAAGATGAGCCTACAGACCAAAACCTTGAGCCTGTCGCAAAGCTGTTAGAGCAGGTTAAAGAGCCAGAAACAAAGACAGAAGAAAAGCTGACGGAAATTCTGCCTACCCCAGAACCTGTTTTACCAACCCCTGAACCGACTAAAGAGCTTGAGAAAACCGAGAACCAAGCTAATATCAAAGATATAGTTGAAGAACCTAAAGCAGAACTGGTTGCAAAAACATCGTCTGATCGCCAAGAAGACTATTTTGATGGTGAATTTCAGGCATTGTTCTTCGAAGTGGCGGGGTTAACGCTCGCCGTGCCGTTAAAAGCATTAGGGGGAATTCATCAGCTGGCAGAGGTTAACCAATTATTTGGTAAGCCTAAATGGTTTAAAGGCGTGATGCTGAACCGTGAAGAAAAACTGAATGTTGTTGATACTGCACGTTGGGTTATGCCAGAAAAATATGATGAAAAATTAGAACAATCATTAAATTATCAGTATTTAATCACCTTAGGTGACAGTCAATGGGGATTGTTGGCTGAAAAGCTCGTCAATAATATTACGCTTCGAAAAGAAGATGTAAAATGGCGAACTAAATCAGGTAAGCGGCCTTGGCTTGCAGGTGTCATCAAAGAGAAAATGTGCGCCTTGATTGACGTTGAAAATTTATATCAATTGCTAGAGCAGGGCTTAGACAGCCGTGAGCAGTAACTATTTTTACGGAGTAATAGCATGAGTGGAGAAAGACTACTGTCAGCTAATAAAAATGCTGATAGCAACGATGAAGTGTTACAGTGGGTAACCTTTAAACTTGAAGAAGAAACGTACGGCATTAATGTAATGCAAGTACAAGAAGTACTTCGCTATACTGAAATTGCTCCTGTACCAGGTGCACCGTCTTATGTGTTAGGTATCATTAACTTACGTGGTAACGTTGTGACAGTGATCGACACGCGTGCACGTTTTGGTTTAATGGGTGCAGAAGTCACTGATAACTCACGTATCGTGATCATTGAAGCTGAAAAACAAGTGATCGGTATTTTGGTCGACAGTGTGGCTGAAGTGGTTTACCTACGTAGCTCTGAAATTGATAGTGCGCCAAATATCGGCACAGAAGAAAGTGCTAAGTTTATCCAAGGCGTATCTAACCGTGATGGTGAGCTATTGATCTTGGTTGATCTTAATAAATTACTAAATGACGATGAGTGGGACGAGCTAAGCGCACTATAAGCGTTTGGAAATTATATGCTGTTATACTCTTTGTTTGGTGCCTCAATCTTACTTGTATTAGTGTGTTTGGGGCTTATTTTTGTCAATAACAATAAACAAGCGGCGGCAATTCAGGCCAAGCAAAAACAGCTGCAAGAAGCTCAACAGCAATTGAGTATTCTTCGTAGCGAAGTGGCTGAAATGCGTGCCGGCATGCTAAGTATTGGCAAACGTGTTGTCGCTGTTGAAGAAAAAAGTAAAGAGCTTGAACAGCTACAAGATGCACAGAAATATGATGATCCGAACGCGAAAATTTATTCGCGAGCGGTTAAAATGGTTGAGCTAGGTGCTGATTTAGAAGAAATAATTCGTGAATGCGAATTACCCAGAGCCGAAGCTGAGCTACTCATGTCACTTCATAAACAAAAAGGCGCCCAATAAGGCGCTTTTTTATTTGAGCGCTTCTGAGCACTAGGCTTGAATGTTGAGCTTACCCTGAAAATCGTGCCAACCCGGTGGAAATTTACCACGCAATACGTACGAAAAAGCAATTAACTCGGCAATGACATAGTAAAGCTCTTTCGGTATTTCTTCACCTAACTCAAGATGAGACAGAGTTTGGGCTAAATCAGCATCTTGGTGTATCAGAATACCTTTTTGCTCGGCGAGCTTGATAATTTCTTCCGCCAATTCACCAAAGCCTTTACTGGTCACTTTTGGCGAGCTGCCAGCTTCGTAGAGTAGGCCTATCGCAGATTTATGCATCGCGTGTTCACTCATAAAAATTACACCTTAATGTTGATAATCGCATGCGATTTATAAAAAGCCTGATGGTTTGACACACCTTGCTGCAGGTTTAGTTCTCCCACATTTAAGCCATGGCTTGCAAGCTTATGACGTAACGTTTCTAAGTGCGGATGAGCAAGTGCGGTTACTTCTTGTGAAGAAGCAAGTAACTGACAATCAACTGCTTTATCCATCACCTCTGCGGTAATTTGTAACTTGCCAAGCTGTGCATAGTCAAAGTTTAACCGCACAAACCAAACATTTTTTGCTTCGAGTTTATTTTTACTCGGCTTTTTATACTGTCCTAAGCTGATTTCTGTTTGCCCTGTTTCAGGAGGTAGCTTCATCGGCAAGAAAAACTGCGCCAAAGCACTGTTATCTTGTTGCTGATTGATGGGCGTTGTCTGCACTTGGGTCAGAGTCTGTTTGAGTTGAGATACTTCAGCGGCCATTGCTTGCATCGTTGGCTGTTGCAATTGCTCGAGTAACTTGCTGCCGTTAACGGCTTTAAAATTGGGCACTAACACTTGCAGTAATGCATCAAGACCTGTTTGATTATTGAAGCTAATACTCGTTGGCGCTTGATTGATAATGGGTGCCGCCAGTGAAGCCACCGCTAATTGCTCTAAACCCTGACTAAAGCTCGCTTGCTGAGTCTGGCTGGGTAATGCGGCTGGTCTGAGAATACTTAAAAGTTCTCGCTCAATTGTTGTCGGGTGCATGTTTTGACTAGAGATCATGCGATTAAATGCTTGATTCACGAGTCGATTTAAATCTACCGAAGACGACGAGTTTTGCTCGCTCAGGGCTACAAGTTTTTCTGTTAATTGCACTGGCAGTGGCGTACTTACTAACGGCTTACTTTCCGGAAGTGGTAATAACTTAGCAATCAACGCGGCTTCAATGGGCCTTATCGGCAATAAGGGTTGAGCTAAGTTTGGCTCTTTCGCTGCTAAAAAGGGGGCATGCAATTGAGTTTGCTGCTGAGCAACTTTTTGTAACCCTTGAGCTTGTTCATTAATTGCTTGAGTCGCTAATGCGGTTTGTTTTATTGGCTCATTAGGTCCTGCTACAAGGTTTTTAGCCACAGTTTTTATAACTTGCTCAGCGTGTTGCTGCAAAGGTGATGATGACCCTTTTATCTCTGGCTTTACATTTTGCGTCAGCGAATTGGGTGCTGTGCTTAATGGCGTCTGTTTAGTTTGAGAGGCCGGCTCACTGGCATTGTTGAGTACTGAATTAGCAAAGTTACTTTTAACTTGAGCGAGTTGCTCTGAGGCTGGTTTGTCAGGTTTTATGGCAGTAACCGCGCTGTTAACCGCTTTGTTGTCTACAGGCGCTTTTTGCAAATTGTTATCTGTGCTCAGCAATGGTGGTTGTGTTTTGCTACTGTTTATTGCTGGTTGACTGGCCTGAGTTTGCGCACTAACAAGCGGCTCTAAACTGACTTTTATACGTTGCAATAATTGTATTAAAGGCGGCGCATTATTATAGCTCACGGGTAAACTCACTTGCTTTGCCGACTGAGTGGTTGTTAATGGTGAGTCTGCTTGTTTAGTTGCAGGTAATGGTCCATTCGTTGCAATTGAATCACTGGCTCTTGGGGATATGTGAGGCGCTGCTTGTTGGAGTGCGCTTTGCTGAACAGCGGCAAACTTTATTATATTGATCTTATTAGCATTAAAGCCAAGTTGGCTAATCGTATTTTTGCTCTCAATCAGCTGGTTTGTTGGCTGGTTAACTGCTGCTTTTGTGGTGGCAGGGAGCTTTTCAAAATAGCGTACAGCATCACTAATACGCGTTTTTAAATCAGCAAAACTGTCTTTTAGCCAGGAGCTGATTGGAGAGTGTGAGCTACTCGATGGCGCAAGCAACGCACTCTTAGGTTCAACTGCTTGGCTTTTTAACGCTTGAATGAATGTCTCTGACAGCGAGTTCTTCAACAACACTTGCTGAACTGGCATTTTATTTACTAGTTCTAATGTTTCTTTAACTGAGTGAGGGGTTACTTTTAGTGCGTGCGGATGAAATTGCCACTGCGCTTGAATTTGCTTAGCTTGCTTTGGTGAAATAGTTGATAGCGGCAATGTTAATTCGTTGCTTTGCTTGCTGGCAACGCTCAGCTGCACTTGTTGCCCAGCTAATTTTAAGTTCATTTCGGGGGTTAGCTTTGCCACCAACTCAGCCACTTTTTGTTGGCTAACACTTTGCTGATGGAGAGAGTCCCCAAAGCGATTAATAATGTTTAAATTAAAGCTATTTTGTTGGTTGGTCGCTGGGAGCAAAATGGCTTTAAGTGGTGCTTCAGCTTTTAAAAGAGCAACCAGGCTATTGTTAAGGGCAAACTCAGCCTTTAATGCGGGTAGTTGTAACAAGGCCTTGCTATCTGCAATTTGAGCAGGATAGGGCGCGGTAGTATGTGCATCTCCTTGGGTTAGTAAGTTAAGAAGCGCGTGTAGTTGCTGGCTTTTACCTAGTGTAATCGTCAGCGGTGCTGGTGTAATACTCAGCTGTTTACCATCACTACTTAATTGAATATTGGCCGCTAGAAAGCGCTCAGTTTTGAGGTTTTCTTGCTCTGTTGATAAGCGCAGTGTTTGCCATGAGTTATTGATTAGCACGTCCATTTGCACGCTTTGCTTACCAATCACAATATTACGGGCAGTCACGTTCTGCTCAGCCAGCATTTTTAAGGCATCATTGGATGAATGCTGTGATGCGCTGCTTATCGCTTTTGGATCAAGGTTAAGCTGAGTGCTGAGAGTCAACTGGCTTTGTTTATTCATTATTTTAGATCAAATATAAGTTAATCGTTTTAAAGCAATATTCGTATTACCCTATCATTATGGTAGACTAACGCCTAATTTTGGGTATAGAGAATCGTCATCTTGTTACACATTAAGGCCGTCACCTGCATCAAGCAAGATCGTTGTTTGTTTGCGGATCTTAATTTCAGCTTGAAATCGGGACAAATTATGCAATTAGCTGGTCCGAATGGGGCTGGTAAAACATCATTATTGCGTATTATCGCGGGTTTCGCTATGGCGGATGAAGGCGATGTATTTTTCCAAGAGCGTTCTATTTCAAAATACTATGATGAATATGCACAAGAGCTGCTGTTCATTGGCCATAAAACGGGTGTAAATACACAGCTTACCGCCCTAGAAAATGTCGCATTTTGGCTGAAAATTAATGGCTACGACAGCAAGCAAGACTTGTATCCAATCTTAGCAAAAATAGGCTTGGTGGGCCTTGAAGATGTGCCTGTTCGTATGCTGTCTGCGGGGCAACAGCGCCGTGTCGCTTTAGTAAGACTGTGGTTAAATAGCGCCAAACTATGGATCCTTGATGAGCCATTTACTGCACTTGATAAAAGCGGTGTTGCATTTTTGCAAGAACGTTTTGTCGAGCACTTAAATGCAGGTGGGGCGATTCTTTTAACCACTCACCAAGATTTAACAACACAATTTAGTGATCTAAAAACAGTGACTTTGGAGTATCGCCACTGATGGTAAAACAGCATTCGTATTGGCAATTATTCTCTGCGGTTTTTTCTAAAGATCTTAAATTAGCGTTTCGTCAGCGTGCTGAAATCGTTAACCCTATCTTGTTTTTTCTGATTGTTATTACACTTTTTCCGTTAGCAATTGGCCCTGAGCCCGGTCTACTTGCTCGTATGGCGCCAGGCATTATTTGGGTCGCTGCGTTACTGTCAACCATGTTAGGCCTTGATAAGCTATTTCGCGATGACTATCACGACGGAACATTAGAGCAATTAATCGCGTCGTCATATCCATTACCGTTAACAGTGCTTGCAAAAGTGGCTGCTCATTGGGTGATCACGGGGCTGCCATTAGTACTGATGACGCCGGTATTTGCTTTGTTATTGAATTTAGAAAGTTCAGCGCTGTTAGCAACCGTTCTAACATTATTGTTGGGTACGCCATTGCTTAGCTTTATTGGCGCAATTGGCGCTGGACTTACTGTGGGACTGCAAAAAGGCGGTATTTTGATGAGTTTGCTTGTTTTGCCTTTGTATATCCCTGTACTAATTTTTGCAACCTCGGCTATTGATACCAGCTCTATGGAGCTTGCCTATAGCGGACAGCTTGCAATCCTTGGTGCCATGCTAATCGTAGCGATTATAGCGGCGCCAATTGCCATATCGTCAGCATTGAAAGTGAGTGTAAGTTAATATGTGGAAGTGGTTACATCCCTACGCAAAAGCAGATCGTGCTTACCAATTGTGTAACACCTTACTGCCTTATTTCGCCGTCGTTACGGTGGTTTGTATGATTGTTGGATGGGTCTGGGGGCTTGCTTATGCTCCAGCCGATTACCAACAAAAAGACAGCTACCGAATTATTTTTATCCATGTGCCTTCAGCTATTTTATCTATGGGCGCTTACTCTTCTATGGCGATTGCAGCAGTGATCGCACTAGTATGGCAATTACGTAATGCAGAACTTGCTGTGATTGCAATTGCACCCGTTGGGGCATGTGTGACAGCGATAGCATTAATCACCGGTGCAGCATGGGGTAAACCTATGTGGGGCGCATGGTGGGTATGGGATGCACGCCTTACGTCTGAGCTTATTCTGTTATTTTTGTATTTAGGCGTGTTATCGCTTTACCATGCTTTTGAAGATAAAAAAGCAGCGGGTCGCGCAGCGTGTATTTTAGCCATTGTTGGGGTTATCAACTTACCGATTATTCACTTCTCGGTAGAGTGGTGGAATACCTTGCACCAAGGTGCAACTATTACAAAATTTGATACTAAAGCCATTGATCCAAGTATGTTTTGGCCATTAATGGTGAACATTGTTGCGTTTGCAGGTTTTGTTGGTGTGGTGACCTTAATTCGCCTTAAAAACGAAATTTTACAACGTGAAAAGCACCGCCCGTGGGTGCGTGATATGCTTGAGCGAGGTTAATCATGCATTTTGATTCTTTTGCAGATTTTATTGCCATGGGTGGCTATGGCTTTTATGTTTGGTTGTCTTTTGGCAGCTGTGCATTGATTTTACTCGGTATTTTATTTAGTTCGTTAAACGATACAAAACGTATTTTCTCTTCAGTAAAGCAGCAAGCACTACGTGAAGAGCGCATTAAGAAAGCGAAGCAAGAGGCAGGGCAATGAATCCAAGACGTAAAAAACGTTTATTAGCTGTTGTAGCCATTATTTTTGGTGTGGGTGCAACCATTGGTTTAGTGCTGTACGCACTGCAAGAAAACATTAATTTGTTCTATACCCCAAGCGAACTTGTTGAGGGTAAAGGCCCGAACAAAGAAAAACCGCATGTCGGTCAAAAGCTCCGCATTGGTGGTATGGTTGTACCTGGCTCAGTTGTACGTGACGAAGCAAGCTTGAAAGTGAGCTTCAAATTGATCGATAAAGGCCCTATGGTGACAATTAATTATCAAGGGATATTGCCGGACTTATTCCGTGAAGGCCAAGGGATTGTGGCACAGGGCGTGTTAGTAAAAGCCAATGAAATTGATGCCTTTGAAGTGCTTGCAAAGCATGATGAAGAATACATGCCAGCAGAGGTTGCTGAAGCTGTGAAGGGTATCAAACACGAGAAACCGACGTATAACTTAGATAGCGGCAATTAATATGATCCCAGAACTCGGTTATTTTTCTTTAACACTGGCCATGGTGCTCAGTGTTTTACTGTGTATTTTTCCTTTGTGGGGGGCGCATACCGGCAATTTACGTTTAATGCGCGCAGCCCCATCACTGGCAATTGGTCAGTTCGTCTTTGTGCTTTTATCATTTGCAGCACTTATTTATGCCAGTTTAGCCGATGACTTTACCGTTTCGTATGTTGCTTATCACTCAAGTAGCACCTTACCTTGGTACTACAAAATTACCTCGACATGGGGTGGCCATGAGGGAGCAATTTTACTTTGGTTAGTGATGCAAGCGGGTTGGACAGCGGTTGTTGCAATGCGCTCGCAATCATTACCTTGGGTTTTACGTGCCCGAGTACTCGGTGTACTAGGCTTTTTAGGCGTTGGCTTTATGCTTTACACCTTATTAATGTCGAGCCCATTTGAGCGCCTATTACCGTATTTCCCAGTTGAAGGTCGCGATTTAAATCCGTTATTGCAAGACCCTGGCATGATTATTCACCCGCCATTGCTTTATATGGGCTATGTGGGTTTATCTGTGTCGTTCTCATTTGCTATTGCGGCACTACTTACCGGAAAGCTTGATAATACCTGGGCTAAGTGGTCTCGTCCTTGGACAATGACTGCATGGGGCTTTTTAACACTCGGTATTACCATCGGTAGTTGGTGGGCATACTCAGAACTTGGCTGGGGTGGCTGGTGGTTCTGGGATCCAGTTGAAAACGCATCATTAATGCCATGGCTTGTGGCAACCGCATTGTTGCACTCATTATCAACCACCGAAAAGCGTGGTGTCTTTAAGTCTTGGACGGTATTACTCGCTATTGCAGCATTCTCTTTGAGCTTACTGGGTACCTTTATTGTGCGCTCGGGTATCATTGTATCTGTGCATGCATTTGCCTCAGATCCTAATCGCGGAATGTTTATTTTAGCTTTCTTAGCCATTGTTGTGGGTGGTGGTTTATCGCTTTATGCACTGCGTGTATCACAGGTGAAAAGTGAAGGCCGTTATAAGTTTGCTTCGCGTGAAGTTGCGCTTTGGCTAAATAATATTTTCTTAGTTGTGGCAACGCTGATTGTATTGTTGGGTACATTATTGCCAATGATCCACAAAGAACTTGGCTTAGGCAGTATCTCGATTGGTGAACCATTCTTCAACAAGATGTTTGCAATTCTACTGGTACCGTTTGCCATATTAATGGGCATGGGCCCGCTATTACGCTGGAAACAAAACAAATGGTCGATGCTGCAAAATAAATTTGCACTCTCGGCCGTCGTAAGCCTAGTAGCAACAGCAGCATGGTTATATTCAAGCTACGATGTGATTGCACCTATTACCTTTATTGCAACAACATTAGCGGTATGGATTTTTGTTACTACTCTGGTTGATTTAGCGGCAAAAGTAACTATTCATAAAACCTTAGGTGAAGGCTTTAAACGATTAGGGTTAAGTTATTGGGCGATGGTTTTAGGTCACATTGGTTTAGCATTTGTGATTGCAGGTGTAACGCTAACCTCTGCTTACTCAGTTGAGCGTGATGTATCAATGAAGCCAGGCGAAACCGTGGCATTAAATGAATATCAGTACCGCTTTGATGGTGTTAAAACAATTCGTGGCGCTAACTATAGCGGCCATGCTGGTGTTGTCACCGTACTGAAAAACGATAAACAAGTAACCGTGTTACACGCTGAGAAACGTCGTTATGACATCGGTATGCAATTTATGACAGAAGCCGCTGTGGATGCTGGTTTTACACGCGACTTGTATTTAGCACTAGGCGAGCAATTAAGCCAAGGTGCGTGGTCGTTACGTATTTACCATAAACCGTATGTTCGTTGGATGTGGCTCGGTGGTATTTTAATTTCATTGGCTGGCTTTTTAGTGCTTGGTGATAAACGTTATCGCCAGAAATCGACTAAGCAGGAGGCATCAGCATGAACCGTAAACTACTCGCGCTAGCACCGTTACTGGTTTTTGTTTTACTGTGTGTGTTTTTATACCAAGGTTTGTTTGCTAATCCGCGTGAGCTACAAACAGGGCGTATTGGACACGCGATGCCTGCATTCAATTTGCCCGATTTGATGGATGAGTCAAAACGTTGGACAGATGCCGACTTAAAGGGTGAAGTGTACCTACTTAATGTGTGGGGCACATGGTGCCCGACCTGTTTAGCTGAGTTAGGTTACTTGACTGAGCTAAGAGAGCAGGGTGTTAAGATTGTTGGCTTATACTACGAGCAAGGCTACGACCCAGACTTTGATGGCCAGTTTGATATTAACGCACTACGCGAAGATGTCACCAGTATGCTTAATCGTGCTGGCGACCCGTATCAATTCAATATCTTAGATTTAAAACGCACATTAGCCCTTGATTTAGGGGTGTCTGGCGCGCCAGAAACCTTCTTAGTTGATAAGCAAGGCACCATTTTGCTGCACCATACCGGTGATATTAACCCACGTGTATGGCGAGCTAAATTCGCACCGTTAATGCAGGAGCACAGTAATGAGACTCGTGATTTTTTTAGCAAGTTTGCTTATCACGTTTAGCGCATTTGCAGAGCAAGACAAATACCAATTTGATGATAAAGAGCAGGCCGTACGCTTCAGTGAGCTTACCAAGGAGCTGCGTTGTCCTAAATGTCAAAACCAAAACATTGCCGACTCAGACGCGGTTGTAGCCAAAGATTTACGCGATAAAGTGTTGGCACTGGTGAAAGATGGTAAAAGCAAAGATGAAGTCATTGATTATATGATTGACCGTTATGGCTACTTTGTACATTACGACCCACCTGTAACGCCAGCAACGTTAGTGTTATGGGTATTGCCAGTATTGATTGTGGTACTTGGCTTTGGCTTTATCGTTTTACGCCAACGTAAGGCATCAGTAAAACAAACATGGACAGAGCAAGACGAAGCGTTACTTGCAAAGTTAATTGAACAAAATCAACGTCAGGAGCAAAGCTAGATGGCATTAATGTGGGCATCTTTTGTTTTACTCACACTGATTGCATTGCTATTTGTTGTCGTACCGTTTTTTAAACGCGAACGTATTCAACGCCTTGATCACAATGCAAACTCGGAATTAATCCGAATTTATCATCAACGTTTAGATGAGCTTAAAACTGAACTAGATAACCAACGTATTGATGCACAAATGTACGATGAGTCAGTTATCGAACAAAAGCGTCGTTTGCTCAATGAGTTGTCTCCAGAAAAAGCGTTAAACAGTAAAGGTAATAACCGTATTTTTGCACTTACTGGCGCAGGCTTTTTAATTGTTTTAACAGCCATCTTTTATGGTTATACGGGTAGCCAGCAGCAAATTAAAGGCTGGCATGACGCGATGGCAAATCTTAAGTCATATGGCGAGCGTGCCGTGATGCAAGAAGGTGAGCCGTTAACACCAAATGAGCTACAAGCGTTTGCGTTAGCACTGCGTACTAAGCTTGATCAAAGTGGTGATGACGAAGTGGCGTGGATGCTACTTGGTCGAGTTGCAATGTCATTAAATGAATTTGATATGGCAATGCAGTCATTTGATAAGGTTCTTAAAATGAACCCAGATAACAAGCAAGTGCTGATCAGCTACTCGCAAGTACTGTTAATGGAAGGCAGTGATGCGAATATGTCTCGTGCTGCGACGATGTTATCAAGAGTGTTAAAAGCCGAGCCAACTAATATTGATGCAATCTCATTATTAGCCTTGATTGCGTATGAACGTAAAGATTGGCTACAAGCTAAAACTGCATTTGAAGTATTGCTTGCAAGTATGCAGCAAAACGATCCGCGTTATAGCATGATTGCAGAGCGTATTGCTGAAATTGATGCCCACTTAAATAATGAGCAGCAAACAACGAATACAGAGTTAGCAAAAGCGTCAAACAGTGAAATTAGCATCACAGTTGATTTAGACCCGGCACTGGTTGATTCACAGCCACAAAACGGTACGTTATTTGTTTTTGCTAAAGCAGCCAGTGGCCCACAAATGCCATTGGCTGTGGTTAAAATGACCGAATACAGTTTTCCGCTAACCGTGACGTTAAGTGATACGAATGCCATGGTTGATGGCTTGAATCTATCGAGTGTAGATAAAATTATTTTAACTGCGCGTTTATCAAAAGATGCAACTGTGGTAACTTCTAGCGGCGAGTTGGAAGGCAAGTCGGATGTCTTAGAGCGTGCAAACGTTAAAGAATATTCGCTGCTAATTAATGAGTTAATACCGTAAGGATAGCCGATGTTTAGGCACAGTATATTTTTTATCTTTTTTGTAGTGCTTGCAGGATGCGCACAGATACCAGAAGAAAAAGTGGATGAACGAGATCCTCTGCAATCATTTAACCGTCCTATGTATGATTTTAATATGGACGTACTTGATGCGTATATTCTTCGCCCAGCAGCCGTTGGTTACATCACAGTAACCCCCGCACCGGTTAGACGCAGTATTGTTAATTTTACCGATAACATCACTGCACCGACTGACATGGTTAATGCTGGTTTACAGGGTAAACCGGGTAATATGGGCATTAGCTTTGCGCGTTTTTTAGTGAACTCTACGGTGGGCTTACTCGGCTTTTTTGATGTTGCTTCATCATTGGGTTTAGAAATCGTTGATGAGGACTTTGGTCAAACCCTCGGCGTATGGGGAGTGGGTGATGGTGCTTACTTAATGATCCCAGGTATGGGGCCAAGTACTGCACGAAACTTAACCGGTGATGTGGTCGATAACTTTGTGTTACCTGAAATCACCTTAACGACGCCACAGACTATATTGGTGTTTGCACTGAAAGCAGTTGAGGCACGTGCTTCATTAATGCCGCAAGAGAGCTTATTAAATGAGTCGCTTGACCCATATATCTTTATGAAGGATATCTACTTCCAGCGTCAATTGTATGAGCTATATGACGGCAATCCGCCAGTAGAAAAAGAGCCTGATGATTTTGATGAAGACTTTTTAGAGAATCTTTAAGATTATTCAACTCAAAAAAATGCCAGCAATTGCTGGCATTTTTTATATCTTTAAGCGAATTGGTATTAATCCCCAAACACACTCATTTGGTCATTAGACCAACTTAATGCATCGTGGTAAGCGTCTGGTACTTCTTCAGGCTTAAGACCCAACTGCTGTTGGATTTCTTTCGCTTTTTCCCAATCTGCTTGCTCATAAAATTTTACAAGGTTTAGATAGGTAGCGAGTAAGCCTTCACCTTTAAGCAGCGCATCTTTTATTTCGACGGTTAGCGGTAGCTTATTCATTACGCTTGGCATGTCTTCATCTAAGATAGCATCCATCAACGACATCATACCCGTTAAGAATGCCATACCTGTATCTCGCAATTTGCCGTGGCTGATTGCGAGTAATTCAGCAAACCGAGCACGGGTTAACGAAAGGCGAATAAGCTCAGCAGGTTTATCCGCTGAAACTTGAGCTGCAAATAGCAGTGACAAGAAACGTTTAATTTCTTCACTACCTAATACGATAAGTGCTTGTTTAATAGTGCTGATTTCAGCGCGACGTTTAAAGGCCGCTGAGTTTGAGTAGCGTAGCAACTTATAAGACAAGTTAACGTCACGTTCAAACACCTCAGTGATTTTTCTGAGGTTTAAATCAATACTCGATGTTTCGTATAGAAGCTCGGCAAGAGCCATCTCAGAAGGTGGTAAAGTTTTACTTTGTACCATCTCAGGTTTCGAAAAGAAAAAGCCTTGAAAGTAGCTAAAGCCCATTTCTAGAGCCAGCTGATATTTCTCGTATGTTTCCACTTTTTCGGCAAGCAACTTGATATGCGGATGAGGTTTGATTGCCTCAATAACCGCTTCAATTGACTCTTGATCGCAGGTTAAAAAGTCAATTTTGATCATATCGATATACGGATAAAAATGACGCCATACAGGTTGGTGTATGTAATCATCAAGTGCCAGTGTATAGCCTCGCTCTTTTAGATCTTTAACCAGCGCAAGTAAACGTTTACCAGGTTGAATAGTTTCAAGAATTTCGACAACGACTTGTTCTTTACCCAATAAAAGTGGGTAGCCTTTTTGGAGTGTCTCTAAAGTGAAATTAATGTACGCTGGTTTGTTATCCGTTAAATCTTCTAAACCAAAATTGAACTGACTACCTTCAATGAGTCGTGATGTTGCTTCATCGCCATCAATGTCTGGAAACACGTTATCTACGCCATCCCTAAACAGGAGTTCGTAGCCGACAAGTTTCTTTTCCTTATCTAAAATAGGTTGGCGTGCAGCGTAAAAATACATAGTCCTAGCATGTCCACTTCGGTTAATTCATTTATCCATGAGCAATATATGCCATTGTGCCTGAAATAGCATTAATTAAATGCGCGTATTTGAGGATAAATACTGATTTTGTTTTGATCTTAAGACTAGGATAAATTGTGATGAAATTCTATAACTTGCGATTAAATATCACATTTTTGTTATGAAAAGGTTGTAATTCTGTGCCATGTCACTCAACGGCTTGATTGGAGTTGTAGGGGGGAAGCGTGTTATAGTCATGGGTGATATCGGTTTTTACCCCAATAATGTCTTTAAATTAAATAACTTGCGAGTCATTATTCGGATTAAAAGCCAACATTAATCAATTATTGGAGGCTAATTTGGAAACAGGAATGATAATTTCGTTAGCATTGTACTTCATCGTTATGCTGGGGATTGGGCTATATGCTTATAAGCAATCCACAGATGATGTATCAGGTTATATGCTAGGTGGTCGTAATTTATCACCAAGTGTTGCAGCGCTTTCAGCTGGCGCGTCAGATATGAGTGGTTGGTTGCTGATGGGCCTACCTGGTGCAATGTACTTGTTTGGTTTAAGCAAAGTTTGGATTGCTATAGGTCTCGTATTAGGTGCTTGGGCTAACTACTTTTTAGTTGCACCTCGATTACGTGTGTACACAGAAAAAGCAAATGACTCAATCACCATTCCAGATTACTTCGCTAACCGCTTTGATGATAATAAAAATATACTGCGTGTTATTTCTGCGATTGTAATCATCGTTTTCTTTACCTTGTATACCTCATCAGGCGTTGTTGCTGGCGGCAAGTTATTCGAAAATTCATTTAATATGAGTTACGAGATGGGTCTGTACATTACAACGGGTGTTGTTGTTATTTACACCTTGTTTGGTGGCTTCTTAGCAGTGAGCCTTACAGACTTTGTACAAGGCTGTATCATGTTTATCTCGCTACTGGCAGTGCCGATTGCAACCTATACCATGCTTGATCAACCGTTTATGGATACCTTAGCAAATGCACGTTATGACTTACTGCTAAGCTCACCGAAAGACACTGAGATCCACGCCCTGAATATGATGGATTGGTTTGCCGGTGGCTCAACGATTGCCATTATCTCTGCTATGGCATGGGGCCTTGGTTATTTTGGTCAACCACACATTATTGTGCGTTTTATGTCGGTACGTTCTGTTAAAGATATGCCAACTATGCGTCGTGTGGGTATGTCGTGGATGACACTTTCAGCAATTGGTGCTGTATTAACAGGTCTTTTTGGTGCGGCATATATGCTTGAGAACCAAATGCCAATTGATGATAAAGAAACCATTTTCTTAGTGTTGTCTGAGCTAATCTTCCATCCTTTAATTGCAGGCTTCTTATTAGCAGCAATTTTAGCCGCCATTATGAGTACCATCTCGTCGCAGTTATTGGTGTGTTCAAGCTCACTTACAGAAGATTTTTATAAAATCTATTTAAACCGCAATGCATCACAAAAAGAGCTTGTTTTAGTCGGCCGTATCAGCGTAATGCTGGTAGCAATTCTTGCTATTTACCTCGCTTATGACCGTGATAGCTCGATTCTTGATTTGGTTAGTAATGCTTGGGCAGGTTTCGGTGCTGCATTTGGCCCATTAGTGCTGCTTAGTCTTTACTGGAAACGTATGAACTTGCAAGGTGCGATTAGCGGTATGGTGGTCGGTGCTGCAACAGTCCTGTTTTGGATTTACGCGCCAATTACTATTAATGGTCAAACGCTGAGTGCACTCCTTTATGAGATTGTCCCGGGCTTTGTTTTATCGACTATTGCAATTGTCGTAGTGAGCCTGATGACGGCTGTGCCGAAAAAAGAAATCACAGATTTATTTGATGAAGTTGAATCATCACTGTAATTTTTGATTGAGTACAAAAAAGGGCAACTGATGTTGCCCTTTTTTATGATCTAAATTTGCTTTTAGCTAGCCGCTTTTTCTTTTATATCTGATACGTTATCTGCAGATTTAGCTTTTTTAGGTTTCGGCTCTACTTCTTTAGCGCCTTTAAGCACCGCCATAAACTGATCTTTTTCTTTTGCCATTTCAAGTGCCAGCGATTCAATTTGTTGTTCGCTTAATGGTACATCAACTTTTTCAAGCATTAGTTCTAATGACTCAGCAATGTCGAGCATTTTGTCATACGCATCAGCTTCTTTTTTAGTAGTAAACGTCATGCGCTCGACTCCGTTTCTTTCTACAACATATTTAACAACAACAGCCATGATTTCTCCTGCATTTAAGCGTGGCATTTGCAGCGTAAAATCGCCACCTTGATTACTGTTTTTATATACAGTAATGCTTCGCGCTTTACTTTGCAAGTAGCAAGCGAAAATATTTATTCAGCAAATTTGACAATAATAGGGATATTAGCTTTATTTAAAATGTTACCCAAAGTTAAACACAAGCGATGGAGTGAGTGTTGGGTAACGGCTAATTATCTGTCCAAGATGGACATCATGGAGGAAATTATGAAACTACTATCAAGTATTTTACTTGCCACTAGTCTTGCATTACTGCCAACGACACAGGCATCAGCCGAAACACCAACCAAAGCTACACAAGTTAAAATGCAAAAGCTGAGTATTAATAAAGCCAGCATTGAGCAGTTAACTCAGTTACCAGGAATCGGTGAATCAAAAGCGAAGGCGATTGTTGAACATCGTACTAAGCAAGGTCCGTTTAAATCGGTTGAACAATTAAAAGAAGTAAAAGGAATTGGCGATAAGCTATTTGCTAAACTTGAGGGAAAAATTACATTATAAATAGCAGACTATATACATAAACAGGGCGTTATTCGCCCTGTTTAAATTCATCGATAGCTTTGTCTAAATGCGCTAACGCGAACATGTTTTCGATAGGTGTTGTGATAAGGGGGTAACTTAAACCTGCTAACAACAACCAAGGGATGAGCATCCAGCCTTCAAAGTAAGCTAAACCTAAAAATAATGGCGCTAAAAAGGCAAGCTTGCACACCGATAAAATAATTTTTTTGCTCGGGCTTAAATGAGCCAAAGCAAGGGCAATAATTTGCTGGCGTTGCCTTACTTTAAATGCTTTTAAAGCGGGGATTTGACTAGTAAAAAAATAAATCATTACAGCGACTTTTTGCTCACTAAACGGCTAACTACTACGGCTATAAATACCACTGAAAACGCCGCAAAAATAACTTCCATCCAAGCCGGCATACTCATAGAAGCAAACTGCCAATCGATATTGCCGCAATCACCTGTGGCTGCAAAGAAGCTAGGGATCCACTCATGCAGTGGCATAAAGCTTGGGAAGTTAGGTTCAAATGCACAACTAAATGCAAAAGGGTCGGTATTGTTTTGCATTGCAATATGTTCTTTAGCAATAAAGTAACCCCAAATTGCAGAGACACCCCAAGTGGCAAATGCAACGAGTCGAAGAACCATATTTTGTGGGTTAATCGCACCGATAACACCCGCAGCAAGTAAGCCTAGAACAGCAGTACGTTGATAAATACACATAATGCAGGGTTCAAGCCCCATGTTGTATTGGAAAAATAACGCGGTGACTTCGAAAGCGAGGGAGATAAAGGCTAATAATAACCAAGGTGTTCTTTTAGTTGCTAATTCTGCTAACCAATTCATGAAAGATCCAATGTATAATTGTTTTCAAGATTATGCTTAGACAGAGCAGTGGGTGCAAGTATCTAAGATGAAATTATACGAAAAAGGAGCCAACCAGCTCCTTTTCATTCATCTTATCTATGCTGCCTATTACACACTAACAGCTTGCAAAGACTCACTTTGATAGCAGCCTAATACACGTGTGTACTGGGTGTGTTCTTTCAACTCTTCAAGCGCTTGCTTAACATGTAAGTCATCAAGGTTTGCTTCAAGGTCAACATAAAACACTTCTTCCCATGGGTTACCTGGAACTGGGCGAGATTCTAATTTTACTAGGTTGATTTGATGATGCTTAAAGATCATTAAGGCATCAGCCAACGAACCCGCTTGTTGTTTGGTGGCCATAATTATACTGGTTTTAGTTGGAATTTGCTTTGATACTTGCAGCGGTTTACGTGCGACAACAATGAAGCGGCTGTGGTTTTCGCTTTGGTTTGCAAGGCCTGACTTAACGACTTCTAATCCAACGTTTTTACCTGCTTGCGCTGAACCGATAGCGGCGCTATTTGAAGTTTCTACCGCTGATTGTAATGCATGGAAAGTTGAATCACAGGTTTCATGTTGAATATCACCTAGCCCCTGAATGAAGCGGCTACATTGAGCAAAAGGCTGTGGGTGAGCAAAGATTTTATTAATATGTGAAAGCTCAGTCCCTGGCATTGCTAATAAACAGTGTTCAACGCTGTGAGTTACTTCACCAACGATTGAAACTTGCGCATGTTGTAATAAATCGAAAACTTCATTGATACTTCCTGAGCTGGTGTTTTCAATTGGTAGTAAGCCAAAATCAGCTTGGCCACTTTCAACCTTACCAGTGATTTGTTCAAAGCTTGAGCAGCCCATTTCAATGACTTTTCCAGGACGGCGGCTGAAATATTTATGACAGGCTAATTGGCTATAAGAGCCTTGACCACCTAAATAAGCAACGCGGTGCGTTTCGCTCATCGCTTCTGGGTTAAGATTCTTTTGTAGCATGGCTTGTTGGTTTAAAACCGAATCTTCAAGAATGGTTTGGAACACATTATTAATGTAGTACGCATCCAGTCCTAGCGACTTACCATAATTAATAAGCTTTTCGAGTAATGCTTGTTCGCGGGCTTCATCGCGAATTGGTTTGTTATTGGCAATTTTATATTCAACTACGCTGTGGCTAATACGGCGTCTTTTAGCCAGTAACACCAATAAGTCGGAATCTATTTCATTAATATCGTGTCGTAACGCATTTAATGTATCAATGCTCATGTTGGTTTCCTCATTCCAAAACAGTGCACAAGCAAAAAAGCCTCCCAAGTGGGAGGCTTTAGCTATTCGGTGAATTTATCTCGCAAACAGTTAAGCCTCCTCTATCTAAAGAAGCTAAAAAACGAAAAATAAGTGCGAGAGATAATTTGTTTCATTGAACTAATGTAAAAACACTTGTATGTAAAGTCAACTGCCTATCGCAGCTAATTTAGAAAACATCGGTGTTTACTCAGAAAATTCATTTATATTTATAAAAAATTTATAAATATAAAAATGAATCTGGTATATTTGTTTTTGCACAATAAATAATAACAATTATTAATAAGGTAGTCCTGTGGTGTATCGACGACCGCCATCACGTTTTGGTGTGAATTCATTAAGTATGAAATTGTCGCTGCTGATCTCTGCGATTTGTTTGATTGCAGGTATATGTGCTGCGGCTTTGATGCTTAAATCTGAAGAAAAACAGCTTGTGTTTGAAGAGCACGAACTTTTAAAGCACTCTAGTGAACGCTTGAGTCGTCAATTTAACCGCTTGATCAAAACCAAAATCAATATTGCTGAGCAGGCGAATAACGTCGTAAGCAGCCAACTCCTTCACAACGAATCGCATTTACAAAGTAAACGCAGCGCAGAACTCAAATTTGCCCTCGATGGCAGTATCCGTAGTACCTCAGAAGATGGCTTATCGGCTGCGTTTCTCCCTCAAGATAAATATTCTGAATTTTATAAACAGCTTATAAACGATTCTGAATCGCTATGGAAAATCGTTTCACCGACCTTAATTCAAGATTTCTTTAATTTTTACCTTGTCACCAAAGATAACTTTATTCGAATCGCGCCACCAAACTGGGCACTCAATGTACCTGGTGACTTTGATTTTACTAAAGGCGAAACCTTCAATTACGCTCAGGCTGCAACTAACCCAAGCCGAGAAGCGGTGTGGTCAAAAGTGTATTACGATACTATTTGGCATAAGTGGGTGGTGAGTGTGCTTGTGCCAATCTACCTTGATAACGATTTTTTTGGTGTCACGGGCAGTGATATCGCGCTTGAAACCTTATTGGCACAGCTACCTATCGGTGACCGTGAGCAGCATCTGTTAGTGTTTGATGCAAAAGGTCAGCTGTTAGCTCACCCTGATTTAGATAAAACCACGCTTGAGCAATATGGTCGTGAAGGTAAAAAATTACTCACCGAAGATTTTGTAAACCCTGATCTGCAAAAACTAGTGTCTGAAACCATTCGTTTAAAGTTACCTGAGTCGGCAAATTCATTCGTACAAGATGGCGAAACTCACATTATCAATATTCGTAAAGTCGAGAATCTAAATTGGTATATTGGAATTTATAAAAAGCGCTCGTCGGCACTTTCTGCGCTTGAAGAGTTAAAAGTAAAATTCTTTGGCTTGTTTATCTTGTACGCTATTTTAGTTGCTTTGTTATTACATCAAGCACTTTATCAATTAGTACTGCGTCGCATTCATTCGTTGGTTAATGCGGTAGTTAGTTTTGGCAAAGGGCAATTACAAACTGAGTTTCCAAAGGCTAATAAAGATGAAATTGGCACGCTAAATGGCTCGTTTAGAGACATGGCTATTGAAATTCGTAAGTTGATCGATGGCTTAAACCAGCGCATTAGTGAAAAAGAAATAGCTGAAAAAGCGGCGAATCGTTTATCTAAAGCTGTGGCTTTCTCTGGTACCGGTGTGGTGATCACCAATCAAGATTTTGAGATCAAATACGTGAATCCGAAAATGGTTGAAATGACCGGTTTTGAGGAGCGTCACTTTATTGGCTCGCCGCTGCTGAATATCATTTCACAAGAAATGGCGATTTTAGTCGATGATATTGATATCGATTTGCGTAGCCGTAATTATTGGCGCGGGGATACCTTATTACAAGGGAATGAACGCCAATCAGTTTGGGTTTCGTTAAGTATTTCACCAATTCGTGAAGATGGTGGTGAGATCACCAGTTACGTGGCATCAGCACAAGATATTTCGTTTGTAAAAGAAAGCCAGCGTAAGATGGAGCAATTGGCTTACTTTGATACCTTAACGGGGCTTGCTAACCGTACTTTCTTCAGAATGCAGCTGCGTAAATCAATGGCACTGGCTGAACGTGGTCATTATGCATTTGCCTTATTCTATTTTGACTTAGATGAATTTAAACGTATCAACGATACACTAGGGCATGATGCAGGGGATCAGTTATTAGTTGAAGTGGCTAACCGTTTGAAAAAGCGTTTGCGTACGGAAGATACAATAGCGCGTTTAGGCGGCGATGAATTCGCGGTCCTTTTAAGTGGTATTGAGCATCAAACACATGCTATGGAAGTGGCTAATACGATTCAGCGCACACTTAATGAGCCAATCAAATTAGGTAACAATGAAGTGATCATCAGTGCCAGTATTGGTATCACAATGGCACCATTTGATAGCCAAGAAGAAGATCAGCTACTTAAACATGCCGACCTTGCGATGTATGAAGCAAAAGCGAAAGGGCGTAATACTTTCCACTTCTATAGCCAAGAGCTCAATGCTGCAGCAAACGAGCGCTTATTCATTGAAAATGAGCTTCGTACTGGTATTCGCGAAGGGCAGTTTAGGGTTTATTATCAGCCACAAGTTGATTGTAGAAATAACCAAGTGGTTGGCTACGAAGCACTTATTCGTTGGTTCCATCCTAAAGAAGGGATGATCCCACCAACTAAGTTTATTCCTATTGCTGAGGCAACTGGTTTAATTGTTGAATTAGGCGCATGGATACTGCAAGAAGCGTGTGAGTTTGCTGCACGTTTAGCAAGCCAAGACTTAAAGAATAATATTTCAATCAACCTGTCGGCACGTCAATTTAAAGATGCGAACTTGGTATCGACACTGGATAAAATCATCAAACAAACAGGTGTTGAGCCTAAACGCTTACACCTTGAGCTAACAGAAAGTATGCTAATGGGGCATGTTGAAGCCGCTATTTTACAACTGCATCAGTTAAAAGCCTTGGGTGTATCAATTTCAATCGACGACTTTGGTACTGGCTATTCTTCACTGAGTTACCTAAAACGTTTCCCTGTGGATATTTTGAAAGTTGATCGCTCGTTTGTGAAAGATATTCCACAAGACAGTAATGATATGGAAATTACCGCTGCGATTATTGCTATGGCACAAAAGCTGAAGCTTAACGTTGTTGCCGAAGGGGTGGAAACTATTGAGCAGATTGAGTTTTTACAAAACAACAACTGTTATATTGTGCAAGGTTACTACTATAGCAAGCCTATCCCTGAAGATGAGTTGCCAGCACTTTATGAACAGCTCAACTCGTTGAATTCATAAAATACAGAACGCAAAAAAAGGGGGCGATTAGCCCCCTGCAATTTTAACTTTAAACTTTAGTCCTTCGAGAATCGCTTTTAGCTTATCTCTGTCATCACCTTGAACTTCGATGATACCGTCTTTTACTGCACCGCCTTGGCCCATTTTACTTTTAATGGTTTTGGCTAATTTTTTTAAGTCGTGCTGCTCGCTGTCGATACCAACAACTAACATCACGCCCTTACCTTTGCGCCCTTTGGTTTGACGTTCTATGCGTAAAAAGCCGTCTTTAAAAATTTTACCTTGGCTTGGTTTACTTTCTTTAGGTTGCTCAATGCGACCCGTTGCAGTTGAATAAACTAGATTATTATCGCTCATGGTAGATCTCGTTATAGAAGCTTGGCTAAATGATAACAAATTTCATCCTAAGTGTTTTAATTTTTGGCTTATTTGTTTTAAGCGGTTATATTTAGTTAAGTATCAGGAAAGATTTGTTTATTAGGAGTTTATTATGAGTTTAACGCGCAGCACTTCTGCTGATGGCGCTATATTAACTGTACAAATCAAAGGAAAATTTGATTTTAATTTGGTGCAATCTTTTCGTCAGGCGTATGCCGATCTTAACGACAATATCGATAAAGTGGTTATAGACCTTAGAGAAACAGATTACATGGACAGCTCAGCGTTAGGCATGTTGCTGAACATGAAAAAAAACCTAACAGGCAAAGTTGAAACAATTCAAATTAGTAACTGCCAACCGCAACTGAAAAAAATCCTGCAAATCTCACGTTTTGATAAAAAGTTCGATATTGATTGATGCTTAATATTCTGGTTGTAGACGATCTTGCCTTAAATCGTCGCTTATTAACCGTGATGTTAGAGCAGCAGGGCTACCGTGTTTATACCGCTGAGAACGGTCTTGTTGCTTTAAATCTGCTCGAAGAACACACCATTGATATTGTGTTACTCGATGTCATTATGCCTGTGATGGACGGCTTTGAAACCGCAGCGATTATCAAAGAGCGCTTTAGCCAAGTTTACTTACCGATTATTTTTATTACCTCATTAGAAGACGAAGCGAGCTTTGAGCGTTGCTTATCGGTTGGTGGTGATGACTTTTTGCATAAGCCGTTTCAAGAAGTGATTCTTAACGCGAAAATTAAAGCGCATAGCAGGATAAGAAATTTAAGCCAAAAGGCAAGAGAGCAAAATCTACAACTTGAATATCATCAAAATCAAGTCGAACGCGAACATGAAATTGTCGAACATATTTTTAATAATGCTCTTGAGAACCAACAATCTTTTCCTAAGCATTTAGATTTTCATTTATCGCCTGCGGCTATGTTTAATGGCGATATGTTTTTGGTCGCACAAAGCCCATTAGGTAGCTTATATTGCATGCTTGGTGATTTTACTGGTCATGGTTTAGCCGCTGCAGTTGGAGCTCTCCCTGCTTCAAGAGTATTTTATACCATGGTGAGTAAGGGCATGTCTGTGAGTGATATTGCCGCAGAGATCAATTCAGTATTAGGTAAGTTATTACCAGGCCACATGTTTTGTGCTGCAACCATCATAGAGCTTAGCAGTACCGGAAAAAGTATCTCGGCATGGCTAGGGGGCTTACCCGATACCTATATCATCAATCAAAGCGGTGAAGTTATTCGTACCCTTGAATCTCAACATATGGCACTGGGTATTTTAGAAGAAGATGAATTCGAACGTGCACTTATTCATATTGAAGTAGAAGACACATGCCGTATTGTCATGGCAACCGATGGTATCATTGAAACGACTAGTCCACATGACGAGTACTTTGGTGAGCATCGCTTTAAAAAAGTGCTAGCCTCAAAACCTGCTATTTCTACTGAGCAAGTACTTGAACGAGTCAATAAATTTGCCCGTGGTAGTAAACAACAAGACGACTTGAGCCTCGTATTATTAAATTGCTTACCAATGCGCGAGCCTGAGCAAAAATCAGAGCCGCTATCCGCATTACCTTTTAATTTTTCATTGAGCCTGAACTCAAAGCAAATCAAAAGTACCGATCCGGTGCTAGAAGTTGTTGATGTAATAAGCAAAGTAGCAGGGTTAAATGCACATCGTGCTAATATCTTTTTGATACTCTCAGAAGCGTATAACAACGCTTTAGATCATGGGGTGTTAGGTCTCGACTCAGAGGTCAAAAATCAGGAAGATGGCTTTTTAATTTATTATCAACAACGTGAAGAGGCACTCGCAAATTTAACCGATGCCTTAATCATTATTGATATTCGTTATTGCCCAGAAGAACTTGCTTTATATTTTACTGTTTGCGACTCAGGAAATGGTTTTAGTAAAGAACAGGCAAATCAACAAAGCCTTGCAAGAGAGCATGGTAGAGGCTTGTGCTTGCTTGGGGAAGTAGCTTCAAAAGTGACCTTCAATAGTGCAGGCAACCAAGTCGAAATTTATTATCAATTAACAGCAAGCAGTACTAGCTCACACTAAAATCGCATGTTATCATTCTGGCATTATAGATGTTTGGATGGCTAAATGATTTCTAACTACTTATCGACAGCTCAGCTTGAATTACCAGAAAATTTGGTTGCTGAGCAATTATCAAACCTTGAACATTATCTTGCAGAGTCAGCTTTACCAGCAGTGCGTTGGGAGTATCAAATTCCTGAGCTAGGCGAGGGTGGTGCGTGTAGCTTGTTTGGCTACTTACAAGATGAACCATTCAAATTAAATGATTATGTTGCCGATGATGCTACCAATACTGAAAAACTGGCTAAGCTTCAACAAATTATCGATTTTGTTGTTACCCAAACTCAAGTTGATTGGTTTGGTATTTATCAAGCGACAGAGACTAATGAAGGTTCTCAGTTATTAAAGCTGGTTTATCATGGTGCACCGAGCCGTCCATTATTCCCGCTAACTGAAGCATTTGCTAAAGGTAGTAACAATGTTCAAGTTGCACTTTCTAAGCAAGGGCGTGTGATCAATAACGTAGCCGATTACCTCGCACAAGGTGGTGAGTATTATACTTGCGATCCTAAGGTGAAAGCTGAGACTTGTTTACCATTATTATCAGACAAAAATGAATGCTTAGGTATTATAGATGCAGAAGCATTTAATAATGATTTCTTTGATCAGCAAACCCTTGCATTACTTGTGGCTTGTTGTATTAAAATTCCTCAACTCTTGGTCTAATTTAACTAGTAATCAGGCTGGGTTTTTATGTTAAGCTAGTGGCAACGCTAACCCCTATAAAAAGAGATAGTCAATGTTCTCAGAATTAAAACCATTACCAACAGATCCTATTCTTGGCCTAATGGCGGCCTTTAAACAAGATACAAACCCAAAGAAAATCGATTTGGGTGTAGGTGTTTATAAGGATGAGCAAGGCAATACGCCTGTATTAAAAGCGGTTAAAAAAGCGGAAGCGTTTCGTTTAGAAAACGAAACCAGTAAATCGTACATTGGCTTGGCAGGTAACCTAGATTACTGTCAAAAAATGGAAAACTTATTACTGGGTGAGCATCCAGCACTTTTAGCTAACCGTGTTCGCACTGCACAAGCACCAGGTGGTACAGGTGCATTACGTGTTGCAGCTGAATTCATCAAGCGCTGCAACAAAGATGCGACTGTATGGGTAACTACGCCAACGTGGGCAAACCACATCAGCTTATTTGAAGCGGCGGGCTTAACAGTAAAAGAATACCCTTACTACGATTACGAAAATAAAGACCTTTTATTTGATGACATGATTAATACCCTTAAGCAAGTGCCTAAAGGTGATGTTGTGTTATTCCACGCATGTTGTCACAACCCAAGCGGTATGGATTTAAATGCTGAACAATGGAGCACAGTTGCTGATCTTGCTGTTGAAGTTGGTTTCACGCCACTGGTTGATATTGCTTACCAAGGTTTTGGTTCAAGCCTTGAAGAAGACGCAGCGGGTCTTCGTAAATTAGCAGCAGCGGTAGATGAGTTAATCATCTGTTCTTCTTGTTCGAAAAACTTCGGTTTATACCGCGAGCGTATCGGTGCATGTTCAATCATTGCTAAAGATGCAGCAACTGCTGATATCTCAAACTCTGTATTATTAAGCGTTGTACGTAGCATCTATTCAATGCCTCCTGCACATGGTGCTGATATTGTTAGCACGATTTTAGGTAGCACTGAGCTGACGCAAATGTGGCATGACGAGCTTGATGAAATGCGTAATCGTATTAATGGTTTGCGTACTTTAATCAAAGAAAGCTTAGCAGCGAAAGGCATTGAGCAAGACTTCTCATTTATTGACCGTCAAAATGGTATGTTCTCATTCCTAGGTATTAATAAAGAGCAAATCGAGCGCTTACAAAAAGAGTACTCAATCTACATTGTTGGTTCTAGCCGTGTAAACGTTGCTGGTATCAGTGATGCAAACATTGATTACTTTGCAAATGCAGTAGCAGACGTTTGTAAGTAACCTGCTTTATAGCGATAAAAAAACCGCAGTGACTGCGGTTTTTTTATGCCTGTAATATATGTTACTACGAGTAGGTATTAATGCAGCCAGCGAATGGCGTCATTGATCATACTGTTGTAGCTATCAAGTGGAGCGCCAATACTCGCTATTAAGATAGTATCCGCTCGCTCACCGCGGTTGATGTGGCCAGCGAAACGCTCATCATTGAAATCGTCAGAGCCAGTGCCAAATGGTTGCTCATCAGAAGGCACAATGAATACCGTCATCGGGCCAAAATCAGACTCAAATACCAAGTGCAGACCTTTTTTGCCTTGAAAGTCACAAAACATTAAATAGGTTACTTTACCTGGTAGCTCATCTAAATGTCCGCCAATGGTGGCAAACTTTTCGTTCACATAGGCAAGGTCTATGGCTTCATGTTTATCTAGCGAGCCTATCTCATGGTATAGGTGCGCAAAGGCATGCTCACCCACGCTGTATAGCGTATGTTGTTTGTTAGTGACAAAGAACACACTAATTGCTACTAAAAACGACGCTGCAGCGGCTAAATACAGGCGATTAAAGGCAAAGCGCGACTTAGCCTCAATAATGGTGTCTAGCGGCTGCTCTGAAGGCGCTTCTTCTGCGGCATAGGTATTATCAATAATTCGCTTTGCTAAATTTTCAGGCACGGGGATGTTAAGCGCATTACTTAGTTCATCATCTAAAGCGCGCACATCATCAATAAACGCCTGTTTATCTGTGTCCTGCTCGGCAAACGCTTCAAGTTCCTTATCAATAGTGCTTGGCTCGGCGAGGATGCGGCGGCGAAACTCGAGTTCATCCATTAATTTGATGCTCCTCTAAGTTGATCATCATCACTGCTTAAAGCCTCTTTAAGCTGGTTTCTGGCACGGAAAAGTCGTGTCATGACAGTATTTTTATTTAAATCGAGGATCTGGGCAATTTCATCGCCAGAGCAACCCATTACTACTTGTAATAGCAATGGCTCTCGATACTCTTGTGATAACTTTCCTATTTGTCGTTGAATCACTGTTTGTTCCATTTCAGCATCAAGGGTTGTACTTTGTTCATCTACAAGGGTGTCGTTTTCAACATCGGCGTAATCAAATTGTTTACGTTCAAAGCGGCGTGCATTCTCGCGGCGCAAAATAGTTAACAGCCAAGGTTTGACTGCTTGTTGATCTTGCAGTGAATCCAAGGCACGCCAAGCCCTCAGGAAGGTTTCCTGCACTAAGTCTTCAGCAATGTTCTGATCACGACACAACCAATACGCAAAGCGAAAAAGCTCACTGTGGTAGACATGAACCAGCGCTTCATATCGCTTTTGTTTTTCTGTCATAGTAACTAAGACCTGCCTATCAGAAAAAAACTTTCTGAGATTATTATTTTTTTCTTAAAAAAACGGCTAATTCAAGATTAGCCGTTTATATTCAACCTATTAGAATAATAGTTAATCGTAAAGATTTTTTAATTCAGTATCATTACTTGTCGGTTTAGTGTGCTTTGCAGCTTGGCTTAGCAAGCTGACGATTAAGCTTAAATCAACCTGTTCATCTGCTGAACTATAAAGTTTAGTGCGTAATTTAGCAATTTCATCATTAAGTTGTGTATTTTTCAGTGATGCTAGTAAACACTCGATTGCTGCAGCATTTTTACCTGTCTGCTGTTTTGCATAAAGGTTCAACGCGTTATAAAACCCTGAGCTATTGTTTTGCTTTGCAAACTGCTTAAGCTCATTCAACGATACTGATGAACCACTGGTAGGTAATGGCTCAGCTACCGACTGTTGAGGGCGCTTTTTAATGTAAAGCACTAAGGTGATTAACCAAAGCCCATAGCCGACAATTGCCACGATAATAAGCCACACAGGGGTTGTAACTTGCGTAACGGTTTGTACATTAGTTGGTGTATCACTCTGCTCATTAGAGCTTGCGGTTTGCGGCTCTGCGATAGCAGGAGCTGTTGGTGTGAGTGGATTTGTACTTGGCACAACGGTTAATGTACGAGCTGGTATGGTCGCATAGCTAATACGATTGATTTTAGTATTAAACCAAGGCAGCTTGATTTCAGGTAATGTGTAAGTGCCCGGTGTTTGCGGTAATAAAGCATAAGAAGCCGTTTGTTGTGAGATAACACGGCCATCACGTACCAGATGATTACTCTCTTTTTCATCAGGGTAACTTCTAAAACCTTTCACCTGCGGCATATCGATATCAGGAAGTTGCTCTTTAGTAACCCCTAATGCAGTTAAGGTGATAGTTCGAGTGATTGGCGTACCAACTTCAACGGTGTCGTCTTTTGGTTGCCATTGCTCATCAAGGTTAACTAGTTCACTTGGTAGCCATGCACCTGTGTAGTTATCTGGAATTGGCTTGATTTCAACATCAACATCTTCGCCCATCGCTGACACAGCCATTTGGCGATAGTTTTGACGAATACGACCATTGAACACAGGTGCCGTAATAGTATTTACGCCACTTTTTTGTGGCTGCACTAAGTACTCACGGGTGATCACTAAATAGCGTTTGCCATCAATTAACTCATAGTCTTCAGATTGCTTGTTAATTGGGGTTAGCTCAGCGTTTTCCATTTCTGGGGTAGTTAAGTTGCCATCAAGCAATTCTTTGTTGTTGTCTAAATACAATTTAACCGTATAAACACCGGCTTCTTGCACGTATAAGCTACTTGGCTTGATGCTGGTTTTAATGAAGGCTTCTTTATTTTGTTCAGAGGTTTGGCTGCGTTTAGCCACCGTTAGCTCAATGGGTTTTGAACTAACACCGGCAACAGTAAAGGCAGGGATGGTATAAGTGCCTTCTTTACGGGTCATCAGCTTTACAGACCAGTTGGTTTGCTTGCTGATTTCACCATTAATAATATTGGTGCGAGAGCTGACACTGGTTGGCCCTACAACAAAGTCTTTTAATAACACGGAAGTGTCAGGTTGCTCGCTGTTAATAGAGTCGTCTGCTGAGATGGTTAAAACAAAAAACTCACCAGCAAGGACAGGGTTTTTATCAACACTTGCCTGTAACTGGGTGGCAGCCCAAAGCGGCGCTGCCGCGATTAGCAATAAACAACATAATAATCGCATTACCATGATTTTTCGGCTCCTCGTGGACGACGTTGGTAGTTTCGTTTTTGTGCTTCTAATTGCATTTTATTTCTTAATAAGATCGCAGGATCATCGGGAACTTTACGCAGCAACTGGTTAAGTTGCTGAGCTTTTTCTTTCTCTTCATTAGTCAGTTCAGCAGCTTGTGCCTGCATTGCTTGTTGCTCTGCTTGCTGTTTAGCTTGTTCGTCGTTTTGCGATGGCTGTGGCTGGGCATCTTGTTGCTCGGGAGCTTGCTCTGGCTGTTGTTCTCCTGATTGTGACGACGTGTCTTTTTCAGATTGCATTTCAGGTTTGTTTTGCTGGTCACTATTAGACTCGCTTTGCTCACCTTTTTGATCTGATTGCTCACCTTGCTCAGACGGTTGTTGGCCATCTTGCTGCTCACTTTGCTCAGAGTTTTCGCCTTGCTGTGAATTTTCACCCTGTTGCTTTTGCTGGTTATCTTGCTGGCCATCAGAGTTTTGTTGATCATTGTTTTGTTGTTGATCTTGTTGCTGCTGTTGTTGCTCTTGCTGCTGCAATAACTGTTCAACGAGGGCTTGGTTTTCTTTTGCCTCAGTGAAGTCATTTTTAAGCTGTTGGGCTTGCTTATATGCTTCTATGGCTTGTTCTAGCTCACCGGCCTTAGCAAGGGCATTTCCGTAGTTGTAAAAACCCGTTGCAGATTTATCTTCACTAAACGCATCCATGGCCGCTTGGTAATTACCTTGTTGGTAAAGGGCGGCGCCTTTAAGTTGCGTGTTTTGTGCTTGGGCGGCTTGTTCAAATTGATTTTGCTGATAGGCATCAAGAGCCCGTTGGTCTTGGTTCTTAAACACCTCAGGTAATTCAGCGGCGTAAACCTGTTGCTGAGGTAATAGCATAACAAACAAAAAGCCAACTACTAGGCTACTACGGCGAATTAAAAAGAGTGCTAACGGCAATAAAATAATCAGACCGTAAATACCTGCATCAACTCGCCATAATGCCTGGCTTTGTTTCTCATCTTTGAGTATTTCAGCATTGGCGGTTGGGGCAAATGTTTGAATATCTTGATTACTGGTTTGATACAGTGCAAATTTGCCACCGCTGTTGCGCGCAAGAGAACTTAAGCGGCTGACATTAAGCGTTGGAATCACAATTTGCCCTTGTATGTCTTTTAAAAAGCCTCCTTCAGGTAGCTTAATAGGCGCACCTTGCTCTGTGCCAACTCCGTAGACATTTAAACGATAATTAGACTGAGCGGTAAAGCGGCTAATATCTTCTTGATCTAGGCTATCAACTCCATCGGTGACTAAAATAATATCACCATCTAAATAGCCTGCTTGTTTAAGTAAATCGTTGGCTTTTTCTAGGCCTTCAATAACATTTGAACCTTTGCTCGGCATGATATCAGGGCTCAGGCTTGGGATAAGGTTAGCCAAAGTGCTAGCGTCATTGGTTAGCGGTGAAATAGTAAATGCAGAGCCTGCATAAGCCACTAATGCCGTATCACCTTCTTTGAAAAGCTCAATCATATCAAGTGCTTTAAATCGAGCCTGCACTAATCGGCTTGGTGCGATGTCGGTACTGAACATGGAGTACGACATATCCATCACAATAACTCGCGCATTCTTTGCTTGAAACACCGGAACCTGTTTCTTTTCAAAGCTTGGACCTGCTGTAAACACGATGGCTAACAGAGTAAATACAGCAACTACCCAAAGCGGTTGGCTTTGTTTTTTATGATTGTCGCTCATTACAAACTGCGCCAAATGGGGCGCAATTAAATCAGCAGGGGCGCTTTTTTTGTTGCGTACCAACAGCACACTAAAAATAATCAGCGCGGGAATTAATAACCAAAGTAGGGCAGGGCGAATAAATTCAAAATCCATACTAGCTCTCCTGCTTAAATTGGCGAATAAAACTGACGAGCATTGCTAAGCTTATTAAGCCTAGCGCCACAAGCAGTGGAATATAAAACAATGAAATTTGTGGGCGGAACGTTTGTTCATCGCTACTAATTGGCTCAAGCTTATCGAGCTCTTGATAAATTTGCTGTAAGCCAGCCACATCTTTTGCTCTAAAGTATAAGCCGCCGGTTTGCTCGGCAATACGCTTGAGTAAGCTTTCATCTAAGTTACCGCCACTCATACCACCCATATTAAATAGGCTGAAACCACGCGGGTTATCAGAGCCAACACCTATGGTATATACCTTAATGCCTTCTTCGCGGGCTAACAGCAGGGCATCTTCTGGATCAAGGTTACCTGCGGTATTTTGACCATCAGTTAAAAGTACAACGATACGGTTACTTTCATCTTTATTAGCAAAACGCTTTACAGATAAACCTAATGCATCACCAATGGCTGTTGCTCTACCTACTAGGCCGATTTGCGCTTCGCTGAGCATTTGGCTCACGGTTTTAACATCACGAGTAAGAGGCGTTTGTAAAAATGCGGTATCACCAAATAAGATAAGACCTAGTCGGTCGCCTTGACGCTGTTCAATAAAGTCACTGAGTACAGCTTTTACCATGGTAAGCCTATCAACATATTGATTCTGATAGGCCATATCTTGCTCTGTCATAGAGCCAGATAAATCCACCGCCAGCATAATATCGCGGCCTTCATTAGGCAGCGTGATAGGTTCATCAAGCCAAGTTGGGTTTGCAATAGCGACAACCAATAAAACCCATACTAGCCACTCGAGCAATGAGACTTTTCGGCTATGTTGCTGCACTGCTTGATTATTTAAGCCCAGCTTAGCAAAGCCAGGAATACGTAAACGTAACTGCCCTTGCTGCTTTAACGGCATAAAGCGGCTTAATAACCAAGGCAGAGGTAAAAGCACAAAACACCATGGCCAACTAAACTCAAACATTAATTGGCTCCTTGAGTTTAAAGTTGCTAATAGCATTGCGTAATTTAGCTGCAAGTTCAGCATTATTACTTTGTTGTTGATAAAGCGGCATCAATTCGTCGTAACTAAATTTATCGCCACTCAGTTTCGATAAACTTTCAGACCACTTTGCCAAAGGCTGAGAAGCAAGCTGATTGCTGTAATAATGACGAGTTAAGCGTTTTAAAATAATGTGTAGCTCTTGCGCGTCATCATCACCAAGGGTTTTACTTAGCTTAATCGCTTGTTTTTTGGCTTTTTTAAATTGCTGGTTTTTATATAAAAGCACTAAGCCGATAATTAATAACGAACCAACTAAGGCGATAATCAGCCACCAAATTGGAGCAAGTGGCCACCATGCAACCTCGGTCGGTGCAATGACATCATGTAAGCCATCTAGCGGATTTTTTTGCATTGTTACTTTCTCACTAATTGCAGCTCAAGAGGAGTGGCTGCACTGAATGAAATTAAACTAAGCCCAGATTTTTGTAAGCGTTTTAATCTGTTAGAAAACGACTCTTCAGCTGACTTGGCAAAGCGTTCACGAAATTGCTTATCCATTAATGGTAAAGCAAGCTCTTGGCCATTTGCTGATACAGTCACCGTTTGTTTAAAAGCAGGTAGCCGGTGCTCGAACGGATCGCTAATATGACAGCCAATCAATTCACAGTGCCTGCTCAACATTTCAAGTTGTTTGAAACTTGCTTCATCAAGGGCGCTAAAATCAGAAACGATATAAACCAAGCTTCCTGGTTTTGCTAAATGATTAAGACGTTTAAGGTTTTCGCTAAATAAGCTGGTGGCTGTTTGATCGATATTAGTCAGAGCTTGGCTGTGAATATCACATAAGTTGTGACAAAGCTTTAATACGGCTTTTTCACGTGAGGTGGGTTTTAATTCGTGATGACCTTGCTGATTAAACACCAAGCCACCAATGCGATCACCTCGTTGACACGCCGACCAAGCAACCAATGCGCTAATGTGCGCTGCTTGCACTGACTTCAACAGTAACTTTGAGCCAAACAGCATCGAGTTAGAAAAGTCGGTAAATACAAAAACTGGGCGTTCTTTTTCTTCTTGAAACAACTTAGTGTGGGTTTCGCCAGTGCGTGCAGTAACACGCCAGTCGATAGAGCGTATGTCATCACCGGCTTGGTAATGGCGCACCTCGGCAAACTCCATACCACGCCCCTTGTGAGGCGCAAGGTATTGCCCAGCCAAGCTGTTTTTGATTTTTACTTTGGGCGCAAGTTCTAGCAAACGAGCTTTGGCTTTGTAATACATCAACTCTTTGAGTGATAAATTGACGCCTTGACTATGACTCGCTGCTAACCACGCCGCTGTATCAAATTGGCTCGACATAGCTTATGGCACTGCCACCAATTCTAAAATACGGCTGATCACATCGTCTTTACTGATGCCATCGGCCTGTGCTTCGTAACTTAAGATAATACGGTGACGCAATACATTATGCAGCACTGCTTGAATATCATCTGGGGCAACAAAGTCACGGCCTTCTAGCCAAGCATGCGCGCGGGCACACTTATCAAGGGCAATTGTTGCACGTGGGCTTGCGCCATATTCAATCCAGCGGCCAAGTTGTTCATCAAGCTCTGCTGCTTCACGAGTGGCAACAATTAACTGTACTAGGTATTTCTCAAGCGGCTCAGCTAAATACAAACCTAATATCGCTTTACGGGCAGCAAATAGCTCACTTTGACTAATTTGCTGTGTCGTTGCTTGCTTGTCAGAAATAGCCTCGCCACGGGTTAGGCGTAGGATATCTAATTCGTGTTCAGCACCCGGGTAATCAATGCTCAAATGCAATAAGAAGCGGTCAAGCTGAGCTTCTGGTAGTGGGTAAGTGCCTTCTTGTTCTAGCGGGTTTTGGGTTGCCATAACCATAAATAGATCAGACAGTGGATAGGTGTTTTTACCTACCGTTACTTGGCGTTCAGCCATGGCTTCTAGTAGGGCTGATTGCACTTTAGCAGGGGCACGGTTTATTTCATCAGCCAAAATTAGGTTATGAAATAACGGGCCCTTTTCAAATACGAACTCACTGGTTTGCTGGCGATAAATATCGGTACCAGTTACATCTGCAGGTAATAAGTCTGGGGTAAATTGTACACGTTGGAAACTGCCTTCAACGCCTTTCGCTAAGGCATTGACTGCACGCGTTTTCGCAAGACCCGGAGGGCCTTCAACTAATAAGTGGCCATCTGCCAAAATCGCGATTAACAGTGCTTGAGTTAATTGTGGTTGGCCGATAATTTGCGTGTCTAGGTATGATTTTAATTGTGAAAATGCGTTAACTGCCATAATAAAAAGACTGTCCTAAAAGCGTGAGTCAAAAATTGTTTTTGTTATGCGCCAATACGTTACATTCAGTGCCGATAAATTCTTTTCGCGGTACCGTGATGGGGCGCCATCAACAAGTTATAAGGATTCAAAAGTTATAACACAAGTGTTAGACAGAAAATCCTCAAATAGTTCGTTATTTTTTAAGGATTTTTAGCCTACCATATAAATTCGGTGTTTTTTTGTAAATAGGCCGAAAAAAGCCTATGGTTGAAAACTTACTATTGGCATTCGTACACGGGTTGTTTTAGAATCAGGAAAAACAAACAGGTCAGACCTGTCAGTGGGAGAGCATAAATGTCTGAGCAAAATATACTTAAAACAGCAAAAGGCGATCGTATCGCTATCGTTAGCGGCCTGCGAACGCCATTCGCAAAGCAAGCCACAGCATTCCATCATGTACCAGCCCTTGATATGGGTAAGTTAGTTGTCAACGAAATGCTTGAGCGACTTAACTTCGATAAATCTGAAATTGACCAACTTGTATTTGGCCAAGTAGTACAAATGCCAGAAGCGCCAAATATTGCCCGTGAAATTGTATTAGGTACGGGTATGCCTGTTTCTGTTGATGCTTATTCTGTTTCGCGTGCGTGTGCGACAAGTTTCCAAGCCATTGCTAACGTAGCTGAGTCAATTATGGCAGGCTCAGTGCAAGTAGGTATCGCTGGTGGTGCTGACTCATCGTCTGTATTACCCATTGGTGTTAGCAAAAAATTAGCGGGTAGCCTTGTTGATTTAAACAAAGCACGTACGCTTGGCCAGCGTTTAAAGATTTTCTCTAAACTACGTTTAAAAGATTTACTTCCTGTTCCGCCAGCGGTCGCTGAGTACTCTACTGGTTTATCTATGGGTCAAACAGCAGAACAAATGGCAAAAACGCATAACATTAGCCGCGAAGATCAAGATGCTTTAGCACATCGCTCTCATACCCTTGCAAGCCAAGCGTGGGCAGATGGTAAACTGAAAGACGAAGTAATGACTGCCCATGTTGCGCCTTATAAGAGCTTTATTGAGCAAGATAATAATATTCGTCATAACTCAACAGTTGAAGGCTACGCGAAGTTAAAACCAGTATTTGACCGTCAACATGGTTCCGTGACTGCAGCTAACGCAACGCCATTAACCGATGGTGCCGCTGCGGTATTAATGATGAGCGAGAGTAAAGCTAAAGCATTGGGTTACAACATTTTAGGTTATGTGCGTAGCTTTGCTTTCTCAGCAATTGGTGTACATGAAGATATGCTAATGGGTCCGGCGCACTCAACGCCAATTGCCCTAGATAGAGCAGGTATCACACTAGCTGATTTAGATTTAATCGAAATGCACGAAGCATTTGCAGCGCAAACACTTGCTAACATGAAGATGTTTGCGTCAGATAAATTTGCACAAGAAAAGCTTGGTCGTAGCAAAGCGATCGGCGAAATTAACATGGACAAGTTCAATGTTTTAGGTGGCTCACTTGCATACGGTCACCCATTTGCGGCTACAGGTGCGCGCCTGATCACGCAAAGCTTACATGAACTTAATCGTCGCGGTGGCGGCTTAGCGCTTACGACTGCGTGTGCAGCGGGTGGCTTAGGCGCAGCCTTTGTATTGGAGAGTGCGTAATGACAGATTCAGTATTTAGTTTATCAGTGGCTGATGACGGCGTAGCCGTTGTAACCATTGATGTGCCGGGTGAGAAAATGAACACCCTGCGCAGTAGTTTTGCAGAAGATTTAAAAACCTTACTTAAAGACGCACAAGCGCAAGCGGTAAAAGGCATGGTATTTATCAGTGGTAAAAGCGATAACTTTATCGCTGGTGCTGATATTAAAATGCTTGATAGCGCTAATAGCCGTGAAGATGCATTAGCGTTAAGCGAAATGTGCCAGCAAGCATTTTTCGATATGAAAAAGCTGCCTTTCCCAACAGTGAGTGCCATTCATGGTGCGGCATTAGGGGGTGGTTTAGAGTTTGCTTTAGCTTGTGATTATCGCGTGTGTTCAGACAGCGATATCACTAAGCTTGGTTTGCCAGAAGTACAGTTAGGCTTATTACCTGGTGGTGGCGGTACTCAGCGCTTACCTAAATTAGTTGGTCTACAAAAAGCACTTGAGTGGATGCTTACTGGTAAGCAAGTACGTGCCAAGCAAGCGAAGAAAACAGGCTTAGTAAATGATTGTGTTCCACACAGTGTATTACTTGACGTTGCTAAAGAGTTTGCCCTGAAAGGTAAGGCAAAGGTCACGAAACCAAAGCTAGACCGTTTAAGCCAATTACTTGAGTCAAACCCATTTGGTCGCAATATTATTTTCAAAAAAGCACAAGAAAACGTACTGAAGAAAACAGGCGGTCACTACCCAGCACCTTTAGCAATTATTAAAGCGGTTCGTGCAAGTGTTGAACTTGATCAATTAAAAGCATACAAAACTGAAGCTGAAGGCTTTGCCACGCTGGTAATGAGCGATGAGTCAAAAGCATTACGCGGTATTTTCTTTGCAACCACTGAAATGAAAAAAGAGTGGCGCAATGATGATGCACCAGCAATCGCTAAAGCGGCAGTATTAGGTGGCGGCCTAATGGGCGCGGGTATTGCCCATGTTAGTGCTGTAAAAGCCGGTGTTCCAGTGCGCATTAAAGATGTGGCTGAAAAGGGCATCAGCAATGCAATGAACTACAGCTATAAAATTTTAGATAAAAAGCAAAAGCGTCGTATTTTATCTAAAGCAGAGCTACAACAAACCATGAACCGCATTACCGGTACTACCGATTACAGTGGCTTTAAACACATTGATATCGTTATCGAAGCAGTGTTTGAAGATCTTGCTTTAAAGCAAGGTATGGTGGCTGATGTTGAACGTGAATGCCAAGACAACACTATTTTTGCAAGTAATACCTCGTCATTACCGATTGCACAAATTGCTGCGGATGCAGCACGCCCAGAAAATGTAATTGGTCTGCATTACTTCTCACCAGTTGAGAAAATGCCACTTGTTGAGATCATTCCTCATGCTGGTACGTCTGAAGAAACCATCGCTCGCGTCGTTAACTTTGCCCGTAAGCAAGGTAAAACACCGATTGTGGTTAAAGACATGGCTGGTTTCTATGTAAACCGTATCTTAGCGCCTTATGTCAATGAAGCGGCTAATTTACTGCTTGCAGGTGAGCCGATTGAAAAGATTGACCAAGCATTAGTAGAGTTTGGTTTCCCGGTAGGGCCTTTAGCGTTACTTGATGAAGTAGGGATTGATATCGGTTCTAAAATTGCGCCAATCCTTGAAAAAGAATTGGGCGAGCGCTTTAAAGCCCCGGATGCCTTCAATCGCTTAATCGACTCTAAGCGTTTAGGTCGTAAGACTGGCCGTGGTTTTTATCTTTACGACAAGAAAGATAAAAAAGTGGATGAGTCAGTATACGAGCTTCTTGGTGTTACGCCATCACCTCGTTTAAACAAGAGCGAAATTGCTAAACGTTGTGTTGCGCAAATGCTAAACGAAGCGGTACGCTGTTTAGATGATGGCATTATTGCAAGCCCGCGTGATGGTGATATTGGCGCAATTTTTGGTATCGGTTTTCCACCATTCTTAGGCGGTCCATTTAGCTATATGGATAAACTGGGTGCAGCACAAGTGAGCTCAGAAATGGCGACTTTTGCTAACTACAACCCAATTTTCACACCTTGCGATACGTTAAAAGCAATGGCTGAAAAGGGTGATCGTTTTTACCAAGCAGAAAGCGAAGAGCCGGCAGTAGCTGAAATCGCGCCAGTCGATCCGGTTGAAGTAACCAAAGAAGTGGTCGAAGACGAGCAAGCGTCAGAAGTCGCGGATACAGAAACGACCAAAAGCTAATTCTTTAAATTGATTAGTTAATATAAAAGCCCTGCTCATTGAGCGGGGCTTTTTGTTTCGATATTGGCCATAAGTGGTATTTAACTCGTGAAGTCGGTTTGTTATAACTAGGTTTATTTACAAAGCGATTAATCACCATGACTCTCACCACTGCGCGATTAACATTACGGCTATTAAATGCCGATGACTGGCCATTGTTTTATACTTTGCATAATGATGCCGAAGTTATAGCTAAATGCTTCGATAAGCCCTCAGAGGCGCAGTTACGTGCTAAGTTTAATGAACGTTTAAAGCCTTGGCAGCCAAATACGAATTCACCACTTTGTTTAGTTATTGTTGAAACCAGTACCGGTAAAGAGGTGGGTGTAACTGGCTTTACCTCATCAACAGTGCCAGATAGTCAAGAGGTTGGTTATTTGCTACTGCCTAATTTTCATGGTCGTGGCTATGCTACAGAGTCTTTGCAAGCAGTGCTTAATTACGCCACATCAGAGCATGCGGTGCGTGAATTTAAAGCGGTTGTCACCGAGGGTAATATCGGTTCGGAAAAAGTACTTGAGAAGTGTGGTTTTCAGTTAGTCGAGAAGCAGCTAGATGCGTATGCCATTGGCGGCGTTTTGTATACCGATCATCATTTTCATTTAAATTGCACTGATCACAGAGTGTGATCAGTGCGCAATTTTACAGATGAAGCGCAATCGCTTTTCTGTCTTTTTCTGGCATATTCGCAACCACTAAATCAAACGAATTATCGATCATTCGTTCAATCTCTCCTTGTGGTACGGTGCCATCTAAAATAACCGTATTCCATAAACGTTTGTTCATGTGATAACCCGGGATCACCGACGGGAAAATATCACGCAGTGCTTGGGCTTCATCTGGATCGCATTTCAGATTTAGCCACCATACAAGATTACCTTCATCGTCTGTTTGACCTTCTTTGCCCTCGGCAAGGGTAGCAAACATTTTATGATTCACCTTGTAAACGTCGACATCTTGGCCAAATGGTTGGGTGATCATCACCAATGGCTTTTTCATTAAATACTCGTGTACTGTGTGTTGATTCATGATCCAATCCTTGAAGTCATTTTTCGTAGTTATAAACATAGCAGCTTTTTCGTAGTTTGGAGACAACTATTGTCATAATTTGCTGAAAAATCGAATAAATAACGGGCATGAGTGAAAACTGCAAATTTTTATTGAACAAAAGCCATTACGTGGTAAATTTCTGTCATCAAAAAACGATAGGAATACACCCATGCCTAAGGCAAGTGAAGTTAAAAAAGGCGCCGCTATCGAGCATAACGGCCGTGTTTTAGTAGTTAAAGATATTCAACGTTCTGTACCACAGGGTCGTGCTGGTGGTAGTTTATACCGCATGCGTTTATACGATGTAGTAACAGGCGGTAAAGTTGATGAAACTTTTAAAGACAGCGACATGCTAAAGCTAGCTGACTTAACTCGTCGTGAAGCAATGTTCTCTTACATTGATGGAGACGAATATGTTTTTATGGATAACGAAGATTACACGCCTTACAACCTAAATAAAGAAGCGATCAGTGAAGAAGTTTTATTCGTTAATGAAGAAACTCAAGGTCTTCACGTTATTGTGATTGATGGTGCTCCGGTTGGTTTAGATTTACCATCAAGTGTTGAACTTGTTGTAGAAGAAACTGACCCTTCAATCAAAGGTGCTTCTGCAAGTGCTCGTTCTAAACCTGCGCGTTTAACAACAGGTTTAACAATTCAAGTTCCTGAGCATATTTCGACAGGCGATCGTATTCGTATCAACACTGTTGAACAAAAATTTATGGGTCGTGCAGAAAAATAATTCTGAGGCTCTTAAAAACCGGCTTAATGCCGGTTTTTTTGTTTTATTTGTAACGTGCTCATAACAAAATTCATTGAAAAAGGAACGAAAAACGCGCATTATTATTAGCTTACGAAAACAATAATAAATACCAGTAGTAGATTAATGTTAAACCACGGATTGGAAAACAGAGAATACATCAAACTCCCCGAAGGCGTTGATATCGCCATCACTCCCGCCGGCGTTGTTGCGCGAAGCTATGCTTACATTATCGATTTTCTTATCCGTAGTTTGGTTTTACTTGCTGTGGGTACTGTATTGGCATTTTTTGGCGATGCAGGGCAAGGACTTATATTAATTGCTTACTTTTTAATTTCATGGGGCTATAACATCCTGTTTGAAATGGAAAGTGGCCAAACGCCGGGTAAAAAACGCCTTAAAATCCGTGTTGTGCAAGACAATGGCTTACCAGCAAGCTTCTCGCAAATAGTGGTGCGTAACTTACTACGCCCAGCAGATATGCTGCCGATAGGCTACTTCTTAGGCCTTGTGGTTATGTTGTTTAACAACCGTTTTAAACGCATTGGTGATTGGGCTGCAGGCACCATGGTCATTTACGACGATGAGTTAGCTACGCGCCCTGAATTATCTCAAGGTGAAGTGCATATTCCGACCATCAGCTTAACCACCGAAGAGCAATTAGCTGTGCTTGCTTTTGCTGAGCGTCATGATGAATTATCTGATGCAAGGCGCCGTGAGTTGGCAGCTATCTTAGCTGCACCGTTTTCTGCTGAAGAGCATGAGATTGAGGCGCAGCTCGTTAGCTATGCACGCCACTTTGCTGGACAATCTCAACACGATAGCGATTACCCGCAGCAGGAGGGTAAGCAATGAAGCAAACTCAATTTGTAAAATCAAATAGTGTCAGTTGGGATGAATTTGAAGCGCTTTGTGAACAAAATAATGCAGAGTCTTTACCTGTTAATTTCCCTAATTTGTATCGCAAAGTCTGTAATGATTTAGCTATTGCCCAAAGTCGTCAATACAGCCCAGTGTTGATTGAGCAAATAAACAGGCTGGTGCAGTTAGGACAAAAGCGCCTTTATTTATCTCGAAGTAATCAATTCTCTGAAATATGGCATGTGGCACGCACGGCATTTCCGCGTGCACTGTATGAAAATCGTTTCATGCTTGGCATTAACTTATTGGCATTTTGGGGATTGGCCTTAATTGCTTTTATTTGGGTGACAATCGACCCTGATGCCGCGTATACATTTTTAGGGCAAAGCACCGTTCTTAATATCGAACAAATGTATAACCCAAGTGGTAGTGTTCAATCAGCTGAGCGCGGTGCATCACAAGATCTGATGATGTTCGGGGTCTATATCTACAATAACATTGGCATTGCATTTCAGATGTTTGCAGGTGGCGTGTTGTTTTGTGTTGGCGCTGCTTTTTTCTTGTTGTTCAATAGTTTTTATTTTGGTGCCGTTGCGGCTCACATTGTGAATGTTGGATTTGAAGGGCCGTTTTTCTCGTTTGTGATCACCCATGGCTCGTTTGAGTTAACCGCTATCATTATTGCTTCAGCGGCGGGGTGTCAAATAGGCTACGGCTTGTTAAATCCAGGGCAGTATACCCGTGCATATGCGATGAAACAGGCTGCACAAAAAGCACTTCCGCTCATTGTTGGCGCATTTTTGATGTTAGTCATTGCCGCTTTTATCGAAGCATTTTGGTCACCTCGTGATATTGCTAACGAAATTAAATATTTAGTTGGCAGCGGTTGTTGGGCCTATGTCATTTTTCGCTTATACAGGGGAATGCGCTATGGAGCTTAATCGTCTTAGCTTCAATCCCCGCAAGCGCGGTGCTTACGAGACCTTTGATTTAACAGTGTTGTTAGTTAAGCAGCATGCTGTGGCGTTGGTCTCTTTGTATTTGATGATGGCCGTGCCTGTATTTCTGATTGTTAGCTTCTTAGTGAATTGGGGCATAGGTGGCTTTGTTGTTTGGTGGCTTAAACCTGTATTTGAGCGACCTTTACTCGATTACATGTCAAAAGCGGTTTTCAATCAGCCAGTCAACATAATGAGTAGCTTAAAGTCACTCAAGCAGTTAAAAATCGCTGATATGCTAGCGCATTTAACCGTTTTTAGGCTCAGCCCAAACAGAGCATTTTTAGCCCCTGTAGAACAACTCGAGCGACTATCAAGCGAGCGCAAAACTAAGCGTAAGCGAGTTTTATTTGCTTCAACTAAGCCAAAACAAACATTATGGATGCTGTTTTGTGTGCATTTTGAATTCATCATTTTAATGGGGATATCGCGCTGACGATTGCGCTTGTGCCCCATTCATTTTCTGCACAAGAAGCTATGTATCAGCTATTCGAAGCGCCAATCTGGGTTGAGATAGCATTTAACTTTATCTATATCATCAGTATCTCGTTAGTCGCACCGTTATTTGTAACAGGTGGTTTCCTTGCTTATTTACACCGCCGTGTCGAACTAGAAGGCTGGGATATAGAGCTGGCTTTTAAAAATATTCGCACCCGTCTTGCAGGCGTCGTCAGTGCCGTGACGCTATTTATACTGACAACGTTTTCGTTACAGCCATCAACAAGCTATGCAGAGCAAATCGATAAACAAGCGGTAAAAGAGCAGGTTACAGCACTCTACAATGAGCCTAATGTCATTGAAACTGAGACCACGTGGGTGCCAAATATCGAAGCAAAAGACAGCTCATCAGAGAGTGATTGGTCTTGGCTTATCGATGTGTTTACTGCGATTGGTGAAGTGTTTGGCATATTTGTTTGGGTACTGGTCGGTTTATTAGTCATTTGGTTGGTTTATTACCTGATGCAAAAGCGCGGTTTTTTTGCAAATTTAAGCTTACCAGAACGTACAAAAGTAAATGAAGAGCCAGTGATCCCTACTTTATTTGCTGAAATTAAAAGTAAAGATTTACCTACTGATTTAATTGCCGCAGCAAAGCAGTGTTTTGAGCAAGGTGAGCACCGCTTGGCACTGGCATATTTGCTTCATCATGCGCTGAGTTGGGCACAGCAACAGCATGAAGTGCGCTTGCACCGCTCTATGACTGAGCGCGAATGTAAACGTGCAATTGATGCAAGGGTGCCAAACCAAGTACAAGCGATTTTTGCCCGCTTATTTTCTGCGTGGGTCACGGTTGCTTGGGGCCATAAAACCCCTGATATCGACTTTATCGAGCTGACAGAGCAAATTACGGCAATGACAACAGAGACTAAGGAGCAAGCCCATGAAGCTTAAGGTTGTGCTCATAGCGGTGCTAGTGGTGTTTAGCTTATTTGTTATTGCTGGTATTGCTTCTTTAGATTGGCAGAAAAAAGAAATAGAAATTGGCTTTCATAGTGATGTGGCAAGAGATAACTTTACGATGGCTAAGCGGCTACTTAAAGCCAATGGTATCGATTGGAATAAAAACAAACGCTTGGCAGAGCAAGCACAAAGTGATGAGTTAAACATAGACCCACAAAGTATCTTAATTTTGGATGAGGCGGTGCTTGCTGACTCTTACCAGTTAGATGTACAACTTGCCGATTGGATCGCTGAAGGAGGGCGTTTAATTTATGTATTAAACAGGCAACGTGATGAGCTGGCGATAGATAGCACAGTATTTTTTAGTCAGCTTGGCATCAATGTAGAAAGCCAAGAAGATGTGTTTGAATATGACTTTGCGATGCTCAAAGAAGGGAATAAAAATAGTACGCTGTCAATCGATGAAAACACTCAGCTTGACCTTGAGCTAAGCCGTGCCTTTTTTATTGAAAACTGCCCAGGTGTGAGTACCAATAATGATAATGGCGACACCTTGATGTGTGACTTTGCATTTGGCCAAGGTCGGATCATCGTGATGCCTTCACTGTTACCTTTTACCAATTATCGACTTCGCCATCTTGATCATGGCAGCTTATTACTTTGGTTAAGTAAAGGGGCTGAAAAAGTAACCTATGTACCTTATCTAACTTACCCAAATTGGTTTGCCAAATTATGGCACTGGAGCTGGCAATGTGTGGTGACGTTACTGTTATTAATTGTGCTTGCAGTGTGGCATATCAGTAGTCGCATCGGCCGCTCTTATGCACCTGACTTTGACATAAAAACCAGCTTTAATCAGCATATCCGTGCAGTGGCGAGCTTTTATTCTGAGCATGGTCACGAAGCCGTGTTATTTGCTGCACTCAAGAAAGATTTTTACGCCAAAGTTGAGTCGCGGGTACCTAATTTTAAAATGCTCAGTGTAGAAAAGCAGGCGCAGATCATCGCTAGTTTAACTCATTTTGAAAAACAACTAGTGGCTCAACTACTTGCTAGCAAGTTGCCTGAGTCAAAAGAACAACGAACAGAATATATAAAACGATTTAAACAATTGAGGAATGCCTTATGAGCACGGAATTAGACACTAATCGCATGAGCTTAGTTGAGGCAGCTGATGCAGTAAAACAAGTAAAGCATAACATTTCGCGTGTGTTAGTTGGTCAAGATGCCATTGTTGAAGATGTGCTTACGGTGCTCTTTGCGGGTGGTCATGTGTTACTTGAAGGGGTTCCTGGGCTTGGTAAAACGCTACTGGTTAGAGCCTTAGCAAAAAGCTTAAATGTAGACTTTTCGCGAGTGCAGTTTACACCGGATTTAATGCCTTCAGATGTTGTTGGTCATAGTTTGTATGATATGAAATCAGGTGAATTTAATATCAAAAAAGGCCCCGCTTTTACTAATATTTTGCTGGCTGATGAAATCAACCGTGCACCAGCTAAAACGCAATCAGCTCTTCTTGAGGTGATGCAAGAGCAACAAATCACCATTGATGGCGAGTCATTATCTATTGATTCACCATTTATGGTATTAGCCACTCAAAACCCATTAGATCAAGAAGGGACGTACCCACTGCCTGAGGCTGAATTAGACCGCTTTATGATGAAAGTGGAGCTTGGTTTTCCTTCTCATGAATCGGAAGTTGAGCTTTTAAAACTGAATACACAGATTGTTTCTAATGAAACCAAAGTAGAGCAGCTGCCAGCAGTCTTGGATGCTAAGCGTATTGCAGACATTAAACAGCTTTGTGCAGATATCTTAGTGGACGAACAAATACTGAATTATGCCGTCGATATAGTGCGTAGTTCACGAACGTGGCAAGGCGTGCTGCACGGCGCAGGGTTACGTGCCTCAATTAATATCATTAAAGCCGCAAAAGTAATGGCATTAATGAATGGCCGTGATTTTGTAACCCCAGATGACGTGAAGTCAGTGTCTGTGAATATATTAAGACACCGATTAATTTTATCGGCTGATTTGGAGCTGGAAGGGGTGTCATTTGATGAAGTGATCAGTGCCATTTTAGGCAGTGTTGAAGCGCCGCGCTCATGAAACGCATCAAGCATAGACCTGCAAAACGCTTAGTGCAATTAACCGCTTTGTTGCTGTTATTGTTGCTTGTCTGTGCCATTGCATCGGTTGACAGCTTAGTGCTAACTGCCTTGTTAATAGTGCCCTTATTGGTCGCATTTGTCGATTATATGGCGGCGAAGTCAGAGCCTTTACTTGAAGTAAGTGCACAAACGAGTCTCAACATGGCTTTGTATCGACGCCAAGCATTGCAGGTCGTGATTAAAAATAAAGCGAAGCATGCGACGATGTTAGATGTCAGCGTTCATTTGAGTAATGCAATTGAGCTGCAAAAGCCACAGCAAACGGTGTTTATAGATGCTATGCAGCAAGCAAAGCAGAGCTTTAGTTTACGTGCTCACAAACGAGGCGATGCGCAGATCAGTGCCATTGAACTTAGGGTCGGGTCGCCATTTGGCCTTTGGCAAACAAACTGGTTAGCTGCGCAAGCGATTCAATTAAAAGTGTATCCCGATTTTAGCCGTGTTACCTCAAAGCAGCATTTAAGTGGCGTAGTGAATAAGCCTATTTCAGGTTTAAAACTCACTAAGAAGCGCGGTGATGGTATTGAGTTTCAGCAGTTACGTGAATACCGCCAAGGTGATAGTGTTAGGCAGATAGATTGGCAGGCGACCAGTAAGCGTCGAAAACTCATTTCTCGTGAGTATCAAGAAGAGCAAAACCAACACGTCATTGTGATGCTCGATGCCTCCAAAAAAATGGCGATAGAAGCCAATGAGGGCAGCCACTTTGATCATGCTTTAAATGCATTATTACTGCTGTCGCACACAGTTTTAAAGCAAGGTGACTGGTTTAGCATGCAAAGCTTTAACCAAAACCTGCGCTGGTTACCCGATGTAAAAGGCGCACAGAATGTATCACGGGTAATGAATCACTTTTATGATCTATATCCAGATAAGAGCAGCAGTGACTATTTAGTGGCTGTGAACCAATTAATCGCTAAACGCAGTAAACGGTCTTTAGTGTTATTAGTGACCACCCTTGATGAGCAAAGTATTGATGAGTTGATGCCTGCAATTAAGCTATTACAAAAACACCACTTAGTTGCGCTTATTAATATTAACAATCGTGCCGTGAGTGAAGTGCTCGATGAGCCTATTGAAAAGTACGAAGATGCAACCAGCTATTGTGCAGCATTAGCGCTGTTAAATTCACATAAAGCCAATATGGCAAAGCTGAAAAAACAAGGGGTGATAGCCATAGACTGTAACCCTGAGCAGCTACTACCGCATGTGCTTAACACCTATTTAAATGTGAAGCACTCCGGGGCATTGTAATACTAGCTAGCAATAAAAAAGGCATTGAATTCAATGCCTTTTTTAATAAATAACGAAATCTATGAAACGATTATTTCTGATTATCAATAGCTTCGTTGATTTTGTATTGGAAATAAATAACGTTAAAGAAAAACGTTAAAATACCACCTAAATGAACTGGTTCATTGCTGCCTTCATTAATCAACTCTTTAATTGATGTACGAAGAGAGAAAACTAATACAATCCCAACAACAAAAGAAGCCAGCGAAACAAGCGCAGATAAACCTTCTGGAATAGATGTGAATGCTAAACCAATGTTAATTGCGTAGAGGGCAACATAGCCATAAACTAGGTTTTGACTTACCTTATGTTTAGCTAGCGTATTTGCTTGATTGGTCCGGCTTACTAGCCAGTATACGGCGTAAATACCAAATGTGAAAAGGCATAAAAAGAACACGCCCCAAGCAGAGAAGCGGTCAAAGTTTAAAATAGGTCTATTACCGCTGGTATTTTGCTGAGTAAGCTCAGCTTCTGGTGCTTCATAAATGTTAGCTGATTCTTCAGACATAACGATTCCTCATAATTATTTTTGTATATTCCTTTGTGCAAATTGCACGTACCGATAATAGCAGTGAGCTTGGTTTTTGTACATCATTTCAACAGCCTAGAAAGTAAGGCCAAGTAGCATCAAGGTCAGTATAAATAAGCCTTATAGAGGGTATAGCATGAGTGAAGTTTTAAAGCTTGCTGAAATTATGTACACTGCCGCTGATTTTAATGAGGTGCTGTGTGTTATTTGTTATTTTGAGCTGTGTATTTATTTTGGTGATGTATCTTGAGTCTCTGTCTAAAGGGATGCCTGTAAAGCGCTGGATGCTGTTAGGTGGAGTGCTTGGGCCTGTCGCTTGGTGTTTGTTTAACGTGCATTACCGCCGCGCATTTGTGCGCCATGTTGGCCGCCAATCGTGTGGTTGGCGACCTTAAGCTTTTACAGTTTTTAATAGGCTTGGTGCAGATTTATCGAGTTGCTTTTGTAAGAATGCGGTAAATTCAGGTTGAGATAACGGTTTAGAATAATAATAACCTTGGACTGTTTGACACTTTAACTGCTCTAACATAACGACCTGATCAGCTTGCTCAACCCCTTCTGCAACCACATGTAAATCAAGGTTATGAGCAATGGTCACAATTGAGTCGACCATATTACGACCACGTTCTGATTGCATGTCGTCAATAAAGGCTTTATCAACTTTCAAGGTATTTAGTGGGAACTGTTTTAGATAGGCTAATGAAGAGTAACCCGTACCAAAGTCATCCATTGCAAGGTGAATACCACGAGCACTGAGTGAGCGCATGACTGCAATTGCTTCGTTCGGATCGTCCATAACCGTACCTTCAGTGATCTCAAGCTCAAGGAAGTAAGAGGGCAGTTCATTTTTTTGCAAAATTACATCAATACGAGTGGTTAAATCAGGTAAGCTAAACTGCTTGGCCGATAAGTTTACTGCCACACGACCGCTGAATAAACCTTGATCTATCCACGCCTTTACATCGCGACACGCTTTGTTTAAAACCACTTCACCAATTTCGATTATTTGCCCAGTTTCTTCAGCGATAGGAATAAACACACCAGGGCTTATGACGCCTTTTTTCGGAGTAATAAAGCGCACAAGTGCTTCCATACCATCTAGCTTACCAGTACGAATATTCATCTTCGGTTGGTAATACACCTCAAAGTGATCTTCTTTTAGACCGTAACGCATCAAGTTTTCGATTTGTAAGCGTTTAACCGCTTCACGGTTCATGGTGTCGTTGAAAAACAGGTAGCTATTACCTTTTTTCTTGGCGTGATACATGGCTGTATCCGCATTTTTAAGCAATAGTTCTGGGGTATTACCATCTTCCGGGAACAGTACAATCCCGACACTTGAGGTGATCACCAGTTCGTGACCCGCCATATTGAAAGGCGTGGCAATTGCAGCTAAAAAGAGTTTAGCCATTCGAGTGATGGTATGAATATCGTTGGTGCCCGACATTACCAGCGCAAACTCATCACCGCCTAGGCGATAAAACACATCTTTTTCGCGAGTTAACTTATTCAAGCGCATCGCAAGCTTAGACAGCAAGCTATCACCAAGTTGGTGGCCCAGTGAGTCGTTAATCTTTTTAAAGTTATCTAGGTCAAACACTAACAAAGCGTGATGGTTATCTTGTTTAGCAAGCTTTTTCAGGTTAGTGAAAAACAAATTTCGGTTCGGTAAGCCCGTTGTGCGGTCGCGATTAGATAAGTTATGTAATTGTGATTCGGCTTTTTTGCGTTCTGTTTGATCTGAAAACACCACCACATAGTTACAAATTTGGTTGTGCTCATTTTTGATTTCATCAATTGAAATTTCAATCGGTAACAACTGTCTATTTGCATTGCGAAGTTTTACCTCTTGCTGCCAATGCTCCGTCGCTTTTACGGTGGCTTTAATTTCATCCACATAGCTTTGGTCATAACCATTTAAGGTAAAATCTTTCTTTAAATATTGTTCGCGGCTGCCACCAAACAAAGTCAAAAAGCTCGGGTTTAAGTCAACCAGCTTGAAGTTTTTATCGTAAATGGCGATGGCGTCAGTTAACGACTCAACGCATTTTGCAAACAGGTTTAAACGCGCTTCAGTTGATTTAAGCTGAGAAATATCTCGCACTGTACCTGTCATACGTAAAGGGTTTAGGTTTGCATCTTTTTCGATGATCTTGCCGCGATCCAGTACCCAGTGCCAGCGATCAAAACTGTCTTTTATACGGTAGCTCGCTTCAAAGAATGCGGTGTGTTCAGCAAAGTGTTTTTTTAGCGCTGTTTCGACGTGTTGTAAATCGTGAGGGTGAATCAATTCGCGGTTAGGGGGAAAGCCACTGCTGCTGTTTGTATCTGAGGTGTATTTATCATTTATTCGCAGCACTTCACCGGTTTTAATATTCCAATCCCAAAGTGTGTCACCACTGCCTTCTACGGTACTTTTTAAGCGATGTTCTGAAATTCGAAGTTGCTGACGTGAGCGTTTTAATTTAAAAATGACAAATAATAGGTACGGCAATAACAGCATCATGATAGCGCTTGGAATAAGCAGCAATGTGCTCTGTTCCAGCTCTATAGGGCTGGCGGATGCTGAAAAAATCCCAGCCATACTTATTGTTAAAAAAGCAGAAATCATTTTTATTATTTTTGTCATTAATGCATTACCGTAATTCGCACCAATTAATCTAATCTAAGCCCGCGTCCGAGTCAAAGAGAATGCGAAGAAAGGGTTGCTTTTGGCTGTTTTTTGGCCTTTGGCTCACTTAAAAGTTCTATTCTTGGTCGGTTATCGCTAAATGTCTCGGTAATATACTGCTGCATTTGAGTAAGGCTTAACTTATCAAGCGCCTCTAAAAGCTGCTGTTGCATATTAAATTCAGTATCGCGATTACCAATTGCTAACCATAAACGTTGCGAGCGCAGGCGTAAATTTTTATCTTTTTCAGCAATATGAGTGACAAGACCCGCTTTGGCGTCGAGCCATTGTTGTTCAGAAATACTGCTTATTTGCGACACATAATTGCTAATAAATAGCTGATGACGTTTCAGTATTTCATCTGCACTATGCTTAGGTGACTGCACATAAAAAGCGATACCTGCACGGGTATTAAATGGGGCATAGCCCGCTCCAACCAAATAGCCAAGTTGTTGTTTGGTTCTTAACTCATTAAAGTAGTCTTGATTTATTAAATGATTAAGTACCATCATTTGCACTTTTTCAGTGGTGTCATCGGTGCGTGCTTGGTAGTAAAGCACCATCGCATGATCGCTGCAATTTAACGTAAAACGCTGTTGCTCAACATCGGTAATATCATTGAGTGGTCGCGTTAAATCAATAATCGTGGTGCTGCCAGCTAAGTGTTCAGTCACTTGCTTTTGAAACTTAATAGCATCACTGCGCTGCCAGTTACCATGTAAAAAAGACTCAACATGCAAAGCTTTAAAAAACTCATTTCTAAAGCAATTAAACTGATGGAAACTGGTATCTTTTAAAGCTTGCGCTAAGGCATTCGGCTCTGGGTTCCACGGCATGATTTGCGCACCCAAAATACTAAATAACTCACTGACGGGTTTATTTTGATTGCTGTTTCGCCAGTGTCTCACAAGCTGCTTTTTATACTCAGCAAAGCGTTTTGCACAGATCTCAACATTAAAGAGCGCATCCAGTAATTCATTAACGAGCTCTAACTGACTCGATGAAAGGCCCGCAGTGTGTAGGGTTAAGCCGCCTTGGTGCGAGGTTAAATGATAACTAAGGCCTGCCAATTCTGCCGGATAAAATTGCTCAGCTACACTGTCCATAAACAGGTCGGCAAACAAGCGGGTAAGCGCCATGTGTTTAACATCTTTAATCGCAAAGGTTGAGTCCATTGCTAAGTAAAAGTGTCCTTTAGCCACCCGAAAAGTCGCATCTTGTTTGAACCAAAAATCAAAGCCCTCTCTTTTGACTAATAATTCTGGTTCATTGGTTGGCTCATCTAATGGCAGTAGTTCAACATCTTTAGTGAGATAGGGGTTGGCACTAGGCAAGCACATCTGTGGTAATGGTGTGTTTATTTCACTGAGTGCTTCAAGCCAACTTGTTGAGATATCTTCTACTTTATAGGGGGTATTGTACCAAGCGGTGGTGTGCTCTGGTTCAACACCTGGATGGATTAGTACCAAGCGCATGTTGTCAGGCGTGAGCCATTGCATGGCAATTTCGTGGGCGCAGCGATTAAAGCCTTCCATTAAATAATCGCCTTGCACATAGTTGGCTTCATCGTAATGCTGCATATTAATGCTTAAGTTACTCACCCAATCAATTAAGCGCGCTTTTTCTTGGTTATCGAAGGCGATTTGTAATAGGTTCTTTTTATCTTGATAAAGACGCGGCAATTTATCGCAGTTTTGGTTGATTAAGCAGATATACTCAAACACCATTTCGACGATATCTTCATAGTATTCAATACCTTCATCAGTTAACGCCATGCTGATATTAAAATCTTTGAAGTTACTACCATTAATACCGCCACCTGCTGACAGAGCATTGATCCAACCTTGCTCTTTTAAAATAGAATATAGCGACCCTTTGCCTTCGTAGCCGAGTAAGTGGGCAATAAAACTAACGGTTTTGTGACGATAAAAGTCATCAATATTTGGCATCGCAAAGCTAATAATGAGCTTTTGCATATGTTTATGAGGTTCAATGTGTAACACCTTACCTAAGTCTTGTTTACGGTAAAGTGGCTGCTCTATGATCTCTTTACTTTTAGGCTGCCCTTTTATTTCGCTAAAAAATTGTTTTACCCAAGTTGTCATGGTTGCAATATCTTCATTGCTACAGATCACCAGTGTCATCCACTGAGCCTGATAATGACTATCGAAAAAAGCGCGTAGCTCATCACTGATGCAACCTTCACGATCCGCAAGAGTTTGCTGATTACCGACCGAAAACTTTGCAAAAGGGTGAGCTGGGTTCACAGTTTCTTTGTGAGCCTGATAAATACGTCGGCCATCATCTTTTATTTTTAGCTTAAATTCTGCATCTATAGCATTACGCTCTTTACTGGTTTCTTTAGGATTTAATAGGGGGGCAATAAAAAAGCGGCTAAATTGCGCCAGTGCTTCAGCAAACTGTTGGTTGTTAATATCAAAGAAGTAGCAAGAGTGCTCTGTGCCAGTCCACGCGTTGGTATTGCCACCAGACTGTGATACAAAATTGGAAAACCCGCCCGATTCTGGGTACAAATCAGTGCCTAAAAAAAGCATGTGTTCCAAAAAGTGCGCGAGACCTTGTCTATCAAGGGGATCGTCGAAATGGCCTGCATTGATTGCCATAGAAGCCGCTGATTTTGTTGACTCTAAGTCTTGCACTAAAAGTACTTTTAGACCATTGTCCAGTGTTAGGGGCTGATATGTTCTGTTATCATTGCGGCTGATATTCAAAAGATGCTCCTGAAAGAATGCGTTAATGTCTTAACAACAGATGATATTTTCAGGAAAGCTAAAAAAGACAGAGCTACGAAAATCTACCTGAATATCATAAGCGGATGTTTAATGTATCTAGTGATGATATTCTAATATAGCGAACAATCAAGCAAACTGGCTACTGTTTTATATTCTTTAATCGGTTGATTTTTTATGAAAACAATCTTAATCATGCGCCATGGCGAAGCTACGCCAATGCAAGCAGATGATGCAGCAAGACAACTGACCGAGACCGGTCACCAAGAAGCCAGTAGAATGGGGCAGTGGTTAGCAACACACCATAAACCTGACGCTTTGTTGGTAAGTCCTTACATTCGTGCACAACAGACTGCTGCCGATGCGACACAACATATTTCGTTACAATTTAATGAAACCTGTAGCGATATTACCCCTGATGGTGTTCCGCAAGTTGCTGCTGATTATCTTGAAACGCTGATTGCTATGCATCCACAGTGCAACACCTGGTTAGTCGTTGCCCATATGCCCATTGTTAGTTACTTAGTTGATCAGTTAAGTCCTGGTCATATGCCAATTTTCAATACTGGTGCGGTTGCTGTTATCGAATATGATGAACATAAACAGCGCAGTCACTACCTCAGTATTCACTCGCCAAATAACGTCGAAATATAACAGTGGATTTGCTAAATTAGCGCCACTGTTAATTTTTTTAAGTTCTTACTATGACAATCGAACGTTTACAAACCGGTGCGCGTATGAGCCGCATCGTTAAGCATAACGGCACTGTATACCTATGCGGCCAAGTTTGTGCTGATGCTGAAAAAGATATCACCGAACAAACTCAAACCATGTTAGACAAGGTCGAAGCGCTACTTATTGAAGCGGGTAGTAGCAAAGAGCACATGCTAAGCGCCACAATTTACCTGAAAAGCATGGAATACTTTGCACAAATGAACGCTGTTTGGGATGCATGGGTACCACAGGGTCATGCACCTGCTCGCGCTTGTGTTGAGGCCAAAATGGCGCGCGATGCGCTATTAGTTGAGATTTCTGTCGTTGCAGCCGTTAAGTAACGAGCAGCGTATAGCGCAAATGATTGCTCGCTTTAATGAGCAATCAGGGCGCGAAGTGAGTGAACTGCCAAGTTGGCATTTTTGCGACAATGAGCAAGATGCCAATGACTGCGCATTATTGGTTTTAAATGGCGTAAAACAAGCAACAACTCCTTCACTTTATTGGTTTAAAGCCAATAATGAAGCTCTTCCTGAAGTTGGTGATTTAGCCATTTTTACCAATTGGCAGGGGCAGCCCCTCGGCATTATTGAAACCGTCTCAGTAACCATCACCGCATTTAATCAAATAAGCGCCGATTACGCTGTATTAGAAGGCGAGGGCGACAAAAGCCTTGAGTACTGGCAGCGTGTACATTGGGATTATTATCAGCGAGAGCTCGCAGGCACAGAGTATCAATGTCATCCCGATATGTCATTGGTGTGTGAGCAGTTTAAGTTAGTTTTCAAGGAGTCAGATGAGCACGAATCCAGTGGTACTTATTACCGGAGGCGGCCGCGGTATAGGCGCAGCGACAGCAAAGCTGTTTGCTAAACATGGCTACGATGTGTGTATTAATTATAAGTCAGATCACGCAAGTGCAGAGCAAGTCGCTGATAAGCTAAAAGCCTATGGCGTGAATGCCTATTTGTTGCAAGCCGATATCGCTGATGAGCAGCAAGTGCTTGCCATGTTCGCTAAATTAGATGCTCAGGTTTCGCGGTTAGATGTGTTAGTTAATAACGCAGCGATGATGATGCCGCAAATTTCGTTATTAGAAATGGATGCTAAGCGTATCAACGCTATATTGAGTTGTAATGTTACAGGTGCATTTTTGTGTGCGCGAGAAGCAATAAAGCGTATGGACAAAGGCAGTATTGTGAATGTTTCATCGGGTGCTTCACGCACAGGCTCGCCAAATGAATATTTAGATTATGCCGCATCCAAAGGAGCGCTTGATACCTTCACGATTGGCCTTGCCAAAGAAGTCGCAAGTAAAGGTATTCGGGTAAACGCGGTAAGGCCAGGCCTTATTTATACCGATATGCACCGTGATGGCGGTGAAGCAAACCGAGTTGATAGGTTAAAATCTAAGTTACCGCTAGGGCGAGGTGGTGAAGCTGGCGAGGTCGCTTCAGCAATTTATTTTTTGGCAAGTGAGCAAGCCTCATTCACAACGGGCAGTTTTATCGATGTATCTGGTGGCTTATAAAACTAAAGTAAAATATTTAACCAGATGCTAAAGCTCACCACACTCAATACTGTTGAAAGCACGACGCTACTTGCCAGTGTCGCTTGGTGTTGCTTAATTTGATTGGCGATTAGATAAGCGTTGACCCCTAAAGGAGAAGCGCTTAAAAGTACTAACACGTTCAGTAATGATTGCTCTAGGTTGAATACGCTGCCTGCAAAAAAGTAGACCCCACACGGTAACACAACAAGCTTGATGATGGTTGCGATGATTGAGGCTTGTAAGTTGTCGGCCACTTTATAAAACGCAAGGTTCGCCCCTAATACAAATAGCGCACAGGCAATGGCAGGTTTGGCAAGTAGACTCAGGCCATTTGCCAAATCATCAAAAAGTGTAAAGCCAAGTAGGTTAACAGCCAAGCCGCTACTGATACTTAACACGACTGGATTCAGCAGCATGTTTTTAGCAAATGCGCGCCAAGAGAATGTTTGCTGCGACTTAGCACTGAGCAAAAAGGTAAGGGTAAACAAAAGTGCGCTATGAAAAGTAATGATCATAAACACAATACCCACCATCTGTTGCCCAAGTGCAGCAATAATAATAGGCAAACCTACCAGTACCGTATTTGAGTAACTACTGCCAAGGGCAAATACAGCATGACGTGACGGCGCAGATTGCTTGCTAATAAGGTAGCGGTCAATCACATAGCCAAGGGCGTAAATGGCCAATACCGGGATGTAAAAGCTCAAAAACCCTGCAATAGACACACTATTTTGTAAATCGGCTTGGGCCATATTTAAAAATAGAAAAGCAGGCACACTGATGTAAAAAGTAAACTTACTTAACCCTGCAATATGCTCTTTCGATAAAAATTTGCTTCGCGAGCTGATGTAACCACTTAACACGATAAAAATCAGCGGAAAGATAATCGAAAAAATATGCACTTTAGGCCTTATGACAAGAAGACGTTAGCGTCTGAACTCATCACTTTGTGGAAGATTAATTAAAATAAGTACTGCTCCTTTACCACCAAATTCAAGAGGTGCTTGGTGCATCGCAATCACATCAGGGTGTTGTACTAAATATTGCGGTACCTTGTGTTTAAGTATGCGCTCACCAATGCCATGCACAACACAAGCGCAATAGTAATGCTGCTTTTTACACTCATGAATTAAACCTGCCAACTCATCTTTGGCTAATTCTTTACTTAAGCCATGTAAATCAAGGGTTAACTCAGGTGGGTAATCTCCACGGCGAAGTTGCTTTGCTAAAAAGCTATCGTGACCTGGTTTGACATAACTTACGGTGCCATGAGTGTCGATGTCTGGTACATATTCATCAGAAAAGAAAAATTCTGCCTGATGTTGCTTTTTTTGCTGGGAAAATTGCTTCGCTTGTGACACTTTAGGCTTATTGGTGAATCGAATAGTGTCTTGTTTAAATGCTTTGGCACCACTGATACTCTGACGAAATAAGTCAATATCGTCAGTGCTAATGTGGTTGTTGGCGTGGGGATCTTTTTTCATGGCGGCAGTCTAAACAAAAAAACGCTAAAAATCGAGTAAAAACCAACTGAAAAGACGGTACAATACGCGTCAGAACAGACTTTGAAAGTTAAGGAACATACATGAACCATTTCCAGATTGAAGACGCAATTTTAGACGAGGCAATTGCAGAACTTTCAACGTTGCATGATTGGTTACGTTGGACAACCAGTCAATTTGCCAGCAGTGGTATTTTCTTTGGGCACGGCACAGATAATGCGTGGGATGAAGCAGTTAGCTTACTATTACCAGCACTAAGCTTGCCAATCGACGCGCCAAAAGAGCTAATGCATGCGCGTTTAACCAGCACCGAGAAAAACCGTTTAGCTGAACTAATTGCAGAGCGTATTAATGATTGTACGCCAGTACCGTACCTGACCAACACCGCGTGGTTTGCAGGTATGCCGTTTTATGTTGATGAGCGCGTGTTAATTCCACGTTCGCCATTTGCTGAGCTAATTAACAATCGCTTTGCACCTTGGTTAGAAGAACCAAGCTCAGTAACGCGCATTCTTGATTTATGCACTGGCTCTGCATGTATTGCTATTGCACTTGCACAAGCATTTGAAGATGCACAGGTTGATGCGGTTGATATTTCATATGAAGCGCTCGAAGTTGCAGATATTAATATTAGCGATTACATGCTAAATGACCGTGTTCTGCCAATTCAATCAGATGTGTTTAGTGGTGTTCCGGGTCAAAAATATGACCTGATCGTAGCTAACCCACCGTATGTTGACGCTGAAGATATGGCTGATTTACCTCGTGAATTCCATCACGAGCCAGAGCTGGGTTTAGCATCGGGTCATGATGGTCTTGATGTTACTCGCACCATCCTAGCTGAAGCCGCAGAGCATCTAACTGATAACGGTTTGTTATTTGTCGAAGTTGGTAACTCTATGGTACATATGGAAGAGCTGTACCCAGGCGCACCATTTGAATGGATTGAATTCGAACAAGGTGGCCTTGGTGTGTTTGTGATCAGCAAACAGCAGCTTGTTAACTATTTCGAAGATTAACAGCAGATTTTAAAAGCCGAGCCTGAGGGCTCGGTCTCAGTAGTCATTAGGAATGAGGAAAATTAATGGCAGGTAATAGCATCGGGCAACTATTTAAAGTGTCCACCTTTGGTGAGAGCCACGGCGTTGCATTAGGCGGCGTTGTTGATGGCACACCAGCAGGTCTTGAAATTAGCGAGGCCGATTTACAAATTGATTTAGACCGTCGTAAGCCGGGGCAAAGTCGTTATACAACACAGCGCCGCGAAAGTGACGAAGTAAAAATTCTTTCTGGTGTTTTCGAAGGTAAAACCACAGGTACTAGCATAGGTTTACTGATTGAAAACACCGATCAACGTTCAAAAGATTACGGCAAAATTGCCGATGTATTTCGCCCAGGTCATGGTGATTATACCTATTGGCATAAGTACGGTATCCGTGATTATCGAGGTGGTGGTCGCTCTTCTGCCCGTGAAACGGCGATTCGTGTTGCGGCGGGTGCAATTGCAAAAAAATACCTAAAACAATTTCATGGTATTGAAGTACGTGCTTGTTTGAGCCAGCTGGGGCCAATTAAAGCTGAAGATTACAACTGGGATGAAGTGGAAAACAATGCATTTTTCTTCCCGGATCCGAGTAAATTAGATGCGCTTGATGAATACATGCGCGACCTAAAAAAACAAGGTGATTCGGTAGGCGCTAAAGTTAAAGTGGTTGCTAAAAATGTACCAGTTGGTCTTGGTGAGCCAGTATTTGATCGCCTAGATGCAGAGCTTGCACACTCATTAATGAGCATTAATGCGGTAAAAGGCGTTGAGATTGGTGATGGCTTTGATGTGGTTGAGCAAAAAGGCTCTGAGCACCGTGATGAGTTAACTCCTGATGGTTTTACCTCAAATCACGCGGGCGGTGTACTTGCAGGTATCTCGACAGGGCAAGACATCATTGCCTCTATCGCACTTAAGCCAACCTCAAGCATTACCATACCGGGTAACAGCATTAATACCAGCAACGAAGCGGTAGAGATGATCACCAAAGGACGTCATGACCCATGTGTAGGTATTCGTGCAATTCCTATTGCTGAGGCGATGATGGCGATTACCCTAATGGATCACTTATTGCGCCAACGTGGTCAAAACCCACATGTAAGCCACGAACATGGACCAATTAAGGGTTCGATTGATTAATTTGGTTTGATTTAGCAAAGAACTATAAACTTAAAACGCGGCTTGATTTGCCGCGTTTTTGATTGCAGAAGGTCAATAAAGAAACTTAAATACGATCAATTGCCTGCTTTGCTACCATGTATAGCTTTTTGATCATTAAACCTAATACCCAACGAATAAATTGAGCGGTAAGCTCTTTGACTTCATACGATGCTTTACCAACAAACGCGAGCATATGGCCAATTAACCCTTTTAATTCTTCTGTAAGCTCGACAAATTTAACCACTGATTCATATAGGCAGCGGGCTAAAATATCATAAAAAGTTAACCCGACAGTTAAACCTGCCTGTGCAGAGATGAAGGCGTATTGTCCTGTTTTCTTTAAAAAAGTAATTAAGCCATTGGTAATTACTCGCTGCCAGTTAAGCGAGAATCTAACATTAAAGCGCTGATCATACTTTAATACAGTATGGTTGTAGTGAAGGGGCTTAATTGAGCTTTCCATACTGGCGTAGTCTTGATAGGCTTCAACAGTATTAGCGTAACCAGGAGCATCCCCCTCCATAGAATGAGCTGCAATATTAAAAAATGCGCCCTCATTCATTGCCGTTTGATATTCGCTAGATGTATGGCTAAAAGGCCAAGCAGGCACGCATGGGACGGGGTCTGCGCCATGTGTAACGCGATACTGGCCAATATTATGCGCGGCAAAATGTACGGAGTGGTTCAATACAACCCGCGGCGCACCAAAGGTATATAAATTTACAGGAATGCCTTTTTCACTTGCCCAAATTGCCGTGAGTTGTGCGATTGCACCACCAAGGCTATGCCCAACAAGGTGCAAGCACTTAGGTTTATGACTTTTTACATAAGCCTCAAACATGGGCTTCATACTGGTAAATGCTTTTTCGAAACCAGAGTGTACCTCTAAGTTTTTAGGTCCATGGGTAATGGCTACATTTAAATTGGTTAGCCAATCAGAACAGGAGGTAAAAACAGTTCCGCGGATACCTATAATATGATGGCCTTTAAATTGGGGGGATGCACCTTCTGCTGTTAAGGCAAACCCAGTACTGCGATTTAGAAGTTGGTTAATTAAGCCACCACTGACGCCTTTGATTTGATTGCTGGTGATTTTGAAACTGCTGTCAAAGTTTTGCCCGAACTCTTCTTTAAAAGATGTAGATTTTCTTATATCGTATACTCTACTAGCTATTAAAGCAGCTATATTAGGTGGTAGAACTGTTTTGACTTTTTCCATGTCAATCTTCCTTATATTTCAGTTAAATCTGTTAGGTCATAATTATTTATTCGGTATTGTTTACCATTCTTTAAAAGCTTATAGGGTAGAAAATCTTCTTCCCATCTACAGATGCTTTGAGCTACGAAGTTACGGTGCTTATTTTTTTGATTTTTGAACTCAAATACAACATGAGGAGCGGTCATCTGGCAGTTCAAGAATGACAGCTTCTTGCTGTACTCTGGAATTTCATCAATCCCAGACTGAGTTGCAACCCATAAAGGAGTTAGCTCATTATCTCTTTCAATAAAAATTTCTTGAGAAACACGATGCTCAGCAATCAATTTATTAGGTATTGAAGATAAAATTGTTTTCTTAGGAAAGTGAAAGCACCCGTTTTCATCGGTTATTGCAGTGTCGCGATGAACTTTTTCATCTATGTAGATTAATGAGCGAATTATCTCTAAGTTAGCAACAGGTTGACCATTTTCAGTCACAATACCATTGACTTCTGGGCTTAAAAATACTTCTTTTTTCTTTCTGAACCAGCTAAACATATCGTCTCCTTGACCTATAGCTGTGGAAATAATTACACACGCAGAGAGAGCTAGAATAATGTGGGTAATTTTGTTTGTAATTGATTTTTTCATAAGCAATCCGTGCGTATTTAGGGAACACTAATAGATTGAAAAACAGATGTAAAGTTGATTGTTCCTTTTTTATGCCTATTAGAATTTTAATAAGGGGAGTAGACTGTGTTTGCTATCAGTCCACATTGCCAGCTCGCTATGTGGGTAGCGTTTAATAGGCGACAAATCACTGATAGATACACGATTTAAAAAAGCCTGATTATCAGTTAGCACCACCCAGTCTGAGCCTATGTCTGATGGGCTATGGCCTTGATAGCTAAACTTTAACATAGCCTTATTAAAGTGTTGGCTATGTGCCTGTAATACAGGCAGTAAGTCGATATGATTATTTGAAATATGCACAATCAATACGCCATTCTCATTGAGCCTTTGCCAATAAAGTGACATTGCTTCTTGGGTTAGTAAATGCGCAGGAATTACATCACTTGAAAATGCATCAATAATCAAGACATCAAATACTTCGTCCGCATTATTTTTTAGCGCAATACGACCATCCCCTAAGCTGACTGTGAGCTTGGCTTCACTGTTTTCTAAATATGAGAAATAGCGCTTTGCCATCTCGACCACAGCAGGGTTTAACTCAAAAAAGTGAATACTATCCTGTTGGTCTGCAAACCGCGCTAAAACGCCTGCACCCAAACCAATGACGCCAATGTTTAGTGCGCTGTGTTGCTTTAGTATGGCAAGTGATTTAGCGACACCAGTATGCTGATGGTAATAACTTTGCTCAAACTGTTGGTTTGGATTTAGTGGCTCTGAGCCATGAATTGTGGTGCCGTCAATTAAGCGTCTTTCTTTTATTGATTGAGTGTTTATATCTTTTACCGCTAAATAGCCATAAAAGTTGCGGCTAGTGGCAACGTTATATTGGTTAAAGTTTACTGCTAAAAAGCAATAGCATGCTAACCAAGCGATGGAGCTGGTTGCGAGAGTGAATTTGAGCTGTTTTGTCTTTGTTTTAGCTTTTATTTGGTAATAACACACAAAACTAAAAATAACCGCTAATGTAAGTACATACTCGTCAATTTGGACAAATAGCAATGGGGCAATGAGCGTACTGAAAAGCGACCCTAACACACCGCCAAGGGCGATATAAAAATAAAAAATGGTAAATTGCTCGTTTTCTGGGGCTTTGTCTCTCAGCTCACCATGACAGACCATACCGGCGGTTAATAGAATCAGGCTGTAAATTATAAGCTGGGCTAGGGCATTGAATAAGCTGCCAAAATAAAACATTAACAGACCTGCAAAAGCCGAAAATATAAACACATATGCCCACACATGACGCTGATAATTTGCTCTGTTGGCAAACGTATAACTAAAGGTGAGCAAGTAAATTACAAGAGGTAACGACCAAAGTAATGGCATGGGTGGAATATTAGTGCTGATCATATGCGTGGTAGATACCAACATGGCTGAGCTTAAGGCACTTAATAACAGCCATTGACCTTTGCCTTTTAAAAGCGTGACAGGCCTAGTTTGAATAGACGCTCTTGATAAATCGGGTGCTTTTTTTAGTAAAAATATTACTAGAAGTGCTAATAACAAGCAGTAGCTGATAAGTCCAAATAGCCAGTATGTAGTTTGCTGCTCTAAAGAAAATAGTAATTCATAAACGAGCGGGTAGCTCATTAATGCCAGTAAAGAACCCAAGTTTGAGATGGAATACCAATGGTAAGGCACCTGTGCTGAAGCAGTTTGCACATACCATCTTTGTAAAAGCACGCTAGTAGCGCTCAGCAGAATAAATATTGGACCAATTTCTATAAATAAAGTAACAAACACCGCAAGCGTAGGCAGCCAATTTGTGAGATTTGGGGCTGCAAATTTTGTCACAACAATGAGTGTGGCAAAGGTGACTAAAACTATATGGGTGACTACCTGCAACTTAATATGAAAGCGACCCATGTTATGCGCATAGAAATAGCCAATAAGTAACATGACTTGATAAAACACTAAACTTGCTGACCAGATAGAGGCACCACCACCAAATTGCGGTAGAAGTTGCTTTGAAAGCATCGGCTGAATTTGAAAAATTAAAAAAGCACTGATGAAAATAGTGAGCGTTGATAAATATTTATACATTGTTTTTATTACCTATTTTGAGATAGCAAAAACAATCCAATAGCCAGAGCAAAGTGACAATGGAGTAACCCTTGAGTTTCTCTTAAGAAAACCTTAATCTTTGATTCGTAAATATTTATTGGAGAAGTAAGTGGCGCGTTATCGAATCGGTAAATTTGCAATTGATGAGAGTCGATGTTTAATTTCATCGCAAGATTATGAGCAAATAGTCGAGCCAAAGGTCATGGATGTATTACATACCCTTTATTTAAATAAAGGTGAAGTTGTAAGCCAAGAAGTAATCTTTGCAAAAGTATGGCCTAATGCCACCTACAACCCAAGTTCGGTACAGCGTTGTATCGCATTGCTACGAAAAGCACTCCAAGAAGATGCCAAAAATCCGCAGTATATAATTACACACCCAAAGCGTGGTTATAGCCTTGAAAAAGTAACACAGGGGCAGAGCAAAAAACTAAAAGCGCAAAATCTTGGGTTGCTGTTTTTTTTACTAGTAAGCCTTATCGCTATTGCGTGGCAACTAATCCCTAAACAGCAAGATACTGCTCACTTTACCCAGTTGATGCCACTCACTTCGAGTGAACTAAATGAAGCTAATTTGTCACTTTCACATAGTGGTAAGTACCTTGCTTTTGTTAGAGGTGATAAAGGAAGTCAGCAAATTTGGCTTAAAGAACTTGCGACAGAGCGAGAAGTGAGGCTGACTGAAGATGCTGCAAGCTACTATGCTTTGGGGTGGTCGACCTCCGATAATGCGATTGCATTTGTTAAAAGTACAGAGCAGAAACAACATCTAAACACGATAAGCATTGATTTATCTAAATTTCAGCCATTAGAACAAGCGACGGTGAGTGTATTTGATGGCACCGTTGTAACCAGTCACCACATCGATTGGCATGCTGATAAGCTCTATTACATAGAAAAAGATAAACGACAAAACGATACTCGACTCGTTTCACTTAACTTAGAATCTAAACAAAAGGCACATTTACTAGCTGCCACACAGCAAGATTGGTTACTTGTTAATGCGTTATCGAAAGACGGCCGTAAAGTCGCAATGGGGATTGAAGCGGGGCAAAACAAATACCGTATTGATGTACTCGACCTAGCCAGTAAAAAAATACAAACTATTGCCATTATAGAAAACGGTATTCAAGGGTTAAGTTGGCACCCGAATAATCAAGCACTATTGATTAGCCAACGAAATCAGCTTGTTAATCTGGATCTTGATGGTGAGCAGCAGTTAATTTCATTTAATAATTATCAAATAATCCGTGATGCCCAGTACACGCCAGACGCTGAAGCCATTTTGATGGAGCTAGTGAATGTTGATGTAGATATTGTTAGCCAAACACGTGCTAACCCTGACAATCTGACTAAACTCGTAGATACCTCATCAATCGACTTTCTACCCGTGTTTTCGCCAGACTCAACTAAATTTGTTTTTGAGTCTCATCGTTTTGGATTAAAGCAATTATTTTTATACGATAATGGTAAGCAAACGCGCATTTTTGCTAACCCTGATAACCATGAGTTATTTGGTATTGTTTGGAGCCAAGACGCACGGCAGGTTTACACCGCAAGTAAAGATACATTGTTTAAAATTGATTTAAGCAGTGGCACTTATGAAACAATTCCTCATGGAAATCACTCTTTTTACTTGCGAGAAATGTATCACAATCAAGACGCGATTTTAGTTTCATATCGAGCGGAGGATGGACAGACGTTTCATCCGGCTAAATTCGATTTAACAAGCCTAAAGTTGACACCATTCACAGGCTCAGGGAAACGTTTAAGCTGCTATGGCATGGATTTAGATGAGCAAGACCAGATCTATTTTTCAAATAGCAACGAAGTGTTTCGAGTTAATAGCCGAGGAGATATTGAGACTGTTTGGCAAGCAGCTAACAATGACATCATTGGTATATCTGTAAGTAACCAGCAATTAGCGGTCACTATGGAGCATGCTGATACTATTAATTTCCAGCGTATCGATTTGGCAACTGCCGCAACCGAAAGTTGGCAATTAACTCAACCTAAGCAACATATGCTGATCAACAGTGCCCATGATTTAACAGAGTTTTTATACCTTACAGAGCCTAATAGAACTCGTAAGTTAGTAAAGCTTCTTTAGCTTGATATGGTCTTTATGCCTTAATTATTTCCACAAGCTGTTTAATTTTTTCATGACTTAGCGGGTTGTGGGCATGATTACCGTAAAGCAGGACGATATCAATGACAGGCAGTACCGGAAGTGAGTTATCGCTCACCTCTTCCACACCCGATTGCATGCTTATTCGCGCCATACTGCCAATTGCCAGTCCTTGTTTAATCAAGCCATGTAACGCTCCCGCTGAGCCACAACAGGCAATAATATTAAAACGACGCTCGGCTTTTAATAGACCCTCAATACTGGCTTGGTGAAACTTACAGTCTCGTTGAAACAAGGCGATAGGAAGTGGGGTTGAATCGTTAATCTCAAAAGTAGGGCTTTTCACCCACACGCCTTGGCTTGATTGCAATAAGTAGCCTTCTTCGCTGTCTGGCGAGCGAGTGGCAATCACCAAATCGAGCATACCTTGGTCTAGTTTGGCTCTAAGCTCAGTACTAGGGGCGCAGCTTATTTGTAAATCCAGCGCATTAAACTGTTGGTGTAAGGCATCAACAAGCTCTGGTAGTAAAGAGTGGGCATAGTCGTCAGGGCAGCCAATGCGCACACGTAAATTGCCAGTGCCTGCTTTTAATTGCTTAAAGGCTTCATCATGAAGCGCTATCAATTGCTTTGCATAGCTTGCTAGCTGGTGGCCTTGATGGGTTAGCACCAACTGACGGCCTTGCTTTTCAAATAGCGGACTTGCGAGGTCTTGTTCAAGCTTTTTCATTTGCATACTTACCGCAGATTGGGTTCTGCAAATTTGTGCTGCAGCACGGGTGAAACTGCCTGTATCAACAAAAGCACAAAAAGTTCTGAGGGCATCAATATCCATAATGTATCAGCTTTTCTTATAGGTAGCATAAAAACAATTGGCGAGTAATTACCCAATTGCTGTTTTATAGTGAACCTAATCTAAACGTTAAAGGAAGCACAATGCAATTATTTATTGGCAATAAAAACTACTCAACTTGGTCATTGCGGGCCTGGTATTTACTGAGTAAATTCAATATCTCTTTTACAGAGCTGCAATTAGTTTTAGATACGCCTGAGTTTTATGAAGCATTAAAAAGTAAGTTTCCCGTGCAAAAAGTGCCGGCCCTTATTGATGCTGAGTTAATCGTGTGGGATTCACTCGCTATTTGTGAATACATCAATGATGCTTATCTAAATGGTGCTGCTTGGCCAAGTGAAATAGCCCAAAGAGCAAAAGCGCGCAGTCTAGCGGCTGAGATGCACTCTGGTTTTGCTGCACTTCGCAATGAAATGCCAATGAATATTCGCGCTAACAGGCATGTTGAATTATCAGAGCAAGCTAAAAAAGACGTTGCGCGTATCGATGAGATATTTTCTGCTCAGCAGCAAAGTTACCCTAACGCATGGTTATTTGGTGAGTTCTCTATTGTTGATGCGATGTTTGCACCTGTGGTGCTGCGCTTCAAAACGTATCAGGTGGAGCTTTCGCATGCTGCACAAGCGTATTGTCAGCACGTACTTAGTTGCCCGGTAATGCAAAGCTGGATCAGCGAAGCGCTGAAAGAAACCGATATTGTAGATTGTGATGAAGCGGGTGAAGAAATCAACTAACTGAAATTTAGAATATTTTCCTATTTAATTTATTGTCTACTATACTTTTATTTGGGGTTTTTTGTCGTATTTTTATACAAAAATACTAGTTTAATTAATGAGCATACATTCTATACTAGAGTAGTTGCTCTTTAATCTAACACCCCTCACTTCCTTTCGTAGTAGGCATTTATTTATGGGCGCTTTTGCAGCAAAATTATTAAACGAAGATATGTCGATTGAGCGTTATGCTTGCCAATTTAAATCGTTACAGGTTGAGCAAGCATTTTTGCAAAGTAAATTTGCTCAAGATAAAAAAATAGCTCAGTTTCTTACCTGTTTGATTGCAGTTGTTACTTTTTTGGTGACATTCTTTGACAAGATGATCATTCAAGCGAGCTTTTGGCCCGATATTGCCCTGATCGGTAGAGCCGTTACTATATCAGTTTGTTTACTAAGCGCTTTTGGTTTAGGTTTTATAAAAACGCCAGGGCAGTTAAAACCCGTGATTGTCGTGTTTATGGTGTTTTTATTTTTGAATATCCAGTTCATGGTTGTCACCTATGAGCGAAATTATATTTTGCACATGTTTTTTGATGTGATCATATTGATCACCTTTTACTTTTCAACATTGTTATCTTTGAAGTTATCTTTGTTTTTAGGTGTTGCTTACAGTGTCTTCGCTGTGATTGTTATTTACTCCTATAAAGATATATCCACTCACTCATTTTATGTGGTGATCTTAGCGCATGTGGCTGCTAATTTAGCGGGGTTGATCATGGCAGCTCAAGAGCACACGATGCGCCGCGCATTATTTGTAAGAAATACACAGCTTGCCCAGCTTGCTCATGAAATGAAAACCCAAGCCCTTAAAGATGCACTTACTCAACTGCCCAATCGCCGTGCTTTTGATAATGCCTATGAAGAATATCAGCGGTTGGCTAAGCAACAGCAAGGTGAGGCAAAACAAGTGTGTGTTATTCTGGCTGATATTGATTATTTTAAACGTGTGAATGATACCCATGGCCACGAGGTGGGGGATGTCGTGTTACAACGTTTTTCTGCATTTTTAACTCACTCACTACGTACCTCTGATGACGTTTATCGTTTTGGCGGAGAAGAGTTTGTTATTGTGCTGCCACTATGCTCTGTGCCTGATGCAACGGTTATTATCAACAGTATGATTTCACGATTGAATAGTGAAGTGTGCGAGGTTGGTGAGTTGTCTTTACCAATTCGCGCCAGCTTTGGTTTAACTGTGATGCAAGAAGAGCCTAAAAAATCAGTTATTTCACGGGCTGATGCTGCGCTTTATCAGGCGAAAGAAGCTGGGCGAAACCAATTAGTAATAAAACTATAAATGGCTGAAAAGCGCACAAATACATGTACCTTATTGTTGTTTCGATATAATCTTAAAGTATCATTTTTAAAACAATATGAATTATTAGCTAGCAAGGAGTCGCGAATGCTATCACGCCATGATAAGGGCTATAAAATTTCAATCAGGGCCAGTGTTCTACTGGTGTTCGCTCTCGCGAGTTTACTCACTGGCGTGGTGGCGATTAGTCTGCATTATTATTTTAGTGAAAAACTGATACTACAAACTAAATCTGAGCAATTTAAGCAAACTAGCCAACAAATAGCTGATCACATCACCCGAATCAATGAGCGAGCCGATAATACCTTGAGCGTGATGATCCACGACACGCGACTCTTTTCGAATAGCCAAGATAATAAAGGCATTTTACAGCATGTTTTGCTCGAAATTTTAACGCGCCATCCAGATTTTTATTCACTCATTCTTGGTCATGCTAATGGCGACTTATTGCAGGTTATTAATTTAAAAGGCTATGCAAAGCTTCCTTCATCGTTCCAACTTGATGAAGACGATCATTGGCTGGTATACCAAATTACTGGGCAGGGTAGTGAGCGTAAGCAAGTGACCACGTATTTAGATGAGTCGCTCACTGTTCGTAAAAGAGACACGCAAGCGACAGATTACGACCCGCGCACCCGTGTTTGGTTTCAGGATGCAACCAGTAATTCGGTGACGAAAACCGAGCAGTACGTGTTTAATGTGTTTGATGTACCAGGTTATACCTATGCAATAAAGTCAGCGCAAACGGGTGATGTATTGGCGATTGATATTGCCAGTGCAAGTTTGAATCATTTTTTAACCGCGCAACAAACTAAAATGAAACACTTGGTTGAAAGTGAAATGTATGTATATCGGGGTAATGGCGAAATTATTGCAACCAGTAAAAATCAAAGCCATCAGCATACCTTTGATGATTTATCTCAGTTGATTAAATTGGATGAACAGCAATCAGGGCTTGCTAATAAAGCGCATCAATTTGGCAAAATGCTGAGCGTCTATGAAAAGGGCATTGAAAAGTACATGTTTGTGCTGCCTCTGCCGCTCAGTAGCGATATGCAATCTGATGAAGTGGATTATTTCACCGTACTGGTATCTAAAGAAGATGTGTTAGCGGTAATTAAAGAAAAAATACGCATTTCAATTTTAGTGACGGGCTTATTTTTACTTTTGCTGCTGCCCGTTTCTTGGTTTTTTGCCTCTTCAATCGTTAACCCAATACTTAAACTAGTGGGTGAAAATAAAAAAATTCAACAGCGCGATTATAATGAGGTTTCAACGCTTTCGAGCCATATTTTAGAAATTCATTATTTAGCTAGTTCAATGGTCGATATGAGTCGCTCCATTGAGCAACATGAAAATTCACAAAAAGCGCTGATGGAGTCTTTTGTCGAGCTCATTGCGCAAGCCATTGATGATAAATCACCGTACACGGCAGGGCATTGTGAGCGTGTGCCAGAGCTGGGTATTTGGCTTGCAGATGCCGCATCAGGTTCAACTGATGAGGCGTTTTCTGAGTTTAGCTTTAAAACCCCGGATGAGCGACGCGAGTTTCGTTTAGCAGCGTGGTTACACGACTGCGGTAAAATCACCACACCAGAACATATTGTTGATAAAGGCACTAAACTTGAAACCATTTATAACCGCATTCACGAAGTACGCACCCGATTTGAAGTGCTGCTACGTGATGCAAAAATTGCCTACTACGAGCAACTAATCGCGCACCCAGAGCAGCAATCTGTGCTAAAGCAAAAGCTTGAGCAACAAACAGAAAAGTTACACGCTGATTTTAGCTTTATTGCCGCCTGTAATGTCGGTGGTGAGTTTATGGATGAAGCGCAGTTGACTCGCTTACATGAGGTTGCTAGCATCAAGTGGCAGCGCTATTTTGACGCAAGTTTAGGTTTATCGCCCCTTGAAGAAATGCGTATGGCTGATTTGAAAGATCAGCATTTACCTGTCGAAGAGTCACTCCTGAGCGATAAGCCAAGTGATTTAATTCCACACGAAAAAGCCGTTGAGTACCCAGAAAGTTTGGGCATTAATATGGCGATTCCAGAGTATAAATATAACCTTGGCGAAGTCTATAACTTGTCGGTGGCGCGGGGCACGTTAACAGCGGAAGATCGGTTTAAGATCAATGAGCATGTGATCAGTACAATTCGTATGCTTGGGAGTGTGCCATTCCCTAAAGAGTTAGCGAGAGTTCCGCGTTATGCATCAACCCACCACGAAACCTTAAAAGGGACTGGCTATCCGCGAAAATTAACCGCTAAGCAGTTATCAATACCTGAACGTGTGTTAGTACTTGCTGATATCTTCGAAGCATTAACCGCGGCAGATAGACCTTATAAAAAAGCAAAACCTTTGAGTGTTGCTGTTGATATTTTAGCGAAAATGGTCGATGACGATCACATTGACCGTGACGTATTTGAGCTCTTTTTAACTTCTGGCATTTACCTAAAATATGCAAAACAGTTTTTACATGAGCCGCAAATCGATTCGGTCGATATTCAAAAATATCTAAGATAATTATTTGCTTATGCTTTAGGCTAATATTGCAGTGTTTTTGTTTGTAATACAAAGTTATTGGTGTATACATATTATACAAGCTAATATTATTTACGAACAAAGCATTGCAAGGAGATGCATAAGTGCTGGTATCTGCTTTTCAAAAACTAAAACAAACAATACGTTTCTCGATTCGTCTTACCGTTGTTGCGGTGTTCGTATTAGCCACCTCATTAACAGCCCTGATTGCAATTAGTCTGCAATATTATTTCAGTGAAAAAATGGCCTTAGAAGCCAGTGTTAAAAACTTTAATTTAGCCACTGGCTCTGTCGCTGATTACCTTACCGGTGTCAATGAAAAGTCGGAAAACACACTAAGTGTGATGGTACAAAACAGTAGCCTTATCAGTGCCGACAGCGAAGATAAAAGTGAACTGAGAAATGTCATGAGTGAAATCATGCAGCTCAATCCATTGTTTTATGCCTTGTATGTTGGCTACGAAAATGGTGACTTTTATGAATTAATTAATTTAGAAAGTAGTGAAATAGTTCGTCAGCAGTTGCAAGCTATCGAAGCTGATCGCTGGGTCGTGATCCACATTACCGGCGAAGGGGCTGAACGTGTTCAGCACACTCATTATTTTGATCTGCAATTTAATTTACGCATTTCTCAAACTAAAGGTACCAGCTATGACCCGCGAGAGCGTTTATGGTTTAAGCAAGCAAATTCTACCCGAGTCAATAAAACCAAGCCGTATTTCTTTACCCACCTGCAAGCGCCCGGGCAAACCTATTCGATAAAGTCGGCAAGCGAAAACAGTGTCTTAGCGTTAGACGTTAGTTTGTCGAGCATCTCTGAATATTTAAGCAAACAGCAAAGTAAAATGAGCAGCCAGTATTTAAGTGAGCTGTACATATACAATAAAGAGGGTGAAATTGTTGCCTCTAATCAACAAAAAAATAGCTTACGTCTGCCAAGGCTTGAAAAATTGCCTCTGACTGAAGAGCAGCAAAGTGTATTGGCAAAGTATCCTTATTTAAGCGTATCAAACGAGACAAACTGGCCACCAATGGATTTTAGTGTGGGCGGAAACCCCAAAGGCTATAGCATTGATTATATTAATGGTTTGGCTGAGTTACTGGGAATTAAGGTGACCTTTATCAACGGTTTTACTTGGTCTGAGTTTTTAACGCAATTTGCAAAAAATGAAATAGACATTATTCAGCCTATATTTAAAACGCCTGCTAATGAGCCGCTTGGCGTAATGAGTGAGACTATGGCGACCTTACCGTTTAGTATCATTACAGCAAAAGGCACGACACCCGTCGTTACCATGAAGCAGCTAGCGGGCAAACAGTTGGCGATAGGCGAGGGCTGGTCGGTAATTAACGTGATCAAAGAGCACTTTCCCGACATCGACATTGTTGAGCTACCAAGTACAAAAGCGGTACTTGATGCAGTTAGCCAAGGGCGGGTCTTTGCAGGCTTAGATAACGAGGCGGTGTTCAAATACACCCAAAAGCAGTTTTTTATTGATGGCATTCAGTACAATCAGCTAGATACATATAGCCACGACCTTTTACCCGATACCCTGCATTTATTATTTCACCCAGAAGATGAAGCGCTTAAAGACTTAATTGATATGGCAATAACACACCTGCCAAATTCGTACATTGCGGCACTCGAACGTAAATGGTTAGGGAGCGATCCCAATCAGCAATCACAAGTGATTGGTACCGTGCCATATCCTGAGTTTTTAAGTTTAATCACAGATAAAACAAACTTTGCCCATTTACGTTTGATGACCCTAAATGGCATTGAAAAATATGTGTATATCACTCCGCTTTCAGAAGGGGGCAGTAATAGTGATTACTTAGCGATAGTGGTGCCGAAAGAAGGTGTTTTGAGCTCTACCCGTGAAAAAATTAAGCTCTCTATTTTTATCACTGCCGCATGCTTAATTATGGTATTGCCGGTGTCATGGTTTTTTGCCTCACCCATCGTTGCACCTATTAAGACCTTAGAGGGCGAAAACTTAAAAATTAAACGTCGACAGTTTGATCAAGTATCTACATTAAAAAGTAGTATTAAAGAAATCAATAACCTGGCTAGCTCCATGGTGCAAATGAGTCAATCTATTCAGCAGCATGAGCAAAAGCAGAAAGCCTTAATGGAGTCATTTATTGAGCTTATTGCACAGGCTATCGATGATAAATCGCCTTATACAGCAGGGCACTGCGAGCGGGTACCAGAGCTGGGCATTATGCTGGCCAAAGCGGCCTCAAACTCAAATGAACACGCTTTTAAAGAGTTTGCTTTTAAAAATAAAGACGAGCTAAGAGAATTTAGCCTCGCAGCTTGGCTACATGACTGCGGTAAAATCACCACCCCAGAGCATATCGTAGATAAAGGCACGAAGTTAGAAACCATTTATAACCGTATCCACGAAGTGCGTACACGGTTTGAAGTACTGTGGCGAGATGCAGAAATCGCTTATTTAAAAGCGTTGCAAAGCTCACCAGAAAAGCAACCTGAGCTTGAGGCTGAGCTTGCCAAACGCCAAGCAGAATTACGCAGTGATTTTTCGTTTATCGCAGCATGCAATGTGGGGGGCGAGTTTATGGATGAAGCAAGTCTTGAACGCTTAGAGGCACTCAGTAATATTACTTGGCAGCGACATTTTGACGATAAGATAGGGCTTTCGCCAGTGGAAGAGCTGCGAGCTCACAGCAATGATGAGCAACTGCCTGTTACTGAAAAGCTACTTTCAGATAAACCAGAGCATTTGATTGCCCACGATAAACCAATACAGTATGACGAGCGCTTAGGAATTCAAGTTACTATTCCTGAGTATAAGTATAACCTTGGCGAGCTGTATAACTTACAAATTCAACGCGGTACATTAACAAACGAAGATCGCTTTAAAATCAATGAGCATATTATCAGCACCATTCGGATGCTCGATAACGTGCCATTTCCTGATGAATTAGCTCGTGTGCCTCGTTATGCCTCGACCCATCACGAAACACTCAAAGGCACAGGGTACCCACGTAAGTTGTCTGCGGATGATTTATCAATACCAGAGCGCGTATTGGTGCTAGCTGATATCTTCGAAGCATTAACCGCAGCCGATAGACCCTACAAAAAAGCCAAACCGCTGAGTGTTGCCATTGATATTTTAGCCAAGATGGTAGCCGATCAGCATGTTGATGAAGATGTGTTCAAATTGTTCTTAACATCAGGTATTTACCTTGAATATGCAAAACGCTATTTAAACCCAGCACAAATCGATGATGTTGATATCGCAAAATACCTGTAACTGAGAGTGGTTGCTTTTACTTTACAGTGAAAAGTCCGTACAATTCGCCTCGTTTTTAGTGACGCTTTTAACGAGATGAATTCAAGCCGTATGCATCAGATTGCTGACTTAATCGCTATTTTTGAAAACACCTTTTATCAAAGTCATAACACGCGTTTGATAAAGGGTGATGATGAACCTATTTACCTGCCTGCTGATGAGCAAACGCCTTATCACCAAATTGTGTTTGCCCATGGTTTTTATGCCAGCGCCTTACACGAAATTGCCCATTGGCTAGTGGCTGGAGAGGCGCGTCGGTTAAAAGAAGATTATGGCTATTGGTATTGCCCTGATGGCCGTGATAAGCACCAGCAAGCTGAATTTGAAGCGGTTGAAGTAAAGCCCCAAGCTATCGAATGGGCGCTCAGTACCGCAGCAGGTTTCGATTTTAATGTATCGGTTGATAATCTTAATGGCGAGCAAACCTGCCGATTTGATTTTCAAGCGCGAGTTCACCAGCAGGTGTTGAGCTTTTTAGCATCTGGCTTTAATCAGCGTACAACAGCACTGCTTAACGCATTGAGCGATTTTTATAATACCCCATGGCCATTAACGGCTACACAGTTTACATGGCAGCGTGATTATCAGGACAACCCAGGAGCTTTATCTAATGCAGTTTAAATTAGGTTTAATTGTAAACCCGGTTGCCGGCTTAGGTGGCAGTGTCGCATTAAAGGGCAGTGATGGCGCAGAGACAGCAGCAAAAGCAATGCAACTTGGCGCTGAGCCAAAAGCAAACTTACGCACCAGAGCGGCACTTGAAGTACTGCTTGCCCATCAAGATGACTTAACTATTTACACTGTAAACGGTGAAATGGGTGAGCAAACTGCAAGCCAACTTGGTTTTAATACTCATGTTATTTACCAAACAAATGATATCACTACACCGGAAGACACAGAGCAGGCCGCTAAGTTATTAGTTGAGCAAGGTGTCGACCTTATTTTATTTACGGGTGGTGATGGCACTGCTCGCAATATTTGCCACGCGGTTGGTGATAATACCCCTGTGCTGGGTATTCCTGCTGGTTGTAAAATCCATTCTGGTGTTTATGCAATAACCCCCAAAGCAGCTGGACGTGTTGTTGAGATGCTAGTTAAAGGTGAGCTTGTAAGCCTTGGTGATGCCGATGTGATGGATATCGACGAAGAGGCATTTCGCGAAGGTACAGTAAAAGCTAAGCGTTACGGTGAAATGCAAGTGCCGAGTGAAGTGCGCTACGTACAAGCGGTTAAAAATGGCGGTAAAGAAACCGATGAATTAGTGCTTGCTGATATAGCTGCCTATGTTGTTAGTGAAATGGATGAAGACTGCTTGTATGTGATGGGCAGTGGGTCTACCGTCGCGGCAATTATGGAAGAGATGGGTCTTGAAAATACCTTGCTAGGCGTAGACTTAGTGGCAGACCAAGAGCTTGTTGCGCAGGACTTAACTGCCCAGCAATTACTTGAGCTCACAGGAGGTAAAGAAACCAAGTTGGTGATCACTTTAATTGGTGGCCAAGGCCAATCTTCGGTCGAGGTAATCAGCAATTAAGCCCGGCACTTATTCGTGCCATTGGTCGCGACAATATTATTGTGGTAGCGACGAAAACTAAATTACAGGCCTTGAATGGCCGACCACTGATCTCCGATACGGGTGATAGTGAACTAGACGATGAATTAAGTGGTTATATTCGTGTAACCACAGGTTTCAATGACCATATTATGTATGCAGTGGGTCATCAAGATGGGCTGCACCCAGAGGAGAAGTAACAATGAGTTTAGTAAGTTATATTGATGCAGCGCAGCAATATTTTGATGATTTAGTCGATAAAGCAACAGACGACGAGCTATTTGCTGGTGGCTATTTACGTGGTCACTTTGACTTAGCTGTAGGCTATGCACAAGTAGAAGAATTAAACTTATCGATTGATGAGCTAAACAATCAAGTTGAATCTAGCCTCGTTAAAGCTTATCGCAACGGCGAGCTAAACGAAGAAGATAAAGAGCTTGTTGTGCGTCTGTGGGATGAAGTGAAAGCACTTGCAGCTTAATTGACTAAAATAGAATCTAAAGAAGCGGCCTTTTGTCGCTTTTTTTATATATTCACATTACCTTTATTGGGTAATTTCATTAACTTAAAATTTACCTCATTGCACAGATGCGATAAGGTAAAAAAGATATTTTTCCAGGGAATTTGAAAATGAATAACAATAATGATGTGCAGGCACCAAGTGGTGCAATCGCACGTTTTCTAAATACGATTGAAAGGGTGGGTAACAAACTACCTGATCCGGCGATTATATTTTTAGTCGCAATGCTGCTTATTTGGTTTTTATCTTGGCTCTTTTCGGGCACCACATTTGATGCAATCGACCCGCGCACCGGTGAAGCGATTGTAGTGCATAACTTATTAGCAGGGGATTCCCTTGCCACCTTTTTGTCTTCAATGGTGAAGACCTTTACTGGCTTTGCGCCGCTTGGTGTGGTGCTGGTTGCTATGTTAGGTGTTGGTGTTGCTGAGCATTCTGGCTTTATCAATACTGGCCTTAAATTAATGTTAAAGGTTACGCCTAAGCAGCTTTTAACACCGTCTATTATTTTAGTGGCGATTGTCAGCCATACCGCTACGGATGCGGGTTATGTATTAGTGATCCCACTTGCTGGGGTCATTTTCTATGCGATGGGGCGTCATCCGCTTGCTGGTATTGCTGCAGCATTTGCGGGGGTAAGTGGTGGCTTTAGCGCAAACTTTATTCCGTCTGGGATTGACCCGTTACTGCAAAGCTTTACCCAAAGTGCCGCACAAATTATTAACCCAGATATGGCGATTAACCCGCTCAATAACTGGTTTTTCACCTCAGCTTCGAGCTTATTTATTATCTTATTAGGCTGGTATATCACAGATAAAATCATCGAGCCGCGTTTACAAAACACGCCACTTGATGGAGATACTGAAGACTTACCTGCATTTGATGAAGCGCGCAGTGATGAAAAACGTGCGTTTTATATTGCAAGTACAGTGATGATTGCTGGTCTTGCTTTACTTTTGTTTGTTTCGGCCCCAGCAGACTCCGCGATGCGAAGCAGCGATGGCTCATTAACTAATTTCCGTTCACCGTTAATGCAATCAATTGTACCGCTTATCTTCTTACTGTTTTGGATCCCAGGTGCCGTTTACGGTTTTGCCGTGGGTACCTTCAAAAGCTCTAAAGATATGATAGATGCAATGAGCAAAGCGATGAGCGGTATGGCTTACTATATTGTTATGGCGTTCTTCTGTGCGTTATTTATTGCTGCATTTAGTAAATCAAACCTAGGCGCATTACTTGCAATTGAAGGAGCTGAGCTGTTAAAAGCAATGGCACTACCAAGCTCAGTAACTGTGGTAGGTATTATCTTTTTAACGGCGTTTGTGAACCTGTTTGTTGGCTCAAGCTCCGCAAAATGGGCGTTACTAGGACCAATATTTGTACCCATGCTAATGCAACTGGGTATTTCACCTGATTTAACGCAAGCTGCCTACCGTGTAGGTGACTCAAGCTCGAATATCATCACGCCATTGATGCCATACTTCCCATTGGTTGTAGTGTACTGTCAAAAGTATGTAAAAGGCACCGGTATCGGCACCTTAATCGCGATGATGTTACCGTACTCAATCGCCTTCTTAATCGGTTGGAGTATATTCTTACTCGCGTACTGGGGCTTAGGCATCCCGCTTGGCTTACAATCAAGCTACGCATACCCAGCCATTGGCTCATAACTTTTATAATTTAAACAACCTCATTGAAAAAATTTAATGAGGTTGTTTAAGAGTTATTCCATCCAACAGTATGTTGGGTGACCTTGTTGTACAAAACACCATTCAGTTCCACTAGAAATCACTATTGTTGAAGTACCGTTTGAACCTGAAGTATTTGATGAGCCCCCACTACTTGATGAACCACCTGATATACTCAATACATTGCCGTTACCATCAAGTATTGTCCCCCCAAAAACTTCCCACTTTATTGTAGACCATGGCTTAGGTATAAATAACATTACTGAGCCATCTTCAAAAAAAGTGATGGTGTAAGTTAATGTTAAAGTAACAATTAAATCTTTAAGGTTGCTAGGGATACCTATTTGATCATCAAGATACTGGCTGACAGCAATATGATGAATATTCCCTAAAGCAATTTCTCTTGCGCTGCTCACTACAGTTACAGGTATTTTTTCTAAATTTAATCGGGCATAGGATGGGAAGTCATAAAGCCTTCTTGCTTTTGTCACTAAATCTGGATTAGCATTTGTCTTTTCTTTGATACTATCGAGTTCAGCTTTAGCTTCGATCGCAGCTACCAAAACTTCATTTCTGATTTGAGCAGGAAAAATATCTACAGTTTCAAATCCAGGCTCAGAAATTGATTTAACTCTAAACGCACTAACATTTCCATTTTCAGGGTTTACAACTTGAACTTCTACTGTTTTATTTAATGCCCTATGCTGAAAGGCTTGGTTTTGCATTTCATAACTACTGCAATTATCGCAAATTTCTAATACATATTAATTAGCAGCTATCGCCGGAGAAAGAAAAGCTAATAAGAGTAGAGAAGATATATAATTTTTCATTTTATTATTCCTTTATTTTATAATTGTTTACATTTCCTGATTTGTTGGTTATTTTGTAAACAATCTTAATAAAGCTGAAAGGGGTGCACATGTCAAATATTATTAATGGATCAATCTCACTGTTTATAGGAATTTTATTAGTTTGGGGTTTGAGTCTGTCTTTTGATGTAATAAGTACACTTGAATATGTGGATAATATCATTATTGCCGAAGATGGAGGGGTTAATTACATCGTTTTGTTTTTTCATGATTTAGCCATGATTTTTTCTTTATATTTTTTTATCGTATTACTCTTTTTATTTTTAAAAAGAAAAAAGATATATTCCGTAAACATATTTATAGTTCAACTTCCAATTGCTTTAATCTCAATATTATCCATATACAGGTTAGTGGCGGGAAATGGTTTTAGCGCCACATCTTATTTAGAATACTCGGTGTTAAAAGATTTACTAGCAGCGGTCGGGCTTGTTATAACTTTTTATGGTCTTAGTTATTTTACTTCCACTGATAGAGCTTTGAGTTCTGATTAGCAGAACATAGATTAAATAACAGTGGCAGTTATGACATTATTAATGTTGACAGCTTTATTGCAGACACAAAAAAACCTTGTCACTCTCATGACAAGGTTTTTTATTGCTTACAGCTTCAATTAGTTCGCAGTGAAGCTCACTGGACGACGCTCTTTACGAGGGCCACCGCGTTTTTCACCACGGTCTTTGAAGTTACGCTTTTTATCACCACGATCACCGCTTGGGCGCTCAGAGCGAGGTGCAGCAGTTGGCGCTGGACCTTGATCTTGTGTTAAAGACATATTCATTGGGCGCTTACAGATAAACACCTTTTGGAAATGGTCTAACACGTCTTTTGGCATGTTTTGCGGTAACTGAACCGTACTGTGCGTGTCATGAAGACGGATATCACCGATGAACTTGCTAGAGATATCAGCTTCGTTAGCAATCGCACCAACGATATTTTTAACTTGTACACCGTGCTCACGACCTACTTCGATACGGTAAGTATCCATAGGACCCATGTTACGGCTGTTACGCTCACGCGGCTCACGAGGTTTACGCTCGCGTCCTTGACGGTCGCCACGATCACCACGTTCGTTACGACGACGGTCGTTACGCTCGCCACGCGGTTGAGCTTTAACTTCTTCAACCTTGATTGGTGATTGTTGCTGCGCTAAACAAAGTAATGCACCTGCTAAGTCTTCAGCACTTAACTCAAGTTTTTCTGCCATATCAGCAGCAACTTGATTGAAGAAAGTGATGTCTTTGTTTTCAAGAGCAATTGTTAATTTGTCTTGAAGTGCTTTGATACGCTTTTCTTCAACTACTTTAGCAGTCGGTAATTCAACTTGTGCGATATCTGATTTCGTATGACGAATGATATTTTTAAGTAAATAACGTTCGTTATGTTTTACGAAAAGAATCGCTTTACCTGTACGTCCCGCACGACCAGTACGACCAATACGGTGAACGTAGGCTTCTGAGTCTTGTGGAATATCGTAGTTGATTACTAGGCTTAAACGGTCAACATCAAGACCACGTGCAGCAACGTCTGTTGCAATAACGATATCAACTAGGCCGTTTTTCAAACGGTCTACTGTGCGTTCACGTGCTTGTTGGTTCATGTCACCATTAAGTGGTGCAGCAGAGAAACCTTCATGCTCAAGTAATTCAGCTAATTGTACAGTGTCGTTACGTGTACGTACGAAAACAATCGCGCCATCGTATTGTTCAGCTTCTAAGAAGCGAACGATAGCTTTGTTTTTGTGTACGTGTGCATTCCAAAATACTTGTTCAACAGTTGATACAGTTGAGTTACGAGCAGAAATATGAACTTGCTCAGGCTCATTCATGTACTTGCTGCTGATATTTTGGATTTGCTTTGGCATAGTCGCAGAGAAAAGACATGTTTGCTTTTCACGCGGCGTTTGCTCCATGATGCTTTCAACATCATCAATGAAGCCCATGCGTAACATTTCGTCTGCTTCATCAAGAACAAGGGCTTGTAAGCTCTCAAACTTGATTGTGCCACGGTTAATGTGGTCGATTAAGCGGCCTGGCGTTGCAACAATGATTTGCGCGCCACGACGAAGTGCACTTAATTGGATGCTATAGCTTTGGCCACCATAAAGGGCTAAAACTTCAACACCACGAGTATGCTTAGCATATTGTTCGAATGCCTCAGCTACTTGGATCGCAAGTTCACGCGTAGGCGTTAAAACAAGGATCTGTGGCTGTTTCACAGACGGGTCAATATTATTTAGTAACGGCAGAGCAAATGCTGCTGTTTTACCTGTACCCGTTTGCGCTAGTCCCAGTACGTCCTTTCTTTCTAGCAATAACGGTATACATTGAGCTTGGATTTCAGATGGAGTCTTGTAACCCAACTCTTCAACTGCTTTAAGGATTGCAGGAGAAAGATTTAGAGATTCAAACGTGACTGGTTCTGACATTAATACGCCTCAACGAATTTAAAGAGGCGCGCATTGTATAGGAAATACAAGGCAATTGCTTGTATAAATTACAACTAATTTGTATGTGGTTGATGTTGGTCATAATTTAATCAGTTTAAATTTGCCAAAATCAACCACGTTTACAATTTATTGATATAACCCTAAATTTTCTTTAGCGTACGCTTCGAATTCAGTGAAGCCACCAATGTGGGCTTGGTCAATAAAAATCTGTGGTACAGTTGGGCAAGGTTTGCCAGCAGACTGTTCTAAATCTGCTTTGCTGATACCTTCTTTAATGATATCGATGTAACGGTATTTAAAATCGTCACGCTCGTTAGCTAGTTTTTCAGCAACGTCTTTTGCACGAACACAGTATGGGCAGCCTTCTCGGCCAAAAATTACAGTTAACATATCGCTCTCCTCGATGGTTTATCTAGTTATCATCTTAACGGATTAAATGAATAAAAACAGTGCATAAAATCGATTGCTCTGTTCTGTTTTTTCTCATTATTAGCGATTGAGCTAATCAAGCGTTCGCATTCTAAGACCCAGTTCTGTTGAGTAACCCATAGAATGTGCAGTAATGGCCAATTGCTCATCAATAACATAATAAGTTGGGTAAGCACTGATTTTGTAATCTTGACCTGTACTTTTACTGCCTAGCAATACAGGCATAGTCAAATCGAGCGAATCCGTAAACTGTTTAACTTCAGCAATGCTTTGGTAATCGAGTGCAATCGCTATCGCATTAAGCTTACCTTGCTGATAGGCGGTTTCTAAATTCGGCATACTGTAACGACAAATTGAGCACCATGGCGCAAAGAAATACACTACTGTTTGCTTGCCTTGTAATTGTGCAATGGTCATCCGCTCTGTCGGGTCTTTTAACGTGGCTAAATTAAAATAAGGGGCAGGGGTTTTATCTGTTGAGAGTAAATTTCGTTGTTGAAATAAGGTTACGGCATACACAATGACCGCCATTAAGACGACATTTTTTAGCACACTGATAAATTTTTTTAAAAAAGTTGGTTTTTTTTTCATTGTTATTTTGTACGTGTTTAGCCCTTTAAAATCAACTTATTCAGACCCGTTTGAGGGTGTTTAAATTTCATTTAATTTAAAAAAATTGCAATTTTTTTGCTAAAAATCTTGAAAAGATTTTGCCCGCCCATAAATAGTTTAGTGAGGACGCCTGATGGGTCCCAATCAAACTAAAGTAATTGAAATATATAGTATTAATTTAACTTTGTTAGCGCTGGTTCTAAAGAAGAGTACTAACAAAATATCGCTTAAATATGAGGATATAATTATGCGTACAGTAGACTTATCACCACTTTATCGTTCATTCATCGGTTTCGATCATTTAGCATCATTAATGGATGCGGCAGCACGCACAGACAAGCAGCCAAGTTTTCCTCCGTATAACATCGAAGCACTTGATAAAGACAAATATCGTATCACTATGGCCGTAGCAGGTTTTAGTGACAGTGAGTTGACCATTGAGTCAGAAAACAACACCTTAAAAGTCAGCGGTACTAAAGCTGATAAACAAGATAATGTGGAACGTAAGTTTATTCATCAAGGCATTGCAGAGCGTAACTTTGAACGTAAGTTCCAGTTGGGCGACCACGTTAAAGTTCTTGGCGCTGACCTTGAAAATGGCTTACTAAGTATCGATTTACAACGTGAAATTCCAGAAGCACTAAAACCACGTAAAATCGAAATCGGTAACGGTAAATTACTCGAAAATAAGTAATTTCCAACAGCATTGTTTCCCCTAGTTAGTTTTGCCGCCTCATCTGAGGCGGCTTTTTTCGTTATGCTTTGCAATTAATTCTGCTTGCATCGTCTTTAAAGCCGCAATTTTATCGACGGCTTCATTAAGCTTATCTTCTGACAATCCCGCTTGCTTACCACGTTCTAAAAGGGATTCGAGAGTAGCAATTTTACTTTCTGCGGCATCAATAAAGCGAAGCTCTAGTTCAGTTTGCTGCGCTTGATGATATGTCTGATATGCTTTGTGATCATTAAGATCACCTGTAAACCGCTTTGCTTGCTGGGGCTGCTTTGCAATAGGGGCTATATAATCAGCTGTGGTGATTATCGCTTTGATGCTGGCATTGTCGATTTGCTCAATGGCTGGGTGGGCTTGCTTTTCGAGCGTGCTGGTCAGTGCTTGCTGATCATGAACATCTTTCTTTTCAACCTCAACGGACATCGGTGCTTTTTTAGCTGGCGCTAAACTAATAGGGTGAGTTTGCAGATGAATAACAATGGCAGCACTGAACAGTACCATGAGTGCTAAAGCTAACCATTTCATAGCTTAACGCCATGGTGTGTTTGCCACGCCAGCCATTGTTGTTGATAGCTGCTTGTGGCTTTTTCAATTGCGATGGCTTTTTTAGCTTGATAGCGAACAGTTTCGTCATTTGCGTTAAAGTAGCCAAAAGTATGATCATAGCTCATTACTACCACCCATAAACCATTCGGTGAGCGTATTACCTCACTCAACTGTTGAGGTTTTTGTGTGAAAGCTAATTGTACTGCCCAATTTCGTTTATGCTCTCGGGTTAAGTGGTTTGTATATTGAGTGTAAATATCGGGCTGATTTAATTGCTTTAGTGCGTGTTGTATTGAACTTGTTTCTGCTTGCTTTCTAAATGCTAACGCTGCCTCTCTTTCGGTAAATTCGCCGCCATGGGCCTTAACCGATTTTAGATAATGAAATCTTTCTTTGTGTTGTTGGTAATATTGCTGGATTTCAGTGCTAGTTACCGTGCTTTCTAAGCGAGTTAGTACTGGGCTATCAACATGCATAATACCTTTTATGCCTAGCCAGCTTTGAATCGAAGGCCTTAAAATATCGCCCTTGGCGATAGAATAAAGATGGGGTAGCGAAAGTTGCTGTGTTTGTAAGACTGCGTCAGCTTGCTTTAAATGCAAAATAAATTGTCGATGTTTTAAAATTTCGGTTTTGAACAAGTCGCTATCCCCTTGATGCAAACGAAAGCGAGTCTGCATAGAAAGAGGCGCAATAAATTCGTACAACGTCATTGAGTTTTCAAACAAATTGAGTTTAATAGCATTGAACTGTTTGATTTGGTCATCACTGTACTGACCATTTAGCGGGTATTGCCCTAAGTTGGTTTTCAGCCAGTGTTTATCAAATGGTTCAAGCCCAGTTGTAGCTGGTTTATCGGTAAGATTTAGCTGATGAATAAACAGATTATCTAAGTAGCGCATAACATGGTAATGAGTCGAAAAGCCAACGCTTGCTTGGCGCTCTACAAGTTCTGGCATGTTTTTCTGTGCGTACTCAAGTAAAAATTGATTTTCGTAAAGGCGTTCACGTGTTTGCTGTTTGCTAATCTCAGGGCGTTGCTCTTTGTAGACCTGCCACATGAGATCAATTTCAGATTCCGTGTATTGATTAAACGCAGCAACTGCTAGGTTGCTAAAAAGCAAACCTAGCAGAGCTGTCAAAATGTAAAGCCCACGCATTATCGAGCAACCATGGCATGATTAAGTAGGTGAACCACCATTGCAATCGCATGAGGAACCACTTGTTTTGCAGTATCGAGTCGGTCGTAATGATCTTCTGAATTTAACACGATCCCACCTTGTGCATACGAAAATGCGCCACCTTGGGTCAATAAGGGACGCACATCAGTTGATTGTGTATCTAATGCTGCAAAGGTCGCCATTGCTTGTGTAACAAGTGCTGGATCATTGAGGTTTTCTTGGTCGTAATAATCATTTACCCAACTTTCCCAGCTTGAGTGATTTAAATCAGAGGTTGTCCAAGTATGATGAGGCTGGAGTAAATCGGTGGTGTGAAATACAAAACCTAAAATCTGTGGATTACCGCTTTGTAAGTAACTTTGATACCAGTATTGCCCTAAGTTATCGATAGGTTGGAATGGCATTTCCTCAAAATCATCATACATGCTGTAACTTGATTGGCTATCTATACGGTAATGGGCTTCAGTAACGCCATAGCTATTATATTTTGAAGAGTCAGCATTGAACCAGCCTGTTTCGCCACCTTTACCATCATCTAGGTAATCGCCTTTGAGCCATGTCGCTGCAAGATTATCAACCGTCCCCCACACGGTCAGTTTTTGATAGTTGTAGCCACCAAAGTCGTTGCCGTGTTGATCAGCACCTTGCGTGTGATTTTGAAAGTGCCAATAACTGGTGTATTTCACGATACTTTCTGCAGCACCCCAAACTGGTGCTTGTACACAAGAACCTGTAATAGCACCACAAAAAAACGTGTCCTCAAAATCATCGACGTCATAGGCTGCTTGACCAAGTCGCTCGCCAAGTTGAGTGATAGTCATATTATTTTGCTGTGCATAGCTGGCTAACGCTGCGTATTGTGTTGTGCTTGGGTGTTGTTGCATGTAATTAACAGCATCAATCACTATACGTTTGTGGGTTTCTTGACTAAACGCATGTACGTTACTGCTGCATGCAACTAAAAACGCTGCGCTAATAAGTGTTTTTTTCATTGTGTCCTCATAGTGTTATTTAAAATGCAGCGCTATTAAAAAAGAGCGTGATTACACTAGAGTGACAGAAAAATTAAACATTTAATTAACAATTTTACCTATTTTGGTTCTTTGTCATTACAGCTTTTCTAGATTATCTAAGCACCAGCTAGCGCGCTTAAGCGTTGCTTGCTGAACAGATTCATCTTGTTTATACCAGTTGTTATAGATCATACCGATGCGTGGGTTTTGTGATAGTTGCTGTTCGTGCTCTAACATAAAATGCCAATATAAACTGTTGAATGGGCAGGCATCATCAGTGGCTTTTTCTTTGATGTTGTAGCTACAGTGTTTGCAATAATCACTCATTTTGTTGATGTAATTACCACTGGCCGCATAGGGTTTAGTAGCAATTAATCCACCGTCAGCAAATTGACTCATTCCTCGCGTGTTGGGCATTTCTACCCATTCTATTGCATCGATATAAATACCCAGATACCAAGCGTCCACTTCACTCGGTTCTATAGCGGTTAACAAGCAAAAGTTACCCGTGATCATCAAACGTTGAATGTGATGCGCATAAGCTGTTTGCAAGCTTTGTGTAATGGCATGGTGCATACAATTCATGTTTGTTTTGCCATGCCAAAAATAGTCAGGTAGGGCGCGCTTTGCATTTAAGGCATTTTTGCTGGCGTAATCAGGCATATTTTGCCAATAAATACCGCGTACATATTCACGCCAACCAAGGATCTGACGGATAAAGCCTTCTACTTGTGCAATATCAATTTGCTGTTTTTCAAAGCTGGTTAATACCCGCTTGATGACTTGCATCGGGTGCAGCATTTTGGTGTTTAAAGCAAACGATAATCGGCTGTGATACAAAGACCATTGATGCGCTGATTGGCACGTCATAGCATCCTGAAATTGACCAAAATGCACCAGTAAATGGTCGCAGAAGAAATCGAGCAATTGTTTTGCTTCAGCGCGGGTTGTTGGCCAGATAAGTGTTTCACTACACTCACCAAAGGTGTTTACTTGGTGCTTTTCAATCCGTTTTAGAATGTGGCTTATATTATGGGCGAAGCATAAGGGGGCGGGAATTTCTTTAAGATCGCTTGGTTTTAACTTGTTTCTATTTTGCTGATCAAAATTCCATTTGCCACCACGAGGTTGGTTATCATCGTCCATTAAAATAGTAAAACGTTTGCGCATAGCACGATAAAAAAACTCCATTTTTACCGGCTTATTTGGCTTAAAGTGCTGGTCAATATCATTAAAAGGTAGTAGAAAGTGTTCCGAATCAACCGCATTGACATTAAATTCGCTCTGCTTTGCAAAATCAGCGAGTTGTTGTTTAAGGCGGTATTCGTCAGGGTATTGGTACTCAATATTGTGGCACTGATAATGCTTAGCTAACCGGGTGAGTAGTTCAGGTAATGAAGCATCGTTTTGTGTGTCATCAAGTGTAAGGTGCAGACAGTTTAAGTTTGCTTTTGTAAGTGCGTTGGCAAAGTTTTCCATTGCTGCAAAGAAGGCGACCACTTTTTGCATATGATGCTTTACATAGTCTGTTTCTTGTTTTAATTCAGCGATGACATACAGCGTGTCTGGTTGTGATTTATCTTTAAACCAGCTGTGGCTTGCATTAAGTTGATCGCCAAAAATAAATCGCAGGGTAGAGTATTGCACTTCTAATAGCCTTTGCAGCAAGTAATCTAGGTAGTTACGAAATAAACACCAAGATAGATCGATAATTTTAGTCTATATATAAGGTACTATTATGAAGTTCATAATGAGTCATTTACTAGGGAAGGCATGACATGACACTTATTCCATTAAAGCTAAACTTATTAATTATAAGTCTCTTAGTTTGTCAAACAGCGCACAGCACTGTGTATCACTGTGAGAAAAATGGTATTGCTGAATTTAGTCAACAGCCATGCGGCAAAGATGCAAAGCTAATCACTATAAAAGAGCAAAACCCACACCTTTCGAGCGCGTCAGAAAATACTGCACAACCATCAGCAGATAAAGATACTGCAGAGGTTGATCGTTACATTCGGTCAAAGCAAATTGATGCACAAATAGCAGAACATAACAATAAAATTGACACATTCAAGCTCAAAATGGACAGGGAAATAGTGGCTTTATCTGAGCAATCAGATGCTCAGCTACGTAACTTGGTAGGGGCTAAAAAACAAGCGGCTATTGCCAAGCAAATGACCGCGGTATCTGAGCGTTACGGCGTGCTTATAGACAGTGAGCAGCGCAGTATAGATAGACTCACGGCTGAAAAATACACGTTAACTTCATCCGCAAATACGGTTGCTAATAATGAGGTTGCTAGTTTTATTCGCTCAAAACAAATTATGCGTAAAATTTCAGAGCATGAAAATAAAATAGATACTTATCAAAGTGAGTTAAACATGCAAATCTCAGAGCTTGAGCAACAATTAAATAGCCGCCCTCGAAATTTAGCTGATGCAAATAGCGATAGTGCCTTAGCAGACAAAATGACTGCGCTAACTAGCCGCTTTAATACGCTTATCGCCATTGAGCAAAAACAAATCGACAGACTCAACAGCGAGTTAACTAGGTTATGAGCTTAAACGTGCCGGACAATACGCGCTAAACGACACCACATTTGAGTAAGCAAACAAGTAACTTTTGACAATATTGGCAAATATACGCATAGCTTGCAGCCAAGCTTGTTGTAATTGTGTGTTGATGTGATGCATATACGATTTGCGGGTTTCGATAAATGCGTCGCAAAGGATATCGATGTCTTCAAACGACACATTTAAAAAGCTGAGATTATTTGCTAGATAATGAATAAATGGCGTCACTTGCAATAGATCATCAAGGTGGCTCACTACTTTGTTAAGCGCGCAGTACAAGATATAACTGCGTTTAGTTATACTTTCGTGTTCAGGCACTGACATGGTTAATTTACGTGAACAAAGACAACGATGATATGCGCTTGTAAACTGATGAAAATCGGGTTTTAGCAATTCAATATCTTGTTGTAGTAGTCTTTTTTGAAACGAAGAGAGACTCATAGTAAATCGCTTAATAGCCAAGGCTATAGGTTGTTCTTATTATATGACTAAATATAGACGAGATTTTTCGGTAATGGGAAATTTTATGACAAGGTTGTCATAAATTTTTTAGGTAAAAAATAGTCTAACTAATTCATGTCGGAAGGTTGCTAATTGAGCGTTACATGCTTATAATAGCCGCCATTGAATTGAGGTGTTTATCGCTCAATCAGACGATATTAAGATACTTTTAATATCAATTGGCGCGGGATGGAGCAGCCTGGTAGCTCGTCGGGCTCATAACCCGAAGGTCGTCGGTTCAAATCCGGCTCCCGCAACCAAATACATGCTAAGGCATTGTTGAGTGTACTTAGTATACACAGTAAGTTTTTACTGTATGAAGTCGCGCATTCTGGTAATGCGCGTTTTGCGTTTAGGCTATCTAGTTTAATTTAGTCAGGTGACTGACTCGCAACCAAGCTTGGCCCTAGGCCACACAGTTTTATGCTTTAGGTGTGACGCCCCGCTTGGTTCGGGGCGTTGTTGTATCTGCTTGGCGGTGATTTTAAATCATTATTAAACTCAGTATTTCAGGGCTATATGCCCTTTTTTTGTTTGTATGGAGGATTTTCGTGACAAAACTTGAGCAAGATTTAGTAGCCATGCTCTCACCGGCCGTTGAAATGTTAGGCTTTGAGTTACATGGTCTTGAGTTTGTGCAAGCTGGTCGCCACTCTACATTACGTGTTTATATCGATCACGATGCAGGGATTACGGTGGACAATTGTGCCGACGTTAGTCGTCAAGTTAGCGCAATTTTAGACGTCGAAGACCCAATTACAAATGAATATGATTTGGAAGTTTCGTCTCCTGGTGTTGATCGTCCATTATTCAAACAAGATCACTACGAGAAGGCGCAAGGAGAAGAAGTACGCGTGCGTACAAAGCTTCCACAAGATGGTCGTCGTAATTTTAAAGGCGATTTAGTATCAGTTAGCAGTGATATGATCACACTTTCAGCAGATGGCACTGAGCATATGATTATGATCAGTAACATTGAACGTGCGAACATCATCGCAAAATTTTAATTCGAGTGCGAAGGAATAGGGCAAGCGAGGCATAACCCATGGCAAAAGAAATATTATTGGTTGCTGAAGCCGTCTCCAATGAGAAAGCGGTTCCAAAAGAAAAGATTTTTGAAGCGTTAGAGTTCGCATTAGCGACTGCTACAAAGAAAAAACACGATGGCGAAATTGATGTTCGCGTATCAATCGATCGTAAAACAGGTAATTACGACACGTTCCGTCGTTGGAAAATTGCTAACGTTCTTGAAGATGGTTCACTAGAACATCCTTACAGCGAAATCACGCTAGAAGCAGCACAAGTTGAAGACCCGTCTTTACAACTTGGTGATTACGTTGAAGAGCAAATCGAATCAATTAAATTTGACCGTATTACAACACAAATGGCTAAGCAAGTTATCGTACAAAAAGTACGTGAAGCTGAGCGTGCATTAGTTGTTGAAGAATACAAAGACCAACAAGGCGAATTAGTAACAGGTGTTGTTAAAAAAGCAACCCGTGACGCTATCGTACTTGACCTTGGTAACAATGCTGAAGCGGTTATCTACCGTGACGATATGTTACCGCGTGAAAACTTCCGTCCAGGCGACCGTATCCGTGGTCTTCTATACGAAGTGAAGCCAGAAGCACGTGGCGCGCAGTTATTTGTAACGCGTTCTAAGCCAGAAATGCTAATGGAATTATTCCGCATTGAGGTGCCAGAGATTGGCGAAGAGATGATTGAATTACGTGCCGCAGCACGTGATCCGGGTTCTCGTGCAAAGATCGCTGTTAAATCTAACGACAAACGTATCGACCCAGTTGGTGCGTGTGTTGGTATGCGTGGTGCACGTGTACAAGCTGTATCAAGTGAGCTTGGTGGTGAGCGTGTTGATATCGTTCTTTACGATGACAACCCAGCGCAATTCGTTATCAACGCAATGGCGCCAGCTGAAGTTGCGTCAATCGTAATGGACGAAGATACGCATTCAATGGATATCGCTGTTGAAGCAGACAACCTTGCACAAGCAATCGGTCGTAACGGTCAAAACGTTCGTCTTGCTAGTCAGTTAACTGGCTGGGAATTAAACGTAATGACAGTAGATGACATGCGTGCGAAGAACGAAGCTGAATCAGACAAGCTAATCAACTTATTCACTGAATACCTAGACATCGATGATGAGTTTGCAACATTACTTATCAACGAAGGTTTCTCAACGCTTGAAGAAGTAGCTTACGTACCAGCTTCTGAGTTCTTAGAAATCGACGGTTTAGACGAAGAAACAGTTGATATCTTACGTTCACGTGCAAAAGACGCGTTAACAACGAAAGCACTTAAAACAGAAGAAAGCCTAGAAGGTGCAGAGCCTGCAGAAGACCTACTAGCACTTGAAGGTTTAGAGCGTCACCTTGCTTTCGTAATGGCAAGCAAAGGTGTTGTTACACTTGAAGACTTAGCTGAGCAAGGCATTGATGAGTTAGTGGATATCACTGACCTTTCAGAAGAAGAAGCTGGCAAGCTAATTATGGCTGCGCGTAACATTTGTTGGTTCGCAGACGAGTAATTTATTAACGGAGGTATTACACACTATGGCAGAAGTAAATGTTGAAAAACTAGCCGGAGATATTGGTACAACTGTTGATAAGCTACTACAGCAGCTTGAGCAAGCCGGTATTCCTAAAAAAGCAGGTGATATGGTAACTGAGTCTGAAAAGTCGACGTTATTAGATCATTTGAGCAAGCAGCATGGCGGCACGGGCTCTGAAGGTCCAGCTCGCATGACTTTGCAACGTAAGAGCAAAAGCACGCTGAGCGTGACTGGTTCAACAGGTAAAGCAAAGTCTGTACAAGTTGAAGTACGTAAAACACGTACTTACGTTAAGAAAAGCGCCATTGAGCAACAGCAAGAAGAAGAGCGTTTAGCTGCAGAGGAAGCTGCACGTAAAGCAGCAGAGCTTAAAGCCCAGCAAGAAGCTGAAGAGCTTAAAGCGAAACAAGAGGCAGAGCGCAAAGCGAAAGAAGAAGCTGAGCGTCAAGCCAAAGAAGAGGCTAAACGCAAAGCTGAGGCTGAGCGTAAAGCGAAACAGAAGCAGATGACCCCAGAGCAAAGTGCTAAGTCTGAAAAAGATCGCGCCGAAGCTGAGCGTCTGCAAAAAGAAGCAGAAGAGGCCGCATTGAGAAAAGCTGAAGAAGAAGCGAAACGTCAAGCAGAAGAGGCAAGAAAGCTAGCTGAAGAAAATGAAGCTCGCTGGAAGAAGGAAGAAGAAGAGCGTATAGAGCGTGAAAAGAACGCTGATCACCACCTTACGACTTCTTCATACGCACGTGCAGCAGAAGATGAGTCTGATGCTCGCGAAGAGCAAAGTGCTCGTCGTGCGAAGAAAAAGAAAAAAGGACCTCAAAAAGAGAAGCCATTAACTTCTGGTCCTAAAGGTAAAAAAGGTAAGTTAAAAGCACCTACCTCATTACAACACGGTTTCCAAAAACCAACAGCAGACGTGAAAAACGAAGTACGTATCAGTGAAACAATCACTGTTGCAGAGCTTGCATCACGTATGGCGGTTAAAGGTGCTGAAGTTGTTAAAACAATGATGAAGATGGGTGACATGGTTACCATCAACCAAGTGATCGACCAAGAAACAGCACAACTTGTTGCTGAAGAAATGGGCCACAAGGTTATCATCGTTAAAGAAAACGAATTAGAAGAGAAAGTACTAAACGACCGTAGCGAAGAAGGTAAAGCGCTTCCTCGTGCACCGGTTGTAACAGTAATGGGTCACGTTGACCACGGTAAAACGTCAACACTTGATTACATTCGTTCAGCAAAAGTTGCCTCTGGTGAGGCTGGTGGTATTACACAGCACATCGGTGCATACCACGTTGAAACAAATGGTCACATGATCACGTTCTTAGATACTCCGGGTCACGCCGCGTTTACATCAATGCGTGCTCGTGGTGCGAAAGCAACGGATATCGTAATCCTAGTTGTTGCTGCGGATGATGGTGTAATGCCACAAACTAAAGAAGCGGTTCAGCACGCCCGTGCTGCTGGCGTTCCTTTAATCATCGCAGTTAACAAGATGGATAAAGAAGGCATCGACCCAGATCGCGTTAAGAACGAATTAGCACAGCTAGACGTTATCCCAGAAGAGTGGGGTGGTGACACGCAATTCGTACATATCTCTGCAAAAACAGGTTTAGGTATTGATGACCTACTTGAAGCAGTATTAATGCAAGCTGAGATCCTAGAATTAACTGCACCAACTGAAGGTATGGCGGCAGGTGTTGTCATTGAATCGCGTCTTGATAAAGGCCGTGGTCCAGTTGCGTCAATTCTTGTTCAGTCTGGTACGCTTAACCAAGGTGATATCGTACTGTGTGGTCTTGAATATGGCCGTGTTCGTGCGATGAAAGATGAAAACGGTAAAGACATCAAGTCTGCCGGTCCATCTATCCCAGTTGAGATTTTAGGTCTATCTGGTATCCCTGCGGCTGGTGACGAAGCAACGGTAGTTAAAGATGAGCGTAAAGCTCGTGAAGTAGCGCTTTACCGTCAAGGTAAATTCCGTGAAGTTAAACTTGCTCGTCAGCAAAAAGCGAAGCTTGAAAACATGTTCTCTAACATGACTGAAGGCGATGTATCTGAAGTTAACGTAGTACTTAAAGCAGACGTTCAAGGTTCAATTGAAGCAATTGCTGATTCATTAACTAAACTATCTACTGATGAAGTTAAAGTGAAGATTGTTGGTTCAGGTGTAGGTGGTATCACTGAAACTGATGCAACACTTGCAGCGGCGTCAAACGCAATCGTTGTTGGCTTTAACGTTCGTGCTGATGCATCAGCTCGTAAAGTTATTGAGTCAGAAAACCTAGACTTACGTTACTACAGCGTTATCTACAGCCTGATTGAAGAAGTTAAACAAGCGATGTCAGGTATGCTTGCACCAGAATTTAAGCAAGAGATCATTGGTCTTGCTGAAGTTCGTGACGTGTTCAAGTCACCTAAGATTGGTGCAATCGCAGGTTGTATGGTTACTGAAGGTATCGTTAAGCGTAGCGCGCCTATCCGTGTACTTCGTGATAACGTGGTTATCTATGAAGGTGAACTTGAGTCACTACGTCGCTTTAAAGATGACGTACAAGAAGTTCGTAACGGTATGGAATGTGGTATCGGCGTTAAGAACTACAACGATGTTAAAGTTGGCGACCAAATCGAGGTATTCGAGACGGTTGAAGTACAACGTTCACTTTAATTTCGTTTAAGTCACTATTTTAAATGGGGGCCTAGCCCCCATTTGTGTATTCGTAATTAAATTAACTTATTCTTTAACATCAATAAGTTATTATTTTAGAGTGAAATGAAATGAGAGAATTTTCTCGCACTGATCGTGTTGCACAGCAAATTCAAAAAGAGATTGCTGTTATTCTTCAACGCGAAATCAAAGATCCACGCTTAGGCATGGTGACAGTGTCTGCGGTTGAGGTATCTCGCGACTTATCTTACGCAAAAGTATTTATCACAGTGTTTAATACTGACGATGAAGATAAAGCGAAGCAAAGCGCTAAAATCTTAAATGAAGCAACGGGTTATATTCGTTCTTTATTAGGTAAACGCATTCGTGCGCGCATCATGCCTGAGTTACGTTTTGTTATTGATAACTCGCTTATGGAAGGTATGCGTATTTCGAACTTGGTTGACTCAGTTATTCGTGAAGACAATGCCAAGCATGTAGACGAAGACGGCAGCGAAGAAGGCACTAAAGACTAATGGCTAGACGCAGTAAAGGTCGTGCTATTGACGGCATCTTATTACTTAATAAGCCGCAAGGTATTTCATCAAACAAAGCATTGCAGCAAGCAAAGGGAATTTACTTTGCTCAAAAAGCAGGCCACACCGGTGCGCTTGATCCGCTCGCGACGGGTATGCTGCCTATTTGTTTTGGTGAAGCGACTAAGTTTACCCAGTTCTTGCTTGATACTGATAAAACCTATGTTGTACGCGCCAAACTTGGTGAGCGAACCACTACCTCTGATTCAGATGGTGAAGTGGTTGAAACGCGCGAAGTATCGGTCACGCGTGAACAATTAGCTGAGCAAATTGCCAGCTTCTTAGGTGAGTCGGATCAATATCCTTCGATGTACTCAGCGCTTAAATACCAAGGTCAGCCTTTGTATAAATATGCTCGTGAAGGCATTGAAGTACCTCGTAAGTGTCGAAAAATTAATGTATTTAGTTTAACGCTTGATGAGTTTGATGAAGCGAACAACGAAGTACAAATGACGGCACATGTGTCTAAAGGTACTTATATTCGTACTATTGTTGATGATTTAGGCGAAAAGCTCGGCTGTGGTGCGCATGTTATTATGCTGCATCGTAGTGCGGTAGGGCATTATCCAAGTGAGAAAATGGTTACCCTTGAGCAACTTGAAGAAAAGCTACAACAAGCGAAAGCTGATGATGTTGCGCCTTCAAGCTACCTCGATGAGTTATTACTACCAATGGATACTGCTTTGGTTGATTTACCTGTGATTGAAATTACGCAAGAGCAGGGCGTGGCATTTAGCCATGGTCAAACCGTGGTAATTGGTAAGCCTGTCCCCGATGGTGTGGTTAAAGTCATGGCTGATGGCGTGTTCATTGGCACTGGTGAGCGTCATAAAGACGGCCACTTAAAATCAAAGCGCGGTTTATCAAATCAACTACCTGAGTAAAGATTACCTTGTAGTTATGAGCAAAGCTGGGTAGAATACGCCCCGCTCAATCGTTTTGGCTGAATTAGTGATCGGCTAAAACACAATTTAAATTAATTTTTGGAGTTACTATGTCACTAAGCAATCAAGAAAAAGTTGAAATCATCGCTAAATTTGCACGCGCTGAAGGCGACACTGGTTCACCTGAAGTACAAGTTGCACTTCTAACTTTCGATATCAACAAGCTTCAAGGTCACTTTGCTAGCCACAAGCACGACTTCCACTCACGTCGTGGTCTTCTTCGCAAAGTAAGCCAACGCCGTAAACTGCTTGACTACCTTAAAGGTAAAGACATTGCACGTTACACTGCGTTAATCCAAGAGCTTGGCCTACGTCGCTAAGAACTAGATTACGAGAAAAGGGGCTATTTAGCCCCTTTTTTTGTGCGCGTATGAAAGGTATACTAGCGCACACCTAGGGAGTGGATGCTTCCTAGATATCAAAAAACATCATTGCCAATTGTAGTACTTAATTGATTTTTCTTAAGTTTAATTAAGTACTGTAATTGGTACTTTGATGGACTATTTTTTACCAATTCGGAGCACTGCTCTGAGTTGCTTTTACATTTAAAGGACATTTTTAAGTGCAAGCAATTATTAAAGAATTTCAACTAGGTCAACACACTGTGACCCTAGAAACGGGTGCTATCGCTCGTCAAGCTGACGGCGCAGTACTAGCAAGCATTGGCGACACTTCAGTATTAGTTACTGTTGTTGGTAAGCGTGATGCACAACCAGGTCAAGACTTCTTCCCACTAACAGTTAACTACCAAGAGCGTATGTACGCTGCGGGTCGTATCCCTGGTGGTTTCCTTAAGCGTGAAGGTCGTCCTAACGATGGCGAAACGCTAATCGCTCGTCTAATCGACCGTCCAATCCGTCCACTTTTCCCAGACGGTTTCGTAAACGAAGTACAAGTAATCGCGACAGTTGTTTCTGTTAACCCAGAAATCCAACCTGACATGGTTGCTATGATTGGTACTTCAGCAGCACTTGCTATCTCTGGTATTCCATTCAATGGTCCTATCGGTGCATCACGTGTTGGTTTCATCAACGGTGAATACGTACTTAACCCAACACTCGCTGAGCTTGAAGAAAGCCAATTAGACCTAGTTGTTGCTGGTACTGATAACGCAGTACTTATGGTTGAATCAGAAGCTGAAACGCTTTCTGAAGACGTAATGTTAGGTGCGGTTGTTTATGGTCATGAGCAATCTCAAGCTATCATCAACGCAATCAACGAGTTTAAAGCTGAGGCAGGTAAACCAGCTTGGGATTGGACTGCTCCAGAGAAAAACGTAACACTTGCTGAGAAAATCTCTGCAATCGCTGCTGAAAAAGTAGGTGAAGCATACCGCATCACTGACAAAGTAGCGCGTAAAGAAGCGCTAGGTGTAGCGAAAGAAGAAGTCGTTGCTACATTAACAGCTGAACTTGCTGAAGGCGAAGAGCTAGATACGCAAGAAGTTGGCAAACTATTCGGTTCTTTAGAAAAAGAAATCGTTCGTGGCCGTATCATCGCTGGTGAAAAACGTATCGATGGTCGTGAACCAGACATGGTTCGTGCACTAGACGTAATGACGGGTGTATTACCACGTACTCACGGTTCTGCAATCTTCACGCGTGGTGAGACGCAAGCACTTGTGACTGCAACACTTGGTACTGAGCGTGATTCACAGTTAATCGACGACTTAACAGGTACTAACAAGCATCACTTCATGCTTCACTACAACTTCCCTCCATTCTGCGTAGGTGAAACAGGTTTCGTAGGTTCTCCTAAGCGTCGTGAAATCGGTCACGGTAACTTAGCTAAGCGTGGTATTGCTGCAGTATTACCAACATTAGCTGACTTCCCATATTCAATCCGTGTTGTTTCAGAAATCACTGAATCAAACGGTTCATCGTCTATGGCATCAGTATGTGGTACGTCACTAGCACTTATGAACGCGGGTGTACCAATCAAAGCATCTGTTGCTGGTATCGCGATGGGTCTAGTAAAAGAAGGCGAAGATTTCGTTGTTCTTTCAGACATCTTAGGTGATGAAGATCACTTAGGTGACATGGACTTTAAAGTAGCAGGTACTTCAAACGGTATCACTGCACTACAAATGGATATCAAGATCGAAGGTATCACTAAAGAAATCATGCAAATCGCGCTTAAACAAGCGAAAGCTGCACGTCTACACATCTTAGGTGTAATGGATGAAGCGATTTCTGCTCCTTCTGAAGAGTTATCTCAATTCGCACCACGCATCTACACAATGCAAATCCCTGCGAAGAAAATTGCTGAAGTTATCGGTAAAGGTGGCGCAACTATCCGTCAACTTACTGAAGAAACGGGCACAACGATTGAAATCGAAGATGACGGTACAATCAAGATCGCTGCAACTGACGGCATGAGTGCAAACGAAGCTATCAAGCGTATCGAGCAATTAACTGCTGAACTAGAAGTAGGTGCTATCTACACTGGTAAAGTTGTACGTATCGTTGATTTCGGTGCGTTCGTTAACATCCTTCCGGGTAAAGACGGTCTAGTGCACATTTCACAAATCAGCACAGAGCGTGTTAACAACGTTACTGACCACCTAAGCGAAGGCCAAGAAGTTAAAGTTAAAGTTCTTGAAGTAGATCGCCAAGGTCGTGTACGTCTAAGCATCAAAGAAGCAATGGAACCAGCTGCTGAAGAAAAAGCAGAAGAGCCAAAAGACGCTTAATGATGATTGAATAACCAGTTATTTACTGGATATAAGAAAAAGGGGCTGTTTAGCCCCTTTTTTTATGCTTTAATGAAACCTATCCGCTTCGCCTTTGTCTACAGAGAATTCAGGTATTAAGGAATTTAATGATTTTTAAACACTTAGCATTGACCGCTGTGGCTATTTTTTCTTTAAGTGCATGTCAAACAACCTCACAACCTGAGTCAGTCCCTATTGTTAATGTGCCTTTCACTGCACCTTTAGCGCCTGATTTTCGTAATGAAATTACAATTGCTCGTTATTCTGAATTATTAAATCGTGCTGATTTAAGTAGCGAACAACAAGCAAAACTTTATTATGATCGTGGCGTATTATTTGACAGCTTAGGCATGTCGACATTGGCACGTATTGATTTTAATCGTGCGATTAAGCTTAAACCTGATTTAGCAGAGGTGTATAACTTTTTAGGGATCCACCACACATTAATGCAGCAGTATGAGCAAGCGTATGAGTTTTTTGATTCAGCACTTGAATTAAATGAGCAGCATGAATATGCCTACCTAAATCGTGGTATTGCGCTTTACTATGGCGAGCGTCCATTGCTTGCACAAGATGATCTTCAGCAGTTCCTTAACCGTTCACCGAGTGATCCGTATCGTGTTTTATGGCTTTATTTAGCTCAATCAGAGGCTGATAAAGCACAAGCCTTGATTGATTTGAAAGCGAATGCACAAGGTGTTGATGAGTCGCAATGGGGCTATCAATTGCTGGCACTTTATTTAGGCGATATCAGTGAATTTGAATTCTTATCTGGCATCATCGAAGGCGTTACTTCCGAGCAAGAGTATGCGCATCGCCTGTGTGAAGCTTATTTCTACCTAGCTAAGTTACATCAAGCGGCGGGTAACGACTACCTTGCAGCTGATTACTTCAGACTTGCCCTTGCCACCAATGTGCATGAATTTGTTGAATACAAATATGCCCGTTTAGAGCTTGAGTTAATGGCTGGTGAAAACGCAAGCTAAGCTTTTTTTTAGTGTTATTCTGATACTGAGCTTGGGGTGTGTTTCAAGCTCAGTGTCTCGCTTTATTCCTGCCTATCTTTACTACGCGAACGTTAATCCTTCACAAGCAACGGCTATTTATTATCTTGCACCAAGTGCGATAAATGCCCAGCAATTAGCATTAAGTAACGCACAACTTCGACAGCTTGCACAGCTTAATGACAGTAGCGCAGCGTATCAACTTGCACTCAGGTTTTTACAGCAGGGGGATTACAAGGGGGCAAAACTATGGTGGCAGCCTTACTTTTCTGACTTCACAACCACACAGCAACTCACGTTATCAGATAAGCTTGTTGCAACAATGCAATGGCATGAGCTCGCTCGCCTTTTTCAGGCCGGTCAATTACCACAGGGCAGTGCAAAACAGGCTTTTCTACTGCATCAAAAAATGCCGGTTGAGCAAATAACTTCTGCGTATGCGCAGCAGCAACAATTTGTGTTATCGGCTGTGCATTTACAGCCAAGTGATCAATGTCGCTTTAATGTTCTAATGATGACAGATCACTACAAAGGCATAGCGACCTTAAAGCACTTTAAACAGCAATACACTAATAAACCTGAGCCAGCAAAGGGGAGTTTTTGTTTCACCGACATTGTCTATGTGGCAGATACGTTTAACTGTGATGGCAGCAGTGGGGGACTGAGCTGTAACTGGCAAAATGCGGCCGCGCGTTCATGGCCTGCGGGTTTTGATTTTATTGTCATGATGTCGCAGCAAGGAGCTGCAAATGTGCTTGGCGGGATCATGCATATCAACTCATCGCAATCTTATGCGGTGTTTTTACATGAGTTGATGCACTTTAATGGTTTTGAAGATGAGTATGCGTTACCAGAGCAAAAACAGCAGTGGCTTTGTAATCAGCAAGGGCAGGTTGCGCCCAATTTGTTTATTGCTAACCAATCTTCTCCTCCTAAAGGGTGGCAAAAGAGTCTCGCCTGTGGCAATAAAAAAGCGTATAAGCCCAGCCCTAACTGGTCAATTATGCAATACCAAACGATGGGGTTGTCAGCGCAATATCGGCAACTTTGGCAAAAACAAATTAACCAGCCCTTAACACAGCCTGTTCGGTTTTCTGAATATTTTGCATTTTTAGGAGTAAAGCCTGTTTTTACAACGGCTTCAAGTGAACAGAATTTTTCTGACTAATCGTCTATTTATTGCTATTTTAGTATGCGAGTCGGTTAAAGTTTGAGCGAATAGGTCTGTCTCCTATAGACAAAATAGCCCCTGATCAGTATAACTGTACGCACTATAAGCTTTTTTTGAAGCCAACTTTAAACCATCCAAATGAACAGTACGCAACTAATTAAAACTAGCAGCAGTATTGATATTCTTATGACACTAAAAGGCTCCTAATTATGACTTTGCTCTGGATACCCCTGTTATCCTTAATCGGCAGTGTTATTTCATCCTGCACTTCAAAACTAACACGAAATCAAAGTACCGCTTTGACTATGTTAGCGCCTTTGATTGCCCTTGGAATTGTATTTTCGTATACCCCTGCGGTGTTTTCTGGCGAAACAATTCGCTATAGCGCGGATTGGATCCCACTTTTAAACATGCAAGTTTCGTTTCGACTTGATGGTTTGAGTTTACTGTTTTTATATATGATCTTGGGGATTGGTACCCTCGTGATCTTCTATGCACGTTACTATTTAAGTAGTAATGACTCTATGGCAAAGCTATTTTGCTATTTAATGCTATTTATGACCGCGATGGTCGGCATTGTGATGTCGAACAACGTGATCCAGTTATGGTTTTTCTGGGAGCTAACCAGTATTAGCTCATTCTTATTGATTAGCTACTGGTGGCACAAATCAGAAGCCAGAAAAGGCGCACGCATGGCACTTGCCATAACCGGTGCAGGCGGTCTTGCGTTGCTAGCAGGTTTATTGCTGATTGGTGATATTGTTGGTAGTTATAACCTTGATGTAATCCTCGCAAGCAAAACCCTGATCCAGTCACATGGCTTGTATGAAGTTGCCTTGGTATTAGTGCTGTTAGGTGCGTTTACTAAATCTGCGCAATTTCCTTTTCACTTTTGGTTACCGCATGCCATGGCCGCACCTACTCCGGTTAGTGCTTATCTTCACTCCGCAACCATGGTTAAAGCGGGTATTTTCTTATTAGCGCGTTTTTATCCAGCCCTAGCAGGCACAGACATTTGGTTTATTTTAGTAGCCATGACGGGTCTTGCGACCTTACTCGTTGGTGCTTATATCGCTTTATTTAAACATGATTTAAAAGGCTTACTGGCGTATTCAACAATCAGCCATTTAGGTTTAATCACCTTATTACTTGGCTTAGACACAGAGCTTGCTACGGTGGCCGCTATTTTCCATATTATTAACCACGCAACGTTTAAAGCGTCGTTATTTATGGCAACGGGTATTATTGACCATGAAACCGGCACCCGAGATATGCGTAAGCTTAATGGTATGTGGCGCTTTATGCCTTATACCGCAACGCTTGCCATGGTCGCAGCCGCAGCCATGGCAGGGGTGCCACTATTAAATGGTTTCTTATCGAAAGAAATGTTTTTTGCTGAAACATTACACCAACAAGTATTGGGCTCTATGTCATGGTTAATTCCGGTATTAGCGACAATTGCCGGAGCGCTCTCTGTCGCCTATTCAGCGCGTTTCATTCATGATGTTTTCTTTAATGGTGACCCTGTCGACTTACCAAAGCAGCCTCATGAGCCACCGCGTTACATGCGTGTACCAATCGAAATATTAGTGGTGCTGTGTTTATTAGTAGGTATGTTCCCTGACTTTGCTGTAAGCGATATTTTGGCTTCGGCCTCATTTGCAGTGCTAGGCAATGTTGCTCCTGAATACACGTTATCAGTGTGGCATGGCTTCAACTTACCGCTGTTAATGAGCTTCATCGCAACGTCGTGCGGTGTATTAATTTACATTCAACGTAAACATTTATTCCATTTCCAAGCGTCATTACCGACCTTAAATGCGAAGAAAGGTTTTGACCGCGGTATGTACGGGCTAATTAAGTGGTCTCAAGAAAGAATTAATCGCATCGAAAATGGTTCATTACAGCGCTATGCGTTTGTGATGATCACTGTGGTGTTGTTGTGCGCAGGTTGGCCATTATTCGAAATGCGTCAGCTGGCGGGTGCAAATGGTCTTACCCCTATCGATTTCCATAATGCGATTGGTGCTGGTCTACTGGTGATTGGTGCGCTTGCAACGGTTATCTGGCATCGCTCACGAATGATTTCGTTGATTATGATTTCGATTGTAGGCTTGATGGTATCGGTGGTCTTTACACGTTTCTCAGCGCCAGATTTAGCACTGACTCAGTTAACTGTAGAAGTCGTGACGGTTATCTTACTTATGTTAGCGCTGTTCTTCTTACCACAGCGCACTCCGAAAGAGTCTAGCTCATTACGTATATTGCGAGATTTAGGAATTTCATCAGCTATTGGTGTTGTTGTAGCAAGTATCTGTTATGCCTTATTAACCAGACCACTTGAGTCGATTTCTGACTTCTTTATTGCCAATGCTAAAACCGGCGGTGGTGGTACTAACGTGGTGAACGTGATCTTAGTCGATTTTAGGGGCTTTGATACCCTTGGCGAAATTACCGTACTAGGTATTGCTGCATTGGGTATTTATAAACTGCTTATCAACTTGCCACTGTTTATGCCAGCAAGTGATAGCGAAGGTCGCCCTTGGGCGCGCGAACGCCACCCAATTTTGTTAGCGAGCATTTCGCAAAGTTTATTACCACTGGCTTTATTGGTTTCTGCGTACATCTTCTTACGTGGTCACAATTTACCTGGCGGTGGCTTTATTGCCGGTCTAGTGACTGCAATTGCGTTTATTTTACAGTACATGGCAAATGGTTCGAATTGGATTTCAGAGCGCTTTGATGTTAACTACCGCAAGATAATCGCTTCGGGTATTGCCATTGCTTTATTAACGGGCTTAGGTAGTTGGGCATTTGATCGTCCATTCTTAAAAACATGGTTTGATTATTTTGATATTCCGTTAGTCGGCAAGACTGAGCTTGCCAGTGCTATCGTGTTTGATTTAGGTGTGTATTTAACCGTTGTAGGTGCAACGCTGATGATTTTAGCAAGTTTAGGAAAACTGACTGCTGATACACCCAAGCAAGAGGTAAATATTTAATGGAAGTGTTGTACGCATCATGCGTGGGCGTGCTGGTTGCATGCGGAATTTATTTAATTTTGAGAGCGCGAACGTTCCCGGTGGTACTGGGTTTGACCATGCTTTCTTATGCAGTAAACCTGTTTTTATTCTCATCAGGACGCTTGACCATTAATAAAGCCGCTGTATTAGGCTCTGGCAGCGAATATGCAGATCCATTACCGCAAGCGCTGGTTTTAACTGCCATTGTAATTGGTTTTGCGATGACTGCGTTTGTGGTTATTTTAGCGATTCGCGGACGCGCAGATTTAGGGAATGACCATGTCGATGGTCATATGGTTAAGTCGTCGAAGGAGCAAAAATGATACAGCATCTCGCTTCTTTACCGATTTTAATTCCTATGCTGGCTGGTGTTTTGCTATTAATGCCGCCTTGCGGAAAGAACTTACAAATTCGCCGTGTAACCTCTGTCATTTTATCTTTGGTTACAGTGTTGGTGAGCGCCTATTTGCTGTTTTATATCAACAGTACTGCACCAATGGTTTACGCCATAGGTGATTGGTCGGCGCCATTTGGGATTGTACTTGTCGCTGACAGACTTGCGACATTATTAGTGCTGCTTACTAGCTTCTTAGGGGCGGTCGTGGTGCTTTATAGTTGTGCTGGTGATGACAAAAAAGGCAGCTTTTTTCACCCATTAGTGCACTTTTTGATTTTAGGTGTGAACGGCGCGTTTTTAACTGGCGATGTATTTAATCTATTCGTATTTTTCGAAGTGTTACTTATTGCATCCTATTCATTATTAATGCACTCAGCGGATAAACACAGCACCCGTGCTGCATTACAATACGTGATTTTAAACCTGATTGGCTCAAGCGTATTCTTAATTGCCTTAGGCGTACTATATGGTGTACTAGGTACGTTAAATATTGCTGATTTAGCACAAAAAGTCCCGCAATTGACAGGTGATGATGTTTACCTAGCTAAAATTGGTGGCTTACTTTTAATTGTGGTATTTGCCTTAAAAGGCGCGTTATTACCTTTGCATTTATGGCTACCAAATACCTACGCAAATGCGATGCCGCTAGTTGCAGCCTTATTTGCCATTATGACTAAAGTCGGTGTGTACGCCATACTTCGTATTTATACGGTGATCTTTGGTGAAAACGCGGGTGAGCTTGCTCACATGGCACAGCCTTGGTTATGGGGCCTTGCACTAGCAACCATCGTGATGGGAGCAATTGGTGTATTAGCGAGTCAAGATTTTAGAAAGTTGATAGCCAATTTAGTGATTGTCTCTGTCGGTACATTAGTGGCACTCGTTGCAATTCAAAATGTCTCGGCAACAGCGGCACTCCTTTATTACCTTGTGCACTCAACGGTAATTTGTGCCGCGCTATTTTTAATTGCCGATTTAATTGCACAGCAGCGTGGTAAGGTTGCGGACCGTTTAGTCGCTGGGCGTCCCGTTGCGCAGCCATTCTTACTGGGTATTTGTTTTGTTATCGCCGCACTTGCAGTAGTTGGTATGCCACCACTATCTGGTTTTGTGGGAAAAATTTGGATTCTAAAAAGCACCCTTGATAGTGAAAAAGCCATGTTGTTCTGGCCGATTTATATTCTTGCCAGTCTTGCGTTATTAGTCGCAGTTTCTCGTGCTGGCACAAGCTTATTTTGGGATCATAAACACAAAGACAGCGAAGCAATTGAGGGCAGCAAAGCACACCCTTTAAAAGTAACCGCGGTAATTGCTTTGTTGGCATGTTCACCTTTAATGGTTGTTTTTGCCGGTTCAATTTCTGATTTTATGTTAGCAACCTCAGAGCAGTTGTTTGATATTAATACGAGCATCAATGCTGTATTACAAGGAGGTCAATAATGCGTTTAGAAGCTCGTTTTCGTTGGCTGCCGACACCTTTTCGCAGTGTTTTATTGTTTGTTGTGTGGCTGTTATTGAATAACAGTGTGTCACCGGGTCATCTGTTATTAGCCGCGTTTTTTGCCATCACTATCCCGTGGATCACCTTTCCATTTCGTGATCCGCAACCACTTATCGTGAAACCTGGTCTGGCATTTAGACACTTAATGTTAGTTCTGTACGATATTGTGACGGCTAACTTGCAAGTGGCACTGCTGATTTTAGGACCGACTAAAAAATTGCGTCCGGGTTTTGTAAAAGTGCCTTTGGATTTAAGTCATGAAATGCCAATTACAATTTTGGCAAGTACAGTGTCGTTAACGCCGGGTACTGTAAGCGCAGAGGTGTATCCTATTCCTGAGTCACTTGAAGAGGGTGAAGTTATTGAGCAGCGCTATTTATTAATTCACGTACTCGATTTAGCAGATGAGCAAGCGTTAATTAATACTATTAAGCAGCGTTACGAAGCACCGCTTAAGGAGATTTTTCGATGCTAGATACCGTTTTTTTAATTGTTTATGCCATGATTGCAATCTCGTTATTGCTAAATCTATGGCGCCTAATCGTTGGTCCGTCGGTGCCAGATCGCATTTTAGCGCTTGATACTATGTTTATTAACACCATTGCTTTGATCATTCTTTATGGCATGAGCATGGGCACGGGACTTTATTTTGAAGCGGCATTATTAATTGCGATGCTAGGTTTTGTAAGTACAGTAGCGGTGTGTAAATACCTGCTGCGTGGCGACATTATTGAATAAGGTAATAGATAATGAGTGAGTGGATTGTTTCAATCTTATTATTAATTGGTGGTTGCTTTATTCTGATAGGTTCAATTGGTCTTGTGAAAATGCCTGACTTTTTCATGCGTTTACATGGACCTACCAAAGCAACTACCTTAGGAATGGCATCGCTATTGATTGCTGCAATGGTGTATTTTAGTTACACCAATGAGGGGGTGAGCGTGAAAGAAATTCTTATATCAATCTTTTTGCTTATCACCGCGCCTATCAGCGGCTATATGCTGATCAAATCGGCTATCCATCATAAGCTGCGTGCTAAAGACGGCACCAAGGGCCTAGACAACATCGAAGAAGATTAATCCCAGCTTGCACTCATCGTTAAGCGAATTGGTATGATATCTGAGCAGGGACAGTAATGTGATCGACCACGGTGGCTTTTATTGCGCTCGTAGATCGCATAAAATGCCCCGTCATTTAGTTCAGTAGGTAAATAGGTCATTATGCGAGTAGCACTTGGAGTAGAGTACAACGGCGCACGTTACAGTGGTTGGCAACGTCAATCACACGTCAATAGCGTACAACAAGAAGTAGAAACGGCGTTGTCGCGTATTTGTAATCATCCAGTTGAAATTGTTTGTGCAGGTCGCACCGATGCCGGTGTTCATGGCACCGGGCAGGTGATCCATTTTGATACGCATGCTGAGCGCGAAATGGTCGCGTTTACAATGGGTATGAACACCTTACTACCAAAAGATATTTCGATTCGTTTTGCTGAACCTGTCAGTGACGATTTTCATGCTCGTTTTAGTGCCACAGCTCGTCGCTATCGTTATGTGATTTACAATTACACCTATCGTGGCGCCATTATGAGCGAAGGTGTGACTCATTTTCATCACCCATTAGACGAAACTAAAATGCAAGAAGCCTGTCAGTATCTAATAGGTGAGCATGATTTTACGTCTTTCAGGGCGCTACATTGCCAAGCGAATACAGCAAATCGCACTATCCACCACTTGTCGGTAAAACGCCAAGGTGATTATGTGATCATTGATATTAAAGCGAATGCGTTTTTGCATCACATGGTTCGAAACATCACAGGCTGTTTAATGGATATAGGCTTACATAAGCATGAGCCAGTGTGGTTAAAAGAATTACTTGATCTAAAAGAACGTGCTAAAGCGAGTGCAACAGCAAAAGCGGCGGGTCTTTACTTAGTTGATGTGGATTACCCTGAACATTTTGGCATTCCTAAAACACCATTAGGGCCTTTGTTTTTACCTGATTCAGACAGTTAGACTTTAGTAGACTACTACTAAGACCAGTTTTTTATATCGTCTGCGAGTAATTCATGTTTTAATTGAAAAAATCTGTCTGTTTATTTGTTATCAGAAACACAAGCGAGTGTTTCCAATTAAACAGACTGCGACACAGAACAGCATTAAGAGAGTTGCAAATGAGTTGGTTAGAAAAAATCTTACCTAAAACGACCAAATCGTCAGGTCGTAAAGAAATCCCTGAAGGGGTTTGGGCTAAGTGTACAGACTGTGATTCAATTTTATATAAAGCAGAATTAGAAAAAGCACTCAACGTGTGTCCTAAATGTGATCACCACATGCGTTTAGGTGGCCGTAAGCGCCTTGAAAACTTTTTAGATGATGCAGATCGTCAAGAAATTGGTGCAGAGCACGAGCCAAAAGACGTTTTAAAATTTAAAGATTCTAAAAAATACTCTGACCGTATTACCCAAGCACAAAAAGCAAGTGGCGAGAAAGACGCACTTGTTGCAATGAAGGGCCGCCTAAAAGGTATTCCTGTTGCTGCTGTTGCATTTGAATTCTCATTTATGGGTGGTTCAATGGCGTCAGTGGTTGGTGCACGCTTTGTTGAAGCTGTAGACCAGTGTTTAGAACACAATATGCCGCTTATTTGTTTTTCTGCATCAGGTGGCGCACGTATGCAAGAAGCACTTATGTCATTAATGCAAATGGCTAAAACAAGTGCTGCGCTAGCGAAAATGAGCGAAAAAGGCTTACCGTTTATTTCAGTATTAACTGATCCAACAATGGGTGGTGTATCGGCATCATTAGCAATGCTTGGTGATGTAAACGTTGCTGAACCTAAAGCGCTTATCGGTTTTGCTGGTCCTCGTGTTATCGAGCAAACAGTACGTGAAACACTACCTGAAGGTTTCCAACGTAGTGAATTCTTGCTAGAGCACGGTGCAATCGACATGATTGTAGACCGTCGTGAAATGCGTGACACCCTTGCACGTATCTTAGCGAAATTTATGAACTTGCCTTCTACTGAACAAGAGCATGAGTAGCGTAAATTTCAGCTTAACTGATTAAACGCTATGACAGAAATCCTTCCTAGCCAATCATCAAGTCTTGATGATTGGCTTTGTTATTTAGAAAGTGTCCATCCTGCCAATATTGAAATGGGCTTAGAGCGCGTTGCACGCGTTGCTAACCAAGTCGGCTTACTCGATACACCTAGCAAAATAATTTTAATTGCAGGGACTAATGGTAAAGGGACCACCGCTCGCTGTTTAGAAAGCTTATTACTGGCGCAAGGTTTTAGTGTCGGTACGTACGCATCTCCTCATCTAATTCGTTACAACGAACGCGTGCGTATTAATGGCCAAGAGCTTGATGATCAATTCCATGTTGATGCATTCGATATGCTTGAAAAAGGTCGTGGTGACACACCGCTGACTTATTTTGAATACGGAACACTGGCCGCACTGGCTATTTTTAAACGTCACGCTGTTGATTATGTGCTGTTAGAAGTGGGTCTGGGTGGTCGTTATGACGCCACTAATATCGTAACCCCATTTGCATGCGTGATCACCACCATAGATTTAGACCATAAAGAATACTTAGGTGATACCCGTGAATTAGTGGGTTACGACAAAGCCGGTATTTTTAGACCGAATACGCCTGCCATTGTTGGCGATTTAGCGATTCCGCATACAGTGACTGATTACGGCAATGAAATTAACGCTGATATGGTGTTATCAGGCCGTGATTTTAAATTCACAGAAGACAGTGAAGGCTTTAACTGGCAGTACCAAGATAACGATTGGCGCTTAGCTAAGCCTGCTATCCCTTGTCAAAATGCTGCAACAGCGTTGACCTTATTAGCTAAACTTGAGCTATTGCCAAGTGAGCAACTAGTTCGCGATTGCCTGGAAAATTTAACCGTAGAAGGGCGCTTTCAACAGCTCAGTGAGCAGCCGCTCATTTTTACAGATGTGGCGCATAATCCTGAATCTGCTCGTTATTTGGCACGTAAATTAAGCGTGTATAAAGATCAAGGGTTTAAAATTCATGCATTAGTCGCTATGCTTGCAGATAAAGATAAAGTGGCTGCCATGTCGGCTGTCGCAAATGTAGTTGACCAATGGTCGTTAGCAAGCTTAGATTGTTTCCGCGGAGACAAGGTTGAGAATCTTGCTAACGCACTTGCAGAAACAACATCAACAGCGCCTAGCACGCAATATGAGAGTGTTGAAACTGCATTAGACACGTTATTACCAAATGTCGATGAAAACACGCTTGTGATTGTGTTTGGTTCATTTATAACAGTGGCTGCAGCCATCAATTACTTTAAAAAATAGAGAGGAAATCGGTGAACGCAGGGTTTATTAATCGCTTAGTAGGTACCACCATTGTGGTTGTAGCGGCTATTGTCTTCATTCCAAATATTTTGGATGGTGAAAAGGTTCATTATACTGAAGGCTTTAAAGCAATTCCTGAACGTCCTGAGTTCACTACGATTGATTTACAAGAGGCGATTGATAATAAAGTCGCCTCTGCTGAACAACCGTCACAAACGCCAGTTGAAGATATTCAAGCCAACGATGCTGAGCTTGCTGCTAATGAAACGCAACAAATCGTCGATGATGCACCGCAAATGGTCGAAGCATCAACAGATGAGCCTGTGGTTCGTAAAACTGAGCCAAAAGTTGCAGTCCAAGAGCCGGCAAAGACCGTTGTCAAAGCTCCAGAGCCAACCCGTAAGCCAGAAGAAAACCTCACACAAATGGCTTATGTTATCCAATTGGGTAGTTTTTCTCATGCACCTAATGTGAAATCACTACAAGAAAAACTAAAAGCGAATGGTTTCAAAACCTTTACGCGTCCAATCAAAACCCCGAACGGCACACTGACAAAAGTCTTTGTAGGTCCTTCACTTAGCAAGAAAGAGTTAGAGAGTAAGCTTCCTGAGTTAAAGCAGTTAACCAAGTTAAACGGCAAAGTCACTCAGTTTGAAATTACAAAATGATCTGGCAATTCCAAATACCCAAACCACCTGTAGATCCATGATTCAGCGCTATCACAGGGTTTTCAATACAAGGCGTGGCGATGCAGGAATGTAGGTACCTTTCAAATTGCCACAACACAGTAGTGGAAGCCCTGTGAAGCGCCCGAAGGGCATGGCTAAAACGCATTTATTCTGCGTTATTGATTTTGACAAGGGGACACCATTCCCTACAATCAATGCCTTGCCTAAATGCGTTTTATCTCATGCTGAATTCTTGCATCCACAGGTGGTTTGGGTATAGAATGCGCCCCAAATTAACGACTAGTTGGTTCTTATGATCTGGGTTGATTACGCCATACTTGGCATTATTGCACTATCCACTATCATCGGCTTAATACGTGGCTTTGTAAAAGAAGCAATGTCATTAGCTGTATGGGCTGGCGCATTTATCATCTCTAGTTTGTTTTACCAATATTTAGCATCCTTCCTAACAAGTATTTCAGAACCCCTTTTAAGAAATGCAGCCGCAATAGCCATATTATTCTTTGCGACACTCCTGTTGGGTGGGTTACTAAACTATATTTTAGGTGAGCTTGTACAACGTACGGGTTTATCTGGCACAGACCGTGTCTTTGGCATAGTGTTTGGTGCTCTTCGTGGCGTGTTGGTCGTAAGCGCGTTACTCTTCTTTCTTGATGCTTTTACCGGTGCACCTAATACGCATTGGTGGGGCAACTCTATTTTGATTCCAGAATTTGGCTTTGTTGTTGAGTGGTTCTTTTCGTACCTCGAAAACAACTCGAGCTTTTTAAATTCTGTAAACCGTTAATCGGCGAGGATAAATTTAATGTGTGGTATCGTTGGCATAGTCGGAACTTCTCCTGTTAATCAGGCGTTATATGACGGCTTAACTGTTTTGCAACACCGCGGTCAAGATGCAGCTGGCATCATTACCATTGAAAACAACACGTTTAGCTTACGTAAAGCCAATGGCCTTGTGAAAGATGTGTTTCATACCCGTCATATGAAACGCCTTCAAGGCACAATTGGTATTGGCCATGTTCGCTACCCGACAGCTGGTTCTTCTAGCTCGTCAGAAGCGCAACCTTTCTACGTTAACTCACCATTTGGTATTGCACTTGCGCACAATGGTAACTTAACAAACGCAGAAGCATTAAAGCAGCAATTATTTTCAGAAGCTCGCCGTCATGTTAATACAACATCTGACTCTGAAATCTTACTTAACATCGTGGCACATGAGTTAAGCAAGTCAAACAAGCTAAAACTTGACGCTGAAGATATCTTCAATGCAGTGACCGAAGTAAACAATAAAGTAAATGGTGGTTATGCAACGATTGCAATGATCATCGGCCACGGTATTGTTGCGTTTCGTGATCCGAACGGCATTCGTCCGTTGGTGTTTGGTAAGCGTGAAACTGCAAATGGTACTGAGTACATGTTTGCTTCAGAAAGCGTGGCATTAAAAACCGACGGTTTTGAGTTTGTTCGTGACGTAGCACCAGGTGAAGCGATTTACGTAACTGAAGATGGTCAGTTTTTCTCACAAGCGTGTGCTGAAAAAGCAACTTACTCGCCATGTATCTTTGAGTTTGTTTACTTTGCGCGCCCAGATTCAACGATTGACCGTATGTCTGTTTATGCGACACGCGTAAACATGGGGACTAAGTTAGGTGAAAAAATCGCACGTGAATGGGCTGATAAAGACATCGATGTGGTTATTCCTATTCCTGAAACGTCATGTGATGTAGCGCTTGAGATTGCGTCAGCACTTAACCTGCCTTACCGCCAAGGTTTTGTTAAAAACCGCTACATTGGCCGTACTTTCATCATGCCAGGTCAAGAAATGCGTAAGAAATCAGTTCGTCAAAAACTGAATGCGATTGACCGTGAGTTCAAAGGTAAAAACGTATTACTTGTTGATGACTCAATTGTTCGTGGTACAACGTCAGCGCAAATCGTAGAAATGGCTCGTGAGTCAGGTGCGAAGAATGTTTACTTCGCGTCAGCAGCGCCAGAGATTCGTTTCCCGAACGTATACGGTATTGATATGCCATCGGCAGCTGAGCTAATTGCGCATGGCCGTGAAGTGGAAGATATCAATGCTAGCATCGGTGCAGATGGTCTTATCTATCAATCGTTAGATGACCTAATCTCGGCAGTAAGCCAAGAAAACCCAGAAATCACCCGTTTTGAAACATCAGTATTCGATGGTCAATACATCACAGGTGATATCGACCAAGATTACCTAAACCACATTGACCGTTTACGTAATGATTCAGCGAAATCAACCCGTGAAAACGCCATGTCAGCAAGTTTAGAGTTGCACAATCAAGAAGAGAACAGTGCTGATTAATCAGTGCATATCTATTTGATATAAAAAAGGAGCTGAATAGCTCCTTTTTTGTTTGTGGAAAGAAAGGAAAATAACAATGTACTCAGGTAAACATAGGGTGGACGATTCCATTAGTCCATAAGATAGCTGTCGCAGCTAAAATAATTACCAGTAATATCAGCCCACACGTGACCACCGAACTGGCATAAATAAAGCCTCGCTCTTCAGGAATGTGCATCAAAATTGGCACTCCCGTGTAAAGCAAGTAAACAGAGTAGGCAAGTGCTACAAGGCCTACACACACCACAAACCAAAGTTCAGGTAAAAATGCCGCAAATGAAGACATAAATACCGGCGTTGCTGTATATGCAGCGAGCTCTAAAGTTTGTGTAAAGGTGGGTTTTGCACCAAAGGTAACGGCCATCCAATGTGCTAAGTAAGCAAGTGCAAAAACGCCCGCAATCAATGCAAAGTACATCGCGATAGCAATAAGTAATGCACTATCATGGGTTAAAAAAACTGCATCGCCAGAGCCAATGCTCCAACCTAAATATACAGATGAATAGTAGCCCATAATTGAAGGAATACTGGCAATTAATAAAATGTGCGACAAGCTATAGCGCAAGCTTTCGTGGCGGTTATCAATTGTTTGCCATTCTTCAAGTGGGTGGGCGTACAAGCCCCATAAGTGGTTTAGAATCATAATCAATGCCCCTGTAAAAAGGAATGTGAGCTGTTTTATTTTTGTACAGCTTTGATTAAGTTATGGTTCAGTAATTAAACCTTGTCAAGAAGCTGCAATAATCGAAATGGTCGATAAAATGTAACTCTTTAGTGCATATAGAAAATTAGCTTGCACTGATATGGGTCACTTAAAAAGTTTAAAACTTAACTTTGTGTCTGAGATTTCAAACCTGAACTGAAAAAATTTTGGTCTGCAAAACAGCCGTTATTTTGCAGCGTGTTAAAGTAGTGGTAAATTTAGTCCGATTATTATTTTGACATCTAAAGTAAAAGGGAAGTTATGTTGATAAGGGACTTATATATTGGTTTTATCAAGATAAGCTTGTTAATAAGCTCTTTAATTCTCGCGTCATCATTAAGGGCAAGCGATGATACCAGTTGTAATACTATAGAGTCATGTATTGCTTTGATCCCTGCTATTGAAGGGAAAGCTTGGGGGGCAGGAAAGGTTGATGACGCCGTAAGAGACAAGCTCAAGTCTTTTGGCCGAGATGCGTTATTACCACTAGCTAAACTCACTGGTGAAGATAACCCTAATCGTCGTAAAGTTGCTGACAGTTTGATTGCGGATATCAAAGATCTAAATGCAAATGACTTTTCAATAATCCAGCATGTTATCCAGAACAATATTGAGCTTAATGGCGGCGGAGGTTGGTCATATGGAGCGCTCGGGTATGTTGGAGGGGATGATGCTGGTAAATATCTAGTTTCTGAATTGAAAAGAGTTCAATCCGCTTCAAACCAAATAGGCACTGCATTTAATAGATTAGGGGTGGAAGGCATTCCATATTTAATCGAAGGTCTTCGTTGTTATGGCTACTGCTCTGAAGAGGAGTTCAGAGGATTTAGAGAAGTCTTCTACAATTACCAACGTTGGACAAAAGTTGCAGACGATCAATCTGCAATGCAGTTATTTAGTCTAGCAAAGAATGAAAAGATCAATTTACATGCTAGGCATACCGCACTATCAGTCATTGGCTACATGACCGTAAACCCACAAATAGCCAATCAGATACACCAATATGCTGAAAAGAATATTGAGTTTTCCGGCTCTGCTTTAATGGCTCTACAGAACATGAAAAGTTCTTTAGCAACTGAGATGTTGGTTAATCAGTTAACGAATGAGAAAAATAAATCTATTTTTCAAGATAGAAATTTTATGGTGTTTAATGATATCTCTGAATTAGGAACTGCAGGTAAAAATGCAGGTGGTAGAGTGATGCAGTTTTTAAATTCAGAACACTGGGAAGACCGTATTAATGCTTCTTTAACACTGGGGTACATTGGTTATTTTCAAGCGATTCCTGAGCTTAGAAAGCAGCTGTCGAACCCTTCTGATTGGCAGCAGGTTTATGCAGCAGTGAAAGCGTTAAGGCTACTTTCTGATAAAACCACCCTTGTTGATCTTGAGAGAGTCGCTACTAATCATTGGTTTAAACCTTTAAGGGACTACGCTGAAAAAGCAGTAGTCGCGATTAAAATGGGCAAAGAGTATGACTCCATAAGCAAAAATCAAAATCTAGCCTCTGATTTTTTTGATTATCAGCAGTTAGGAGAAGAAAACCACACTTGTGATATTACTGATTACCCAAAAATTTCCGAATCAGTGGAAACAAAGCAGTACAATGATAAAGACAATAAATTAGCGTTTTTTCAGTACAAAGATCCAATGTGCTCTAACAAAGAGTTTTACCAGTTTTACAGCGATTACTGCTCATCTGATGAAAGTATCTTAGTACCAGCTATAGCTGCAAAGTATGGCGAAAATTGGCTGATAGGTGATAATCGAGGTGAATGGGGTGGCGAGCTTGTTGTTTTTCAAAGCGGAAGACTAACTGACACTCTGCTAACGGAAAACATTGAGGATGTATACGTAGTCGGTGAGTTTGCTTATGTTATTACCGGGCTTGCGCATATGTCATTAAATAATGGCTTAATTTATAGATTACAAAAAACTAACGCCGGTTACTTTATTCAACCTTTTTATCGATTACCAGGTGCACCAAGAACATCATGGAAAATAAGTGATGATTCAATATTAATAAATACTGTTTCTGGAGCTGTTATTTTTAACCCGAGCGATGGCCTTAAAATGGCAAACTGTAAATAGTAAAACTGATAGCAGCAGTTGATCTCAATTAATTAAGTTTTAATGCATTGTGGTAGAATAACGCTAGTTTTAAATTGATAGTTTAGTGTTTGTTTGAAAACAAATACTTATGATGAGTAAGAAAATTGGACGAATTATTAAAACCGATTAATGCTTTTTTAAAGTGCGAAACACCCGATGAGTGGATTGCTGCGGCAACCAAAAAAGAAAACTTAGATGTGGTTTTAATCGACCATCTTATCTGCGAATTAAAAGCAGCTCAGTCTGCCATGTTTTTAATTCGTAAGTATGCAGTTGATAAAGAAAGTAGTGATGCTTTACTTGAGTGGTTAAAACCATTTGAAACGCTTGTGTATAAGCGAGAAGGAGATTGGCGTGAGCTTGCAGATAAAAACAAGCTGACTAAATCAATGATCCCAAAATCGAATTCACCATACGGGCAAGACCTTATCGATAAAATGGTGATGCTCATTAAAGAAGAACTACATCACTTTTATCAAGTCCTTGAGATCATGGATGAATATGGTATTGAATATAAAAGTATTACTCCATGTCGTTATGCCAAAGGGATGCTGCGCCATGTGAAAACTTACGAGCCTGATGCTTTGGTTGATAAGTTAATTATCGGTGCTTATATCGAAGCCCGCTCATGTGAACGCTTTGCTAAATTAGCCCCTCATGTTGATAAGCGTTTAGGTGATTTTTATATCTCACTACTGCGCTCTGAAGCGCGTCATTACCAAGATTATTTAACTCTTGCACAAGAAATCAGTGAGTTTGATATCACTGACCGTGTTGAATTTTTTGGGCAACTTGAAGCTGAGTTAATTTCAACCCCAGATGAAGACTTTAAATTTCATAGTGGCGTGCCAGCGTAAAAACCACCAAGAGCACCTGTTTGGTGCTCTTTAGCTTTACCTACCTTATACAAGCCAACCTCTTTAGAAATTAGCTTTAAACTTACCGTAATTAATTAATTCTCATTATATTTCTAATATCTATTTGCTATATATTTTAATGAAAAATTTGTACCGTATTTAAATTTTGCACTATATTTTGCTTATGTTTTCGTAATCATGATTAGTTAGAAGCGTATGTTGTCAAAAGGAGAAGTTAAGCGTGATTCTAATGTGCCTTTCGAGTTTAAAGAAAACACTCCAGAGCAAACGCAAAGTCTTAAAACATGGAAGATACTGACTGTTGAGGATGATTTAAATTACCAACAAGCATTATTAAATGGCTTGAATGCTATACCTCTTGGTAATAATGAAGCATTAGAGCTGTTGACCGCGAACTCAGTGTCAGAGGCATCCTCCGTTTTGTCGCGCCATAAAGACATTGCAATAGTGTTTCTTGATGTGGTGATGGAAGAAGATGATTCAGGTCTTCGACTCGTAAATACTATTCGTCACGTTCTTGGTAACAACGATATACGCATTGTGCTTTTAACCGGGCAGCCAAGTTTTGCTCCAGAACCGCAAGTGATGGAGTCACTTGATATCGATGAATATTGGAATAAATCTGATCTGACAGTAGATAAGCTAAAATCGATTGTCAGCAGTCACCTGCGTACTTATCAATATATTTCACAAATCTCAAATGCTAAACAAGGGCTGCAATTAGTACTTGATGCGGCAAGAAGTATTAATAGCAAACATGATATCCGGGCATTTTCACAAGCCGTACTAGACGAAATAAGTAAGATCCTTCGTTTGTCGCAAGGCGGAGGGGTATTGTGTGTTGGTGATGGAAGCGATTTAAATAAACAGCCAAAAGTGATTACCAGTAATGGTTGTTTCAGAGGGCTGGATGGTAAAGAGTTGACTCTCGATTTACTGTCTGATGAAGCACAGCAATGTTACACCCAAGCAAGAATCACTCAAGAGCATGCCTTTTCAGAGCATTATAGTGTTTTTTATTTTGACACCTGCGAAGTGGATATCCATCACTACATTACTATTGTTAAATCAGATGTTCCCATCGACGAGCATAATGTTTTCTTATTAAAAGTGTTTAGCGAAAATGTGAGTACTGGGTTTTCAAATATTGCACTCATGAACCGGCTGACAGAACTTGCTTATACCGATGTTACGTTGAACATCCCCAATCGAAATTGGCTTCAGCGCGAAATCGATAATATGAATAAATATGAGCAAGCTGAAACTCAATTAGTGGTTTTTGAGATTTTACAGTTTGATGAGAAGTCATTCCGATTTGGCCATGATTTTTGTAAAAAAACACATCTAAAAATGCGCGAAAATATCCTACAAAAATTAGCGCCGTATCACCCCCGAATCGCCTTATTTAAAAGTGATAGTTTGGGCGTTCTAGTCTCAAGTCATGCATTCGAAGATGAGAGCATGGTTGATTCGCTAAAACGCCAATCTTTTGAAATTGATGGGGTAAAGCAGTTTTTAGATGTGCGTATTTTGGTTATGCAATTAATCGCATTTGTTGATCATAACGCAGAGCAAATATTCAATTTAGCAGAGTCCACTCTTAATGATGAGAGCACGCAAAGAGCTCAATTACTTTATTACACGCTAGAAAATACAAAAGCTATTACACGGCGCTATGAGTTGATGCAAGAACTGCGTACAGCAATACGTAACAAAGAGCTCCAAGTAGCGCTGCAACCTAAGGTTAATTTAATTACTAATGAGGTCATTGGTTTTGAAGCGCTGGCTCGATGGCAAAGAAACGATGGATCATTTGTCAGTCCCGATGAGTTTATTGACCTTGCCGAAACCGCAGGGCTTATTAGTGAGTTAGACAAATTAATTTTCGACAAAATAATGCAATCGATTCAGCAATTTGCAGATCAGGGTTTTAGTCTGCCAATCGCGTTTAATGCCTCTACCTTTGATTTGTTATCAGAGGATTATTTTGTCGAGATAGCAGCTCGCATAGAGGAATATGGCATTTCACCTTCGTTACTTGAGCTTGAAGTAACAGAGACCCAAGCAATTTTTAACTATGAAAAGATCAATGCATGTTTATGTCGTTTTGCCGGTTTAGGGATAAAAATTAGCATTGATGATTTTGGGACAGGTTATTCATCGCTCGCCCATGTTAGTGAAATACCAGCACAAAATATAAAAATAGACCGCTGTTTTGTGAGCAATATTCAAGACTCGAGGTCTAATCAACATATTATCGAAATGATTATGCTATTAGCAGAAAAATTCGGTTTTGAAGTAACAGCGGAAGGCATTGAAACGGAGGCTGAGTACGCTTGGCTCGTTGAAGCTGGTTGTAGTGTAGGGCAGGGTTATTATTACGCTAAACCCATGTTTTATGATGATGCATTGCAGTGGCTAAAGGGCCGGTCTAACTAACTATTATGGTAGAAGTAAATCACCAATATGAGTTACTAAAGAAAAGGCTACTTATAAAATTTGTGGTTATTGTCATTGGCAGCTTATTTATAAGCGCTATGGTTTATTTACTGCAATACCAAATACAAAAAAGTAATGTCACACTATTACAAGATAACACCTTACTTGCAGCGCATAATACCTTTAGCAGAGAGTTGGGTGATGTGCGTAAAGTGGTTAAATTGCTGGTGGCTGACGAAGCGCTAAAACGCCACGTATCCGACGCTGAACTTGAACAACAAATACAAACTCATTTTGTTAATTTTGGTTTAGCTGCTGACAGCATTTCTCAAATACGTTGGTTAGATAGCCAGGGCCAAGAACGGTACCGCGTTAATTTTAAAGCTGGTAAAGCCCAAGTTGTGGCACCACAACAGTTGCAAAATAAAGGTAATCGTTATTACTTCACTGAAGGAATTGCGCACAGTAAAGGTGATGTATACATCACGCCAATAGATTTAAATGTTGAACGCGGCGTTGTCGTCGCCCCATATGAGCCGACATTGCGCGCATCCTATCGAACCACGAACGACACTTTTGTGTTAGATGGGTTAATTGTTGTCAATTTTGACCTATCGAAAACCTTACAACAAATTAAGTCACTGAGTACTTTGCAAGCTCAAATACAATTGGTTAATGGCGAAGGCTATTGGTTGTTAAATCCTGATAGTAAGAAAGAGTGGGGCTTTATGTTAGATAAGCCACAACTCACTCTCAGCGAAGATGATGATCAGTTATGGCAAACAATTGCTGAATTACCGAAAACGCAGCAACTTATTACATCGCATAGTCGTACAACCAGCTTTTTAAAAATGAATCTCGGTAATAATAATGACAATGCTTTGAGTAATGTCATTGTGCTGGTAAAAGCGGACAAATCAGTACTGAGGGAGATATTTTTATGGTCATTTGGCATTGCTTTGGCATGTGCTGTTTGTCTAATTACTATTGCTGGTTTGTATTTAAAGCGTAGTTATCGTGACCAGTGTCAAATCATTAAAGCAACAGCAAATTTAGAAAATGAGCAGCAGGAACTGGTAGCGGCTAATAGCAAATTACAACGCTATATAAAACAGCAGCATCAATTACAGGGGGAGTTGATTGAAGCGCAAAGGTTGTCATCACTCGGTTTAATGGTGGCCGGTGTCGCCCACGAAATGAATACCCCATTAGGTGGCGCTGCTATTTCAGTATCAAATGCACAGTTAATTAATCAACAACTCAAAGATAAAATTGACCAAGGCTTCACAAAACAGTTTTTAGAAACGAGTGTTGAACGTATTGCCGATAATTTGTCGCTCTCAAAAGTAAATTTAGATAAAGCGATCGCTCATGTGAAAAGCTTTAAAGAAATGGCCCATGATCGCTCGAATGATCAACTTGTTAGCTTTAATATCGAAAAAGTCACCCATGACCTTCTACTGGGTTTAAAATCTCGCTTTAAGGCCTCTAAAGTAACAATTGAAACGCACATCGATGTCAAACAAGACATCACGAGTCGACCTGGGGTTATTTCACAAATTATAGAAAGCCTAATCGTCAATGCAATTTCTCATGCCTTTAATGAGCATGACACAAAGCAGGTTCAGTTAGCTGTTTATCTAGAAAGTGACAATACATTATGTATTAAAGTGTCTGACAATGGCTCAGGTATAGATGAATCCTTGCGAGAACAGCTATTTGATCCTTTCTTCACCACATCAAGAAAACACGGTCACACTGGGCTTGGGTTGTATCTTGTTCATCAGTGGGTTACAAGTGTTCTAAAAGGTAAGATAAGCTTAGTCGCAACTAATGAACTGCCAGAAAACATTGCAACACAGTTTAAAATCACGCTACCGATTAGTATTTCAACAAGCGCTAATGTTTAGCTAATAATTGATGGATGCTTGCAATTTCTTCAGCACTGAGTTCATAGCTTTTAAGTATTTCATCCAGCTTTCCCGAGTTTTTTAGAGACTGCACGCCTAAATATAAGCTTTGCTGAAATAGCTCAGCGTGAGGGTGATCTTTTTTGGTGATCACATGTAAATACTGAGTGGCAAGGTAGGGGCTAATTATTTCTAATTCTGTTTGTTTTGCTTGCTGTAACCGTTCGCTCTTGTCGAGCCAATAGAGTGCGACCTCTTTAGTACCGGCAACTAAATCAACACGGCCATGCTTTAACAGTAATAAGCTTTCAATCAAACTATCTGTAGTTGTTATGGTCAGTTCAGGATGCTGTTCGAATTCGTCACTCACCACATAATCTTCGCCTTTGCTGATTGTATATGGCTTTAATGAATAGAGTGATCCGGTAAAGGTGATGTCTTTGCCAGCCTGCTTAAATAATACCGTATGAGCAGTTGCTAAGGGTTGTGAGTAGCTAAATTCTCTAGCCCTTTGCTCTGTATAAAAAGCCCCTAGTACAGCAACACGTTTATGGCGCTTAGCAAGTTTTAAAGCGCGCGCCCAATGGGTGTATTCAATCGTTGCTTGGTGTTTTTGGCTTTTAAGTGCTGCAATAATGACTTCGTGCAACCAACCCGGCTCGCTCTTATTATTAATAAAGTAAGGCGGGTATGGTTCAGTGACCAGTTGCCAAGTTTGGCTATGGACTGAAAAGCTAAACAAAAAACAGCAACAAAAACAGCTTAATCGACTCATCATAGATAATGCGTTTTTTACAATACTGTTTAAAGCATAGTTAAAATACTGGCTATTTAAAGGGCGAATGGATTAGTTTTTGCTGCTCAGGTGTAACTCTTAAGTATGACCCTTGTTCATACCAGTCACCCAACACTGTGCGCGTTAGTGTTTTACCTGCGTGATTATAATGGTGCACATTCGGGCGGTGGGTATGGCCGTGGATCATATTAGCAACCTGATGTTTTTCAAACATGGCTAATACTGCATCTTCAGTCACATCTAGGATTTCTAATGCTTTGCCGGCTTGACTTTGTTTTGATTTTTCTCGGGCGTTGCGGGCAATCTTTTTGCGATACCAAAGCGGCATAGCAAGCATTAATTTTGGCCACCACCAACCACGGCTTTTTTTACGAAACTGTTGATACTCAATATCTTGAGTGCACATTTCATCACCGTGCAAGATAACTGTTGGAGTACCGTATAAATCAATAACAACTTGCTCAGGCAATAAAGTCATACTCGCGCTTTTAGCATAGTCTTCTCGCATGATAAAATCGCGATTACCATGGATAAAAAACACCTCCGTACCACTTTTACTGACTTGGCATAAACGTGCGGCAACACTCTTTGAAAGGTCAGTTTGATAGTCATCACCGACCCATACTTCAAAAAAATCACCCAAAATATACAGCGCATCAACGTCATCATTAATAATCTTGCTATCAAGAAAATCAAAAAATGCCGCTGTGATGTCGGGGCGGTTTTCTGTTAAATGGAGATCGGCAATAAAATAACTTTGATTCATGGTTACTCGCAAAAAAGCGGGCAACAGGCCCGCTTAAAAAGACTAAACGATTAAATTAGCTAACCGTTACTTTTTCGATGATGACATCTTCAAGAGGTACGTCTTGGTGGAAACCCGCGCTGCCAGTAGCAACACCTTTGATTTTGTTTACCACGTCCATACCTTCAACAACTTCTGCGAACACGCAGTAGCCCCAGCCTTGTGATGTTTCACTGCTGAAGTTTAAGAAGTCATTGTCGTTAACGTTAATAAAGAACTGCGCAGTTGCTGAGTGTGGATCCGGCGTACGTGCCATTGCTAATGTGCCTACTTTATTCGCAAGGCCATTGTTTGCTTCGTTTTCGATAGGGTTGTTTACTTCTTTTTGAACCATACCAGGCTCAAAACCACCGCCTTGTACCATAAAACCATCAATTACACGGTGAAAAATAGTGCCGTTGTAAAAGCCAGCGTTTGCATACTCTAAGAAGTTTTTAACAGTGTTTGGTGCATCGCTTTCGTGCATCTTGATAGTGATGTCACCAAAGTTTGTGTGTAGTACAACCATGAGGTTTCCTATATTCAGGTTTAATAATGGGGCTATTTTATAGTAGTTGCCTTGGATTAACAAAGAGCTTGTTTAAAACGGTTAACAAAGTGCTTATTCAATTGATAAAGCGCTAGAGCAGCGGCTTTGCAAGTGTTACCATAGAGAATCTCGAAACACCGTTAAGGACATTTTATAAATGGTACAAATTTACAACACACTTACGCGACAAAAAGAGCAGTTTAAACCCCTTGTTGATGGCAAAATCGACATGTACGTGTGTGGTATCACCATTTATGATTACTGTCACATTGGTCATGCGCGTACTTTCGTTGGTTTTGACGTTATTGTTCGTTACCTACGTCACATTGGTTACGATTTAAAATATGTTCGTAACATCACTGATGTTGACGACAAAATCATTAAGCGTGCAAACGAAAATGGTGAGTCAATTAATGATTTAACGACTCGTATGACCAAAGCAATGCATGAAGATTTCGACAGCTTAAATATGCTGCGTCCTGATGTTGAGCCAACGGTGACAAACCATATGAATGAAATCATCGCGATGGTTGAGCGTTTAATTGCCAAAGGCCATGCGTATGTTGCCGCAGATGGCGATGTATTGTTTGATGTGTCTACATTTGAGCAATATGGTGCGTTATCGCAACAAGACTTAACCATGCTACAAGCCGGTTCACGTATTGAAGTTGCACAAGATAAGCAAGATCCACTTGATTTCGTGCTTTGGAAAAAAGCCAAGCCAGGTGAGCCATCTTGGTCATCACCATGGGGTGAAGGCCGTCCAGGTTGGCACATCGAATGTTCGGCAATGAGCTCTAAGCACTTAGGTGAGCATTTTGATATTCACGGTGGCGGTTCAGATTTACAGTTCCCGCACCATGAAAACGAAATTGCTCAGTCATGCTGTGCAAATAACGGCAAGTACGTTAATACGTGGATCCACACAGGTATGGTTCAGGTTAATAAAGAGAAGATGTCTAAGTCTTTAAACAACTTCTTTACCGTACGTGACGTATTAAAAGAGTACGATGCTGAATCAGTTCGTTACTTCTTAATTTCAGGTCATTACCGTAGCCAGCTTAACTATTCGCAAGAAAACCTTGAGCAAGCACGTTCGTCACTTGAACGTATTTACACTGCATTGCGTGGCGTAACGCCAATCGAGTGCGATTTAGCTAGCAATGAATATGTGGCTAAATTCAGAAAAGCGATGGATGATGACTTTAACACCCCTGAAGCACTACCAGTATTATTTGAATTAGCAAAAGAGCTAAACCGTGTTAAAGACAGCGATGCAGAGCAAGCAGGTAAACTTGCTTATGTTCTGCGCAGTGTTGCAGAAGTACTAGGCGTTGCACAACAAGACCCAGAAGCCTTTTTACAAGGTGGTCAAGCTGATGACGAAGTAGCACATATTGAAGCATTAATTGCAAAACGTAATGAAGCTCGCGCAAGCAAAGATTGGGCGGCAGCTGATGAAGCGCGCGATGCATTGAATGCACTTGGTGTGGTACTTGAAGATTCTGCTGGTAAAACAACATGGCGTAAAGCTTAAGTATCCATCGAAATATGACTCATTAAAAAAGGTTGCCAACGAGGCAACCTTTTTTGTTTTTAATCAATACAGCTATTGACCTCAACTCTACTTGAGGTTTTACCTTGTCATCTCTTCGTATTAACAAGGACAGACATTGAATATTTTATTTGCCATGATCCCCGCCTTTTTATGGGGTACCACCTATGCGGTGACCAAATACGCGACACCAGATTGGCCGCCACTTTTATTAGGCGCATTGCGAGCACTGCCTGCAGGGCTACTCCTTTTATTACTTAAACCTAGTTTGCCGACCCGCTCTCAGTGGCTTAGTTTATTGACTTTAGGTGCGGTGAATATCGCGCTATTTTTTGCGTTTATTTTTATTATGGCGGTGAATCTTCCTGCTGCGATTGCTGGGGTAGGGATGGTGTCAGTGCCGGTTGTGGCTTTGTTATATGCTTGGCTTAGCAAAGGGCAGCGACCTGCAAAAATTCAAGCTTTTTGCGCTATGGCGCTGGTGGTATTGGCGTGGTTGTTGTTTGATCCCGCACACGTGGCATTAAATGTATTGGGAGTAGCGGCTTTATTGGGTGCCTTACTGACAATTGTGATTGGTAGCACCTTAGTACAAAGTTTGTCGGTGCACATACATTGGTGGGTGGTACTTACTTGGCAGTTAATTATTGGGGGCACTATTTTGTTATTGGCTGCGTTTATTGATGGCAGTTTACTTCACCCAGAGCAATACCAAGTGGTATTCGAGCCTGTTTCAGCGCTGCAATATTCTGCGCTCTTTTGGTTAATCGTGCCCAATACCGCAATTGCTTATATTTTGTATGTTTGGTTATTAGGACGCATGACTGTGGCTGAGTTTTCATTCGGTACGATAGCTAACCCAATTGCAGGAATAGTATGTGCTGTTTTGCTCATAAACGAACAATATCAAGACTGGCAATACCTATTAATGTTTATGATGATTGTGTTTTCAGTGCTCCCCCAGATGCTAAAACTTAAGCAGTTCAAACAACAAAAAACTTAAAAGCAAAAAAGGCTGCCAATTGGCAGCCTTTTTTACGAACATAATTTTTTGTTAGCTGTGATATTTTTCACATGCTTCAAGCGTATTTTCAATTAAGCTTGCCACAGTCATTGGTCCAACACCACCTGGTACAGGGGTAATGAAATGTGCTTTTTGTTCCGCGACGTCATACTGAACATCACCAACAAGCTTACCTGATTCAAGACGGTTAATACCCACATCAATCACAATAGCGCCTTCTTTAACCCATTCACCCGGAATGAACTCAGGTTTACCCACCGCTACAACTAATAAGTCGGCACGGCGAACATGAGTTTCTAAATCTTGAGTGAACTTGTGACATACTGTTGTAGTACAGCCAGCAAGTAAAAGCTCAAGTGACATAGGACGACCAACGATGTTTGAGGCGCCAACAACAACTGCGTGCATACCTTTATAACGAACACCCGTTGAGTCTAGTAGGGTGATAATCCCTTTTGGCGTACAAGGGCGAAGTGCCGGCATACGCTGTGCTAAACGACCAATGTTATAAGGATGGAAACCATCAACATCTTTATGTGGTGTGATGCGCTCAAGAATTTTTTCAGCATCAAGACCTTGTGGTAAAGGTAACTGTACTAAGATACCGTCTACTTCTTTGTCTTCGTTTAGTTGATCTATTAATGCAAGTAAGTCTTGCTCAGTCGTGTCGCCAGGTAAATCGTAAGACTTAGATACAAAGCCGACTTCTTCACATGCTTTACGTTTAGAACCAACATACACTTGGCTAGCTGGATCTTGACCAACTAGCACGACTGCTAGTCCAGGAGCGCGTAATCCATTCGCTACACGCTCTGCAACTCGCTCTGCTACATTGCTGCGTACTTGTTTAGCTATTGCCTTACCATCGATGATGTTTGCCGTCATGGGTGACCTTTCATTGGGGTTAGTTAACTTGATACTGATACATCTAAATATGATTATCCAATAAAGGGGGCGTGGATACACAAATCATGTTTGTTTGATCATATTTATTTATGTTACGTATTTTCGCAGAAAAGCATCATAGCGCCAAGATGCAATCTTATATAAAGCGCTACTTTATAAAAAAGAGTTCAAATTTTAGCTTATATTTGCAATATTTAACCATTGTGAGCTAAAAGTGACCGATTGAATTATTTTCTTAAAAAAATGTTTGACCTAACTCGGTCAAATCACTATTATGCACCCCGTTGTTAACGAGGTCACTCGCAAACAACGGTAAGCATCGGCGATTAGCGCAGTTTGGTAGCGCACTTGGTTTGGGTCCAAGGGGTCGCAGGTTCAAATCCTGCATCGCCGACCACTTCTTCTTTAAGAAGCGGCGCTTACAGGCAAACTTATGAAGTTTTCGATGCGCCCGTAGCTCAGCTGGATAGAGCAACGCCCTTCTAAGGCGTTGGTCGAAGGTTCGAATCCTTCCGGGTGCGCCATTTGAAAATATGTAAATGCCGTGGTGATTGTAGCTCAGTTGGTAGAGCCCCGGATTGTGATTCCGGTTGTCGTGGGTTCGAGCCCCATCAGTCACCCCAATTTACTTAAGATATCGGCGATTAGCGCAGTTTGGTAGCGCACTTGGTTTGGGTCCAAGGGGTCGCAGGTTCAAATCCTGCATCGCCGACCACTTTTAGAAAGTTCAAGGTCAAAGAACGATTGTTTTGGGTATATCCAATTCAGTTGAAGGTGCAAATTTTGCATCGCCGACCGCGTTTCTTAAGTGGTCTTTATTTTCAAAACTTCTCTCAGTATCGGCGATTAGCGCAGTTTGGTAGCGCACTTGGTTTGGGTCCAAGGGGTCGCAGGTTCAAATCCTGCATCGCCGACCACTTTTAGAAA